>CAZNUL010000012.1:0-69679 GCA_964576205.1 uncultured Fimbriimonadaceae bacterium | reverse complement strand
AAACGAAGAGCCGGGCCGGGACCAGGCGGGGGCGGGGATGGGGCCGTGGCGGAAGGTCGAGCCAGGATATCGATACGGACCGGCCTACACCACGTTCTGGTTTCGGTTAACCGGAGTCGTGCCGGATTCGATGGCGGGTAAGGAGATCGCGGTCGTCGCCGAGCTTGGCGGCGAGAGAACGGTTTGGCGGGACAATTCGCCCTGGTGCGGAATCGATTGGAAGCACACGGACATGGGCTTCCTCGAGGGATCGATCTTTCGGTGCGGCGAGAGCAAGGCGGGAAGAATCGAGATGATCGTTCAGTCCTACACCGGCAATCCCCAGGTTTCCGTGCATATCCGGGAGGAGCCGCGCGAGCAACTGGTCGAAACCGTGGAGAAAGCCGAGGTCGTGGTCGTTGACCGGGAACTCAAGGAACTGCACTACGACATCGAGTTCTCGCTCAATCTGCTCGACACGTTGGACAAAGACGGCCCCTCCTACGCATGCTTGCTCCGTGCCCTCAACGAGGTCGTCAATACCTACCGAGCGAATTCCCGGGATACGATCGGCCGCTGCCGCAAGCTTGTCAAGGACATGCTCAGCGACCTCAACGGGGAGTTAAATCACACGATCGTTCCCGTCGGCCATGCCCATCTCGACACTGCTTGGCTGTGGCCTCTGGAGATCACCAAGAAGAAAATGGCCCACACGACGGCCACTCAGCTCAATCTGATCGAGCATTACCCGGACTACGTCTTCGCCCACTCTCAGGCCAGCCAATACGAATGGCTGGAAAGGGAGTATCCAGCTCTCTTCGAGCGGGTCAAGAAGGCGATCCAAAAGGGGCAGTGGGAGCCGGTCGGATCGATGTGGGTCGAAGCCGACTGCAACCTGACGGGAGGGGAATCGCTCGTTCGGCAATTCCTCTACGGGAAACGCTACTTCCGGGAGAAGCTCGGTTACGAGACCGAGGACATGTGGCTCCCAGACGTGTTCGGTTATGCGGCGGCGCTTCCCCAAATCCTGACCAAGCTCAACATCAAATACTTCTTGACCCAGAAGATCTCGTGGAACCAGTTCAACAAGTTTCCCCATCACACTTTTTGGTGGCAGGGAATCGACGGGACCAAGATTTGGACCCACTTTCCGCCCGCCGACACGTACTGCGGAAGCTGTGAGCCGAAGGAAATCTTGTATTCGGTCAAGAATCACAAGGACCACGCCCGATCAGACCATTCCCTCTATCTCTTTGGATTCGGCGACGGAGGAGGCGGACCGACGGAGCGACATCTCGAACTGCTGAAGCGAGGGCAGCTGGCGCCCCACTATCCCGACCTCGATACCGGCAAGCGAGCGATCGACTTCTTTAGGGAGGCCAAGTCCCGCTCGAAGGACCTTCAGACTTGGGTCGGCGAGCTGTACGGAGAGTTCCACCGAGGCACTTACACGAGCCAAGCGGCAAACAAAAGAGGGAACCGGGAGTCCGAGTTTCTTCTCCGTGACGCCGAACATCTGGCCGCATTCACCGAGGGCTTCCCCAAGAGCTATCCTGCCACTAGGCTCGAAGAGGCGTGGAAGCTGGTTCTCTTAAATCAGTTCCACGATATCATTCCAGGCTCTTCCGTGCGGGAGGTCTACGTCGACTCGAAGCTCGAATACGACAAGGTATTGAAGGAAGGATCGAAGATCGTCGAGCAATGTCTGACGAGCATTGGGGCAAAGCTCGACACGGCGGCGATGTCAAAGCCGGTCGCCCTATTCCAGAACAGCCTCGTGCCGGGACAGGGCGAGATCGCTTGGGATTCGGATACGGCGCCACAGGCGCTGGTTTGCGGGGATGAGTCATTGCCGGTCCAGCTTGTGGAGTCGTTCGGAGAAAGAAAGCTCGTCTTTCAGGCGCCGCTTGCCGCGCTCGAATCGGTGGCGGTCGGCGATTTCGTAGATTCGGGGGCGGCGTCCAAACCGCGGCTCAAAGCGAGCGGGCGTAAGATCGAAAGCGCGGAACTGAGCGTTCGATTCGACGGCAATGGGAACATTGTCTCCGTGCTCAGTCTGGAAGATGGGACCGAGTTCATCGAGCAAGGCAAGCTTGCCAATCTGTTCCAAATCCTCGAGGATAAACCTCTCTTCTGGTCGGCATGGGATGTCGACATCTATTCCTCGGAAACCGCCGTCGACCTGGTGAAAAGCGAGAGCTTCGAAGTCGTGGAGCGCGGCCCAGTGCGAGTTGCGGTGGAGATCGTCAAGCGCTATGGCGACAGTTCGATCCGGCAGCGGATCTCTCTGGGGCCGACCGCAGGAATCCGGTTCGATACGGAGGTCGACTGGCGCGAGGAAGACAAAATGCTGAAAGTCGCGTTCCCGGTCAACGTGAACTCCCCCAGAGCCACGTGTGAGATCCAGTTCGGGAACGTGGAGCGCCCGACCCACATGAACACGAGTTGGGACATGGCTAAGTTCGAGGTGTGCGCGCAAAAGTGGATCGACCTTAGCGAAGGCGATCAGGGCGTGGCTCTGCTCAACAATTGTAAGTACGGTCATGACATCAAAGGCAATGTCATGCGCTTGTCGCTCCTGAAGGCCCCGAAGGCGCCCGATCCATTGGCCGACATGGGCGTCCATCGGTTCACCTACGTGCTGATGCCGCATTACGGGCCGTACAACTATGCCGGCGTGGTGCAGGCGGCTTATTCGCTCAACGCGCCGGTGCGCTACGCATTCCTGGATTCAGCGGCCGGAATCAGCGGCTCCTTGCCTCCGTTCACGCACTGCGACGACCGCAACATCGTGATCGAGACGGTTAAGAAGTCAGAGGCAGGCGACGATCTGATCGTGCGTCTTTACGAATGTCACAACAGCAGGGGCACCGCCGAACTCTCCTGCCTGCGCGAGCCGAAGGCGGCGTATCTTTGCGACCTCGAGGAGAACCCGGTCGCCGAGATGGAGATCTCCGATGGTCTCGTTCGATTCGACTACAAGCCCTTCGAGATCATCACGATCCGGTTGAGGGTGTAAACAGGCAAGGACAAATCAGCGAAAGCCAGATGCCGATGGGCTGCTCACGGCTCGAGCAACCGCTTGAGCTCGTGGTTGATCTTGAAGAGAAAGGCTCGCGACTGCTCTTCCCGGCGGCCAATATCGACCTTTCCGAGCATGTGCCGAGCGAGGAACGCCCTTCCATCGGGGGCTCCGTACTGATTCAGGAGCTTCATTTCGAGGTAGCCGTCGGTTTGTTCGGCGATGAAGCCGGTAAAACGGGTTCCACTGACATCCTCGACGGTGACGACCGCGTTCCGATCCTGAGCCTGCTGGAGTTGGTCCTCGATGCTCGGATGAGTTGCGGTGGTCCGCAATCCGTCCTCGCGATTGTAAATCGATCCCTGGTAGCTATGAAGGGTCTGAATCTTCTCCGAATAGGGATCATCGACTTCCAAGGCGGTAATGTCCTCAATTCGAACCGACATGCGTCCGTCTTCTTCGCCGCGTGGCGTTAGGCAGAGGAGGGTTACATCGGTGCGCGAGACGGCCTCGACATAGCCGACCTCAAAGCGGTCGGCCTCGTGGCTCTGATGATAAAGCGAGACGACCTTTCGAGTGTCGAGAGCTTCCTGCAGAATCGAGACGAATTTGCTGCGCACACTTGCCACGACGGCCATTTTTGCATAGACAGTGCCAACCAAGCGCTTAGGATGCGATATTCGCGCAGAATCCAGCAAGAGGTTCGTCTAAATAAACCCAAGTACAGGAATTTCCGCTTCTTCCTGGTCACATCCGAAGTCGACATGCTCCAGCAAGACGCTTACAAGCCAGGCGGGAGGCTGATCGAGAGCCCTCCGCTCGTCCGCACATTCATCCACAAGCTACTTTGGCGACCAAGCAATGGGGGAATGTTCCATCCACGCGATCATTTGTTGAGGTGGAAGCGGAAGACCTACCGTCGCCTCCCTTCACTTCCCGGTAATTCTGCCGATATGTCCAATACCGGCTGATTGCGCCGTCCTCGCAATGAACACCCTCCAGAAGCTGTTCAAGCACACCGACCTGCTGGTTGGCCTCGGCCTCCTCACGATCGTGGCAATGCTGATCCTGCCATTGCCGCACTGGATGCTCGACACGGCGCTCGTCATCGCGATTGCCTCTTCCGTCATCATCCTCCTCACAGCGGTCAATATCAGCGATCCGCTTCAGTTCAGTTCGTTCCCTTCACTGCTTCTCATCGCGACTCTCTTCCGGCTCGCCCTCAGCATTGCCGCAACCAAACTGATCCTCGGCACCGGCGCGGCCGGCGCGGTGATTCAAACCTTCGGAAGCGTGGTGATGGGCGGCGACTTCGTCGTCGGCTTCGTAGCCTTTTTGATTCTGGTCATCGTGCAGTTCGTCGTGATTACGAACGGCGCGGGACGCGTTTCCGAGGTCGTTGCTCGTTTCACACTCGACGCCCTCCCGGGCAAGCAAATGGCCATCGACGCCGACCTTGCCGCCGGGCTCATCGACGAGGAAGGCGCAAAGCAGAGACGAAAGCAGATCAAACAGGAAGCCGATTTCTATGGCGCGATGGACGGCGCTTCCAAATTCGTAAAAGGCGATGCCATCGCGGCGATCCTGATCATTGCCGTTAACATCGTCGGCGGGTTTGTAGTCGGCTTCATGAAGGGACAGGGCGATGCCTTAACGATTCTGAAGACGTACGCGCTGTTAAGCGTCGGCGAGGGCCTCGTGAGTCAAATGCCGGCTCTGCTCATCAGCGTGGCGAGCGGCCTTATGGTAACCCGGGCCGGTCAAGAGCGCAGCATGGGCGGCCAAGTCGCGTCTCAGCTTTTCGATCAGCCTAAAGCGATCGGCGTCGCGGGGATCGCCCTCGTCGGCCTGGCGGTCGTCCCTGGTTTTCCGGCGACGATCTTCTTAAGCGCGGCCGGCGTTTGCTTTGGGCTCTATCGCTTTCTTGTCAAAACGCCGAATGCAAGCAAACTCTTCAATCCGCCCGAGAAGGCGAAGCCGAAGCAAGAGGCAAAACCGGCTCCGACCGGGCCAGAGGCCGTGCTTCCCTTTTTAGCCGTCGATCAGATTGAGATCGAGATTGGCTACGGCCTCACCAAGCTTGCCGATCCAAGAGTAGGCGGCGACCTCAGCGAGCGCATCACGGCGACGCGCCGGCAGATCGCTCTCGAGTTAGGCTATGTGATGCCGACCGTGCGCATCCGGGATTCGATCCACTTGCAATCGACCGAATACATCATCAAGGTGAGAGGCGAGGAGGTTGCGAGGGCCACATGCATCCCCGGGCAATGCCTGGCCGTAAACAGCGGCGCGATTCTTCACACGATCCCGGGAACACCCACGAGGGACCCGGTTTTCAATCTCGACGCCCTGTGGATCGAGCCAAACCTGCGGGAGCAAGCAGAGCGCGCAGGCTATACGGTGATCGATCCGAGCGCGGTGATGAGCACACACCTCGCCGAGATCGTCAAGTTGTACTCGGCCGAGCTCCTAAGCCGCCAGGACGTCCAGACCCTCATTGATACCGCAAAAGCGGCGAATGAGGCGGTTGTCAACGAGCTTGTGCCTGGCGTACTGCAGCTTGGAGACATCCAAAAGGTCTTGCAGCATCTTCTAAGAGAGCGCATCCCCATCCGGGATATGGTCACGATCCTCGAGACCATGGCGGACTTCGGCGCGAGGGTCAAGGATCCGGATCAGCTTGGCGAGCTCGTGCGATCAGCAATCTCACGTACCATTACGCGGCAGTTTCTCGATACCGAGAACAAGCTGTACTGCATCACCCTCGAGCCCGTTTTGGAGCGCACGCTCATCGAATCGATCAACACGACAAGCTACGGGTCGCAGCTGGTGCTCGACTCCGGCACCCAAAAACAGCTGGTGGACAAGCTCCAAAGCGAAATGGACAATGCGATGGCCAACGGATATAACGCTGTCCTCCTGTGCGGCACTCAGCTTCGACTGCCGCTGAGGCGGCTCATGGAGAAGTACCTTCCGCAACTGTCCGTGGTCGCATACAACGAAGTTGCCCAGAGGGCGGAAGTCGAATTCGTGGGCCAAGTCAGGGCAGCCTGAGACGCAGAAGGGCCCCGGCCGGTACGCTAGTGCATCAGGGTATCGCCCAGCATGAGCTGAATCTCGTTGATCTGACCCAGGTGGTACACCATGTTCCAGCAGTGCATCTGCAGGACGTCCGCCATCGTCGTCTTGCCGCCCCCAAATGGGAGGACGACTTCGCTTTCGAGGTCCTTATCCGGGAAGGCCATGATGGCTTGGCAAAGCTGGCCGGTTGATTGCTTAGCTTCGCCGATGCATGCCTCCAAGCTCGTCAGAGTTCGCCGAAACCTCGTGTGGTTTTCCTTTGTCTCCTCATCGAAGACCGGGATCATGCCCGTCTCCACAAGGGGCAAGAACCAGGTGCCCGACGTCGCAATCTCTTGCATTTGGTTAAGTACGGACCGCGCCTTTCCCATCGGCACCCATTCGAGCTTGTCGGATGGAATCGCGCATGCGGACCGACAGATATCGTCGAGCGCTTTCTGAGTCAGCTTGACCACCTGGTCCTGGTAACGCATGCTCGATTTTAGACTGCTTCTCGCTCGTTCATCGCTAACTCCACGTCGGCCGACGTCAGAAGCGAGCCGTCCGACCGAGTCAAATAGAGTGCGGCCGATGCGTTATCGGCCCACTGACCGAGCCGCGCGCTCAGGATATTCCAGCCGTGCGACGACACGAACCGAGAGAGCCGATAGGGAAGACCCCGCCCGCGGGGAGCGCGAATCTCGAGGATTCCCGGTAGACCTTCGATGTACTTATAGCTCAGCACTCGCTGAGTCCGGTCAGGGTCCTTCCCCCGTTCAGAGACCAGGGCGTCGATATTCTTCTCTCCCGTGATCACCTTTGTCAGCATCGAGGAGGTCTCCGCAGCCGTGGCCGAGGGTACGGGGCGGCCGTTGAAGTTGACCGTGAAAACGTCGAGGGCGACCGGTATTCCTGCCGTCGTGCATGCCCGGATGCCTTGCACCCGCAGGTCCATTCCGTAAAAGGTTCCGAGAATCCTGCTCAGAAGCCCGGGTTCGTCGAGGCAGCAAACCGTAAAGTCGGTTGCCCCAAGTTCAGAACGATGAACCAGATCGATCGTCGCGTTTCCGAAACGCGCCTTCGCCACCATTCCCATGTGGATGCGAACGAGGTCGAAGGGGGTGCTGTTCAGATAATGCACGGGAAGGCTGGAGACGAACGCCTGAACCTCCTGCGGCGAGAACGCCTCGCTGCTTAGCTCGCGCATTAGGCGCGCGCGTTGGGCTGCCGGTGGCGGCGGCTCAGACCCCGCCGACAGTAGCGTGGAAGTTCGTTCGTGCAGCTCCCTTAGACAAGCATCTTGGGTTGGCGTCCAGACTCCGGCCGCCACCGCCGTCACATCGGCGTAACTCAGGAGAACGAGCATATTGAGTCGGTCCTGTTCGCCGACCAGCCTGGCGAAGTCGGCGATGGTTGCGGGCTCCGAAAGGTCGCGGTACCGGATGACATGGCTTGTCTCCAAGTGGTGCTCCACGAGCCACGAAACCGCCTCGGTCATCCGGCGGCTCAAGCCCCAGCGCTCGCCGACGTTTCTCGCGATATGGGCGCCAATATGGGCATGCTCGGGCTCGGAGAGGAGCTTTCCGACATCGTGGAGCAACGCCGCGAGGTAAAGCGCGTCAAGGCTGTGCAACGAGTCGCGGATCTGACCGAGGAATCCTTCCGGATCAAGGTTCTCGATTTCGCGAATGACCCTGAGCGTGTGCTCAAAGACCGTGTACGCGTGGATGGTGTCGTTTGGGATCAGGGTTCGACAGGCGGTCAGTTCGGGAAGTAGCTGGTCAAGAAGTCCACAGCGGTCGATGTTACGAACGGTGGCTTCTCCACGCGAGAGCGCGAACGCGGCGGACGGGCCGCTGGCCTGTGCGGTAATCCCCGGCGAGAGGTCGGGAACATGCATTCCGAGCTGGGTGGCGATCCCGATTCCCACAGCGGCCTCGCCCGGCTCCGCATCTGCAAGAATCCTAGCCTCTCCCCGCATCGCGAGACAGCCTCGGCTTAACCTAAAGCGAGCTTCGTGAAGCTTCTCAACGGCTCGGCGATAGTGGCCGTGAACGTGAAGAGCATGCCCCGCAAACTTAGACATCAGTTCGAAAGGATTTGTGCCGAGGACTTCGCAAACCGCCTGCTGCCGTTGGCGCGTGAGAGCGTCGACTTGCTTGCCGGCGAGGGCGTGGACGAGGTTTCGAAGCCGCAACAAGGCATCGTAGGAGCGCGGCGGACGGGTCTCTCTCTCTCCGACCGCCGTCCGTAGCCAGTTAGCGCAGTGGAAGCAACGTAGGCCACCGGCCCCCTCCTTAAGGTGGGGTTCGACCACGAGCGGCGTGTCGTGGTATTTGGCGAACATCGCCTGGCGCTCCCTAATCTTTTCCACGATGAACTCTCCCGCTGAGAAGGATTCGTCCAATGCGTCCTGAAGAGAGTTAAACACAGCCGGAGAGCCGGCGATGAGGCGTGCGTCAAGTAGCCCCGTGCGGGTCTTACCGTCAAGCCCGGCGGCGTCGGCAATCAACCGGTAGGCGTACCCAACCTCCATCCGTAGGGTCGTCCCAAAAGCGTCGTGCAATTGCTGAAAGAAGCGGCGAACGGCGTCGTCGATCTCCTGGGAACTATCGCTTTCCGGAACGATCGTGATGTCGATATCCGAGTGGGGGGCTAGCTCTCGACGTCCATAGCCACCGACGGCGATGACGGCGACTCTGGAAGCCACGGGACCCAACTCCCGTACCAAATCGAGGACGACTTCGTCGGCGATCCGAGTGTGCTCTTCGCACCAGGACCGGCCCTCCGGGTTTTGCCGGAGATCCTCGATCAAGTCCCGGCGCTGGGCGGCCAATTCGTCGATTCGGCTCATTTCTAGGTCTAGGAACTTGGGCGATTCTAACTCAACCGGAAGCCGATGGGGTTCATCGCGGCAAAGTCAGATAGTACACCGGTTCGCTAGAGACGAGGCGCCCAAGCGATTCGGAATTGTTCCGGTCCAGGTAGATGCAAATGGGGGTTGCCACGACGATGCCTACGAGCGATACGTAGCCGAGAAACGCGCCGAATTTCTTGAGCGCGAGACTCAAGACGAACCCACTTCCTATCCGCAAGGCGGTGGCGAACAAGGGGGCGAGGAGCAGCGTGATCGCGATAATGATGACCGCGAGACCCATCAGAACCCCGGAGCCGCCGAAGTACTCCGCAGGCACTTCCAAGAACGGCAGGAGTGCCACGGCGGGGGCGCCACCACCGATGACAAAAGCCCCGAATAGGACCATGAAAGCGAGCGCCAAAGCCGAGATCGTAAATGAGAACATCGGCCCGAGGTCGTCGATCCGGATCCGCCTCTCCCGTTTCGGCCCGAGGGTCAGAAAGGCGCAGCAAAGAAAAGTGGCAATGGCGGCCAGCGGTAGCAAGGTGATCAGATAGGCGACGAGGGCAAGGGCGACTCCCGCAAGTGAAGCCGGCATCATTTGGATCCGCTCGACTCTCCGGAGACTGTGGCCCAGCAGCCACAGGCATAGGCCGGTGATGCCCGTAACGAGCAGCACGCTTGGCAGGCCCACATACAGCAACCCCAAATAAGAGAATTCGGCGGCGACGCTTTTCGCGTCGTCTGAGTTCTCGAGGGCTTGCCAGCCATCGGACTCGTTGTAGATCTTATGCACCCTTTCGGCAAGTTCGGCACTTCCGAGTTGGCGAAGGTCATTCTGCATCTTGATCCGCTGCAGGAAGAGCGTGTGGTGTTTCGCCGTCGTGAATCGGGTTGCGTTCGGTGGCTGACAGGCATCCTCGGACATCTTCGCCCCCTCGTTGCCGATCAAAATCGAACGGGAACCCTGCCGAAGGAGGGCCCCATTGAGCACATTGTTCGTCCGCATGAGCAGGCCCTCGCGGGTGTCCAGCGGCGAGGTTGCGAGCAAGCGGTGCGCGTAAGCGGCGATGAGAGTGACCGCCTTCTTGTTGCGCTGATAGTAAACATAGGAGAGCTGCCAGGACTCCTTGGCTCCAAACTCGCGAGAGATTCGATCGCGCTCTTTGAGCAACTGGACGCTTTGATAGTCGTTCCAAGTATCGAGTTGGGCCGCGGCGATCCAATGCGTTACCGCCTCGGCTTCATCGCCGCGCAGATGATAGAGGCAAGCGAGCATTTGCTCCCAATAGGCGTTCTTGGGGTCGAGCCTACGGCCCCTGGATGCGGCCGAAATTGCGTTCTCGAGTTCGAGCGAGGTGATCCGGTTTCGGGATGCAAACTTGTCGCCGATGGCGATCATCCAATCGGAGAGGTCGACGACGTTATCCGGAATCTCCTCCTGAGCCGGAGAAGTCCTATCGGTTGGCGAAAGCAGGCTGCTGAACAGGTACGGGCGTGATGCCGGGTGGATCAACAGGGTCAGCGCGGCACCAAAGGTGGCGCCCAGGAGCGCCCGCCCCGTTCGCGTCATCGTTCGACGCGGAGGTTCAGATTCTTGTCGAGCGCGGTGCTGCTCTTAACTCGGAAATTCCGCGCTTCGCTGCCAGGGAGGCGAACGTGGGGCAAATCCGCGGAGCGCGTGATCATCTGCAGAGCCGCGACCACGGCGAGCCCGGCGATGAAGGCACCGGCGACTGCCGGCGACCAATAACGCAGGCTTTCTCTGGCCGTTTGAACCTTGAGCTTGCGAATGACGCGCTCTTCAAACATCGGATGCACATCGACGTCGATTGCCGACGCGCGAAGGAAGTTGAGGGCGAGAGAACTCTGGGTTTGAGCGGCTCTGCAGTCCGCGCATGCTTTTCGATGCCGATGCAAGAACGCTTCCTCGCGCGGCCGCAGATCGCGATCCAGTTGCTCGCTTGCAAGTCTCTTAAACTTTGCGCAACCGAAGACTCTCATTCACCCATCGCCTCGATCCAAAGTTTTCGGAAGCGTTCTCGAGCCGTATGCAACCTGGACCGAACGGTGCCGATCGGCACATGCATCACTTCGGCGACCTCTTCGTAGCTCAATTGCTCCATTTCCCGTAGGACGAGCGTGGTTCGCAATTCGGCAGGCAACTGGGCCAAAAGTTTCTCGATGACGACTCGGTTCTCTACCAGGTTGCCAGAGTGCGGCTGAACCTTGTCAAACTCGCACAACTCGGGTCTCTTCAGGCGTAGCCGATCCATGCACAGCCGCACGCAAATGCGATAAAGGTAGCCGGAAAACGCACGGTCGTCGCGAAGCTTGCCGATTTCGCGAAAGCCCTTGAGGAACGCTTCCTGCGCGATATCTTCCGCTTCGTGGCGATCGCGGAGAAGGTTGGTCGCCGTGCGGACAAGGCGATTTCGGTGCCTTGCGATGAGACAGGTCAGCGCGGTTTCGTCACCTTCGCGGCAACGCGCAACCCACTGCCTTTCCTGCACGGCCGGGTCTAGGCCAAGACCCACCTGGGCTTTCACATCTATCATGGAGCTTCCTATGCTGGCCACTACATTCTACATGACGTTCCCAGGAGGTACCGCGGTTCTTTCAGTAGTGTGCGGCGAAGAGAGCGCGTTCCGGCCGTCGGATTCTCCCTCGATGGGCTACGATCTTTGAAAATGCCGGCAAAGAAGCCAAGCGACCTTGACGACTACCTGTTCGACCTTCGCGGTTACCTGATCCTCGAAGGTGCGGTCGATGCCGAGCATGTCGCCGAGTTGAATGGCGCCCTCGATTCATTTCCGTCCCTGGAATGGGGCGAGTGGCACGGCAACGTGCAGAGGTTCGACAATAATGGCGCGGCGGGGGTGGAACTCCAGAACATCGTCGAGGGAGGGGAAGCGTTCGAGCGGCTCATCGACCACCCTTCATGGATCGATTACGTTCGCCACTATTGTGGCGAAGAGGATTCCTATGTGGAGGGGCTTTACATCGACGAATGTTTCGCCTCCATTCGCCGGTCCGGCGGCTTCTTTCCGGTCCACTCGGGCGGGTACCGCGGAGCTCTGCGTGGCGCTTTCCACTACAACAACGGAGTCTTCCGCTGCGGGCAAGTGAACATCCTTGTCGCCCTCACCGATATCGGTTCGGGTGATGGTGGGACCATGGTCGTTCCCGGCAGCCACAAGTCGAACTTCCCACATCCCATGAACCGATATTTCGACACGGACGGAAGGCCGGTGCCCATGGATGCCCTGCCTGGAGCCATCGAGGTGCAATTGCAAAAGGGAGACGCGCTCCTGTTTTGCGATGGGATTAGCCACGGAGCGTCATCCCGAGCCAATCCTGGCGAGAGACGCGCCGTCATCTATCGGTATGGAGTGTCCTGGGGAAGCACCCGCTACGGATATGAGTACTCTCACGCCCTCTTAGAGAGGCTGTCGCCAGTCCGACGGGCCATCCTCGAACCCATCCGACCCAGGCGTCCGAGTTAGGGCTCCGTCCCAGAACTTCCGGACAGGCGTCAAACTGTAACGAGCCGATGCTGGGGCCCTTCATGCACGAACCGCCTTTGGTAGTTCCTTCCACTAAGGAACTCGGCGCCGTCTGCGTTTTCGTGGATGGCCTGGCCACCGCGCCGACTCAAAATCAGAAGCCGGCGGTCAAGCTGGTTCAGAGCTATGCGAACGGGTTAACCGTCAGCGCTGACGCTTCTTCGGCTGACCTTACGATGCGTTCTACCGAGTTCCGCGGGCATGTTGTGGCAACCTACGGCCCGACCACGGTCACAGCCGACCACCTTACTTACCGTGACGATCCCGAGGATCCCTTCGCGGAGGCGACGGGAAACGTAAGGCTCGTTGATCCCGAAGGGATCATTACGGCAAGCCACCTCTTGTACCGATGGAAAGAAAAGACCGGCTCGGCCGAGAACGTTTTCGTGCAAGCCTCATTGCTGGCGCTTTCCGCCGAATCGGTCGACCTGAAACCCAATCTGTGGGTACTCCGCAATGTCGGGGCCACCGGCTGCAAGCTGAAGGTCCCGCTCTACTACATTCACACGCCCGAACTCCAGATAAGACCCGGAGTCGGGATTCGGGCGATTCATCCGGACATCTCGCTTTTCGGTCAGAAGGTCCTGACGTTGCCAAACCGCAACTATCAGTTCAACAGTAACACCGCTTCCATCGACGTCCCCTATCCCGGCATTCGATCGGGCGGACACGCGGGCGTTACGTGGACCAATGAATTTGCCTTAGATCAAGAAAGCGGTCTGTTTACGAGGGTCGCCTTCTTTAGCAAGAACCTCCCGTATTACAGTGCGGCGATCATGCGAAGCGCGATCAAAGACCGAGACCCGGAGACGGTTCGCACGGAGTTGAGCGATCGGTTCACGTTCGGGTATTTCGACAGCGTTCGCGTTAGGGACCCGAAGTCGGAGCAGGACTACTTCAAGACCACGCGCCTCGACTTTGGGTTGAGCAGTAGTTTCGGCGACGACGGCCGCGACACCACCACCGATAGCGCGAAGGTCAACAAACCGATCGAGGTCCTCGGCCAAGCCACGGGCGACGTGAAGGGTTTCGGGGCTTTCGCTTTATTTCGAGCGCAGGAAGTCAGAGTCGGAACCGGAGGAACCATCCAAAGGCTGATCCTAGAACAGAACCTACTCACGCCCAGCGTCCCCATCGGTAAGGACCTGGCGGTCTTCGCCAGAGCCGATCTCGCCGAGTTTATGGGCGGCAACCGCTACGGCTGGATCCGCGGCCAAGCCGGCGCCGTCTTCCAACCGACGTCCTACTTGCGCCTGGGAGCGTCCTATACGTCGGCCAGGGATCACGGAACGCCGGATTTTGCATACGACACACCTTTCCGGTTCCACGAGGTCAACCTCCGCGCCGACCTGGATTTCGATACAACCCAGTTCCGGGTTTTGTTCAAGTACGATCCTTCGCAGCGCTCAATTTATGACCACGAGTTTTACGTTTCGAAGGTGATCGGGTGCATTGAGCCATTCATCGCATACCGAGAACGCCCGCACAAGCTTCTCGTCGGGCTCAAGTTGCCGGTTTCAAGGTTGTTCGGAGAGATTTCAAAAGCGGCCGCGGAGCGCCAAGCCGCTATTCGAACAACGATCAGTGGGCCGCCGGACAAGTAGAGGATCGAGGCGCTCAACTCTCGTTCAGAAACGTAAAGGCTTCGGGAAGCGATCGAAGCTCCGATGGCACGAGGCCCAGATACTCTTTGACCGACTCTCGCAATCCCTGAGTCGTTCCGAAGCCGCAAGTCGAGGCGACGAGATCGACGGCCGACTCCGAGCTGACCAACATCTCGATCGCGCATTCGGTCCGGCATCGGTCGACATATTCGTGAAAGCCGTAGCCCACAAGTTGCTTGAACACTCGCGAGAAGTGGAAGGGCGAATAGCCGGCCATGTCCGCGGCTTCCTTAAGAGGCCAGCCAAGTGCGGGGTTGCTCCGCACTTTTAGGGTCAGATTCTTCAGAGTCTCGGGAAGATCGTCGGGAATCGTCGCGAGTTGGACTTCGTCGCCCCCCATCATAAGCTTTGCGAGGGCTTCATAGAGAGCTGACAGCATGAGAAGCTCAGCGCTCTCCGGGCTTGTCTTAGCGTGCTCGAATCGCTCAACCACGGCCAAGAACTGGGGATCGATGGGTTTGCAAGCGATGGGCCGGACCAAATGAGTTCCGCCCCTTACCTGGAGCCGGGTATTGATCCAGTGCTCCATCAGCGGTGTTACCGCGCTGGCCCAAGAGATGATCTGGGTCGAATGCTCGCCGCGCGCCGCGACGACTCCAAGCTTGAGGCGACCCTTCAGGAACGTGATGCTGCGCGGAGGTACGACAATTAACTTGGGTGTGGTCGAGGAGCGTACCAGCAGGGTTCCCTTGGCGTTGATTGCCACGGCGTTATATTGGGATGGCACGAGAACCGTCCCCGGTGCAACCTTATTTAGCGTTGCCTGATGGGTTTCAAGCCGAATGTGGAGTAGCCCAGCCTGATCCAACCTTCGGTTGAACCCCGCTGCACAGTCAAAGCTGACCTCCAAATGGCTGTCGCCGTCCGCCGAACGCACTAAAACTTCCCCTTATTGAGTGTGCGAAGTGTACATCAATGCTGAGACCTTCGCGAGACCGTATCCGTCGAAGATGGTTCGGCCTAAGGACCGGCATTCCGGCGAGCTAGTGGCAAGTATCGCGCCTCACGAAACGCCGACGCGCGAACACCGTAAAGATCAGGTAACTAAACGACATGTCTAAGGGACATCAGGTAGCAGTAGTGGGCGCCACCGGCGCGGTCGGCGGGGAGTTTCTCCGCCTTTTCGAGGAGCGGCAGTTTCCAGTAGCCGGCTTACGCCTTCTCGCGAGCGAGCGCAGCGTCGGCAAGGCCGCTTCTTTTAAGGGCCGGTCGATTTGTGTCGAAGAGGCAACGACCGATTCTTTCGAAGGCGTCGACTTCGCTTTCTTCAGCGCCGGAGCATCCAGATCCAAGCTGCTCGTGCCGTCGGCGCTCGCGGCTGGCGCGGTAGTCATCGATAACTCGAGTGCATTCCGGATGGATGCCGACGTGGCGTTGGTGGTACCGGAAGTAAACGGAACCGAGATATCCCCCAGTCGGAAGTTGTACGCGGTTCCGAACTGCTGCACGATCATCTTGCTGGTAGCTGTGAATCCGCTACGCAACCTCGGGAAGATCGAGCGGCTAATCGTGAGCACCTATCAAAGTGCGAGCGGTGGAGGAGCCGCGATGATGCGCGAGTTGGAGGGCCAGACCAAAGCGGCTCTCGACCCCAATACCGAGCACAATACTCCGGATACCTCTTTCCCGCCCTACGCCTTCAACCTCTTCAGCCATAACACGCCGATCAACGCCCACGGCTACAACGAGGAGGAATGGAAGGTCATCCTCGAGAGTCGCAAGATCCTGGGCATGCCTGATCTGGGCATCAATGTCACCTGCATCCGGGTGCCGGTGCTTCGCGCACACAGCGAGTCGGTCACCGTCGAATTCTCTGGTCCGGCTCCGAGCGTGCAAGAAATACGGGAAGTCTTGAGTATGTCGCCTGGGGTTCGCGTAGTCGACGATCGGGCGAACAATCGGTTTCCCACTCCTCTCGAAGCGAGCGGCCAGGACGACGTCCTCGTAGGCCGTATCCGGCAGGACGCCAGCAATCCTAACGCGATCAGCATGTTCATCGCGGGCGACCAACTGCTGAAAGGGGCCGCGCTAAATGCCGTCCAGATCGCCGAGCAGGTACTCAAAGTACGCCAACTCGTCGGTTCTGTCTAGCTGCGGACCGGGAGTTACGTCTTGAGGACGGACAGCATCTTCGCCCAGGCTCCGTCGCGGGCCTTCTTGTTCGCCGCCTGTGCCTCGGGCTGCTGCCCCGAACGCATGAATCCGTGGCCAGCGCCGTCGTAGGCGACCGGATCGTAGGTCTTACCGGCCGCCTTCATGTCTGCTTGGGCCTGGGGGATCGTCGAGCTGACGCGGTTGTCCATGCCGCCATAGAATCCATAGACCGGGCAATGGATGTTTGCCATCGCGGCCGCTGGAGGAGGCGTGCCATAGAATACAAATGCGGCGGAAAGGTCAGGTCGAGCGGTGGCGAAGTTAAACGACTGTCCCCCACCCCAACAAAAGCCGCAGACCGCAATCTTGCCGTCGCAGCTCGGCAGCGTCTTGGCGTAGTCGCAGGCGGCATTCAGATCGCCGACGACTTGTACCGCGGGCAGACCGCTGATCGCTTCCCGGATGTGCTGTAGGTCGGCAAACGAATCGGTACGGCCACCAGCGGGGCCCATTCCCGAAAGAAAATCCGGAGCAATCGCGATGAATCCGGCTGCGGCTGCCTCGTCTGCGACCGATTCGACCCAGTCGCTCATCCCCATGATTTCGTGGATAAGGATCAAGACGTGCGCCTTGTGCTGGACTTCCGGGTAGACGACGAAGCAACTGACCTCGCGGCTGCCATTCTTGATCTTCACCCACTCCTGGTGTCGCCCGGATGCTTCGAGCTTCTTTTTCGCCCAGTCTTGAGCGGTCGACAAGGATGCAATCAGCAGTATTACAAGGGTAAGCGTCGGTCTCATGTTCTCCTCCTTCAGGCGCACTGACTAGCCGGCACACGAGGGCCGGGCGTTCTCTACAACAAATACCCTAGCTCGAATCCGGGCGATCCTGCCGGTAATCTCCCTGCATGGATTTCTCCCTGTCGCCCGAGCATGAGCTGATTCGCGAGTCGACCCATCGGTTTGGCCAAGCCGAGATCGTTCCCGACATTCGGGAGCGGGACCGCGAGGCCCGGAGCGACCGAACAATGCTCGACAAGATGGCCGCGGCCGGGATCATGGGCATCGCGATCCCGGAGAAGTACAAGGGCTCGGGAACAGACTATATCTCCCTGGGCATCGCTTGCGATGAGCTGGAGCGGGCCGATACGTCGGCGCGAGTCGTTATGAGCGTCCACTCCGGCCTGCACTCACTGACGATTCTCCAGTGGGGGTCGGAGGAGCAGCGCCAGCGCTGGCTGCCGGGATTGGCTAAGGGTGACAAGGTCGGGGCGTTTGCTCTGACCGAACCAAATGCAGGATCGGATGCCGTCAACATCAAATCAACGGCGAAAAAGGACGGCGACAGCTACATCCTCAACGGCCAAAAGACGTGGATCTCCCTAGCCGATTACGCGGATCAGTTCCTCGTCATCTGCCGGCTAGCCGGAGACGAAATCCGGCACGCAGCCTTCATCGTGGACCGAACGGCTCCGGGGTTTTCCTCCCGGCCGCTGCACGGCAAGTTGGGAGTGAGGGCGGGGAACACCGGCGAGATCTTCTTCAGCGACCTCCGCGTGCCCAAGGAGAACATGCTTGGGAAGGAGGGCGACGGTTTCAAGATCGCGATGTCCGCCCTGGATCATGGACGGTATACCGTCGCATCCGGATCGGTGGGCATCATCCAGGCTTGTCTCGATGCTTGCGTGAAGTATGCGAACGAGCGAACGGTCGGCGGCGAACCGATCGGCAAGAAGCAGCTCGTTCAACAAATGGTCGCCTCGATGGTCCAGGGCCGGGAGATCGGCCGCCTCCTGTACTACAAGGTTGGGTGGATGAAGAATGCCGGCCTTCGCCACACCAAGGAGGTCTCTCTGGCCAAATGGACTAACTGTGCGGCCGCCTTCGATGCCGCCAACAAGGCGGTCGAGATTCATGGCGCTTACGGTTACTGCGACGAGTTTCCGGTCGAGCGCTATTTCCGAAATTCCCGTGGTGCGATGATCTACGAGGGCACGCATGAGATCCATACGCTGGTCCAAGCCGAGTACGAGCTCGGCTATCGAGCCGACCGACCTCTCGCGCATACGCTTCCGAGCTGGCCATTCGAGGCATGAAATTGGCTCAGCGGGGGAGCTCGCCTTGCAGCAGTTTCGGTCGGGGCTATAGAATCACTCCATGCACCCCGCGCTCGAAAAACGTTTCAGGGATCTTGAGGAGCGGCGTCGGAAGCTTGTTGGGCGAGTCAGAGAGCTGCCCCAGGACAAGCAGAACTTAAAGCCCGACGCGAATCACTTTTCGCCTGCCGAGATGATCATGCATATGGCCATGGCCGAGCAGTTCGACGTCGCCTTCATGCGCAAGAAC
The DNA here is from genome assembly GCA_964576205.1 of uncultured Fimbriimonadaceae bacterium. Taxonomy (GTDB): domain Bacteria; phylum Armatimonadota; class Fimbriimonadia; order Fimbriimonadales; family Fimbriimonadaceae; genus JAEVZK01. Next base: position 51,092 of record CAZNUL010000012.1, on the reverse strand, counting down.
CCGCCATCGACCCTAACGGGAAAGAAGCCAAAGGTGACCTTCATTTTCAGAAAGACGGTCGCCGACATGCAGAATCCGGTAAAGGAGGTGCGAACCCTTGGAGCGATGGTCCCGAAGGGCGCCTGCAGCCTGACCGAGGCGGAAACGGCATGGGAAGAAGTTCGCTCCGATACCAAAGAGTATCTCGAACAGGTGGAGGGCCCGGATGCCCCAATGGTCAAGTTCATGTTCTTCTTCGGCTTGGCCTCGGCATCCGACTATCTGACCCTCATCGAAGCTCACCATACTTACCACGAGCAGCGATTTCCCAAGGTGTAAGCCGGCCTTCAAGGCTACAGTTGGTGGAAAACTGTGAGGCGTTTCTTGCTGAAAACGTAGCAATTCTTAACACATCGAGAAGTAAGATGACGCCATGGCTACGGAAACACTAGATCAACAAGCCCAAATGGCTCTCAACAGCGGCCGAACCTTCGTCTGGCACGAGGTGTATGGTCCGAATACCGAAGCCTCGATCAACTTCTACACGAAGGCTCTCGGCTTTGGCACAACCTCGGCAGAGATGGAGGGGTTTGGCACCTATCACATGCTGACCAAGAATGGTCAGCCGGTGGCGGGCGTCATCGGTACGGCCGGCAACCCGCGGCTGAGTGACGTACCACCGCACTGGTCGACCTATATATCGGTCGACAATGTCGACGAGACGATCACGAAGTGCCAGCAGCTTGGCGCCACCGTGGAAGTGCCCGCAATGGACGTTCCGACGGTCGGCCGGATGGCGCTCATCAAGGATCCGCAAGGAGCCTACGTCTGGATCTTCAAGGGCGAGCCCAAGTAGCTTCGAGGATCGCGAAGGGGGGCGGCCCGAAAGGTCCGCTCCCTTTCTGTTGACGCCGTACAATCGATGTATGGCACGGAAGAAAGGTCGTCGGCTGCGATGGATCGTGGCAGGTTCGCTGATTCTGATTCTCGGGTTCGTCTGGCGTACAAACCAAACGGTCCTCGCTTCCGCGGAAGGGCGAATCTACCCTAATGCGAACGAGGTACCAGAGGAGCCGGTCGCGCTCGTCCTGGGGACCGCGCCGACCTTCAATGGTAATCGCAATCCGTTCTTTGAGCGCCGCATGGATGCTGCTGCAAGCCTATATCAAGCCCACAAGGTTGCCAAGCTCCTTGTCAGCGGAGACAACCATGCGAGAAACTACGACGAGCCCTCGGCGATGAGGGACGGCCTGATCGCGCGTGGCGTGCCGCTAAAAGACATTACTCTCGACTATGCAGGCTTTCGCACCCTTGACTCGCTGGTCAGAGCTAAGAAAGTGTTCGGAGTTGACCGGTGCGTGATCGTCACCGACGATTTCCATCTGCCACGTGCGCTGTACATAGCCGACAACGAAGGGGTTTCCGCGGTTGGCTATCAGACGACGCCATTGCCCAGATCCATCTCGCCTTGGACCTACGTGCGCGAGGTCGGCTCTCGTTCTCTCGTTTGGCTGGATCTCCATGTGTGGAACCGTCAGCCTAAGTTCCTGGGCCCTCGCGTTCAGATGTAGTGGGCTTTGCGGCCATGCTCTGGGGCAGCGGAGTCATTCATGACACTCCGATCCCCTAATCTAGTGGAATGCCAACCGCGAAGCGCGCCTTGATCGCGCGGCGAATTGGGCCAGGATCGTATCCGGCGACGATGACGGCGTCGAAGAGCGGTTCGCCGGCCAGATAACGCTCCGCGGCATCCGGATTCTTCAGGGCGATATCCAGCGCAGGAATCAGTTCGACGATCGCTTCTTGAAGCCTGGACCGGCGAAGGCCCATCGCCCAGCCCGAAAGAACGTAGTTTCCGATCTCGATCTGTTCACGATTCGCGGGCGCCGGTTCTTTGCGCTCTCCGCTCCTTCGCTGGATACAAGCCTGGACGTCAACGGAGTTATGGCGTCGACAGGCGAGCGGTCTGCCTTCGAATGCTCCGCAGAGGTTGCCTTCGAGAATCGGGCAGGTGGCTCTGAGGTCTTCGATTCGCCGATGGGCAGGCACGGCCTGGACCACTTCCAGATAGGACCCGATTCTTGACCGAAGCTTCGACAGTCGCGTGGGTGTGTAAGTCTGCCGGATCGTCTCGGCAAGATGGAGGACCTCCGGAATGATCGCGGTGACGAAGTGGCGATGGCAGCAGTGGTCGCATCCTTTAGCGCAGGCCACGGCAGGGCCCTTGACCTGCGTCAGCTTGATTTCGGCATCTGCGTAAGCGTCGAGCTTCAGTGCCAGCGTGCGAAGCCGCTCGGGCGAAGGGCCGGTTCGCAACTGGTTCCGAGTCTCGGCTTCCGCGAAGTCCAGCCAACGGCTCATAGCAACATTCTCCCTCTACGCCACAATATGCGTGCATGAAAGTGGTTCTGAAGGCGGAAAACGAGCTGACCGATGCGGTGTGCAAGGCAGCCACGGGGCAGACTTTGGGCTATTGGGTCGACGCGATCGAAGCTCGCCCGGAGCTGAAAGGTAAACGGCGCGACGCCGTGAATATGTGGCTTTACCCGGAGATGGGAAAGGATATCTGGTGGGCGACAACCGCCTGGGTGGAATACGAACGGAAGAATCAGATCCTGCAGAGGGACGGCCGGCTCGAGGGTTATAACATCTGCGTCACCAAGAAGATCGCAGCTCCGTTGGCAGAGGTTTTCGGAGCCTGGACTTCGCCGGGCGTTGCCACGTGGTTCGGCGATTCGCCGAATCTGCTGCCCGATAGCTCGATCGAAGACTCTGCCGGCAATCGAGCAAACGCCTTGAGGATCAGGGAAAACAAGGACCTTCGCTATCGATGGAACGGCAACGCCGGCGACGGCACGCAGGTCGACGTCACCTTCACTGATGAAGGAAACGGCAAAATCGCCCTGATGTTGCTGCACACCCGCATCCAAACTCGCGATGAGGCCGATGGATTGCGTCTCGCCTGGGGGGAAGCCTTCAGCCGGTTGAAGTCGGCGCTCGAATAGCATGGAGCACCTCGCCCTTTGGGAAAAGTCGGCTCAGGCTTGGTCAGCGCTGATGGAAGGAGGGGGCGACTCGAGCCGAGTCCTGATCCTTGACGAGCCGATGCTTCGGCTTGCGGGCGACGTCCGCTCGCTGAAAGTGTGCGACGTTGGCTGTGGCGAGGGCCGGTTTTCCCGGATGCTTTCAGACCGAGGAGCGCACGTCGTGGGCGTCGATCCGGTTCGTGGCCTACTCAGTAACGCAAAACATCGGGACCAGCACGGCGCCTATGTTCGCGCTGGAGGCGAAGCCATTCCCTTGAAAAGCGAAACCTTCGACCTTGTCGTTTGCTATCTGGTCCTGATCGACATCCCGGACTTCCGGAGCGCCATCGCAGAGATAGCGCGCATCACAAAGCCGGGAGGGCGCATCCTAATCGCCAACATGAACTCCTTCACGACGACTCTGCCCAATCCGTTTGTTCGAGACGAGAATGGCGTCTTCCAGCATGTCCTCGTAGGCGACTACCTTCACGAACGAACCGATGTGATCGCCTGGGCCGGGGTGGAGGTATTAAATTATCACCGGCCGTTTGAGGCTTACATGCAGGCCTTGCTGGGCCAGAGCTTGCGCCTAACCCACTTCGAAGAGCCCCAACCGGCCGTAGAAGCTGTTGTCGCTTATCCCCGAGCGGCACCCTCCCTCCAAGTCCCCAACTTCCACGTGATGCAGTGGCGGAAGGACGCCTGAACGTCCGGAGATCCGAAATCCAAAATCAGAAATCCGAAATCGAGTTGACTCCATGGCTGATCCGATACGCCTATTCGCAGGGCGCTTTCCCCATGGCCGACGAGGAGGGGGAAATCGAGTGGTTCCAGCCTGTGGAGCGAGCGCTGTTCCCAATCGAGGGGATCCATGTATCGCGATCGCTGAGCAAAGTCCTCATGAGGCAGGTCATCGATCCCTTTTCCGAGCCGCCTCACGAACCACGAACCACGACCCACGAGACCCCATTCACGATATCCTTCGACGCGACGTTCGAGCAGGTCATGAGAAGCTGCTTGCGACCCAGGGACAATTGGATCAGCGAGGAGTTGATCCGGGCCTACACTCAGATTCATCACGAAGGCTGGGGTCACAGCGTCGAAGTTTGGGCGCCCGGTTCAAATGAATTCGAGGGCGACCTGTTGGTCGGAGGTCTGTATGGCATCGCGCTGGGCTCGTGCTTCTGCGCCGAATCGATGTTTCATCGAACCACGAACGCCTCCAAAGTTGCGCTTTGGGCAATGGTCGAGAAGTGCCGTTCGCTTGGATTCACGATCTTCGACGCACAGATCATGAACCCTCACCTGGCCTCGCTCGGCGCATTTCCAATCCCCCACGACCAGTATATGGAGAAGCTTCATACGGCGCTCAGCGAGTCGACGACTTGGAGCGTCGGCGGGCATCCCGCACAACCCTGAAGCCTTGGTTGCTGAAGGAAGCGCGAACATCTTCCTGGCCGATGTCGAACGAATTGTACGCACAGCAAGCATTCTTACTGCACCACCACGAGCCGCCCCGAGAATGGACAGTCCGCCTCGACTTATCGCTCCGCACGTGTCCCGAACAGAACTCGAACACGTTCCCGTAAATGTCGTAAAGTCCCCACGGGTTCGGCTTGAAGCTGCCTACCGGGGAGGTGTACATGTAGCCGTCCGAGGTGTCCGGCTTCAGATGGTCCTTTCCGTGCCAGACGTTGGCGTATTCGCCGATCTTGCTCCCGTCGTCGCCGAAGAAGTAGTCTGTCGTCGTTCCCGCGCGGCAGGCAACCTCCCATTCTTCGAGCGTCGGAAGTCTCACCGCCGCCCACTTGCAGTAGACGGTCGCGTCGTGGAAGCTGATCGAAGTGACCGGATGTAGCGCTTTCCCGGTTAAGTCGCCGCGCTTCACACCGTTGGGAAACCTCCACTGGCCCGTTTGGTCGCGGATCCATCGGAATTCCGGTAGGCCAGGTTCGAAGACCATCGCATTATGGAATCGCTCGGCATCTGTCACGTAACCCGTGGCCTTCACGAAAGCGGTCCACTCCGCATTGGTCGTATCGGTGGTCGCGATCTCGAAGGCCCTCATCCTAATCGTGCGTGGAGGGTTGTCGACATGGCCGGCCTTGCCAACCCGATAGCGGCCTGCAGGCACCAGAACGAACGACGGACCCGATCGACACGCTAACAGGAGGCAGGCGGCCGCAATCACTTCGGGTGGCTCTTCGCGAATGCCGTAGCATTGCTCACGATCACTTTCTCGTTCGAAGGCGTGGAGGCAACATAGGTGTGCCAGTTAGAGTCGTCGCCATAAAGCTTCTTATAGACCGGCGTTCCCTGAAACGGCTTGTACTTGCCCTCTTTCATGAGTACCGACAGGAGGGTGAGGACGTCGAGGTCGCCTTTATTGCGCTGGTGAGCCGAAACAAGGTCGGGGATGAGTTCGTAGCCGTTAATCTCCTGAATGGCTTGCTTGACGTTGATGCCGACGCGCTTTCCGTTCATCTCCTTTCGGAGGAGCACGATCACTTTCGCCCGGTTATCGTTCAGGAAGTCTCGCTCTCGCTCGCTCCAGGACATGTCGCCGCTGAACGCGTCGGGGATATGGGAAAAGATCTTGCTTTCCTCGTGGGTGATAATCGGCGCGACATCGCAGTTTTGGCTGAAGTCTTCGCCATGGATCATCACGTACGTGAACTTCTCGTTGAAGCCGAGCGAATTAAAAGCCTTGTCGTTGAGACGCATGTTGCCCTCGGAATCTCCCTTGACCTTTCGGATGAGCCGCTTGACCTTTGAAAGGCCGTACTTGGGCTCCGTCAAGGTCATCCGCCGTTCGCTGTAGGTGTCGCCGGCGAAAGCCGAGCACGAATTCGCGAACACGATAAGAAGTAAGAGCTTGTTCATGGTCCTGATCAATGATACGGGACCTCCGGTGGTTTTGCGCTCAAAGGATCGTCGCCGGCAAGAAGCCCGCGGCTCGCGCTTCGAGCCGGCACGAACTCGTGGCGACGACGATACTCCCGCACCGCATCCTGAAGCACGATGGCCGAAGCCGAGGCCAGATTGAGTGAGGTCACCATCCCGAAAAGTGGGATCGCAACCGAGATATCGCAGAGCTCCTCGATCTCAAGTGGAACCCCCTCGTTCTCAGAGCCGACGACGATCGCCAGCGGAAAACTCCAGTTGACGCGATCCAGGACGACTGAGCGCCGGCTCAACGTCAAAGCGGCAACGGCAAGTCCTTCCGTCCGTGCCTCTGCGATTGCCGATTCGGCATCGATCCATCGATGAGGTTGATAGGGCCGGGTCCCGCGCTGTGCGGACGTGGCAATGCAATCGTCCGGCTCGGGGCTGAAGTCGACACGTTCGATCCTGAACGCTTCGGCGAGACGCAAGAGTCCACCATGGTTCGCGCTCTTGATGAGTGGGCAAGCGATCAGACGAATGGGAGCCCTGGGAAGGGAACCGTACCGCTCCCTCAAACCAGGATCGGCGGCGACGTGGCCGGCAAGTTCCCAGCCTTCGTTTTCAGCGGCCCGCATGCGGCGCTGGCGTTCTTTCCAGCCGATAAGCCTCATTCCCGCACTATTACCATCCTTTTGCCGATCCCAGTAAATCTTGCGAGATTAGCCATGGTGCCGTCCCCGACGATTGTAAAGAGCCTGCAGGGATGCCGGTTCGAATCAGAGGGCAACCAGGATGGCGAAGCAGCTAAAAATCGTTCGGTTACTCGAGCCAGAGTTATGTCTCGAGTGCCGGTTCGCCCACATGGCAGATGTGGAAAACCAGTCGGGCGCAGTTCAGAAGATGATCTACTGCCGGCGCCTGGATTGCGACAACTGGGATATCGTCGGCGCCCAGCCGGCCCGTCGCATGACCGTCGACAACACCTTCGATGATCTCACCTGAAAACTGGATCTTCGTCGAGTACGGGCTTCGAAGGCTGAACGATCTCGTTCAGGATGGAAAATCCCGGCTGATCGTCGTTCACACCACCAGGCTCAAATCTCGAAGCTCAAAGCTCTACCGCCGACACCATGCTCGCGCTGACATCCAGACCCTCGCTGAAGACGGCATGGCTGAAAGGGTTGGCCGGGATGCCGTTTGCCTCGACGAGGCCGCTTAGACAATCGAAGCTCTCAACCAACCGAAGCTGATAGGGCGGATGGAAAACCTGGCCCTTGAACAACCGGGTCCCTCGGAGCGAATAGAGTAAGTACCGTTCGACAAGGAAGAATTCCAGAGTTCCCGGCTCGGCAGCTCCTATTTCCCGTCCGATACACGCGTTGACCCGATTTCGTTCGTTCGGCGCCCTGCAGCGCCGGCTCTCGTATCGCAGGGTGTCGTTCCGGCGCTCGACGGTCATCTTTGCGTACAGGTAATTGAGGTGGAAACGGCTTCGGGCATACAGGCAGGCGAACGGGTTCGCCGCATCGAGGCTGAAGAACCAAACGCCCGGGTCCTTGCCACCGACGTGGCAGTAGGTCCGCACGTTCGTTTCCGGGAAGTCCTCACAGGATCGGAGACGTGGCAGGCCTTTGGGCCGGACCCCCTCCATGCGAAACGGAACCAGCCCGACCCAGGCCATTTCTCGTCCGGTTTCGTCGGGGTAGGTGTCGACCGTCAACCCGGTTGGGAGCCGCTGTTGGATGCTAGATGGTTCGGTCGGGAAGTGAAGGAAGAGGAGGTCCCGCCAGCTCATCGACATGGCGGCCCCGGTTGCCGGCCTACTGCGAAGGTTGATCGTCAGAGCGGGATCTGTCACATTCTGTAGTTTGGAATTTAGAATTTAGAATTTGGAATGGGGAGGGCGATGACTCACGGTTTGGGGCCTAATCCAAATTCCAAATTCCAAATTCCAAATTCCAAATTCGACTAGGCTGCTGCTTCGAGTAGCTCGAGGACCGCGCGGCGCGCCTCACGCGGTTTGCCTTTCATCCGATGATAGATGTAGGCCGCGAATTCGACGTCACTAGCCTGACGGACGATGTCGATCGATTCGCCCGTGCCGAGGTTCATGACGTAGCCGCTCATTTCGATTGAGGACGCGAGCGGTACGTAAAGAGCAACATGCTCGGGCTTTTGACTCAGAGTCAGGAATTCGTTGAAGTCCGAGAATCCCCACTTTTCGCAAATCAACTGCAGATTCCTGGTGATACTCGCTTCGTAGTCGACGTTCATCTCGCCGAACGTGCTCGAACCCGCGTGGTGCAGGAACGCGCCCTCGGCGATCCAAATCGAGTAACCGGCAAGCCGGGTGCGCAAATTGTGGTCATCGTCTTCGAAGTTGCCAACGCCGAACACAGGGTCGAATCCACCGATTTCACTCAGGCAATCCGGATGGATCATCATGAACAGGCCTCGTAGCTGAACGACCTGAGTGCCGATCGAATGATGATCGCGATGCCAGAGCTCGGCGAGGTCGATCATCTCCGAATAGCTCTTGTAGTCGCCGATGTCGACCTTTTGAGTGCCCGAAATGTTGTTTGTGACCGGTCCGATGACTCCCGGCTTTTGCCCGCCCTGTTCGAGCTCTCGGAACGCAGTTGCCATTTGGGGGAGGCAGTCGACGGCGGGAATGACGTCGTCGTTCGTGACGCAAAAGTAGTCGTACCACCCATCCTGCCAGAGGAAGTCGAGGCCGGTATTCGCACCGATCCCGTAGCCGACATTGCCTGTGAGATGAATGACATTCACGTGAGCGGGGAAGTCCTCCCGCAGTTTGTCGAGAGCGGCTGCTTCTTCAGAGCGAGAGCCGTTGTCGACGATCGCGAACGCGATCTCGCCGGGATAGTAGCGGGTCATGCCGACGACGAGGTCGCGGCATCGAGCCGAACCGTTGTGAGTGGGCACCGAGATTCCGAGTCGCGGCCATTCGGGAAGAGCCGTATCCGTAGCCCCGATCACCGCGATGATATAGGCGCAGTTCTCGTCAAGTCCCGGCCGGATCGTTCCCGGCCAAATCGCCTGCTGGCTGAGGAACTGGACGTTCCGGCTGGGAAACGCATCGTTGATCAGCTTCGCGAACTCGCTCGCGGACCATTCGATGGTATGGAACTCGTTGAGGGGCTTATCCTCGGCCGTGTTACCGAGGGAATACGTCTCGCGATTCGGGGTCGAGATCACGATGATGCCCGGGCAAGACGACACCGCCTTCAGGAAGGCGTTCGGATCTTTCAAGTGTTCGATCGTCTCGAACGAGATCACCAGCTCGGCGTCGCTGTAGTCGTAATCGCATACATCGGCTTGGACGAACCTCGGCTTCGGATATTTGTGCCGGGCGTGGGCGATGGCATCGCCCGCGATCTCGATGCCGATCGTTTCGGTCGCAAAGTTGGCCGCGTAGTTTGTTCCGTAGCCTTCGCCACTCGCCGCGTCGACCACCTTCTTGCCCTCGTACCAGGGTCTGAAGTATAGGTATCGCTGCCAATGAAACAGCTCGGTGAAGACGTCGCTGGAGTGCGGGACCATACGCTCGCCCGTAAAGGTCAGCGTCGTTGGCAAATCGATGGCATGGGCGGTCATTAGTTGCTCCTGGCAAAGTTATCGGGAGCAACGCAAAAATCTAGAGTGATGCTTTAGGTTTGCTAGCGCAAGTAAGTGTTCGTCGCCGAGGCTCGCTTCTGCTCGCCGGGGCCAAGCTGTAGCGTCCACGTAAGCCTCACTTTGGGATTCAGATCGCCGTAACGACGCGGGAGTTTCTCCGCTTTCCCGGCATCGGATTTCACGTCGCCGGGCAGGGTAAGCACAATCTCAACCGTGATCGGCTCATCCTTCGTGTTCGTGACCGATAGCCGCGTCTCCTCCGTGAGCCGGACACGAGCCTGCTCACCGAGCTTCCTTGGAAGGATCTGTTCCGCGTTGGTCTCGTGAACATCTTTGTCGGTCATGACGTCGGGCGCCTTGCCCAGCGCCAGGTCGGCATCATGGCCAGTCGCGGTGAAGGGCATATCGGTTTGCGCGAGCGGGATGCCGGCCTTCGCGATCGTTGCGACGCCGCCGGTCCAAGGGTTCTTTCCGTCGTTATGCACGCGTAGGAACTCTTCAACTGGGTTGTTGGTATCGACGGCTTCCCAGTGGTAGATGGTCCGATAATGCGAGGACTGCTCAAACAACAATTTGGTGAGCCGGTCTCCAGGCTCCAGAGTTTGCTTGCCGATCGGGTAGGCGTAGAGGCTTTCGCTCCGGAAGACGCTCGCATCGCTTGGAAGAAGCTGGCCGGACATCGCGATCCCGCCCGGCGTTGTGCCTGCGAACACGGCTCCCCGTCCATACATGAAGCCAGATGCGTCCATCGCGCCCATTCCGCCGCCGCCGCCGAAGCCGCCAAATCCGTAGCTGTAGTTGTTGTACATCCCGATCGTATATCTCGCGAGCGCCATCTGCATCTGCTGAATCCAGATTGCGAACAGATCGTAGGGATCGGCGGTCCCGGGACGAACCTGTGCGAAGTTGGACTGTCCGTTGTGGAGATAGGCGTCGAGGGAGCCGAAGCCCGATGCAAGGTCGTACCTCGCTTTGTCTGGCAGATTGGGGAGACCCGCCATAAGCCTGATGTCCGTGTCCTCAAACTTGATCCCGCCGAGGCCGAGCTGCGCCTTGCCTTCGACTCGTCCCATGTTGTCGGCCCCGAGGTCGACGAGGTAGCTGGCTGTCCAAGCGGCGCCCGGCTCGATCGTCGTGAATCGGATGTGGGCAGCCCTTGGAGCACTCGCCTTGAACTGGACGCGAAGGGTGGGCGCCTTTCCCTTGCGCGTGTAGGTCGTGTTCAGATCGGACGGATTCAGCTCGACGATGAGGGATGCGGCAACGCTGCGCAAGTTGCCGTTGTCGAGCTTGATTGTCATCGCGCCGTCCCGATCTTCGTAATCGACGAGGACTCCGGAAATCGTCTCGAGCTCGTAATTCGCCTTCGGGATTTTGAACGTGATCCTCTTGCCCACGTTCGCGTAAGCCATTTCCGGGATCGTCTTCGCCTCATAGGTCTTGCTGTCTTCGCGAAGCCGGATCGTCGTGTCGACGTCCGTCACGAGAGCGTCGTCCGGGGAGCTGAACCAGAATGTGCCGTCGATCGCGTCGGGCAACTCATCCAGAGCGTAGAAGCCCGAACCGGCGGGAACTTCGACCTCGCGAACAAGCATCGCGATGCCAGGTTTGAAGATTGCCGCCGAGATGACACGGGAATGCAGGACCGAAGGGTTGGGTGCTTGGGCGAGGCCAAGGGCAGCAGCGAGAAACATCATGCGATCTCCTCCGTTCATCTGGACGAATGGCTGGATTCGAAGTGTCAGAATGACGTTTCTGCAGCCGTTCGACCTCATCCTTTGCGATCTCCATGCGCCTCTCGTCCGAGCCTGGCGTTGGTCCTTTTCAGGCCATGCACGCGTCGAAATCGTTCGCGGCAACCTGATCGATATCGCCGCCGACGCCTACGTCTCGCCTGCGAACGGATTCGGGATTATGGACGGGGGGATCGACGTTGCCCTCGCGGCTCGCTTTCCCCTCGTCGAGTCGCGCGTCCAGGGTGCGATCGCCGGGCAGGGAAGGCCCCTTCGGGTAGGCGAATGCTTAGTCGTGGAAACCGGCGACTTCGACGTGCCCTACCTCCTCTGTGCCCCTACAATGCAAGTTCCCGGCCGGGTCGCTCATACCGATCATGCGTTCCGTGCAATGAAAGCGATTCTCGAGAGTGTCGAGCGATTTAACCAGGCTGATGGAGAAATCGCGACTGTCGCCATTCCGGGTCTATGTACGGGCATCGGCGAGATGCATCCGGATGCAGCGGCAGATCAAATGGCAGAGGCGTACAACGGCTGGTGCCATCGCTAGCAGGCTCGAACAAAAACCCTCGGCAGAATGCGTCGTCTAGCTAAGGGGCTACTCTTATACGATGCGCCGAGTTCTGTTCCTGCTGCTGTGTTGCCTCGTGACGCTTTCCGGATGCGGAGGCGGCGGATCGTCCGTGGCGACTTTCACATTCCAGATTCAGTGGAACACACCGACCGGCGGGATCGACGGGCAGTCCGTATTGATCGAGCTGTTCGACCAGAACAACATTCTCAAGTTCTCGACGACCATCGACAGGCCGACGACGTTCAGGAACATTTTCGGCGTGCCTTCCGGCACCTATCATCTGCACGTCAACCTATTCGCGCAGACCGGTCAGCAAGGCGCCCTCAATGGACAGCTTGACGATCTGATCGCGATCGGCGGATCATCGACTTATTCGGCGAGCGTCGGGCCGGCGGTCGCCCATGTCAAGGTCACACCCGCGAGCGCAATGCTTGCCGTCACCCATTCCCAGCAATTTTACGCGACCTCGCAGACCTCGGCTCATGTGTCCACGTTCACCGCGCCAAGCGGCTTCACCTGGCAAACTTTGGGCGGCGTCGCGAGCACCGACCAGAACGGTCTCGTCGTAGGAACGTCCGCCGGCCCGGGTTCGGTGCAGGCAACCAATGCGGCCGTTAGCATCTCCGGCGCCGCGACCCTTACGATCACCCCGACGACCACCACCCATACCAAGTGGACCGTCATCGTCTGGATGAATGCCTCCAATAACCTCTGGCCCGACAGCATTCTGAATGTGAATCAGATGGAGCGGGTCGCCTCTAATCCGCAGGTGCGGTTCGTCGTCGAATGGAAGCAGTCCACCAACGTCGACCCAGGGTCGACCTTCAACAGCACGCGCCGTTACCTGGTCAAGCAGGATACGACGAACGCGATCGCCAGTGAGATTATTCAAGACCTCGGGCCCGGATACGACATGGGTTCTTCGGCCAACCTGCTGGACTTCATGAATTGGGCGAAGACCAACTACCCGGCCGATCACTACTGCGTCGTTATCTGGAACCACGGCAACGGCTGGACGAGAGCATTGCGGGGCCGCGGAGTGAGCTACGACGATGAATCCGGCAATCACATCGATACCTGGCAGCTGTCCCAGGGTCTTGGGAACGGCGTGAACGACATCGTGGCCTGGGACGCGAGTCTGATGCAACAAATTGAAGTGGATGAGGAGATTCACGACAAGGCAGCCTTGATCGTGGGCAGCGAAGAAAGTCCTCCCGAGCAAGGTTATCCATACGATCTCATCTTCGCCCACTTGCGCGACAACGACAATCTCACCGCCTTGGCACTTGCCGACGAATTCGTCGACGAAACGGTCGCCTTCTACGGTAACGGCGCCGGCTTGAATATCACCCAGAGCGTCATCGACACTTCTCAGTTATCCGGACTGGTCACGGCAACGAGCAACTTGGCCGACGCGCTGTCGGCTAACGTTGGGTCGTTGGGAACGATCGTTCCCCAGGTGCGGGCAAACGCCCAAGGCTACGACGACAGCACGTCTGAGCATCGCTTGTTCCGCGATCTGTACGACATCGGTCTCAAACTCGAGAATTTTGGCGCGCCCGCAGCCGTGGTCACGGCTGAGCAGGCGGTTCGAACCGCGGTCACTCAGGCGGTAGTTCACGAGGGTCACAACACAAACTCGCCGGGAAGCCACGGCATCGCGATCGACTTCCATGCGGGGTCGGTGTTTACGGCCTCCCCGCCGACCCCCACGTTGGCGCAGGATTATCAGAACCTACGGTTCGGCCAGGAAACCCACTGGGGCCAGTGGCTGAGCATCGCACCTTGAGCTTGATCGGTCAGAAAAATGGGCCGGCTGGCGAGGCCGGCCCTATGGGCTGGAGGGTGTGGAGGAATTCTGGCGATATCCTCTCACTTGGTGGTGTTTTCGGAGTGTCAATCTCGCTTAGGAGAGTCTGACAACCACCTCTTTCCCGACATTCGCGGCGGCTTCATCCTGTTTTACTACCAGGGTCTTCCTTGCAGGTTCAAAACGGGTGCGTTTACCGGCTGGTGGGAATCTGGGTGCGCCTTGACCGCATGCCCTCACTTCGGACCCGGTCTGGCGGCGCCATCGCCGAGAAGGCGATGCTACAGGCCGTCTTGTGGATATAATAAGCAGTTCTCCCGGTAGGAAGTGCGCCTCACCGTCCTCGCGTCGCATTCGTCCGGGCTCGACAAAGCTTAATCCATGGTAAAGATTCGACTTCGACGCATCGGCACAAAAGGCCGCCCGTTCTACCGCGTTGTCGTGGCCAAGAGCACGGCCGGACGCAATGGCGCCTTCGTTGAAACGATCGGCACGTACGACCCGGTCGTAAAGCCGACCCTGATCAACATCAATGAAGACCGGGCCATTCACTGGCTTATGATCGGCGCGCAGCCCAGCGAGACCACCGCGATCCTTTTGAACAAGGTCGGGATCCTCCCGAAGTACTTCGAAGCGAGGCCCAGCGCCAAGAAGCTGTATAAGTTCCTCGACAAGCGAACGGCCGCCATCTCCGTTCCGACCGTTATCGAAGCCGCTAAGCCGGAGCCCGCCCCGGCGCCGACACCTGAACCGGTCGCGGCCGCCCCCGCCGATGAGCCTGCACCGGTAGCCGAAGCCGAGGCCGAATCCGCCCCGTCAGTCGAAGAAGCGGTCGCCCCTGAGTCTGAACCCGAAGCGTCAGCTGAGCCCGCGGCTGACGAGGCCTAACCATGAGTACAAGCACTTACGGACCATTCGTCGACCACCTGGTCAAATCGGTTGTCGAGAGCCCCGACCAGGTTGAGATCGAGGAAGACGTCGACGGTCACACTCGCACCTTCTACGTGAACGTTAACCCTGAGGATGTCGGCAAGGTCATCGGCAAGTCCGGCCGCGTCGTCTCGGCGATCCGCCTCGTCGTGAGTGCGGTTGCCGCTAAGTCGCGGGAGCGAGCCTTCGTCAAGATCGTCACCGACTAAACTACAATAGGGCATGCCCCGCTGCCCGAGTTGCGATAGTCCCGATGTGTACCGGCATGCCGCTTGGCCATTCCGGCGGCTGTTCATCTGCCGCAATTGCATGGCCGATCTCGAACTTGATCGCGGGTCGATCTATTCTCCCAAAGGCGTCGTTCTCTCAATTTGGTTTGTCTTTGTGGCGATTCTCTTCTTCGTTTCCGGCTTGGAGGCAATCGTCATCACCCTCGCGGGAAGCGCGTTACTCGGCGCCATGTTGCTCGCCGCCGACTCCATGTTCTGTGAACTGGTAGTTCGGCCAAAGCCGGCGAGCACGATTTCCGGTAGCTCCGCACGGCAGACGCGTCGCCTGTGGTCTGGCATTCGCCAGCGAAATCGCGATCTGACCTCCGGCTGACCGGTTCCGTCACCATCGCTGCCCCAGCGGTTTAGAGCTCGGGGTTGCCTAATGTTTTGATGGATTCATTGCTCTTCAGGACACAGTCATTCGGAACTCTCGCCATTCTCTGGCCGTTTGCCTCATAATATTCGTATGGAATCTCTGCTCTTGGAAGCTCTGGCCGAACGCGTCCTCGTGTTCGACGGCGCCATGGGGACGCAGATCCAGAATGCCGGTTTGACGGTTGCGGACTTCACCTACGAGGGCAAGCATCTGGACGGGTGCAACGAACTCCTGAACCTAACCAGACCCGACGCGATTCAGGCGATCCACGAGCGGTACCTTGATGCCGGCGCCGACTTGATCGAAACCAACACCTTCGGCGCCACCTCGATCGTTCTTGCCGAGTACGGAATCCAGCGGATGGTCTTCGACCTATCGTTGCGCGCGGCTCGCATCGCCCGGAAGGCAGCCGATTCCAGAAGCACGGCCAACAAGCCGCGTTTTGTGGTCGGCGCCATCGGCCCGGGAACCAAGTTGATTTCTCTTGGCCAGGCAACCTGGGCAGAACTCGAAACAACTTACACCGATGGATTCCGCGGCCTCCTCGAAGGTGGCGCCGACGCCCTTCTCCTCGAAACGCTCCAAGACCTCCTCATGGTGAAGGCTACGATCATCGCTGCCCAGAACGCGATGGCCGAATCAGGACGGCGAGTCCCGCTCTTCGTCCAGATCACGATGGAGCAAACGGGCACGATGCTTCTCGGCTCCGAGGTTGGCGCGGCGCTCAACATGATCGAAGCCTTCCCGGGCGTCAATGCGATTGGGATCAACTGTGCAACTGGGCCCGTCGAGATGGCACCGCATATACGCTTCCTCGGCCAGAACTCCACCAGACCGCTATCGTGTCAGCCGAACGCCGGACTACCCGTCATGGAGAAAGGGCAAGCGGTGTACAAGCTCACCCCCGACGAGCTGGCCCATCATCACGAACGGTTCGTAACCGAGCATGGCGTCGCTCTGGCCGGCAGTTGTTGCGGCAGCACCCCCGAGCACACCAAAGCGGTCGCCGCGGCGGTCGGCGGTCGCCCCCACACCGCCGACTGCCATTGGCGCAAGGTGTGTCACCTGTTCCCGGGCTTCGACTTTTCAGGACAACGCTCTTCCGGCTCGTACGGGGATCGGGATTGTCGCGAATTAGATCCGTTCAAACTCGTCGGGTGTTCAAGCCTCTATCAGTTCCAGCCGTACAGGCAGGACGCCAGCTTCTTGATCGTCGGCGAGAAAACGAACGCCAACGGCTCCCGCGCATTCCGGGATATGCTTGCGGCCGAGAACTGGGACGGCCTTACCGAACTCGCCAGAGAGTTGGAGGGTGAGGGCTCGCACATCCTCGACGTATGCACCGCCTACGTGGGCCGCAACGAGGAGCGAGACATGCGCATCCTGCTCGCGAACTACAACCGGCACATCACGGTGCCAATCATGATCGACTCGACCGAATGGCCCGTGATCGAGGCGGCCTTGCAAACGGTTGCCGGCAAGCCGATCGTGAACTCGATCAACTTCGAGGACGGAGGCGAGCGCGTCGACCGTGTTCTCGGTCTGTGCCGTCGCTACGGCGCGGCCATCGTGGCCCTGACGATCGATGAGCGCGGCATGGCCAAGACCGCGAAGGACAAGGTCGAAATCGCCGATCGCCTGCTCGCTTCAACCCGCGCGTTCGGGCTTCCCGATCACGACGTCTTTATCGACTGCCTAACATTCACCCTTGGATCCGGCGATGAGGAATTCCGGCAAGCCGGTACCGAGACCATCGAGGCGATTCGTGAGATCCACCGAAGGCACCCGCGCGTTAACTCCATTCTGGGCGTGTCAAATATCAGCTTTGGCCTAAAGCCGGCCGCGCGTCTGATCCTGAACTCCGCATTTCTCCACTACGCCCTGGAAGCGGGTCTGACGAGCGCCATCGTCCACTTCAGCAAGATCCGGCCCGAAAACCAGATCGAAAGCGACATTTGGAAGATCGCCAGCGACCTTGTCTTCGACCGGCGAGAGTTCGCGAAGAGCGCCTAAAGTCCGTGCCCGGCAGCCAAATTGAATAGCCCGAAGGCGATGCCGTTTCCGCCGATCGCCCCCAAAACGATCGGCCACTTCCATTCGTGGTCGAAATCTGCGAATACCCAATACAGCCAGTAGAGCCCGCACACGAGACAGAGGACACCCTTCCAAATCTCGTCGCGAAATGCCTCGACGATGATAAAGATTGAGCAGCCGAGCCCGCCAAGAGCGGCAAGAGCCCCGAGTATGTAGAAGATCACGCTCATCGACCCATTCCTATCACTTCAGGCTTGGCGCGTCAAGCACCTGGGTCAGCGTTCAACCCTTAAACCATCTCGAGCGTTACCTGATCGTTCGTGTACACGCAGATCTCACCAGCAATCCGCATCGCCTCGCGGGCGATTTGCTCGGCATCCATCGAGGTGTTCTGGATGAGAGCCCTGGCCGCCGCTAGTGCATAGGGTCCGCCGGAGCCGATCCCGGCCACTCCGTCGTCCGGCTCGATGACGTTGCCGTCACCGCTTACGAGCAACATTCCTTCGGCGTCCGCGACCAGCATCAGGGCATTGAGCTGTCGGAGGATCTTGTCGGTACGCCAATCCTTGGCGAACTCGACCGCGGCCCGTTTGAGGTTCCCGCCAAAGCTCTCCAACTTCGTTTCGAACCGGTCCTGCAAGGCCTGCGCGTCGGCGACGCTCCCGGCGAAGCCGCAGACAACCTTGCCGTTTCCAAGCCGGCGTACCTTCTTGGCGGTGTGCTTGAGGATGGTGGTATCGCCCTGCGTCACCTGGCCGTCGGCGGCGATCGCCGTCTTGCCATCGCGCCTGACACCGATGACCGTTGTTGAGCGAATCATTACTTCAGCTTAGCCGCATACTTCATTGGCCAAGCGATGGGCTCGCTCTCGTTGCCCACACGATCGACGACCGTCACCGCTACCGCGCTCGGATTCCCGGCTACCGAGACGGTCGCCTGGTCGGCAGAGAACACTTCCTGCGACCACGTCGATCCATGAAGCGCATACACGCACACCCACCGGAGCGAGTCGCCATCGCCGCCCGGGCTCCAGAAGAAACTGGTCTGTCCACCGTTCTTGTCGCCCGTTGGCCGGATGTTCGGCCGCTTCGGTGGGGCATTACCCAACCATGGCGAAGGAGGCACCAGGGCCGGCTTCGCGTAGAGTTGTCGCAGCCCGTCGGAAATACCGCCCGCGTTGTGCATTAGCGCTCGCATGCTGAAATGGATGTTGCCTCCGGCTCCTTCTTCACGAGTCACCGCGATTTGATCGACGATTTCCTGGGCGGGCCAAAGGGCGCTTGCCGCAGTCTCCTTCGGGTCGGTCTTGCTCGTGTAGTTGCCCGGCCATAGGTTCCTTTTGGCCGTATTCTCTTTCGCCCACCAATCAAGCAGGTCTTTGTACGGCTGGTCCGAATTGATCTTCCAATACAGCTGGGGCGAAAGATAGTCGCACCACCCCTTCTGCCACCACTTCAGCGGATCGGCATAGAGATCGGCGTATTGATCGAACCCGGCCTTCACGGTCTTCGGTTGGCCGGGGCGATAGATACCGAATGGGCTGATGCCGAACTTCACCCAAGGTTTGACTCTGTGAATGCCCTCATTCAGGTCCCGAATGAAACTGTCCACGTTCGCACGGCGCCAACTGTCCCGCGGCATCTGGCCGCCCGCATTGGAGTATTCGGCATAACTGTGGTCATCGGGAAAATCCGCACCCTTCCCGTAGCTCTTGTAAGGATAAAAGTAGTCGTCAATGTGAATTCCGTCGACGTCGTACCGCTTGACGACGTCGAGGATTACAGCGAGCGTGTGACGCTGCGTGAGCTTTTCGCCCGGGTCCATCCACATGAAATCGCCGTAGCGCTTTACGATCTCAGGATGCGCGTTGCTGACGTGGTTCATGCTGAGCTGCTCGTCCTTTTGCAGCGAGTGCTTGGCCCGGTAAGGGTTGAACCAGCAGTGGAATTCCATCCCGCGCCTGTGGGCTTCCCTGATTCCGAACTCCAGCGGATCCCAATACGGATCAGGCGCCTTACCGGAGGAACCGGTCAGAAAGGACGACCAAGGCTCCAGCTTTGAATCGTAAAGAGCATCCGCGCACGGCCGAACCTGCCAAACCACCGCGTTGAGATGCAGGTCCTTGCATTTGTCCAATATGGCGATCATTTCCTGCTTGGCCTGGCCGGTTGGAATGCCGGGCTTCGAAGGCCAGTCGATGTTCGCGACGGTCGCAACCCAGACGGCGCGGAATTCTCGCGGCATTGCCGGAACTTCCAAGGGAAGCAATGGAGGCACGACTGACGCGGCAAGGATGGAAAGAATCATCTGATTGAGGATTAAGGATTGAGGGTTGAGGGTTGAGGATCGAGGTTTTGCGACTCCTTCGCGTCAGTTCGCGGTTCTATTGGTCGCACGCAAGTTCTTACGTTTGACGAGGGTCTGCCGTGGCTCGGAATCGACCAATCGACGATCGTAAATGTAGCAATCTGCCAACCCGGCCATCCAGAATGAGGCGGTGACCGAGAACACAAGCGTCGAGGTTGGACACCTTGCGGCCCGTCTCCTCGGCGTTAGCCTTCCAATGGGGCTAGTCCTCGATGAAATCATCGTCGAGGGAGAAAGGCTGGAGCTTGGGACGGAGCCCCTTTCCCTCTCCATGCCCCGTCCGGGATCGCTCGAAGTCCGTCTAACCGAAGACTCCCTCGCGAGATTCCTGAACGAAAAAGCGCCGGCCGGCCTGAAGGAGTTCAAGGTTCGACTCGCCGATGGAGTCATCCAGATTGAGGCAACGGCATCCCTGATCATTTCTGTTAAGATTGGCGCAACCTGCCGGCTAACGATCGAGAATGAATCCAAGCTCGTTGTCGAGTTAGTTCGCATGGATGCGATCGGTGGCTCCGGCATGCAGAACATCGTGCAGAGGCAGCTGGATGCGATCAACCCTGTCCTGGACGCAGATCATCTGCCTGTGGCGGCCACCTTTAAGAGCGTAGAAATCGACCAGCAACTGCTCGTCGTCTATGGAACGGTGGCGCCGAAGACCGAGTAATCTATGCCTCGTCTCCGGGCAGCCGCGAGGCTGAAGAGCCGACTGGAATTGGGTCATATTCCAAGAGCGGAGAGCCTCCTCTCGACAGCCGGACTCATTCGTCTGAACACAAAGGAACATGAAAGTATCGTTTCGCACTCTCGTATCCCTTGGCAGTCTCGCCTTGGCCGCTTCGAGCTTCGGCTGGATCGACACTGGTCATATGGTGATCGCATCGATCGGTGAAGGCCGGCTGGACGCCGCCGCATGGGACGAATGCACCCGCCTGCTCAAGGTTGGCGGCACCGACAAGGCGAAGGACTTTTTGTCATCCGGCTGTTGGGCGGACGACACAAAAACCAAGGAAAATGGCCCCTGGCACTACATCGACATTCCGTATCGGCCTGATGGAAAGCCTCCGACAACGAAGCCGGACGAGCAGAACGTCGTTTGGGCGATCAATCATTTCAGCGATATCCTCAAAAACAAGAAAAATCCGGACGCTGATCGGGCCGACGCATTGCGGTACCTGATCCACTTCGTCGCCGATATCCACCAGCCATTGCACGGCACTCAGTTGGAAAGCGACGAATTCCCGCAGGGAGACCGCGGCGGCAATTCGATCAAGATCAAAACCGGCGAGCTGTTTAAGTCGATGGAACGCCCGCCAACGAATCTCCATTTCCTTTGGGACATGGGATGCGGGATCTTTATGCCCGGCGACTTCCCACGCCCGCTGACCGCGGAATCCGAGGGAAAGATTCGAATTCAAGGACTCGACCTCACCGCCAAATACCCGCCGACCCAATTCAATGACCAGATCAAAGATCTCGATCCGATGAACTGGGCAAAGGAGAGTTACGCGACCGCCAAGAACTTTGTCTATACGATCAGGACCGGCGGCGAGATCGATCTCCTCTATATCACGAGCGGCAAGACGATCGCTGGCCAGCGGGCCGCCCTCGCCGGCTACCGTCTCGCCGCTCTTCTGAACAAGCTCGTCGGAAAGGGTTAGAGTACGGGGTAGGACCCAAAGCCGGCCAGTCAAAGCGATGGCGAGGCGATAGGCTCTCGGGGCGCGCCTACGCCGACATCCCCCGGGTGGTAATCTGATCCCCTTCCCAACCCATGAGAATCCTCGTTCCAGTCAAGCGGGTCGTGGACCCTTATGCCAAAGTGCGCCCACTTCCCGATGGCAGCGGAGTGGATACCGGCGGATTGAAATTCGATATCAATCCCTTCGATGAGATCGCGGTTGAAGAATCGGTGCGCCTCAAAGAAAAGGGATTCGCAACCGAGATCACCGTCGTCTCGATTGGAACGGCCCAAGTAGAAGAGCAGCTACGAAAGGCCTTAGCGATGGGAGCGGACCGGGCGATCCTTGTTGAGTCGGATGCCACTTGGGACTCGCCCTCGGTCGCTTCCGAGTTAGCCTTCCTCGCCATGGAACTCAAGCCGGATCTCATCATCATGGGGAAGCAGGCAACCGACGACGATAACAACCAAGCCGGCCAAATGCTCGCCGCCAAACTCGGTTGGCCGCAGGCAACCTTTGCGTCAAAGGTCGAGCCATCTGAATCGACCGTGCGAGTGACTCGGGAGACCGACTTCGGCGAAGAAGTTCTCGACCTCGACCTCCCTTCCATCGTCACGACGGACTTGAGATTGAACGAGCCGAGATACATCGCTCTGCCTGGCATCATCAAGGCGCGGACAAAGCCCCTCGAAAAACGCGCCGCCTCCCATACGCCGGTTCCTAAGACGAGGATGATCCGCGTCGAGTCGCCACCGGCCCGGGCTCCGGGTCGCAAAGTGGCGGACGTCGACGATCTGGTCGCGGGGCTTAAAGATCGGGGCGTGATCTAATGTCGAAATTGCTGTTGATCGCATTCGAGCCGCACGAAGTCCTGACTGGTTCCGGTTTCGCCCAATCGTTGGGCTTACCGTTCGACGTCCTCAACCTCGCCGGTAGCGCTCAGCAGGACGTCGGAGCCGCCAGGGTGATGAACGCGAACCTGGCGGCCTTACCGCCGGCCGATGGGCTCGCCGCAGCGCTCCAGCCAATCGCCGCCGGTTACAGCCATATCGCCGCGCTCTCCACAATGCAGAGCAAGGACGTCATGGCCCGCCTGGCCGGGCTCATCGACGCCGCGATGGTAACCGACGTGATCGAAGCCGACTCGCCAATGGTTTTCAAGCGGCCGATTGTCGCCGGAACCGTGATCGCGACCGTTGAAGTTCTCGCCGAGCCGATCGTCTTGACGTTCCGCCCATCCGGGTTTCCGAAACCAACGCCGGGTGGTCAGTCACAGTCGGAAGACATATCTCTGAATGCGGAATCGAAGGCCAGACGCGTATCGGTGACCGCTCGCGGCGGAACACGCCCCGACTTGACCCGGGCAAGAGTCGTTGTGAGTGGCGGTAGACCCCTTAAGGATTCGGAGACCTTCGAAAGCGTCATCGGCGGCCTCGC
This sequence comes from uncultured Fimbriimonadaceae bacterium, assembly GCA_964576205.1. Taxonomy (GTDB): domain Bacteria; phylum Armatimonadota; class Fimbriimonadia; order Fimbriimonadales; family Fimbriimonadaceae; genus JAEVZK01. The sequence continues at coordinate 28,350 of CAZNUL010000012.1, read as the reverse complement.
CGATCAACTTGGAGGCGCCGTCGGCGCGACCCGTGCCGCCGTAGACTCCGGCATCGTTCCCAACGAACTCCAGGTGGGCCAGACCGGAAAGATCGTCGCCCCAGACCTTTATATCGCCGCCGGCATTTCCGGCTCGACCCAGCACATGGCCGGCATCAAAGACAGCAAGGTGATTGTCGCCATCAACAAGGACCCTGACGCCCCCATCTTCGATACCGCCGATTTCGGACTTGTCGCCGATCTGTACGTCGCCATACCCGAGCTTCGCGCCAAACTACCCTAGGGTCATGCTAAACATGCTGGCTGGAGGACTCATTGCCTGAGTTGCCTGAAGTCGAAACCGTCCGACGCATCATGCGCCGGGTTCTCAAAGGCCACCGGATCGTCGAAGTCGAGGTCGTCGGGGACGACATCGTGATGGGGTCGACGCCTCCGGAGGCGTTTGTCGCCGCCATGCAAGGCGCAACGGTCACAGAGGTCGGGCGTAAAGGCAAGTATTGGTGGATCGAGCTCGACCGGAAGCCGTGGGTGTTCGGCCACCTCGGAATGGCGGGATGGATTCGCGAGCTCGACGCCCCGACGATCCGCCTGAGAGAGCACGGCAACGCTCCGCTCGACGATTCCAGCGGCCGTCCTAGATTCCTGAAGCTTATGCTTACCGCCGAGGATGGCCATCGGATCGCATTTACCGATCAACGCCGCCTCGCTCGACTATGGCTCGGCGACGACCCAAAAGCGGATTCTCGGATCAAAGCATTGGGCTTCGATTGCTTTGACGAACTGCCATCCGCCAAGGAAATCCACGCGATCCTCCAAAAACGTAAAGCCCCGATTAAGGCCGTGCTCCTCGATCAGGGAGTCTTCGCCGGAGTAGGGAATTGGATCGCCGACGAGACTTTGTGGCACGCTCGGATCGCGCCAAAGCGAACGGCCGATACACTCAAGCCAAAGGAAGTCGAACGGCTTCGAGAAGCGATCGAAATGGTCATGAGAGTCGCTGTCGACTGTGGCGCCGACTCGGCGAAATATCCGTCGAACTGGCTGTTCACCTCCCGCTGGGGCGGCAAGAAAGGTCGAACCGAGATCGACGGCAAGAAGATCGTCCGTGAGGCTGTCGGTGGCCGCACCACCGCCTGGGTCCCCAGCGTCCAAAAGTAGCTTTCCCGCGCAGCTAAAAACCGGAGTAAGCCGCCATACTCGATGGGTAACCGCGGGTTGGAATCCCGTCGCACCATGAGCGAGATCGGAAGAGTCATCGGCACCGAAAAGCGGCCCAACACCGCCTACACGTTCTATTTTTGGACGCCGCCGGAAAGCAAGGTCGGAATCGGGTCGCTCGTCAAAGTGATCTCCAATAGCCGCCAACCGGTCACCAACATCGAGCAAACGACGACCGTTTTCGGCGTCGTCGTCGAAGCCCAAGGCTTCAACGATCTCGAAAGCCCTCTGCATGAATTCTTGGCAGTCGGTGGTGAAGCGGCCAAGGAGCCTCCCACGAAGCGCCCGGAGATGCGAGTCTTTCAGGCTGCCGTCCTTCGTCGCGATCCTGAGGAACCCATCGGGGCGGTGCCGATCGGCAAGGTCTATCCGGCCGATGAAGCTGATGTGCAAAGGGCCCTGCGGTTCGACGGGTATGCCGAAGAGCACGGCATCCCGTGCGGCTGCTACGGCTCGCGAGATGACCCGGTCGCCGTGCACCTGCACAGCCAGTTCTTGCTCGGTCCGGAAGCCGGCCATTTAAACATGACCGGCACCAGCGGCCTTGCCGCAAAGACGAGCTTCATTCTTTTCTTGCTGAAGTCCATCTTCGCTCATTCGAAGGACGAACCCTCCGCGACCGGCGCCAGGGGGGTAGCGGCCCTCCTGTTCAACACGAAGGGCGCCGACCTGCTTTACATCGATCAACCCGCGAACCACGAGGTCGATCCGAAGCTGTACGAAGCCTGCCGGGTATCCGCGACTCCGTTTGACGAGGTTCGCTACTTTGCTCCCTTCGATCGCGATGGAACGAACCTCAACACACTTCGCCGCAACCAGGAGCTCGAAGAGATCAATCCGACCCGTCCGTTCAGCTTCGGCCTGACCGATGTGGTCGAATTTGCCGAGGTCCTTCTCAATCGCGACGATCTCGACGCGAAGGCGGACGCCTACCTCCAGTATTTGAACGACCGCTTCGTTAACGGCGAGGGCCACCAAATCGGTGGCGAGGGACCGAGGCGAAAGGCCACCTCGCTGAGAGAGCTTGTCGCCATCATCCAGGATCAGCTCCGCCACGCCGAGATGAGGAACGCAACTCAAATCGAAAGCCACAGTGCCCTTACCGCTCGCAAGATGTACAACCGGATCAACAATCTCGGTGGCCGCTTTGCCGGGCTGATCGCGGAAACCGGAGCTTCGACGGGACCCTTCGATCAAACGTTCGAGCCAAACACAGTCTACGTCGTGGATGTCGCCGGTCTCGATTCGGACAGTCAGGACTTGGTCTTCGCCGGATTCATCAAAAAGCTTCGCCAGCGAATGGAGGGCGGGGACTTGGGCGTAGGCCGCCTGGTTGTGATGGTCGACGAGCTGAACAAATACGATCCGAGCGGTGGCGCGGAGACCTACGTAGTCCGATCTCTCCGCGAAATCGCAGCTCGCGGGCGCTACCTTGGGCTCACCCTCTTTGGCGCCCAGCAGTTTCGCAGCCGGGTCGACAAGGAGATCGTCGGGAATGCGGCGACCCATGCGTTCGGCCATGTCGAGGCTGAGGAATTGGCGCAGCCGGGGTACAGCTATTTCAGTCCGGCCGTCAAGGAAAAGCTGGGGGCCCTGAAGCCCGGCGAAATCCTGCTTAAGCATCCTCATTTCGCGCAGCCAGTCTTTCTCAACTTCCCAGTACCGGCATGCCTGAAAGGCCAAGACGGTCTGCGTCGCTACCCGGTGTCCAAGCCGTTGGCCGCCTACGAATTGATCTTGAACGAGGTTAAGCGTCGGAAGGGAGATGTCAACCAAGTCAAGGCGGCGCTCGACAGTCTCAGCCAGGACGACAAGGATATGCGGGCGGTGCTGCGAAATCTGCGAAACGCCTCCGTGCGAGATGATCCCTTAGCCATCGTCAGCGGAGGGAAGCGGCAACCTCAGCGGGCCGAGGCGCGCGCAGTTGTGGACGACTTCGACCCGTTCGCGGACCTGCTGAACAACTAGTCCGGTCCGTTGGCTTAGAACTCCAAAAGGGAAAGCACCGGATATCCGAGGAGGGTCTCCCTACCGTGGAGGAACGACAGCTCGATCATGCAGCCGAACCCGCACACGGTTCCATTTAGGCGCTCGACGAGGCGCGCGGCGGCCGCCGCCGTGCCACCTGTGGCGAGTAAGTCGTCGACGATGTATGCCTTCTGACCGGGCTTGATTGAATCGACGTGCATCTCGACGGTATTCGTCCCGTACTCCAACGCGTACTCCTCGGAGATCTTGTCGTACGGCAACTTGCCTAACTTCCTGGCCATCGCAAAGGGCACTTTCAGCGCGATAGCGATCGGGATCCCAAAGATGAACCCGCGGCTCTCGATGCCCACGATGACTTCGGCTCCCTTGTCCTTTGCGTCGGCAAGGATCAAATCGACCACCTCCTGGAGCGCATCCGCATGCTCGAGCACGGGGGTGATGTCCTTGAACAGGATCCCCGGCTTGGGGAAGTCGGGCACGTCGCGGATCAGCTTTGCCGCTTTGAGTTCAGGCATACCGCAGGCTAGGATACCGCCCGAACGGGATGAAGTTTGAGAACTGGACGACCCACGAAGCCAACCGGCCTATGATCGAGCGCATCGAGGCGATGTGCTAGCTTCTTTCTGGACGTTCAAGGTCCAATTCTCGAAACTATGTCAGACCTAAGCCAAATTCTCGAAGACTCAGGCGCGATTCTCCGCGGCCATTTCCTTCTCAGTAGCGGGCGCCACAGCGACGTCTACTTCGAGAAGTTTCGTATCCTCGAGCAGCCACCGGTCCTGACCGCCCTTTGTGCGGAGATCGCCGCCTGCTTTCAAGGTCAAGGAATCGAATACGTCGCCGGCCCCACGACCGGAGGCATCATCATAGCTTTCGAGGTCGCCCGGCTGATGAATCTACAGGCCGTCTACGTCGAAAACGAGAATGGGGTGAAGACCCTTCGCCGGGGCAAGACCCTTCCCGCGGGCGCGAAGGTCCTCATCGTCGATGACGTGCTGACCACCGGGCTATCGCTTGTCGAAACGCGCAAGGCGATCGAGATGGCCGGCGCCACGCCGGTTGCCTACGCCGTTCTGATCGATCGTGCGGCGCATGGCCTCGATTTGGAGTTGCCCCTCAAGGCCGCTTATAAGGTTGAGGCACAAAGCTTTGCGCCCGAAGAGGTGCCTGGTTGGCTGGTCGCGATCCCGGTCACGAAACCGGGCACGAGAGCCACCTAATTCGCCAAACCCTCAATCCGAATCCGAAATCGCATCAGTGGCTCTTCGGAGCATGCTCGACGAGCCAAGCCTTGATTTGAGCCTTCTGAGCTTCGGACATGTGAGGCGCTTGCCCCATCATCTTCATAAAGTGCTCGATCTCTTCGGGCTTCGCCGGATAGCCAATATTGGTTTCTTTGCCCGTAACAAGGTTCGTGTCGGCCAGGACCTTGCCCTTCGGGTCAAGGATCACCATAAAGGGAAGCCCCGAGCCATGCCACTTCCTCATCAGGTCTTCGCCGCCTTCGTTCTCAAGGGCTTTCTTTTCACCCTGTTCCTGAACGTCGAGCCGCACGATGACAAAGCTGTCGGACATAATCTTGCCCGCCTCGTTGTCGGCTAGGAACACGCCTAGCCGCTTGCACCAGCCTCACCAGGAGGCGTCGAACATCACAAAGATGTTCTTGTGCTGGGCGTGAGCCTGAGTCTGCGCCTTAGCCAAGACCTGGGCGGCCGTGGGCTCGCTGGCGAAAGCTGATCCGGCGAACGCCAAGAGGGCGATTACAAATGGGATCATTCGTCGCATATCTCTATTATCGCCGAACCTTCGATCGATCTTTCCCCATACGCTTTGTCGGCCAAACGCCGAAACCAATCGCCACCCTCTCACGTTTAGATAAATCGCAGGTGGACCTCATCCGCGTTTTTGCGTGTTTCGATCTTGACCGTGACAAAGACCTTCTACCCAGACTTGTCGACGAAGGCAAGCAGCGAGGCGCAAAATTCACGGTGTTCGATTGCTCTGCGAGAGAGATTCCTTCCCAAGAGGCGATGGACCGCTTGCGCCAACGGATGACGAATGTGGATGCCGTCGTCGTCCTGTGCGGGGAATGGACTCACCGAGCCCACAACGTTAACGCCGAATTAAAGCTAGCACAGGAGCTTGGGAAGCGTTACTACCTGCTAAAAGGCCGCAGGAATATCGAATGTGCCAAGCCGGCGACGGCCCGGCTTGACGACAAGCTGTATGTTTGGAACGGCGGCGCGCTTAACGAGCTAGTTTTTCGCTTCCACTAGCGCGACTGGCGTCGAGTCGTATACCTAGAATCGATAGTGAGCGAACGCCTTATTCGCTTCGGCCATTCGGTGCGTATCTTCCCGCTTCTTGATCGTGGCGCCGGTATTGTTGTAGGCATCCAGAATCTCGGCAGACAGGCGATCCGTCATCGTCTTTCCAGATCGCTTCCGGGCTTGCCCGATCAGCCAGCGCAGAGCGAGCGTCCTGCGGCGATCCGGGCGGACCTCCATCGGAACCTGGTAAGTCTGACCGCCGACGCGGCGGGGGCGAACCTCGACCGCCGGCATCGAGTTTTGCATGGCCTTCTCGAAGACCTCGATGGCGGGAACTCCGGCCTTTTCCTCGGCGATCTTCATCGCTCCGTAGAAAATCTTTTCGGCGGTGACCTTCTTGCCGTCGACCATCATGCGGTTGATGAACCGCTGGATGAGCTCTGAGCCGTAGATGGGATCGGGGAGAATGACGCGCTTGGGAGCTGCTCCTTTTCTAGGCATTACTTAGATGCCCCCTTCGGACGCTTGGTGCCATATTTGCTTCGGCCCTGCATCCGCTTGGCCGCGCCCGCCGTTTGCTGGGTGCCGCGTACGATGTGATAGCGAACGCCGGGGAGGTCTTTGACACGGCCGCCGCGAACCAGCACCACCGAGTGCTCCTGCAAATTGTGGCCTTCGCCGGGGATGTACGCGGTGACCTCGATGCCGTTTGTAAGGCGGACACGGGCAACCTTTCGAAGCGCGGAGTTCGGCTTCTTAGGAGTGACCGTTCGGACAACGGTGCAAACGCCACGCTTGAAGGGATTCTGCTTCAGCGCCGGCGACTTCGATTTCACCTTGGGGACCGCTCGTCCCTTTCGTACAAGTTGATTAACTGTCGGCATTCATTCCCCTGTCAATCTTCAGACTTTCGAATTTCGACTTTGGATTTTGGAGTGAGGATTCAACGTCGGTGTTCACCTTCATCATTTCCATCACTTCCATCACCTCTATCACAAACTAAAAAGCCCTCCGCTGTTCACGCAAGAGGGGCACATTCAATCCGGTTCTGCCAATAACCTTCGATGTGGTCGTTGTCCCGACCTGTCGGGACCGGAGGCCTCCTCGTAGCGTGATATGCCTCTCCGACATATCGTCGGATTGACGGATTAGGATTATGCAGGTAGATCGCTCTCGATGTCAAGGTTCGCGAGAATCGCGGTCGCCAGAAGCTGCCATCGCAAGCCCTCTGATCATGCTGGCTTGCCACAGCAGAGCCAGTCCGGAGTCCCGAGTCACATATCGGTCCCAGCGCGAACCAAACCATCCGTTCTGCTGGGTTTCCCGAAAGGCCGCACCGACCGCGTTCTCCGCGATCTTTCTCCAATCCAAGGAATGATCTGCGGTTGAAAGTCTGAAGAACGCATCCGCGAGGTGGTGAGCGAAAGCAGCCTCGTCCTTGATTGCGCCGGATTCAGGGTTTACCCACCGGTCTTTCGCTGCGCGAGCCGACTTGACCGCATCGTCGAGATAGGACCGCTTGCCCGTGGCTTTGAATAAGGCGATGCCCGATTCGATCATCAAGGCCGTGTTGTAAGTCCACTTCGTCCGCTCGATCTTGCCCGCAAGGTCGATATGGTCGAGCATCAGGCCGTCGGAGTCGCGCAGACGCCCCAGCCAATCGTAGGTGCGTTTTGCAGTCTGCAGATAGGATTCCGTTTTCGTATCCACGTAGAGCCTCGCCGCCGCGAAAGCGGCCGGCGCGTTCGAACAAGCATTTTTTGTATTTCGTTGATTCTCGCGCCAAAAAATCCCGCCGCCAAGTTCGTCCGATTCACCGCTCATGACGAACGCGAAGAGCTTCGTGGCCGCGAGCAAATAGCTGGAGTCATGGGTTGCATCGTAGGCATCGAGTTCAGCAAGCACGATCCATTCGTTGTCGTCGTAATACCGGTCCGACTTGTCGCCCCGCACCGGCAGGTCCGAATAGCCGAAAACGCCGGATCGGACGCAGCCATAGCTCGAAAGCGAAAGCAATATCTTATCGAACAGGGCTGAATATCGCTTTGGATCGATCCGGCACTCGGCGGCAGCCGCGGACAGATAGACGGCCTTGTCCCAGGTGAAGGCGGGCGCGGAGCCGGCGCCTCCGGACGGCTTGACTTCCTCGGCGTATTGGCTCCGCTCTTGAATCCAGTATTTGCTCTCGATGCGAGCCGTAACCTCTTCGGATGCTTTGCGGAAGTCCGCCTGAATGAGGAGGATTGCCAAGGGCAGGATCATCCCCCGATTATGAATCCTTCGATGTCTACTCCGCGAAGTCAACTCGATCCAAATCCCGACCCATCGCCATTGGGTATCAATCGAAGGATGGAAGGAGTCGTCGTCGCCGTTTGCCGTAGCGCCTCGCATTCATTTTCGAAGGAGCCCTGCGAAAGTATCCGCCTTCTGGAAGGTCTTGGTGTCGAAGGAGATGCCCACTTGGGGGCGACGGTCAAACACCGTTCTCGGGTCGCAAAAGACCCCGAGGTACCCAACCTGCGCCAAGTGCATTTGATTCATGCCGAACTCTACGACGAGGTCGCCGAGAAGGGATTCAAAGTTCTCCCCGGCCAAATCGGAGAAAACGTTACGACCAGAGGGATCGACCTGCTCGACCTGCCAACCGGGACCCGCCTCCAGCTTGGCGAGACGGCCGTCGTCGAAGTCAAAGGGCTTAGAACTCCGTGCTCTCAGATCGATAACTTCCAACCAGGTTTGATGGCCGCATGTCTCGACCGGGATGCCGATGGAAATCTGATCAGAAAGTCTGGCGTGATGGGTGTCGTCGTTGCCGGTGGGGAGGTGCGGCCCGGCGATTCGATCCGCGTCGAGCTGCCGTCTGAGCCTCTAGTCGGGCTTGGTCCCGTCTAGAGGCGAGCACTTCGCCGGCATGACGGTCACCCCTTCTTCCCGTTGATGATCGAGTCGATGAGACCGTATTCCTTGGCTTCGTCTGCAGAGAGCCAGTAGTCGCGATCGCAGTCCTTGCGGATCTGCTCGGGATCCTTTCCCGTTCGCTCAGACAGAAGCCGAACGTAGGTATCGAACAGCTTCTTCATTTCCTCGAGATAGATGCGAGCGTCACTCATCGTGCCGCGGTAGCCGCCGCTGGTCTGGTGGATCATGATGCGGGCGTTTGGCATCGCGTACCGCTTTCCTTCGGTTCCCGCGACGAGCAGGGTCGTCGCGATCGAGGCCGCCATCCCAACGCAAACGGTTGCGACATCGCACTTGACGTGCCGCATCACATCGTAAATCGCGAGCCCCGCGGTGACGCTTCCACCGGGGCTGTTGATGTAGATGTCGATGTCCTTATCCGGATCTTCCTTTTCGAGAAACAGGATTTCCGCGATCACAAGGTTTGCGAGCGGATCGGCGATCTCTTCTCCGATGAAGACGATCCTGTCCTTGAGCAGGCGCGAGTAAATGTCGTAGGCGCGCTCGCCGCGCGAAGTTTGTTCGACGACCATGGGGACGACGGATTGGATCGGCGACTGGTATTCAGGTATTCGGGTGTTCAGGTATTGGGTCATCCTCGCGTCATCCTCCAGCTAAGATTGCAGTACAGGCATACACGATCGGGGCTCGCGGCAGGTCGGCCTCGGCGGCTTGAATGAGCCGCAAGAGCCCGGGCAGTCCATGCCGTAGTGCATAGGCCCAATTGAAGTAGTTGTCGATCGGAAGGCGGGTGACGACAGGCTCATCGAGGGGCAAGTGCTCCAGCCGGACATGGGTACCGCCATCGACGGGATCGAGGCGCCAGACCACGATCGACTCATGTCCCTCGTCGTCATTCCAGGTGTAGGCGAGCAGCCGGTTCTCCTCGATATCGGTGACCTTGCCGTTAATCTTGCCCCCGCCTGCCAACTTCAAGCGGAAGCGATAGCCGATAAGAGGCTCGAAGTCGTTCGGCATGAGCCATTTCTGGATTGCGTTCTGGTCGGTAAGAGCCCGCCAAACCCTTTCCGGAGGATGCGGATAAGTTGTTTCGATCTCAACTCTGCCTTTCATTGATCACCTTCCAATCGTCGCGAGCCATGCTTCCGGCCCCTCATAGCGAGAACTCTTTGCCCAGTCACGGCTCATTCTCCAAGTAATCGCCTAGGTCGGCAAGCTTGCGGCTCCAGAATCGCTCGTACGTCTTCACCCAGTCGGCGACTGCCTCCAGGGGTTGCGGGCTGAGCCGGTAGATTCGCCTCCTGCCATCCTTGCGCACTGTAACGAGCCCGGCGTCCCGCAGGATCCCGAGATGCTGCGACACTGCGGGCAGGCTCATCTGGAACGAGCCGGCAAGTTGCATCACCGGCATTTCGTTTTCGGCCAGCCTTGCTAAGATCGCTCTTCTTGCCGGCGCCGAGATCGCGACAAAGACGTCGCCAGGTTCGGTTGTGCCACGCACGTCCTATTATACTTAAGCAATCACTTAAATGATAGCCTCATGATGTGAATATTTTTGTTATGTTCGCAGCAGGGCGTCCGCAAAAGCGTCGGGAATCCTCCCACTGCGATCCGGAGGGACGTTGAGCAACAGGTTGCAACCGCGCTCGCGCGCGATCGTCTTCATCGCCGCGATCTCGCCGGGAGATCGAGGGCGATCCCTGACGTCGTGGAACCAGTAGTAGCCGAGGCAGTCGCAAACCTCGGTCGGAACGTAGTGACGCCTGCCTTCGATCTCATAGATTCGAGAATGACCGACGGTCGTTCCCTCCTCTCCTTGACCCCAGCGTGCGCATTCGGGGAATTGCCTCTCGCGGGTCGAAACGTCGGTTGGCCACGCGTGCTCGAGGTCGAGAAGGCTGCTGCCCTGGCACCCTTGGTTCATGACGACGACGGTCCTGGGTTGAAGCGACGCGCATAGGTCGTAGCATCGTCGACGCCCCTTCGCCCCCAGGACCTGAGGGATGTCGAGCCAGACCTCGAAAATGGCACCGTAGCCGGTCAGCAGTTCCTCCAGCTGCTTGAGTTGGAAGTTGATGTACTCCTCGGAAGCATAGGCCCCGAAAATGTCGACGCCCTCTCCGGGCGTCACAGACCCGAAGCGATGATGGTTATCCCAAGAGCAGTAATAAAGCCCCAAGCCCAGGCCATGCTTCGCGCACGCCTCGGCGCAGGCTGCAACCACATCGGTTTTCCCGCCCACGTGGTAGTCAGTGTGCCTCGACGGCCAGAGGCAGTGGCCGGCGACGTGCTTGGCTGTTAGCACGACATACTTCATTCCCGCTTGACGCGCAAGACTGCACCAACCGTCCGCATCGATCGAATCCGGCGCGTAAAGGATGGGATCGGCCGTGCCGTCCGGGCACTCTTCGCCGAGGAACGTGCTCATCCCGAAGTGGATGAACATACCAAGTCCAATCGCCTCCCAGGTTTGAAGCTCGGCTAGTGGCAGCCTTTGAACGTAATCATTCGGCATCCTCCACGGATTCTGAATCATGCATCCGTAGGGCGATACGAGATTCCCTGGCGGAAGGTGTACACGCTTCAGGCTGACTAGAACAATTGCTGAACGCGGCCCGTTGAATCGCCGAGTTTCTCGGCGTGCACTCCAACGCAATCGAGTACGGATAGAAGCAGGTTGGTCATCGGCGTCTCGGCCGGAAACGTCACGTGGCGGCCTTGCTTGATGCGGCCGCCCGCCCGGCCGGCGACCAGGATGGGCAGGTCGTCATGGTTGTGCCGATCCCCGTCGCTGATCCCGGCGCCATAGATGAGAACTGTATTGTCCAGCAATGTCCCGCCCGCCTCCTTGATCGAAGCCATGCGCTCGATGATGTAGGCAAGCTGCGTTGTATGGAAGAGGTCGATCTTCGCCTTCTGGTCGAGCTTGTGTTGGTCGCGGCCGTGGTGGGACATGTCGTGGTGGCCCTCGGGCACGCCCGCCTCGCCATAGCTTCGATTCGAGCCCTCGTTTGCGAACATCAGCGTCGAAACCCTGGTTTGGTCGGTTTGGAAGGCGAGCACCATCATGTCACCCATAAGCCGGATATGGTCGGCGAAATCGCGAGGCTGGCCTGGCTCGCGGACACCGGTCGCGGCCACCGCTTTACGAGCCGACTCGAATTTGGCGAGGCGAACCTCCATTTCGCGAACCGCGGTCAGGTATTCGTCGAGCTTCTGACGGTCATGCAACCCAAGCTTCGATTTGAGAGTGTCCGCGTCTTCGAAGACCATGTCGAGGATGCTTTGCTTGTAGAGAAGCCGCTTCGCTCGGGCTTCCGTCGACTCGCCGGGATCCTCGCTGCCGAACAGCCTTTCGAACACCGCGCGGGGGCTTGTTTCCTTGGCGACCGGCGTCGTATCGCTCTGCCAGGAAATCCCGGAGGAATACGCGCAGCTGTATCCCGAGTCGCAATCTCCGGCCATCCCGCCGCGCTCGCAGCCTAGCTCCAGAGACGCGAAGCGCGTTTCCGGACCAATTTGTTTCGCGGCAAGCTGATCGGCGGAGATGCCGTTGTGGATATCGGCCCCACTGGTCTTGCGAGGATGGACTCCGGTGAGCCAGGCGGCGGCTGAGCGCGCGTGATCGCCAGGCCCGTCCAACAGAGCAAAGGCGTTGTGCTGAGAGAGCCCGGTAAAGATCGATATCTCGTTTCGGACGCTCTTGAGCGGCTGAAGCAGCATCGGTAACTCGAAGCCCGAGCCTTCCGTCGCCGGCGTCCACTGAGGCATGCTAACGCCATTCGGAACGAACACGAATCCCAGCCGCACTGGCGCCGGCTTGGCCGCCGCCGCAAACGCACGGACAGGCAACATCGACTCCAGCATCGGCAATGCGATCATCGTGCCCAGGCCACGGAGGAAGGTCCTTCGGGGAATCGAATTCATTTCAGTTTGGAGTTTGGAGTTTGGAATTTGGAGTTTGGAATCTGGAATTTGGAATTCCGTCGGCGAGGGACACGGTCAGGAACTCCAAACCTTGAAACAACCAACCCTGTGACTCCAAATCCCAAACTCGAAATTCCAAATTCATTTTTCTCGTCCTTGTTTTCTAAACGGCTCGCTCGCTACGATCGCCGTAACAAGCGATGAGAACTTGTATTGTCCGTCGGAAACCGATTTGACGATCTGTGCTACCGCTGGATCGTCGGAAGGTTCGAGGCCGCGGCCCAGAGCAAACGTCAGCATCTTTTCGGACAGGCACTTAACAAACTGACCCTTGCGCGCGACCAGGATCGACCGCAGCTCGGTCGGCCCCGCGAACTTAGAGCCGTCCGGAAGCTCTCCGCTAGCATCGATGTCGAATTGGCCGTCCTTCGTGCGCCAGGTCCCGCTCGCGTCGAAGTTCTCGAGCGCGAAGCCCAACCCATCCATCTGTTTGTGGCAAGCCGCGCACATGGGGTCCTTTCGGTGCTGTTCCATCCGTTCCTTTAGGGACGCAGTGGCCACACTCGCGCGGTCGTCTTTGAGAACGCCGACTCCCGGAGGCGGAGGTGGCGGGGGCGTTCCGAGAATGTTTTCCAGGATCCATTTGCCTCGCTTAACCGGCGACGTTCGGGTTGGGTTCGAGGTCACGACGAGCACGCTTCCCTGAGTGAGGATTCCGGCTCTCTCCGGCGGAAGTTGGACTCTCATGAAGTTCGGGCCAGAGACTCCCGGAATTCCGTAGACCTGCGCCAGGGGACCATTCACAAAGGTGTGCGAACCCTCCAGGAAGTCGAGAACGCTCCTGTCGTTCCTCACTACGTCCTGGAAGAACATCCGGGTCTCGGTCGCCATCGCCTGGCGAACCTCGTTCGTATATTGCGGAAAAAGGCGTCTATCCAGTCGGACCACGCCGAGCTTCCGGGTTTGTAGCCATTGGCCGGCAAAGTTATCGGCCAAGGCATCAGACTTTCGATCCGAAAGCATTCTTTGGATCTGCTGAGCGAGAACGTCGGGCTTCTTCAGCAGATCTTTTGCGGCGAGCGCGTAAAGCGGATCGTCCGGCATCGAGCTCCAAAGGAAATATGAAAGGCGCGAAGCGATCTCATACGAGTTCAGCGAGTCTCCGATCGGCCTTTCGACTCTGAAAAGAAAGTTCGGAGAACAGAGAACTGCGGTTACCCCGAGTTGGATGCCGCGCTCGAACGACTCGCGATTCTGATGGGCCATCTCGGCAATCGCTACCAGTTTGTCGACTTCTGCTCCCGTCGGCGGACGCCGGTAGGCTCGGCCCGCGAGAGAGGCGAGGATATCCCGCTCGCATTTGAGGCGAGTCGCAGGAGTCGGCTGCTCGAAGATGATTCGGCTCTGGGTGCGGGGAATAGCGGTCGCCGGTCCGACTGGGCCAGACACCGTCAGAGCATGGATGTAGAGGTTCCGGTCTTGCTGAGGCGCAGTCGCCGTTTTGGCCACATAGAAATCGTTTGTAAAACCCGCGCCGACCACAACGTGCCCCGGTCCGGCGTGGAAGCGGACTTGAAATAGCTCAGGTTTGCCAGTCGATCTAACCGCGACGGCATCGATCGTGCGGCCGTTGACGACCAGCGACATCCGCGCATCTTCGGGTCCGGCTTTGTCCTGGTGCGCTTCAATCCCGAGGTCGTAGTCGGCTTCGACGGGCAGGTCGATCTCGCGCGTGAGCACTCCGTTCGTAAAGAGGATATTGACGCCATCCGCGAGCGCCGTTGCGTTCGGGCCGTCGAGATCCGTACCCGCGAAGCGCCACGTCCGCACGCCAGGCGTATAGATCACTCGATCCGCGATCACGGTGGCGGCCTTCAAGTACTTCTCCATCAGAAGAGGTGAGATCGACAGCACGTCGCCGATGTTATCGAAGCCGTAGCCGACATCGTCGGAAGGAAAGTCGTCCGCCGGGCGGAGGTCGATGCCAAACAAGTCGCGGATCGTGTTGTTGTATTCCTCGCGATTCAGCCGCCGCATCGTAACGCGTCCGGGCGTCATGCGGTTATCCCGATCGGGCGAACCGGCGGACACAGCCCTCTCGATCGAGCTCACGAGGCTTGCCCGCTCTGAGTCTGAGGGCGCAGGATTACCCGGTGGCGGCATTTGCTTGTTTGAGAGAACGGCTTCGATACGATTCCAAAGTTCGCGCTTTGTTCTAAACGAGTCCGCCGGCAGAAGCGAGGGCAGGGCCATATCCTGGTTGTCTTTGTTGCCGTGGCATCGCGCGCAATACTTGTTCAGAACCGGCAGGATATCGGCGCCAGGGTCGCGCTTTTGGGAAGATGGCGCGATCGCGGCGATCACGACCGAGCCCACGCTAATGCTCGGGATCAGGAAGCGTCGAACTCCTATCCCCTCGCGTTTAGACGTGAAAAGCCTCATAACAGACACAGCCAAACGGCCGCGAACTCGGCCCGACTCATTATGACTACGACGGATCGAAGGTCGGTGGGTTCACCATCTGTTCGGCCGTCGGTGCGCTTGCATCTGAAGGGACGGTCCGGAAGAAGTCGTGATAAAGGAGCGCTCGAGCCGCGTAGTAGATAGGCATTGTGAAGAGGAGCCCGATACCACAAGCAAGGGCCCCGAGGCCCGCCACCATGGAAACGATGAGGATGAGCCCGAACAATGGCCAAAAGTGAGGGCTCGCCACGGCAAAGCTCTTCTTCATCGCTTCGCCTACTGCCATCCTTCGGTCGACGATCAACATTGGCACAAAAGTCGCCAAGAGTTGAACCACGGCAACGACGATCCAAGCAGTCAGCTGAAGGAGCACGGATACGAGTTCAGTCGAAAGGAGATCGGGATTCGGACCCGCAATCCAGATCGGGATCAGCCCCGCTACGGCTGGCAAGACAGGCAACAGAGCCAGCAAGCCCTCCGCAAGGATGACTTGGCCGGCCATCCCATTTAGGCTGAAGATATCGCCTGCGCCCGCCTCTTGGCCCCTGACTTTCTTCAGAGCCATCCGCAGGATCCCGGCATTGGCAACCCCGACGGCGAACGAGTAAACGAATGCGAAGCCGATCGTCAGAATTCCCATCGACTGTCGCATCGCAATCGGATCGCCCGGCTTATTCGACAGGATCGACGGAAGCACCATGGCGATGAGGACGCCCTCCGTGACCGCGACAATCCCGCCGGCAACGAGTGATGCGACGAGCCATGGGCCGAGGTCGCGAAATACGAGCGTCCAGGCTTCCGTAAAGATGTCGAACCGCACGCGGCCCGGCGCCGGGCCGAACTGTGCGTAACCGTGCGCGCGAGGATAGGCAGCATAGTCTTCCGGAATTTGCGGCCCCTGCATTCCGCCTAGCCTACCGTCACCAGCTCTGGTCGCAAGCAAGGGCCTTCGCGGGTTTCCTTTCAACGGGGACCGACTGCGACATCAAGCCGAACCGTTTCGACTGGGTGGGTCGTCCCTAAGCCCAAGGAACGTTATGAGCGACTCAACACCTACACCCGAACCTGTGGCTCCCGATCCGCAACCTGCCGCTCCCCAACCGACGCCCCCAGCGGGACCCGTATACACGGGTGGAGTGAGCACGGAAGACAAGAGCCAAGCGACGTTGATGTGGATACTTGCGATCTTCATCGGGTTCATCGGCCCGTTGATCTTCTTCATCATTGCGAAGGACAAGCCGTTCGTGTATCGACACTCGGCTCAGGCTCTCGCGTTGCAGATCGTGGTTGCCGTTAGCTACATCGTGGCAATGATCTTGATGGTGGTCCTGATCGGGCTTCTATTGTTGCCGGTCGTCGGTCTGTTCCACCTGATTATCTGCATCATGGGAGCGATGGCGGCGAACAAGGGAGATGAGTACGATCCACCCCTAACCAGCGCCCTCGCCAAGTCTCTGTTTAAGGTCTGAAGCTTCGCCCCTGCCGCGTGCGAATCTGGCTCACGGGACGCCGGATTCGCGCGCCGGATCGCCTTGACGCTACTTCTTCGCGACGCTTTCTTTGTATTGCTCGAGATGCTTTAGGCAACAAGCTCTTACGCGGGCGCGAATGCGGTTGATGTATTCCGCGCGTTGCGTGACCCCAACCGCGCCTCGGGCGTCGAGGATGTTGAAAATGTGGGAGCACTTCAGGGCCAGATCGAGAGCGGGATAGACCAGAGCTAGGGGGGTATCGATTCCAGGTTTGTGACCTTCAGCGGCGCTCTGCTCACCGGTCTCTGGGCGCTGAGTGGTCATGATCCCTAGTTCGCGGTCCCAAAACACCGGAGCCTCGATCACGCGCTTCGACTCCGCCTCATAGAGTTCGAAGAGTTGACGAAGCACGTCGGTATTCGCCACTTCGAAGTTATAAACGTTGTTCTGCATCTCGAGCTGGTACTCGGCGTCCTTGTAGGAAAGGGAGGTTGACCAGTCGAGATCGGTCCAAAACGAGGCCCGATCGTCCAGCATCAGACAGAGCCGCTCGGGACCGTAGGTGATCTCCGCGCAGACCGGATTGCACTCGATTCCACCCATTTGCTGAAAGAACGTGAATTGGGATATCTCGGCGCCATCGATCCAGACTTCCCATCCGACTCCGCTCGCCCCGGCCGCCTGGCTCTCCCAGTCGTCCTCGACGAGCCTGACGTCGTGCTTACCCGTATCGAATCCAAGCGCATCGAGCGAGCCGAGATAGAGGTCCACGATGTTGGAGGGCGACGGCTTCATCAGGACCTGATACTGGTAGTAGCGCTGACTCCGCATCGGGTTACGTGTGTAACGGCCGTCGGCGGGCCGCCGCGAAGGCTGAACGTAGGCAACGTTCCACGGCTCGGGTCCTAGCACGCGCAATGTCGTCGCCGGATGCATGGTGCCGGCGCCAACCTCGACGTCGTATGGCTGGAGGATGGCGCAACCCTGAGAGGACCAGTAGTCGTTCAGCCGCGAAATCATCTCCTGCATCGTCATGGCGAGGCAGAAGGTTACCGGAATCGGGGACACCGCGCCGGCCTCAGGCTAGACCCGAAAAAAGGTGCCGGTTACGACACGCGCACGAACTGATAGTACTTCTGCCCGTTCCGGTACACGGTGCGCCTCTTGTAGCGGTGGCCGTTGCGGACGAACGAGCCTCGTCGAAACATCGAATATCTTGCGTGGTTCATCCGGCTCTGGCTTTTCCGATCCTGCTCATACCGGTTGGCCGAATAGAGGGCGCCCGCCGTCCCCAGGAAAGTCAGCGTCCCGTCGTGACTGAGAAGGCCGAGTAAACCGACGGTTCCGGAGCCGATCGCCAGGTTTCTCCAATCGTTCTTCGTCTGCTGCCTATGTTTGTAAGTGTTCTGCGCGGTTGCGGAGACCGGCGCAAGAGCTAGCAAGGCTAACGCACAAATCGCTGCAATCCTCGTTATTCGACCCTTCAAATCCATTCCTGTCACCTTCCTGTCTTCGATCTATGGCGTCCGGGAGCCGAGGCAAGTTCCTACTTGCCTCGGCTTGTCGCTAGAACTTGAACGTGAGCTGCGCGTAGAGCTTCGACGGCGGAGCCGCCGAGCCCAGCGAGAAAGTCGTCTTGCTGAACGGGGTTAGCCCGAAGGAAAACGGCCCGGAATTGACGAGGCCCAGCCTCCTTTGGGTCGAATCCATCGCAAAATGGGGCCCGGACTCGATAAAGCACACGGCAAGTCCGGCGACACCGACGACGACGAGCGCGCTATCGTCGTCGATGATCCCGATAATCCCGATCGCGGCAAAGACGATCATCAAGGTTCGCCAGGTCTCTCGGCTTGTGCCTTGGAATGTCATGGACTGCGGCGTAAACGTCGTCGAGGCGATCGCCTGCTTGGCACTGTCGGCCGCCTGGTCGATGACCGTCTGCGCGGCAACGGGCGTAATGGCGGCGCCGCCGAGAATAGCGAGGGCCGTTCCCCGAGCCAGAAACTGTTTCATGCACATCTGTATTTCTCCTGCATACCAATTAGGTATGTCGTCTCAACGAGCCGTCATGTTCCTCCGCATACGTAGTCCGATGTCTCGGCCGCTAGCAGGACTTCATCCGTCCCCGTGATGTACTCGGCTGCCTGGCCGCTAGCTCTACATCGCACTCCGCTTCGGCCGGCGGGCCCGCATCAAGTTCCGGATGGATAGTCACGATGACCGATTTGAAGGCTGGGGTTTTGGATCGAGGATCGGTCGTCTTCGCGATAAGGCGATTGGCCTCGGGGTAGTACATTGCCGCGCATCCTTTGGCGACGTCGAAGGCTCGCACGAGGATGCCCGGCATTTCTCCGGTGACGCTTCGAACCGTGACCACTTGGTCCGAAAGCAGCCCGAGGCGCCTAATGTCACCGTCATTCATGAGGATCACGTTGCGGCGCTCTTGGCCGCGGTAAGGATCTTCCTCCTCGTAAACGACCGTATTGAACTGGCCTTCCGACCGAATGGTCATGAGCCGCAGTTCGTTTTCGCCAAGCTCGGCAAGGTTCGGGAGAGGATGGCTTCTGAAGACGGCGCGGCCTGTCGGTGTCGGAAAGTCGGATAGCGTCCTTGATTCAGCGCTGTCCGGCCTGACTTGCCCGCCGCCGGCTTCTGCCACCCGCGATCCCAACGCACCGGTTGGGTCGATGTCGTGCAGGATCCGGCCCGGGATCTGAAATTCCTGCTTTGTCTTCCCGATTTCTCCGATTTTCGACAGGTTCGGAACGAACCGCGCGATCAGGCGGCGAATCTCCTCGTGGTCGGCAAGCTTTTGCCATTCCAAGGTCGTGGCGGGCGCCCGCCGCAAGCGGTTCCAACGGTCGGCGATGGCGGACAGAATCTCCGTCTCGCTGCGTGGCCCCGCGAATCGTGGCTTGCCGCCGTCGCTGAGACGGACATAGCTGAACATCGACTCCTGGGTTGTGCCCTGAGACTCTTCATCCCGGACCAGGACCGGCAAGATCAGAGTGGTCTTGGCAAGGCCGTGCGCGTGACCTGTATTTAGGGAGGTCGACAGGTAAACGAGGGTGTCGAGCCTCGAGAGCGCGGTGGACGTGAACGCCGCGTCCGGATTGGAGCCGAACAGGTTGCCTCCGAGGCACAAGCCGAAGGACATCTCGCCCCGGCCGCAGGCCTCCATCGCAGCCATCGTATCGTATCCGGCCGCCCTGAAACTTTCCGCGGTCGACGTCGAACTCTCATCGGTCCAGAATCCCAGTTCCTGCATGGCATCCAAGGCTGCCTTCGATAGTGCGGGTGTCACTCCGACTGAGCCCATCCCTTGCACGTTGCTGTGGCCCCTGATGGGGAGTAAGCCACAGCCCTCTTTGCCAACCATGCCCCGCATGAGGGCGAGGTTCGCGATCCACTGCACGTTTTGCACGCCATGTTCGTGATGAGTGATGCCCATCGTCCAGGCGAAGATCGTCCGCTCCGACCGCGCGTATTCGTCGGCCGCCGCCTCGATGTCGGCCCTCGGAACCCCGCTCGAGGCTTCGATCTCTTGCCAGTCGAGTTCTTCGACATAGGTCCGGACAGCAGAGAATCCTTCGGTTACCTCGTCGATAAAAACTTTGTCGATGGCCCCTAGTGAGATCAATCGCTTCGCCATCCCGGCCAAAAACGCGATGTCGCCACCGATCGTGGGCTGGCTGTAGAGCGAGGCGATCTCGTCGCCGACGAGCATGCTCTTCAGGTTTGAGGGGACCTTGAAGTTGACCAGCCCGGTCTCCCTCAGCGGATTAACGATGATGACCCTTCCACCCCGCCGGCGCAGTTTCATCAGCATCGTCATAAAGCGGGGATGGTTGGATGCCGGATTCCCTCCAATGACGAAGACGAGATCGCATTTCTCTAGGTCGTCAAGCTCGATGGTCGCGGTCCCGACTCCGATCGAATCCTTGAGCCCAACTCCGCTGGCCTGGTGGCAATAGAACGAACAGTTGTTGACGTGGTTGGTGCCATAGGCCCTGGCAAAAAGCTGCATCAGGAAGCCGGCCTCGCTCGAACTCCGGCCGCTGGCATAGAAGAACGCCTTGTTAGGGGTCGTCGCCATCAAACTCCCCACAATGTGGTCGATGGCCTCGTCCCAGGAGATCGGGCGGTAGCGATCGTCTCCCGGCCGAACGATGACGGGATCGCCGAGCCTGCCGAAGGCCTCCATCTCGCGAGACGAGAAGCTCTTTAGCTCATCGATGGAGTAGGTCGCGAAAAGCCGAGGTTCGATCTTTCCCGCCATGTCGGCAGCCATCGCCTGCATCGATTTCTTGCAGACCTCGGGGAATTTGCCGGCTTCGTTTCGCATTCCACCAAGCTGCCCACCCATCCCGAAGGCGCAGGTCTTGCAGGCGTTCTTGGCGTTCATCGCCTTGTAGAACCGAATGGGTCCAAGGCGAAGCGCTGCGCGGAGGCTATAGCGGATCGCCTGCCAGCCTCCTCCGAATCGGGCCTTCCTCATGGTTTCTATGACGCTCGTAGAGCGTCGATCACCGAGTGTAATCGAAAGTGCGCGGCAACAAACCGGCTCTTGCTGAGCGTATCCTCAGGAGCAATGCGATCGATCGCTTCACTCGGCCTTCTCGCCATCGCAATCGGTGCCTCCGCCGACGTCGTGCGCGGTGAGCCGCTTCCTCGGAAGGGCTATTTCGGTGTGGTCACGGTTGCCGATCCCAAGGGAATCAAAGTGACCCGGCTCGTTCCAGGCGGAACGGCCGAAGCTGCCGGGCTGAAGGTTGGCGACGTTCTCGAATTCCTAAACGGTAACAAGCTGACCGACAACGGAAGATTCGTCGCCTTGGCGCACGACCTGAATGGCGGTGCGAAGTTCGAGCTCCGCTATTCGCGGGACGGCTCAGAGTCAACAACGGCAGGCCTCATGGTCGCGCGGCCAAAGGCATCCGAATCGAACTCTGACGTGATCTACGATCAGGTGGTCAGCCAGGGCAAACGGGTCCGAGTGATCATTACGAGGCCGAAGAAAGGAAACGGCCCATTCCCCACGCTGTTCCTGATTGGCGGAATCGGCGCCTATAGCGTGGACGCTCCGTTCGCGACCATGACCTACGGAAAGGTGATTGAGCCAATCGCCGATGCCGGCTTCGTGACGGTCAGGATCGACAAGCCGGGACAGGGCGACAGCGAAGGTCCAGCCTACAAAAAGCTCACTTTCAACGCCGAGGCCGACGCCTATTTGCAGGCCCTTCGGCTCACAAAATCCCTTCCTTTCGTGGACGCCAATCGTGTCGCGATCTATGGACACAGCATGGGAGGCTGCTTCGCCCCCGTTGTTGCCAGCCAAGAGTCCGTGAAGGCCGTCATCGCAAATGGAACCCTGTTCCAATCCTTTACCGAATACATGCTCGAGAACACGCGCCGGCAAAGCGAGCTTTCCAACATGCCTGCGGATCAGCTCGATCAGCAGCAGAAACAACTGAGCGCAGCAATGTACTGGATCTTCGATCGAAACGAAAGCCCGGCTTCGGTCGAGAGAAACCATTCGGAGCTTGCCGCCTTTGCCAAGCAGACGTTTCCTGATGGAGAGACCTACTCCGGCGTCGGCCTTCCTTTCTTCCGCGACCTGGAGCATACGAATCTGGCTCTCGCCTGGAGCAAGACCAAAGCGAACGCTCTCATCATCTACGGCGAAAACGACTTTTTGTCGGGCCGTACCGATCACGAGCGCATCGTTGCCTTCCTAAACAAACTTCGTCCAGGCTCGGCCGAATTCAAGCTCCTTGCCAAAACCGACCACCTGTTTACGAAAACGACATCGATGCGCGACAGTATGGACAGGTGGGGCAAAGGCGGCGAATTCAACCCAGCCATCGTCGAGGCACTGCTCGAATACCTCACGCGCAAGGTTGCCTAGAGCGGGCCGCCGCGGAAACGTGCGCTAATCCGACAAATCCCAGCGCCGGATCCTTCCGTCGGAACATCCGGCGACGACCTGCTTACGATCTGAAACGAACGAAAGCGAGATCAACTCGGCATCATCGAGTCCCAAGCGCTGATGGCCGCCGTCAACCAAATCGTAGACATGGATCGCGTGCTGAGTGCCGAGCGCGAACACATGGCTGCCTGGAGCAAAGCAGACGAGCGGCAAGCCCCGGCCCTGTTTGTGCTCGGCGAGCGGCTCACCCGAGACGATATCGTAGACCACGGTCGAGTACAGGCGGCGCAGGGCGACGAAGCGCCCATCGGAACTGACGGCCATACCGTAAATTCGCTCCTTGGAGGGGCGGTGCCAGATCGGGCGGCGCTCATCAGGCATCCAACGCGAGAGACTGAAGCTGTCGGTGCCGATCAGGCTTTCGTCAGGCAGGAACTTTAGGAAGCGGGGAACCGCATTGTGACGGATGATGCTGCGGCGCACTCCCTGCCCGTCCCAAGAAACGATCGTCCCATTGTCGAACGTTGCCGCAACCTTGCCTCCAGGCGAGACCGCGATCGACGTGGGCGAGATGATGAGAAAGGCGAGGAGCCGGGGAGCGACGTAGGACCAATCCGCGTTGTCCTCGATCGAAGTCACCTTATACGAAGCGACTTGCTCTCCCGCGGCGACGATCAAGTTGTCATCCGATGTGAACTGAATGCCGCGGATTCGTTCGGTTGGCCGGACTTTGTCAAGGTTGCTCCTGAGGTCCAGCTTGCGAACGAGCTCTCGCTGACGCCAAATCTTGACCACCATCCCGGTATCGGATGTTGCCATCACCTCTCCGTTCTCGGCGAAAGCGATTTGGTTGACAGGAGCGCTGTGAGCGGGGAATGCTTCGAGCGGTGCGAGAGCGGAGATTGTCATAGCTCCCATACGGTACGCACCAGGCCAGTAATTCGCAACCTGCCACTACCAAGACTTCGTCGAGTCATTCCCGTTGCCGGCCCCCGACTCGGCGCAATTCCCAAAGCCCAGAGCCAATCTCTAGACCCGATCTAGCGCCTGTCCCAAATCCTGAATCAGATCGTCCACGTTCTCGATGCCGACGCTGATTCGGATCAGGTTGTCGGTCAGGCCGATCTGGGCGCGGACTTCAGGTGGGACCGAGGCGTGAGTCATGATCGCGGGATGTTCGATCAAGCTCTCGACACCTCCCAGGGACTCGGCCAGAGTGAACAAGCGCATGGATTCCAGGAATCTGCGCGACTCCTCGAGCCCGCCCTTGAGGAAGAAAGTCATCATCCCGCCGAACCCCGACATCTGGTCGCAGGCCAGCTGGTGTCCGGGATGGGACGCCAGACCCGGATATCGGATGCGCAAAACCTTTGGATGCCCTTCTAGGAACTGGGCGACCTTCATCGCGTTCGCGTTATGCCGCTCCATCCTGACGGCGAGAGTCTTCAGACCTCGCAGAACGAGGAAGCAATCGAACGGCCCTGGGGTTGCCCCGATCGCGTTCTGAAGGAACTTGAGGCGAGCGAAGAGAGTTCGGGGGGCTGCAAAGTTTGGGTCTTTCCAGATGCGCTTGGGTGGCTTCATCTCAATGTCGTTCATCATGAGCGCGCCCATGACGACGTCGCTGTGACCGTTGAGATACTTTGTCATCGAGTGCATGACGATGTCGGCGCCGAGGTCGATGGGCCGCTGGTTATAGGGCGACATGAAGGTGTTGTCGATGCACAGGAGACAGTGATGCTCGTGGGCGATCTCGGCGACCCTCCGGATGTCGACCAGATTCATGAGCGGATTCGTCGGCGTCTCCATCCAGACGAGCTTGGTTTGGGGTGTAAACGCCTCACTCAGCTGGCTTTCGTTATTTGGATTGACGAACGTGAAGGTGATCCCTCGGTGGACCGCGACTTTTGTGAATAGGCGGTAGGTGCCCCCATAGAGGTCGTCTCCGGCCACGACGTGATCGCCGGCGGTGAGCAGGTTGAGAACGGCATCTTCGGAGGCCAGACCGCTGGAGAAAACGAGGCACTTTTCGGCATTTTCGAGGATCGCCAGCTGGTTCTGAAGGACTGTCCGAGTCGGGTTGTCGGTGCGGCTGTATTCGTATCCTTTGTGCTCGCCAGGAGAAGCTTGAGCATAAGTGCTCGACTGGTAGATCGGGGTCATGACCGCCCCCGTCTGCTCGTCGGGATAAACACCGGCGTGAATCACCTTCGTTTCAAACGCCATCTCCCCGTGATTGGACATGGCATGAGTGTGACAGCTATGGAGTCTCCGAGATGATGGAGAGAGGCTTGGTAGCGGCGAGTGGACTTGAACCACCGACCTATCGGGTATGAACCGAACGCTCTAACCAACTGAGCTACGCCGCCGTATTACGAGGTCAGATTATGGCACAGCGCGAGCTACCATAGAACCAAATGGAGCGCTTGCGGCCTGGGTTCATCCTCACACCGGCCATCTTCATTTACTTCCTTATGCGCGTGTTCCAGGCGTCGCACGGCGACGTCATGGGTTCGGCTGCTCACGGCGCTTCGTTACCTGGCGCCTCGGTTCCCGTTACCGGCATCGCCGCCAAAATCGTGGCTGGGGCAAGGGCTCAGCTGAAGCATCCAGCCGACTACACCGGCGAATACTTCTCGATCCCCTATCCCGGCGGAGACGTACCCGCCGACAAGGGCGCCTGCGTCGACGTCGTGATTCGAGCTCTGAGAAGCGCCGGCTACGACCTCCAGCAGTTGATCCACGAGGACATGTCCCGACACTTATCGAACTACCCCAGGCACGGAGCGACGACTGACACAAACATAGACCACCGCCGTGTGCCGAATCAGCGCCGCTTCTTCGAAAGGAACGGTCTTTCCCTAACCACGCGGACCGATGGCGACTTCGCCAAAGAGTGGCGTCCCGGTGACATCGTTACCTGGAAACTGGACAGCGGTCTGGATCACACGGGCGTCCTTTCGGATGCGGTCGGATCGCGTGGATTGCCGCAGGTCATCCATAACCTGAGCCGCACTGCCGAAGAGGACGTGCTGACCGCCTGGAAGATTACCGGCCACTATCGGTTTCCCAACGTCGCCGGCGAGGGCAGGTAATTGTTACAGATTTTCGACGCCAGCCAGGTTCACGAAGTCAGGATTATTCCCAGGACAAACAACTCATAACAAGCAAGTCTTAGAATATCTCCAGAGGGAGGAGATAAAGCTGTGATGTTTTTGAGGAGAACTTGCTCTTTACTCGTTGTCGCCTTGGGATTCGTGATCTTGACTCAGGCGTCCGAGACGAACGCCGGCAATCCCCTTTACTCGGCGGCACCGGACACGGGATTCGAGTCGATTGCCGCCTTCTCGACGGGCATCACGGGAAACAACGGTAGTGGCTCCGGCGCCCTCTACTTCGCCCGCCAGTCGGTTCTCGGCGGTGTCAACACGATGTTTCTCGACGTCGCCACAGCGGCTCACGTCGTGGATGGCAACGCCGGATTTAGCTTGAACCTGCATAACGGCAATACGATCGTCAATCTGGGAGCGGCCAATTCGTCGTTTCTGGTGCAGGATCGCGGCCCCGGGACCTATAACTTGCCAGAGGACATGGCCTGGATGGGCGTCAGCGTCGGCCAGAACCAAGTCGACAACGCGACCTGGAATTACCTCACCGGGCTCACCGCCGTGAACGGCATCCTTGCCTCGGCGCTGCCAGCCGTTCAGGACAATCTGACGAACTACGGCTTCGGGCGATCCGGCCGATATTTCTACGACGATTTCGATCCCGTTGCAAACACTCACACGGACGCCTATGCCTACACCTACAGCGAGGGCGTGCAACCCAACGGCCACACGTTTACCGCCCTCGGCTTTAACTGGCAAAGCGATCTCGCCGCGAGAGACCAGTACGGCACGGACCGCCTGACCCATACCATCTCCAACGGCACGTTCGTGTACACCGACCGCACGTATAAGTACACGTCGGTTCAATGGGACTTCCGGCCGACCGTCAATACCGGTCAGATTAACAGCGGTGACTCCGGTGGCGCGATCATCGACAATAGCAGCCTGGTTGGCCTGAACACGTTCGCATTCGGCAGTACGTACACGATCGGCGCGGTTAACGGCGAAGACTTCCTCTATGGCACCATCGGGGGTGGGATCGCCTTCACTCCGGCCGATGTGACGTTCCTGAATGGCAAGGCCAACAGTTTCGTGCCCGAGCCGTCGTCGCTGGTCGCCCTCGGCGTGCTGGCGGTCGGCGTCCTTAGGCAACGCCGGTCGAAGGTGTAGGAGCCGCCTGGGTTACATGTGGGCGATGATGTTGTCGCCGAACTCCGAACACTTGATCTCGGTGGCGCCCTCGGTCAGTCGCGCGAAGTCGTAGGTGACCCGGCCGGATGAGATCGCACCCTCCACGCCTCGGATGATGCGATCCGCCACTTCGGTCCAGCCCATGTAGCGGAACATCATCTCGCCGCTTAAGATCACGCTCGATGGATTCACGACATCCTTATCCGCATACTTCGGCGCGGTACCGTGCGTTGCCTCGAAGATTGCGTGTCCGGTGAGGTAGTTGATGTTCGCGCCGGGCGCGATGCCAATTCCGCCGACCTGCGCCGCGAGCGCGTCGCTGAGGTAGTCGCCGTTGAGATTGAGGGTGGCGATCACGTCGAATTCTTTCGGCCTCGTCAAAACCTGCTGCAGCGTAATATCCGCGATCGAGTCTTTGATGACCATTCCCGCTCCGGGCTTTCCTTCGGGGATTTGGCACCATGGTCCTCCGTCAAGTTCGACCGCACCAAAGAAGTTCTTTGCCACCTGGTATCCCCAGTCCCGGAACGCGCCCTCCGTGAACTTCATGATGTTGCCCTTGTGAACCAGAGTTACCGATTTCTTTCCCGTGCTGATTGCATAGCTGATCGCGCTGTGGACGAGCCGCTCAGTGCCCAGGTAGCTGACTGGCTTGATGCCAACTCCGACCTGTAACGGCAGGTCGCGTTTGGGGGCTCCGATCCCTTCGAGAACCGCACCCCATTCGGCCGACTTGGCCGCTGTTCCGAAACGAACCTTTGAAAACTCCTTGGGAAATTCGGCGGCCAGAAAATCCAGCACCTTCTGAGCCTCCGGCGTTCCGGCCGCCCATTCGATCCCCGCGTAGATGTCTTCGGTGTTCTCGCGAAAGATGACCATGTCGACCGCAGCCGGATCCTTGACCGGTGAAGGCACACCCTCGAACCAGCGAACCGGCCGCAGGCAAACGTAGAGGTCGAGCATCTGGCGCAATGCGACGTTGAGCGATCGGATGCCACCCCCAACCGGCGTCGTCAGCGGTCCCTTGATGCCGATTAGGTACTTGTTGAAGGCCGCCAGCGTGTCATCGGGGAGCCAGCTGCCGGTCTGGTTGTAGGCTTTCTCGCCGGCGAGCACCTCCATCCACTCAACCTTCTTCTTGCCGCCAAAGGCCTTCTCGACGGCGGCATCGAAGACGCGTACGCTCGCTCGCCAAATATCGGGGCCGGTGCCGTCGCCTTCGATAAACGGGAGAATCGGGTCGTCGGGGACGTTGAGACCCTGCGGGGTCATCGTGATGGAGGATGCCATGGCGAGGGGGAAGCATACCTTTGGAGTCGGAGAAGTGCGGGTGGGCGGCACGTGCGGGATGACGGAAGGCGAACGATGCCTTCCGCTCCACCGCCATGCCGGGTTGCCGAACCATTGCAAAATTGCCGGCAAACTGCCCATAATCAAATTCGGTTGCGTACGAAGTCGTGCGCAGCAGAGTAGAAACATGCAGGAGGCCAACACCCAGGTTCAGGCATAAGCGAATCGATCACGCTGCCGCCCCTGCTGCATTGCGCTAGCAAGGGGTTTTTTGTTGCCAGGCAGCAGCTAACCGACCTAGCGACCAAAACCTAAAGGCCGAATAAACGACTGAACTTGATAATGAGGAGCAAATGAGCTCCTGCTATATAGAACCAACAGAAAGAGAAAACCACCATGCCCCGCAGTCACCCACTCGAACTCGTCCGGAATATCGGCATCGCGGCTCACATCGATGCTGGTAAGACCACAACCACCGAGCGGATCCTCTTCTACACCGGTAAGTCCCATAAGATGGGCGAAGTGCACGAGGGTGCGGCCACCATGGACTGGATGGAGCAGGAGCAGGAGCGAGG
>CAZNUL010000011.1:0-70408 GCA_964576205.1 uncultured Fimbriimonadaceae bacterium | reverse complement strand
TTGTGTGTACATTGGAGAGCGATAGGAGATAGGGGGGGTTAGTTTATGGAGTGGGGGTGAGGGTGAGCGGGTGAGAGAGTGAGAGGGGGAGAGGGTGAGAGGGTGAGAGGGTGAGAGGGTGAGAGGGTGAGAGGGTGAAAGGGTGAGAGAGTGAGAGGGTGAGGGAGAGATGACTGATGGTCATCAGATCATCAGGTCGTGGTCGTCGTCGTAGGAATTCACGACGTTAAGTTCCAGAGTCAAGCGCGGGTAAACTCCGTTGGTTCCAGTCGCAGATTTCTCAGCGAGGCGAGAGGCGAAGAGACCATGAGCGCAGTAGCAACCCCATATCCGAATTACAGCCCGGGCCTAGAGGGCGTGATCGCCGGCATCAGCACGATCAGCGAGATCAACTCCGACAATAGCTCGCTCGAATATCGCGGATATAACGTGCACGATCTCGCCGAGCAGGGCTCCTTCGAACAGACGGCTTACCTATTGATCTACGGCAAGCTGCCATCCAAGAGCGAGCTAACGGAATTCAAACAAACGTTGGGCGAAGAGCGCGAAGTTCCACAAGCCGTCTACGACGTGCTGAAAGCGCTCCCGAAGAACACGCACCCCATGGACATGATCCGGACCGCGTTCTCAGCCCTTGCGCCATTCGATCCCGACTATGCCGCCCCCGCGACGGATGCCGACGCCAACGTTCGTAAGGCCGTAAGGATCGTCGCCAAGGCCGGCACCATGGTGGCCAACGGGCACCGGATCCGTCAGGGGAAGGACGTCATCAAGCCCAATCCCGAGCACGGAACCGCTGAGAACTTCCTCTACATCATGAATGGCGAGCAGCCGAACGCCAAGACCATCCAAGTCATGGACGCCTCCCTCACGCTCTATGCCGAGCATGGATTCAACGCCTCGACATTCGCCTGCCGGGTCACCGTCGCCACCTTGAGCGACCTTTACAGCGGCATCGTAAGCGGCATCGGCACCCTTCACGGCCCACTCCACGGCGGCGCCAACGAAGAAGCGATGAAGATGATCCTCAAGATCGGCACACCCGACAAGGCTCAGGCTTGGATCGAAGAAGCCTTGGCGACGAAGGCAAAGATCATGGGATTCGGCCACCGCGAATACAAGAAGGCCGACCCGCGAGCGATGTACATGACGAAAGTGGCTAAGGAACTTGGCCAGGAGTCCGGCGACACCACTTACGGCCAGATCGCCGACATCCTCGAACGAACGATGCTCGAGCGCAAGAACATCCACCCGAATGTCGACTTCCCGGCTGCCTACGCTTACTACATCCTCGGAATCCCGATCGATCTGTACACGCCGATCTTCGTCGTAGCGCGCGTGTCGGGATGGAGCGCGCATGCGATCGAGCAGCTTCGCAACAACCGGCTGATCCGCCCGACCGCCATCTATGAAGGCGCGCAAGGTCTAGCTTACGTGCCGGTCGATCGGCGCTAAGGTACGCGCCGACGTCCTGAAGCTAATTACACGATAGGCGCGGGCGTCACTATCGAGAATCCGTTCCTGAACTAAACTGTCAGAGGAATGCAATCCGCGACTTCGGCAGAGCTCGAGCAGTTCCGTTCAGAGGGCTACGCGATCTTTCGCAATGTTCTCGATAGCGACCTGATCCAGGAGGCAAGCGATCACGTCGCATGGCTTCTCGGGAAGAATCCAACCCTTCGGCCGGAGAATCTGGATTGCCAGCTAATGACGGACGACCCATTTTGGGTCCGGCTGGTTAGCGACGACCGGCTACTCGACATCGCGGAACAGTTCGTCGGTCCGAACATCGCACTCTTCGCCTCCCATTACATCAGTAAACCGCCCTTCGAAGGGCGTCCCGTTCTTTGGCACCAGGACGGCGCATTTTGGCCCCTCGAGCCGATGGAAGTCGTGACTCTTTGGCTGGCGATCGACGAGTCGACCCCGGAGAACGGGTGTATGCGCGTGATCCCGGGAACCCACAAGTTAGAACTGCAGGAGATGGAGGTAGCTCAGGAAACCGCCGTGCTCGACCGGGTCGTTCCGGATCGGTTCGTCGATGAGGGCAAAGCGGTCGACTTCATCCTTGCGCCTGGCGACGTGTCGGTCCATAACCCAAACATCGTGCATGGGTCAAAAGCGAACTTCTCGCCGAAGCGGCGCTGTGGGCTGACGATCCGTTACATTCCCACGACGACTCGCATCGTCTGTGAAGGCCAGTGGCCCTCGGCGTTCCTGCTGCGGGGCAATCCAATCCCCGGGATCAACAGCTATCTCCAGCGTCCCGCATACGTGCCTGGCATGCACATGCCGTTTCGCGGGTGCGAAACCTGGTAATTATTCTTCAACCTTTCATCGGCTTTATTGCTACGCTAAGATGTCGGGCCGATGGGCGGGCCGGTCTTTGTGTTTTGGAGGGGCCTTGATGAATTCGAAAACTTATGCCGTGTTGGCATGCTTTGCGAGCGCGTTCGCGGCGCAAGCCCAGATCGTCGCCGGCCAAACGGATACGTTCGATGCGAACATCATGAGTTGGGCGGGTGGCGCTAGTCCGACTTGGATGTCGACTGGAGGCAATCCCGGCGGATTTCTGCAGATCACTTCGACGGGAGGATCGGGAGCGGGGGCTCACTTGGCCACCTACAACACCGCTCAGTGGTCCGGAAACTACACGACTGCGGGGGTTGCCGCAATATCAGTCGATTTCAACGACTCGGGCTCGACCGATCTCGTCATGCGGCTCACCTTCTGGGCATCCGACGCTACGACCGAATGGGATTCGAACAGCACGATCTCACTGACTCATGGGACTGGTTGGCACCACATGCAGTACGCGATCGACCCCGCCCAGTTCACATTGGTTCAAGGTTCGATGTCTTTCGCGAATACGATGTCAAACGTCAATCGCTTGATGTTCCGGCATGATCCCGATCCGCCATCGGCGCAGGGCGTCCCGATTGTCGCGACCCTGGGCATCGACAACGTTCATGCGGTGCCGGTACCCGAACCGGCGGCGATTGTTGGGCTGGGGCTCGCATCCATCGCGCTCGTGCGCAGACGAAGGGCTGCAGGCCGCTAGCCTCCCGTCGTAAAGGTCCACGTTTTGTCGATCCTAACGCCGTGCTCGGTTCTGGCTCGCACTTCGACCCGATAGGTCGCCATCGGCTTGAGCTTGGCCTTCGGCGTAATAATTCCCGCGAACCGAAGTTCTTCGTCGTTCTCAGGGCTGTTGACGTACGCGGGAACCTCGGTTCCGTCCGGCCCGAACAGGTGGGCCGAAGAGATGCGGATAGCTTCGAGGCTGGGAGAGAACCAGGAGAACACGATCGGATACCCGACGGCGCCACTCGCTCCGTGGGATTTCAAGGGCGAAGGAGTTTCGTTGCCGTCCCATTCGCGGGGAGTCCCTCGCTGACCCGGTGCCGGCGAAACCCCGACTCCCTCTTTTGAAGAGACCGCGTAGTCGATGGTTAACGAGCCACCGTCGAAGCCGATCCCGACCGAAGGCGTCCCCGGTTGCAGGAAGGCGATCCGGTGATATGGCGCGTCGAAAAGCAGGCGGATCGCCTTTCGCGGATCCATCTGGTTGCCACATGCCCCTTCGTAGCACGTGCCCAGATATCCAAATCTCCGGAGCCGGTCCCAAGGGGCCTTTCCGCAGAATCCAGGTTTGCCGGGCTCCTCGGTGTGGCAAGTGAGGCCGTTGAGAAACTGGTAGCGGCTGTGGGCGGCAGCAGCTGCGCTGATGTGTTCGTCCAGAACCAGAGCAGGTAATCCGAGCTCGGACCGAATCGCATTGGTCTCCTCCATCGCAAATCCGGTGGCATACGTCGCAGAGGCAGTCGGGCCGTTGTCGCTGTCGACCTCGAAAGACCAATCTTGCCGCGCTACAAGCTGTCCCTCAATCGTGGCCCGGCAGACAACCGTGTAGAGGCCGGCGCCCAAGGGTTCGGTGGGCTGGTACTCAATCGTATCCTGGCTAACGGTCGCCTGAACGGGGTGATCGTTCAAGCTCATCTCAACCCGGCTGATGCGCCCGCCTCCGGTCGGCGTGAGCTTCCACGATAACAGGGGTTGACTTGCGGCGATGGCTCCGGTCGGCCCGTACTTGCCGTAGATCGCGGAAATCTCCGCCTGGGCCGCGATCGCGATGAGGAGCAGCGCTGTAGAGAGCAGGGTCCGCATGGAGGAATCACCCGCCGGCTGACCGGCAGAGGATTCCTTTCCGTGTTCTTACGGGGAGGAACCTGGCACACTTACGGGAGAGAACTCGAGAACTGTGACGCTGGGAAGTAAGGCATTGCGTTCTTGGGCGCTACGGCATCGATTGAACCTCGCCGACAACCGATGACCAACAATCCAATATCCGGCAACCGAGCCGCAACGCTAAGGCTCGCTCAAGCCGTCTCCAAAATAGTAGATTGCAGGTCCTAGATCACGCGCGACCATGAGCAGCCCTCCGACGACCTTAGGTCAGTACCAAATCATCCGGGAGATCGCGCGATCCAACGATATCGTGTACGAGGCTTACGATCCCCAGATGGATCGCCGCGTCGCGCTTAAGGAACTGATGCTCCCATCGGGCATCACCGATGCCCAAAAGCTCGACCGCGTCCAGCGGTTCGATCGCGAGGCAAAGGCCGCCGGCCGGCTTGCTCATCCGAACATCATGCGGGTGTTTCAGGTCGACAGCGACGGCAGCCGGCACTTCATGGCGATGGAGTTTCTCGATGGGCACACGCTGCGCAACGAGATCGATACGAAGGGCTTCCTCCCCGTCGACGAAGCCATCGCTATCGCGATCGAAGTTCTGAAGGGGCTCGGCCATGCCCACGCGAACGGCGTCGTCCATCGAGACATCAAGCCCGACAACATTCAGATCCTTTCGAGCGGCGAGATCAAGATTACCGACTTCGGCATTGCGCGTTTGACCTTTCAGCCCAACTTGACGATGGATGGCCAGGTCTTTGGAACGCCGAGCTATATGTCGCCCGAGCAGGTGGTCGGCAAAGAGATCGACGCCAGGAGCGACCTCTTCAGCGTGGGCGTGCTCCTGTACGAGATGATCAGCGGCCAGAAGCCGTTCGTCGGCGACAGCGTCGTCGCGATCACCTACAACATCATGAACCACGAGCCGGTGACGCTCAAGCAGGTCAACCACTTCATGTGGCAAGTGATTGCGCGCGCCCTCGACAAGAGTCCGGCTCTGAGGTTTTCTTCCGCCCAGGAGATGATCGACGCCCTCGAACAGGCTTCAAAGCAGTCGATCGTTCTAGACTCCCCGGTGCCACCTCCCGGACAGACGATCTATGGCGCGCCTGGAGCTTATCCGATGCCGCCGCCGGTCATCAGCCCGTATGGCCCGCCCTACAATCCTAACGCGGCGCCGCCTCCCGTTCCACCACCGGTCGTCTTTCCATACAACCCCTACCAGCAGGGAATGGGCGGAGGTGCGCCTCCGCACACGCCCACCTACCAGCAGGGCTTCCCGCAGGCCCCGATCTACTATCCGCCACCGCCTCGACAACCCCTCATCAAGCCGGAGACCAGGCACTTCATCGGCAAGATGTTTTTGACCCTCCTCGTCATGGGCACCTTCGCTGCGGTCATGATCGTGTTCATCGTCGCGATCGGAGAGGCGATGACGAAGAGCGAGGCGGAGCGGCAAGACCAAACCAACGTGCAAAAGATCACGGACGAGATCAATAGTAAGGACCCGGCTTCGGACAAGATCGACAAGATTCAGCCGCTTATCGGACAGCTCAAGAGCCCCGACAACCAAGCCCAGCAAAAGCGCAACCTCGCCGTCCTGTGGGAGCAGGTCGGGCTGGACTACATGGCCAAGAACGATCTTACGGACGCCGAGGGGGCCCTGGGGAAGGCCAACGACCTCGATCCAAGCAACGCCAAGTTGATGTCAGATTTGGCGGTGCTTTACGAGAAGTCGGGCCAGGCCGATCAGGGCCCTAATCGGGTCAGCGCCTATGACAAATCCATCGAGTGGTGGGGCAAGGCGATCGACGCGGCCAGCCCTCAGGATAAGGACAAGTACTACACGGCTGCCGGCGAGGTCTTTTATTCGCGCGGCCTGGAGTTGGCAAACGCTCGGAACTTCGCGGATGCGGACAGGGGCCTAAGCGATGGGATTGGTACGATCCCGGAGAGCCTGCCGATCCACAAGAAGCTGGTCGACCTCGACAATCAGGTCCGCGGTCAGCAATAAACGGCTAAATGCCGGCAGTCGCACTTCCATCGACCGAGATGCTCTGTCCGGACAGGAAGCTGGCTTGGTCGGAGCAGAGAAAAGCGATCACATCGCCGATCTCTTTCGGAGACGCCAGCCGCTTCATCGGATGGCCTTCAGCGATTTTGACCAACGCCTCGTCCTCCGTGATTCCCTCTTTCTCGGCCTTGATCCGAGCAAGATGACGCTGCCGGTCGGTGAGGGTATTTCCGGGCAGGACGCCGTTGACGGTGATCCCGTACGGCGCGAGCTCTTTGGCCTGTACCTTGGTGAGAGCGACGATGCCGGCCCTGAGCGTGGAGGAAATCGGCAGGATAAGATTCGGCTCCTTCGCTACATAGCTCGTAACGTGGACGATCCGGCCCCATCCCGACTCACGCATGCTTTCTTGGGTATTTCGCACGAGGCGGATAATGTTCAGGAGTGTGGTGTCCACGCCGTTCTTCCATTGATCGTCGGTCATTTCCCAGACCGATCCGGCGGGCGGGCCTCCCGTATTGGTGACGAGGATGTCGATCTTTCCGAGGTCGTTTCTTGTGCTTTCCACCCACCAGGCTAGGTCATCCACGTCGGCGACGTCTACGACGTAAGTCATCGTGTCCTCGCCAATCTGGCTTGCGGCTTCTTCGAGGGTCTGCTCGTTGCGCGCGCATATCGAGAGCTTGCAGCCCTCGGCCGCGAGAGCCTGAGCTGCGGCCAACCCGATTCCTTTGCTTGCCGCCGCGACCATCGCTACCTTGCCATTGAGGCCGAAATCCATGCCGCTGAGGATACCGGAGGGCGGACGGCGGTGATAGAGCAGTGGCCGTGGAGGAGAGGAGGAGATTCGAACTCCTGGGCCGTTGCCGGCCTCCTGTTTTCAAGACAGGTGCAATAGACCACTCTGCCACCTCTCCGCAGGTTCAAGTCTAGCGTATTGTCCGGGAGGCAGGTCGATTCGAAACTAGTCCCCCACCTTCTCGAGGTCGTATGCAACCCGGAACGAGCCAAACCCGGCCGGATCGGCGACCAGCGGTACGGTCGCCTTTCCGTGCTCTACCTTCACGGATTTCTCGGAACCGCCGCCGACGAACTTGACGGGACCGCTCAGGATGCGAACGCTCACAGTCGCCGAAAGATCGGCCGGTAGGAACGTGAACTCGAGGATGGTTTGCTCTCCGCTGACGAGCTTCTGCCTTCCCAGCTTCGCTTTGAGGCTGAAGACAGTCAGGCTTTCGATCCGGTCTGTTTCTCCCGACTCCGCGTTCTTCACGATGACCGGGCCACGTCCGCATAGTGCCGGTGGAAGAACCCCGGTCCGTAATTCCGATGCCGTTCCCGCAAGTACGGGAATCTGTTTGTTCCCGATCGTGATCGTCATCTGGCCCGTGTTAGGATTGAATCCCTGACCCTTGAGTCCAAGTCCCTTCTGCACGTTGCAGAGATTGGGTGGATCAGTGATGCCGAGGTGCGCTCCGGCCAGCAGTTCTCGGGTCTGCTTGACGATGATTTGGCCGCCGCATTTCGCTCCGTTAGCCCGCGACACCAAGTAGGTGCCTGCCGCCAATCCGGCTGCCAGAAAGACCCGGCCGTACTTGTCGGCCTTCTTGTGCTCGACCACTTCGCCATCAACGGTTGCAACCGAAATCACTTCGCCCTCGACGACGTTATCGGAGCTGACCTCGCCTTCGACCGTTCCTCCCACCGCAAAGGTAAAAGGCTCCTTCGCAGCCACCTCGGAAGGGGCGAGAAGCGCGACAGGTTTGTTCTTGGTCTTATCGCCTTGCGCGGCGAGGGCCATTGGAAGGGCCAACTGCTGAGCAATCAACAGGCCGGCCGTCAAAAAGCTAATTGTTCTCATCTCGATCTCTTTGCTCTTTCAGCGAGAAGTCCCTTGCGAATGTTGCTAGCATTCTAACGCTTCGGGCACTCCTTGGGTACTTCATGGGTTACTAGACAGGTCGAAAGCCGCCCGACTTGCTCGGCATTCGAAGCGGCGCGTGACCCGGTCAGAGTCGCGCGCCCGCTTCCTGGAATCCGCCGGTTACTTCCAAGCTCCTGACTTGGGGTCGTACTGCTCGTTGGTTGTGCTTCCAGTCCGGTCGTTGTCGCCGCTGTAAGTGGTCGAGGACCTGCTCCCAGAGGTCTGGCTGCCATCACTGTCGCGACTTTCGGAGGAAGAACTCGTGGGGCGGTTCTTCTCGTCCCAGGTCTTGGTCTCCGAGGTCGTGCTGCCGTCCGCATTCCAGTGAATGCTCACTTTCTTCCTCATCCGGCCTCTGCTGTCGTATTCCCACTTAGCGTCGTCCGTCGGATTGCCATTCTTGTCGTACTTTGCCTCGTGAACGAGGTGGCCGTCCTTGTCGTATTCGGTCAGTGCCGACGATCCGTCCTCACGATTGGACCAAGTGGACTTTCCGCCGTCCTGGTTAGCGAAGCTGACCAGATTGAACTGAACCTGGAATGGCCCCGCGCTTCCCGGAAGGGAGTAGAGCGGAAAGCTGGCGATGCCGTTACGAACCGGGGAGGTCGAAACCTGATGTCCGGCTCCGAAGTCCACGGGTCCCGAGGCGATCGAGGCACAGACATCGGCCTTGAGGTTTTTCGGTTCGAGTGAGACCATGAGCATGGTTCGAGCCCCGGATGGAACTCTCTCCTGTGAGAGCTTGCCGGCGAGCGAATAGCACATGGCCAGCGAGGAGGCAGTTTGTCCCGAGGCCAGGTTTAAGACCTTGATCGACTGCATTCCCGGCATGGCCGAGACCGGCGCCAGCTTGAGCTCCCTGTTTGTCGCGGCGAGAACGACCGCATTCTGATCGCCAAGTTGGACATTCATCTGAGAAGCGTTCGGGCAGAACCCATGGCCTGCTAACGAGGACGATGAACCGATTCGGATCGGAGCCGAGCTCGCCAAGCTCATCGGCACCATCTCGGTCTGCACCGGAGCGAGTGAACCTATTGGCCGGGGTACGACCGTCAACTGGCCACAGTTCTTGGCGTGAGGGCCCGAGCCTTTGACGACTTCGTAGACGCCCGCCAGGAGCGCACCGGCTTCCATGATGACCCGGCCATAGTTGTCGGCCTTATGGGCCGCGACGACCTCGCCGCTCAAGGTTTCGATCTGAACGACCTCACCGTTGACCGCGCCTTGCGCGGCGAATGTGAAGGCTTCTTTCTCGCACACTCTGCTCGGAAGTACCAGGCCCTGAACCATCAAGCTGCCGTCCGCCGAAGCCGCGCCATTTGACGGCATCGAGGCTTTCTCGGTGCGGGGCGGGAGGGCCCTGCCATTCTCGTCCTTCTCCTGAATGGTAACGGTGCCGTCTGAGTTATACGTGTAGGTGATCTCCTTGACTACCTTCCCGTCCGGTCCGGCTTCCGTCCGCTTGGTTGGCTTGCCGTCGGGACCGTACTCGGTCTCGGAGTATCCGCCGATCGAACTGTCCCGGCCATTCCAGTTGATGTACTTGACCTTTTCGGAGATCTTCCTGCCGCGAGCGTCCTTCTTGCCTTTGGCTCTGCGAATGACGTTGCCGTTCTTGTCCTTGGTGGTCGACTCGTAGGAGCCGTCCTTGTTGTTTGTGGTCGTGGTCGTCGAGCCGGCGGGATTGCCGTCGGCGGGCCCGTTCGATGTTTCCTTGGGTTGGTACTTCTCGGTGGAAGTGTCCGTCGTGTTGCCGTCGGCGTCCTTACTTGTGGTCGTCGTGTCGCCCGTCTTTGGGTCGCGAGTCGTGGTCGACGTTCCGGTCGTATTGCCGTCAGCGTCCTTGGTAGTCGAGGTGACGTTTCCTTTGTCGTCTCGGACGTAGGTCGTGGTTGAGCCTTGCGGCGCGTCGCCGCGGCCGAGGAGGGCCATGGGTAGAGAAGCCTGCCAGGCAAGCAGCAAACAAGCGATGGTTGATACGGTTCGTTTCAATTTTTCCTCCAGCCCCTTGTGGGAGCGTTCTGGAGGGGCAAGACCCGGGCAGTGCCAAAGCTGTTGCGAAAACCAGAAAAAAAGATCAAAATGCCCGGTTCTTGAACCTGAGCGTTATGCAGCAAGAACACCGAATTCGCATCAGGATGACGATCCCTTAGGATTTCGGCGGCCTGACTTCGCCGACGACGACGCCTCCGCCCAGGTCGACCTGGCCTTCCAGAATCTCTGCGTCGCCGACGGTTCCCTCAAGGGTTCCATGGGCGTCCGTATTGGCCCCGATGAGCGGGACTCCCTCTCGGTGGCTCGGCCGTCGCGGCCGATGCCGCATCGCCAAGCGAGTCGGCCGTCGCCTTGGGACGAGAGGCCTCTCGGACTCGTGGCTGCCATCGTCGGCGACCGTTGTCGGAGGACCTTTCGCACTCGGGGCAATGGGTCCCGGTTGTTCGTGATTCGGCGCGACTTGGTGCACCGCTACATTTGGAGCGCTCCGGTTCAGACCGGTACTGCCATGGAACCCAAACCAGGCGATCACGAGGGCGGCTGCGGCGCCCACCGCGACGAAAATACGAACGGTCATCCATTCCGGCACTAGCCGGGCGCGCGGTCGGATTGCCTCCGTTTGGCGCAGAAGCTTAAGTGTCGACCGGCACACCGGGCATACGGCGATGTGCTTCATGCGCGAGTCGTAGTCGTGTGCGCGCCGGCCGCGCTCGGCGAGCTCGATCATCGCGTCCGCCTCCAAACAAGCCGGGGCCGGCGGGGCGCGTAAGCCCTCCATCCAAGAACGCTCGATCGGAGTCAGTTCGTCCATGGCCCTCCCAATAACAGAAATGCGATCGGAATCGGTAGGTATCGGGCGACTTTGACGCAGGCCATCCGGCAGAACTCGGATCTGGGATCGAAGCGCGAAAATGCCTTTGCTTCGCGTTCTTCGATAGCGCCGTCGCGATGGGCAGTCTCGACGGCCTTACGGATCACCTCCGTGCCGCCTAGAACGGAGGGATCATGGACGACTAAATGGGCCAGAAGCTTGCCGCGTGCGCGAAGAAAGTGACTCCGAACGGTCGCTGCCTTGAGCTGCAGCAACCCGGAGATTTCCTCGAAGCTCTCGCCTTGGTAGAACATGATCAACACTGCCG
This sequence comes from uncultured Fimbriimonadaceae bacterium, assembly GCA_964576205.1. Classification (GTDB taxonomy): domain Bacteria; phylum Armatimonadota; class Fimbriimonadia; order Fimbriimonadales; family Fimbriimonadaceae; genus JAEVZK01. The sequence goes on along the minus strand of CAZNUL010000011.1, from coordinate 59,145 downwards.
ATTCTTCGTTACCACAGACCTGTCTCGCGGTCGAAATCAGATGCTCTACGAGGCTCCGATCCTCCGCTTCCGAGTAAGGACCCGAACCAACATCCGACTGTTGCAGCCCCAACGAATTTTCCCAATCAAAATCTAAAGATGCGGTTGCCGCCAGGCCCGGCACGGTTCGCTCGTAGTAGTTCTTCAGCTCATTTGCAGCAATGCGGATGAGCCACTGCGAGAACGGGCATTCGCCGCGAAACGAACCCAGATTGCGCGCCGCGCGCAAAAAGACGTTCTGAGTCAAATCGTCGCAATCGTCCTTCGTTCGAGTTCTGGGACGGAGATATCCGGCAATTAGGGGACGGAACCCGGCCAACAGCGAGTCCGCGGCATGGGAATCGCCGTTTCTAGCTGCGTCGAGTAGGCGATCGATTGTCCTCTGCCCACCGTTTGGGATCGCCCCCTGCATCTGAGCCCCGCTCACACTGATTGTAAGGCATCCAGCATTCGCGGCGGTCGACCGGCGTCGAGTTTGCGTCCTCGCTAACCCTAGTCCGCTCTTCGACTTGGCTTCTTTCTCGACGCCTTGCGAAGTGGATCGTCCTCGCTGCTTGCGAGAATCTTATGCCGTTTGTCGGTCTCGGAACTCGCCAAGTTGTCGGGCAATTTCCCAAGCTGGGAAACCTGCAGCGTCCTCATCGTCTTCTCGTCGACTTTGTAAATCTTCTGGCCGACTACGACATACAGGAATCCGCGGCTTTCCGTAATCGCCGTGGCTGTCGATGGCGCCGGCTGAGGCATATAGATCGGGGTCGCGACCATAGGATTCTGAAACAGAGCGGGCTCGACCTGGCGCGTCTTCGCGCGCTTCGTCGCCGTGTGCTTCTTTCTTCGCAGGTCGAGCACGGCCGGGCGGCGCGTCTTGGAATCTTGAGATTGGACCCGCAGGTGCTTTCGGATCGTTGTCCGATCCGTACAGCCGGGTGGCTCTTGAGGGAGAGCGATCGCGCACGTTCCGAGAAGACCGAGCGCGAGGCTCACTAGCCTTTGATTCATCCTGAACTCCTCACCGGCGCCCATCCATGGAGCCAGTTACTCTATCGTACACCTTTTTTGCGAATGTGTCGAACTTTCCCGCCTTGCGGCTGGGTCACGCCCGAGCTGCCAGGGCATCATACGCCGCCGTCTCGCCCGCCACAAATCCAGTCGCGAAAGCGGCCTGCAGGTTATATCCTCCGACCGGTCCGGCGATATCGAGGATTTCTCCGCAAAGATAAAGTCCCTCGCACTTCAGCGATCGCATGGTGTGTGGGTCGACCTCGTCGAGGGCGACTCCTCCCGCGACGACTTCTCCCTTTTCGAGCGGGACCGCCCGTACTCGGCCGATCGGCCAAGACTTAATGGTTTCGACCATTCGATTCCGAACTTTCCTCGAGATTTCCGAATTGGCCGACGTGAGAAAACCGATGGGTTCGGCCAGGGAATTAGCGAGGCGCTGGGGAACGAATTCGCCGCAGAATGAAGCGGGGCTCTTTCTCGGATTCGCTCCAATCCACTGATCCAGATCATCGCAAATCGCCTCTGTCGACCGGTCGGGCGCGAGGTCCACTTCGAGGGTGATGTCGACCCCGGAGAGCTTCTCGGCGACCACGCGGCTGACCCCGAGAGCCGTCGGGCCCGAAACGCCGTGATGGGTGAAGAGGAGGTCTCCCCTCCAGCGGGCGACCTCTTTTCCCTGCTTGGCCTTCAGGACGACGTCGCGGAGGGCGATACCGGACCGCTCTTCGGGCCAGGCTTCGTCGACATGGAGATAGATGGGGGCCAAGGCGGCCCGAACCTTCACGAGCGTGTGGCCAAGTTCCTTTACCCACTGATAGCCGTCGCCGGTTGTTCCGGTTCCAGGATAAGAACTGCCGCCGACGGACAGAACCACATGCCGGCATTCGAGGCTTTCACCGTCGATCTCGACGCCGATCAATCGATTGGCCGCATGGGAAAGTCCCAAGACCGGGCAGCTGCGGCGGACATCCACGGCGGCCTCACGCAGATAGCCATCCAGGATAGCGACGACATCTTTCGCAGTCTGCTTGACGGGGAATATCCGCCCATCCGGCCTCGTGTAAACCTCGAGGCCCCTCGAGGTCAGCATCCCGACGATTTGCCGGTTCGTGAACCGGTAGCACGCCGGCCGAATGAAGCGGGCTTCGTTCGGGCGAAAGGCACGGAGGACGTCCTCGAGCTCTCCATCGTGGGTGATGTTGCACTTACCGCCGCCCGAAATCAGGATCTTCGTCCCGATCCGCGGAGTTTTCTCCAGGAGGAGCACCTTGGCGCCGAGCTTGGATGCGCGCCATGCGGCGACGATTCCGGCTGCTCCAGCTCCTACCACCACAACTTCGTACCGCACTTCGCCTTAGTTTGACGGCATCGTCGGATGGACCTTGGGTGGCTCCCGGTGCCAATTGGCCCGGAACTGAACAAATCTCAACCGGCCAAGGTCTTCTTAGGTGAGGTACCTGATGGTAAGCAAGAATCTTGGGAGCTTGCAGAAGCTAGCGAGCCCGATGACTGACGCCAAAATCGGCGGGATCTTGGGAGCAATCGGCGGCGGCATCGTAGGAGTCTTAGCGGGCGCAACCGTCGATTTGTTGGGGGCGCTCCTCGGAGCAATCCTCGGCGCAATTTTGGGCGCCGCCGTTTCGTGGCTTGCCGTTAAGGGAGTCGACATTGTCGACGACGACACTAATCTGACGGGGATCCCGGACGAGCTTCCAATGTACGAGATCGACGATCGCGAGCCGATCGTTTTCAAGCGAAACAAGATGCGTAAAGTGCGCCGGGAGCTTCGACCTAGCGCGATGAGAAAGACTCAACGCACCATCCCGCCCGGACCGGACCCGGCATCTGCAATCCCTCAAATATCGGCATCGCGGAAGGTAAGCCAAAGCTACGCCTATGCCGATAATCCTGAGGATGATTGGCCGGAGCTCGACTCCTGATCCCCCGCGCTCTATCGAACATGGCGATCTGAGGTTTGAGCCAGCTCCGTGGCCCAATGCCTCCCTCTTGACGTCGGCGGGACAAGCTACAAACCAACCGATCACCTGTCAAGTTCACCGGCCAAGTGTGGAACAAGCTTGCTGGAGGGGTCTGGCGGCATGTTCGTAATTATCGGCATCGTTGTGGTGTTGGGGGCGGTCGCTGCCGGCTACCTCATGCACCATGGCAACATCATGGTGCTGATCCAACCGAACGAGCTCATCATCCTCGGCGGCGCCGCGATTGGTTCATTCCTCGCCGCGAACGGAATGGGCAACGTCAAAGGAACGATCAAGGCGGTTACCGGCCTCCTGAAACCGGACCCTTTCACAAAGCCCGCTTACAACGACCTCTTGAAGATGATGTACCAGCTCTTCAACGTCGCTCGCAAAGAGGGCCTTCTCGGGCTCGAAAAGCATATCGAGGAACCCGAGAAGAGTGAGATTATCAAGAATTACACGACCTTCCTTGCCAATCACCATGCGTCCGCCTTCCTGTGCGACACGATGAAGGTGATCCTTACCGGCGCGGTCGGTCCCCACGATCTCTCTGAGATGATGGAGTTGGACCTCGAGATCGCCCATCAGGAAGCTAAGATTCCGGCCGAAGCGCTCCAGACCGTCGGCGACGCGATGCCCGGATTTGGTATCGTCGCAGCTGTCCTCGGAGTCATCATCACGATGGGCGAAATCGGTGGCGAAGCTTCGTCGATCGGTAAATCGGTCGCCGCAGCCCTTGTCGGAACCTTTCTTGGAATCCTCCTCGCCTATGGGGTCTTCGGGCCTATCGCCCGGGCGATCGAACTTCGGCTGAAGTCGGAGGAGCAGTATCTGAACTGCATTCGATATGCCTTGTTCAGCTTTGCCCGCGGCGAATCGCCGATCACGTGCGTCGAGTTCGCTCGCCGCAACATCGAGCCGGGCGTCCGGCCCGGATTCGCCGAAATGGAGAAGGCGGTGAAGGACAAGGCAGCCTAAGCGCATCGCGCGGGCCTAGTAGCTCGTAGCCATCGTGCCCGACACCCTGCAGGCGGCACCCTGCACCCTGATCTCATGGACGCGACCCCGATCATCATCAAGAAGAAAAAGGCGCACGGCCACGCCCATCACGGCGGTTCGTGGAAGGTCGCCTATGCCGACTTCGTTACCGCGATGATGGCGTTCTTCATGGTCATGTGGATCATGGGTTTATCGGACGACACGCGAGCCCAGATTCAAGGATATTTCAACGACCCGATGGGGTTCAAAAGCCCATCCCGCAGCAAGCTGGTGATCGCTCCGAAGACGATCATGTCGCACAAGCCGGGCTCCGGGGCATCCGGCACCCTGAAGTCGAACATGCCATTTGAGGACGATCACAAAACCCTGAGAGAATTGGGCGATCGCATGCTGAAGCAGATGTCCTCGGACCCGACGTTGAAGCTGGCTATCCAGAACGTGAAGATCGAGGTCACCGATCAGGGACTCCGCATCGAGTTCATGGAGGATCGGAACTTCTTCTTCGAAACCGGAAGCGCCGTCATCAAGCCAAAGGCGCTCAAAGTGATCAAGTTCGTCGGCGCCAAACTGGCGGCGTCCGGCCGAAAAATGAGCATTGAGGGCCATACCGACACCGTGCCCTTTGGAGGCGATCCGTGGGGGAATCTGAAGCTCAGCACGGAGCGCGCCCGCTCGCTGGGAGCGGCACTGGGTGATGCCGGCGTCAACTACAACCGGGTCACCGACATGGCCGGCAAGGGCGACACGATGCTCAAAGACCCGGCTCATCCGACGAGTGGCGTCAATCGTCGAGTCACGATCTTGCTGCCGTACGAGGCTCCCCTGACGGCAACGATTACCAAGCCCAAAGACGACGTCCGTCGACAGATGAGCCAAACGGTCGTACCTGGTGTCCAGGTCAAGCCCCCGACCCTGAACATCGCACATCCCTAAGGAAATCGCTCCAAATCCACCGGTCTCCTCGTCCTGAAGGGCGAGGAACTTCATGGCTCAATTGGCAGGATGCCTTTGGAAATTGAACCTGGTGAAGATCATCGTCGTGGACGTCTCGGACGACTACACGCTGATGCAGCCACCGATGCCGTCGGACTTTTATCCCGTGCTCTCGGAAGTCTGGCTCCCGAGGTATCGGCTCGACTCTAAGCTACCCAAGGCGGACCTCGTCTCCGGGTACCTCTATGACTGGCACGAGACTCCGATCAAGGAAGATGGGCATTGGTACGTGGGCGTGGTCAACGAATCGCTCGCTCTGCCGCCGCTCTTGGATTGCTAGGCCGAAGTCGATCGCCCAATGTTCTGTAGGTAGACGGCAAGCAGGATAATAAGGCCTTTCCACCCCATCCCGACGAAGGGGTCGACGCCCTTGAGTTGGAGCAGCGTATTGACGCAACCCATAAACAAAGCGCCAACAAAGGTTCCGAAAATGTTTCCAATGCCTCCGACCAAGGATGAACCGCCCACCACGACGGCGGCGATCGCGTCCAGTTCGTAGCCGTTCCCGCTGCTCGGCTGCCCAGTATTCGTCCGTGCCGTGAACAGGATCGCGGCGATCCCAACGCACAGCCCGTTGATGGCGAACGCGGCCATCCGCACCCGGTTCGTTCGGACTCCCGAGACCTTTGCCGCGATCGCGTTCCCGCCAAGGGCATAGACCCCGCGGCCGAATATGGTGAAGCGCAGCAGGGCCCATCCGAGAAGGGTCACGACCAGCAGTATCCACGCCGAGATTGGCAATCCGAGATGCGGATCCTGAAGGAAGGCGAATCGGTCGTCCGTTATCGAGACGATCTTGTTATCTGTGTACAGATAGCAAACTCCGCGCAGAGTCACCATCGCAGCCAACGTGACGATGAATGGCTGGAGTTTGGTCGCCCCGATGAGCCAGCCGACGAGGGCGCCGATTGCGGCGCTCAAGGCGATCGCATAGGCAATCGAGTAGACGAAGCCGGTCCCGCTTTGAGCCCACTCGGCCAGAATCACGTTGCCGAGAGCGAGAAGGGACCCGACGCTGAGATCGATGCCGCCGGTGAGGATCACAAAGGTCATCCCAATCGCCAATGTTCCCGGGACGGCGAGCTGCTTCAAGATGTTGATCGCGTTCTCCGACGAGAAGAACTCCTGCCTCGCCAGAAAGAAGGCGACGATGAAAAGGATCGCCAGCCCGATCAGCCCCTGATACCGCTGAAAAGCCTGCAAAGCTCGTGTCCGGGACATGCCGCGATTGAGCATAGCAGAGGCGAACCTGGCGCGGCATGTCTGTGAGTGTGGTCTGCGAACGGGACAAAGACCTCCGGCGCCCTGAAACGGTCCAATAACCTGTCGAACCGACCCAAAAAACCCGACAAACAAGGGTGCGAGTAAAGTGGTCTTATGCCCAGGGAAGGAAAGATGAAATTGCCGGCGCTCGACAAGCCAGGGACGATGACGAAGGCTCCGTTTCAGCACCTCGATTTCTTGGGGGTCACTGAAGCGGCCGCCCTGTCCTCGGCGCGCTGGGTCGGGAAAGGCAAGCGCCACGAGGCGGATCAGGCCGCATGCGAAGGAATGCGCCGCACTCTTAACGAGCTCGACATGTGCGGCGAGATCTGCATCGGCGAGGGCGAGCGCGACGAAGCGCCGATGCTCTATATCGGCGAGAAGCTGGGGACGGGTGAGGGCCCGCGGATCCAGATCGCGGTCGACCCGCTGGAAGGAACGAATCTTTGCGCCAATGGCACGCCGAACGCGATCTCGGTCCTAGCCGCGGCCATCGAAGGCGAGGGGTTCCTCATGCATGCGCCTGATTGCTACATGGACAAGCTCGTAGTCGGTCCGGAGTGCGTCGGGGTCGTCGATATCACCCTGCCCGCAAGAGTCAACATCCGGCTGATGGGAAAGGCGATGGGCAAAGACGTCGATGAGCTGATCGTCGGTATCCTCGAGCGGCCCCGACACGATGCCCTGATAGCGGAGCTTCGGGAGGCAGGCGCGCGGGTCCATTTGATTCCCGACGGCGACCTTTCGGTGGCGATCGCCGCGCTTGATCCCGACGCCGGCGTCGACGCTTTGATGGGGATCGGCGGCGCCCCGGAAGGCGTCATCACCGCGGCCGCTGTGCAATGCATGGGCGGAGAGATGCAGGCGCGACTCGTCTTCACGACCGACGAGCAGCGCGAGCGGGCAAGCAGGATGGTGGACGGCGACGTAGACCGAGTCTTCAAGACCGACGACCTCGCTCGGGGCAGCGTCATGTTCTCGGCGACCGGAATTACTTCCGGCGATCTGCTCAAGGGAGTCCGCTATCATCGCGGCTACGCTCTGACCGAGTCAGTGATCATGCGCTCCGCAACCGGTACCGTTAGGCGAATCGAGACGACCCACCGGCACGCGTCGAGCTACGGCTATTGAGTGAGTAAGCGATAATCGGTAAACGGTAATCCGTGGACCGAAGCCGGCGAACCGATCAAGCATAGGCCGCGTCGTTGCGATATGCGTGCGATTGCGGGTTCATTTCTGTTAATTGCTTCCGTTGGGGCAATAGCCGACTGCATCGTCCTACACCACGTGCGACCATCCAAGGTGCTCACTGTGCTGCGCGGCAGAACAGTGCCGGGAATGTGGAATCCAGAGCCCTCCACCTTCGGACAAGTGCCCGCCCAGCAAGGACTGATTCCCAACGGCGTCACCGAGATTTTGGCCGATGATGATGCCAAATGCATCGTCGTCGAGGGCTCAACAAACGCCATCGAGGAGACAAAAAGACTACTCGCCGAATTTGATGTAGCACCTCGCAAGGTCGCGATCAAGGTTCTCGTTCAAAGCCCGGCCGACAGCTATGAATCGACGACTCGAAGCGAGGCCTCCAACAACGCAGAGTGGTCTCTGAGGGACGGTACATGCGGGCTTGATCTTACGATGGCCACGAGGATTAACGGCGACGGGACGCTCACGGGCACCTTCCGTGTGGGCTCGGCGAAGAGTCCTCCGTTGGTGACGATGCACCGACCAAGCGGTGAGGCGACAAGGCTTCTCATTCGAGGCGGCGTTCTTCTGGCGGTTTTCGCGAAAGGGTCCTGGTGGGCTATCGAGGAAGGTGATGCGAACTCAGGGAAGCAATTGCAGCCGCGCAAGGCGGGCCGCACGGTAGTAGACCAGAAGGCAAGCGACGTTATCGTGACTGTAACGTTGGATAATGAGTAGGAGCGAGGTCCACGCCGAGGCCACCAAAGGCGGAGGCTACGCTTCCACACTCCGAGGGCGGCTTCGCCGCACGTCGCTGCGGCGACGGCTACAAGCGCTTCGCGCTATGACTAGACCACTTGCTGACAACGGGTGCTTGTGCCTAAGCCGAAGCTACTACCTGCGGATCATTGTCTGCGTAGGCTCATTCCTTGGTAAGTCTAGAAATGCGAATTCGTCGAAGCCTCAACAGCGATTCCCGCGCCGACCGGGCTGGTATGTCCAGGAGGCTGTTGAGGCATCGATTCGGTCTGCCTAACGATTGACGAGTTCGCCGGCTCTCGCCCTGGCTAGCCGTCCATTGACCGCGTCCCAGTCGATCGCCTGCATGTAGGCGTCGATGTACTTCGCCCGGGCGGTCTGGAAATCCAGATAGTAGGCATGCTCATAAACGTCCATCGCCAGGATCAGGCTGTTGCCCCACTGAGGGAACGTGTCCTGGCTGTCGCCGAGATAGTTGAAGACCCGGCCCTCCTCATGGTCGAAGCCTAAGTAGACCCAGCCCCGGCCACCGATTCCGGTGGCTTTCCAATCCGCGGCCCAAGCCTCAAACGAGCCGTAGGCGTCGTTGATGAGCGAGGCGACCCCGCCGGTCGCCGGCCCGCCATTTCCACCGAGAGTTTCGAAGTAGACGTTGTGGTTCTTGTAGCCACCCAAGGCGAAAGCGTAGTTGGCCTTGAGCGCCCGAACCTGACTGTAGATCTGGTTCGCCTTCGCCGGATCGGTGTCGAGATCGGCGAGAGCTTTTCGAATCTCGTTCGTCTTGTTCGCATAGCCCTGCCAGAGCTTCAGATGCTCCTCGTGGGTTTTCGCGCTTATGCCGACACGCGGCGTGTTTTCGATCACTTTGGCGATGTCCCCGGCGTCGGGAACGCGTACGAGCTTGGGTTCCATAGATTCTCCTCCTTCAAGAGCGTTGAGCGCTAAGCCTCGAGCGTTTAAGGAGTGCACAGGACCTCTTTAGCGGCTCCAGATTTGGCGCAACGGCTACTTCCTTCTACGACGAATCCTACCTTGTGGCAGGCTCCAGATCGAACGCCCCAGCCGCGCTCCGGCTCTGCCTGCCTCGGGCCGGCTCTGGATCGAATCCGAAAGCGCCCTTACTCAGATGCGTCTTCGGAAGGCGAGGGCCAGCGAACCGATACACACGACTAGCAGTGGGGCCGGCTCGGGAACGGATGCTTCTATTGGCGGCAGGGATGGCAATTTCACCTGGAATCCGGGAATGGTAGTCTCCCGGGATGCACGCGTATCTGCTGCCCTGCCTCAATTTCGGCCCGCTTGTCATTCAGCGGCTGGTGGGCCAGATTCCCGAATCCAGAATCGATCATGCCGAGGAAGGCAGGTTCACGCCCCGCGAGGTTGTCGCCCACCTCGCAGACTGGGAGCCGATCATGCGCGACCGGGTTCGTACGGCCGTGGAATCACCGGGTTCGACGATTGCCTCTTACGACGAGGGCCAGATGGCGATCGATCACGCCTACGCCAAGACTGACATCCGCGAGCAGGCACAGCTATTCGTCGAGGAGCGGAGGAAAACTACCCAGTATGTGATGGGACTCGCCCCAGAGCTCTTGAAGCAAACCGTCAAGCATCCCGAGCGCGGAATTCAGTCCGTCGAGGACCTGGTAGGCATGCTCCTGGGCCACGACATGTATCACGTCGAGCAGCTTAGCGCGTACCTGCCGTAGGTCGCCCGGCCGAGCTAGGTCACCATCCCGTAGCAGGCGAAGCCGCAGTCGCGCCGTCATTAGTGACGGCCGTTCCCGCTCCGCCGCCCGGGGCCACCTTGTAGATCTCGCGGCCAGAGCCGATGGCTCGCGTAAACATGATGAACGTGCCGTCCGGGGTGTACGAGGGCTCCTGATCGTCCTGAAGCGTCGTCGTCACTTGGAATCCACCGCTCCCGTTGACGCTCATCTCCCAAAGCTGGCCGTTGACTCCGCCGCTTCCACCCATGTCTTTCACATAGACGATCTTCGTACCGTCTGGGCTGAAGCAGGGCTGGTTGTTGTCGACGCCTCCGCTGGTTAGCTGAGTGATGCCGCTGCCGCCCGAGTTCATGATGAAGACGTCGTCGGTGCTCGCCCCGGAGACGAACACGATTTTGGTGCCGTCCGGGCTATACCGGCCCTGGGTGGCGCCGTTGGCGAGGTGCGTGAGCTGAACGGGGGTCCCTCCCCCGGCCGGCATCACATAAAGCTGGGGGACGCCGGTCGCGTCTCCCGTGAACAGGATGTGGGCCCCGTCTGGGCTGAAGCACGGCCACATCGCATCGCTGGAGGAATCGCTGATAAGGGTCATTCCCGCGCCGGTAATGCTCATCTGGTAGAGCTCGACCGTATAGGTAATGGCGGTGAACACGACGGTATCGCCGGCCCGGTTCATGATGACCGTCTCGGGACTCTGCGAGCCCGTACCAATCGGATTCTCGGTCCCGCCGGCGATGGGCATCTTGTAGATTCCCTGGCTTCCGCTCAGATTCGACGTAAAGAGCATATAGCCGGGGCCGCTGCCTCCCGACCCCCCGGTCGATGTACCGCCCGTCGAAGTCCCGCCGGTTGACGTTCCACCCGTGGATGTTCCGCCGGTCGACGAGCCCGTCGACGTGCCTCCGGTTGTTCCGCCGCCCCCGCCCCCGCCGCCGCAGCCGATGATCACCAGGGCGGCTACGAACACGATCTGAGGTACGCCAAACCGTAAGAAATCCTTCAATCCTCGCGCCATTACGAGGAAATTGTCGGTTTGCCATCCTCGTTCGATAACGGGGAAGCGTGCCTGTAAAGGTGCCAGGTTTCCCGTAGAAGGCCACTGGGAAACCGCGAGCGATGAGTCGCTGTAGAATCCAAATATGCTGTTGCCTCTGATCACCCTCGTTCTCGCTGCCGGGCAGAAGCCCTCGTGTTGCGCGCAGTCTTCCGAATCTGGGATGGCGCAGTTCGTAAGCGATCCGCATTTTGTCGCCGCACATCTTCCGCCGGCCCCAATCCGGTTTCGGGCGAAGGACGGGAAAATGGTCGAGTTTCGCTCGATGGACGGCCGGCCGGGCCATGGCTACTTCGTGCCCGGAAACAAGGGAAATACGAACGCGATCCTGATGTTTCACGAGTGGTGGGGCCTGAACGACAACATCAAGGAAGAAGCGGAACGACTTCACGCGGAGTTGGGCGCCGCGGTTCTAGCCGTCGATCTTTACGACGGCCGGGTGACCGCCGATCCTCAGACGGCGGGGAAGCTGATGCAAGGTATGGACCAACCCAGGGGCGATGCGCTCGTCAACGGGGCACTTTCCGCGCTCAAATCCGGACCGCTCGATCATGCGAAATCCATCGGCACGATCGGCTGGTGCTTCGGTGGCGGTTGGAGCGACCGCGCGGCAATTGCGGGAGGAGGAAAAGTCCAGGCCTGCGTGATTTATTACGGGATGCCCTCCACCAAGACCGAGGACCTGGCCAGGTTGAAGGCGCCGGTACTGATGTTTTGGGGCACGCAGGACGGCTTCATCAACGGCAAGGTAGTCGCCGATTTCGAGGCAGCGATGAAGAAGGCGGGCAAGCCTCTGAAGACGCACTCGTTCGATGCGGTTCACGCCTTCGCAAACCCGAGCAACCCGAAGTACGACAAAGAAGCTGCCGCGATCGCCCATTCCGAAACGCTTGACTTCTTCAAAGCTCACCTCAAATAGTCGTCACGTTGCCCCGCGAGTAGGAGCATACGAACTCTTCTCTGCGGCCGTCATCTTAATACGAGGGCTTCGAAAGATTGCGGTTTAGTGGAATATGATTTAGGTAAAGCAGCCGGGTTACGGGGCCGATCTTAGAAGGGAGCCATGCGGCGGAGAGCATTTACTCTGGTCGAGCTGATGACGGTGGTCGCTATTCTGGCGATCTTGTACGCCGTCCTGATGCCTATTTTCGTGCAGGTAAAAGCCTACGCGCAGCAGTGGGTCGCCGGCGACTCACTCGCCAAGGTAGGCACCGCGACCACGATGTACATGATGGATGTCGACGAGACTTTTCCCGTCGCTTACTACATGAACGACGCCGGCCAACGCCAAAACTGGTTTGGCATCGTGGGGCGGGACCGGAATGTCGATCCCGACACGAGCCTGCTCAAACCCTATATCAAGGGCAAGATTCAGCGCGATTGGGCTTTGAACGCCCTGCCTTGGCAAGGCGACGAGAGTGGATACGGATACAACTGGGGCTATCTCGGAAGCGATTTCTACGAGCCTAACCGCATTTCGGACGGCTCGAATGCGATGAACCCCGCGCCACAATCCGTCCTAACCGATACCTCCAGCACGGTCGAATTCGGGACGAGTTCGTTCTACTATGCCAAGTGGCTGCCTCGGGGCGACGGCCAAACCTACCGGTTCGGATTCATCGATCCTCCGAGCGTCTGGTTCGGCAACCCCTCCGTCGATTTCCGCCACATGGGATTCAAAACGGTCGATCCCAAAAAGCGCGAGGTTAACTCCACAGGTCTCGCCATCTTCGTGTTTGCCGACGGGCACGTTAAGCCCGCGCATCAGAAGCAGGTCAAGGACCGCCAGTTCGCAAGGACTCCTGCTCCGGAACAGTCCTAGCCCATCCTGGACCATTGAGCTTCCGTGGCCGCCTATGGCGTTTAGAGAAGGGTCTCGTTCAAAATAGAGCGATAAACTCCCATTGAAAACGATTTCCTCATTTTACGAAGTGCTTGGCGTCGCACAGTCCGCGAATCCCGACACGATCCGCAAAGCCTACCGCCGACTCGCGCGTAAACATCACCCGGACGTAAGCAGCCACCCCGACGCGCACGAGAACATGGCGCGTATCAACGAGGCCTTCAACACTCTCAGCGACGAGGAGCGAAGGACGGAATACGACGCGATGCTCGCCGGGGGCGCTTTCGAAACGCCCTCCGCACCCCGACGCGAGCCTCCGCAAAAGCCGATTATCGTCAAGTTCCTTGCCCGGCTGGCCGCTCACGCCACGCCCGTTTACGCGGTCTCGTTTACTCCGGATACCGGCCACCTCGTTTCGAGCGCGTTCGATAACGAGATCATTTGGTGGGACGACCGTTCGGCCAGCCCGGTGAAGAGGACGAGGCTGGAAACCGGCATGATCTCGACTCTGCGTGCCTTTCCGGAAGATCGGCTGGTCGCCGCGGGCTGCGCCGAGCACCTGGTGTCCTTTTGGCATCTCCACGGACCGATCGTCGACAGTTGGCGCTCGACAAACGAGGAGTGGGTGTCTTGCCTTGCGATCTCGGACGACGGCAACGCATTAGCAACGGGCTCCCTCTACAAGACTCTTGCCGTAAGCAACACCAGGGATGGCGGACACCTCTACCGGAAGAAGGAACACGATCAGTCCGTGACCGCGGTAGCCTGGTCCGCCGACGGCAAATACCTAGCGACCGGTTCCGCGGATGCTTCGGTAAAGCTGTTTCACTCGGCGAACGGAGCCTTGCTCCACACCTTCAGACAAGTGCGTTCGACGGTTACCGCGCTCGCCTTCAGTGCGGACAGCCGTTACTTGGCAGTTGCCGCAGTTGATCTATCGATCAGGGTGTTCCGGCTCAGCGACGGCGGCCTCGAGAAGATGATGTTTGGTCACACCAAGCCGATCGAAACCCTCGCATTCCATCCCAACGGCTGGCTGTTCGCGTCAGGCTCCCGAGACGGTACGGTCGGTCTTTGGAATGCCGCTAAAGGGATCGGCAACGTTCGGATCGAAGCCTCCTCGCGGCCGATTGCCTGCGTTGCCTTTAGCCGCGACGGCTCTAAGCTTGCCGCAGGCGGACAAGACAAGCTTGTTCGCCTCTGGGAAGTCACCGCCAAGAAGACGGCGTAACCCGATCTTGCGATCCGTTTCCGGTGCCCGCCCCGCTAGTTCGTTCCGCCTCCCTTGATGGGCGAGACTTTGATGGGTTGTGGCTTGGCCGTGCTCTTGTGCGCACCGCAAGTAGAGCAGCAGTAGTACGTCTTCTTGCCCATCTTAACCATCACCGGGTGCTTCTTGTCTTTTTTCGAAGAGAGCTCCATGTGGCACTTCGGACATTTAGGGTTTCCCGCCGAGAGGGCCAGGGGCGCGAGGGTGCACAGAGCCGAGACGATAGCGATGGCGCGAAACAGATTCTTCAAATGGGATCCTCCTGGTTGAGCCAGTCAAATTCTAACGCCGGGGCCGGTTGAACTGCAAACGTGCCTATGGAGAGCCGACGGCACAAAAAAGCTCCGGCGGATGCCGGAGCTTGACTGTCGAAGATCGCGGAGCCTTACTTGCCCTTCTTGACCGGCGTCTTCTTGTTCATTGCGCAGCCGGCGCAGCAATAGTAAGTCTTCTTTCCCATCTTGACGGCGACGGTGTGACCCTTGTCTTTCTTGGACGACAGGACCATTCCGCAGTCTTTACACTTCGGATTGCCGGTGGCGTTGGCGAACGGCATGAGCGAGCCAACGACGGCCAGGATTGTGAGAGCACGAACGATGTTCTTCAAAGCGAATACCTCCGGTATGAGACAACCTCATTTTAACTCGAATCGTCACCCAGTGCAATTGCCTGCTACCTGAGGAGTCGTTAAGAGTCCGCAGGCTCAGATTTACCGCTTCTAAACCAGAACCTCGCTGCGCCGCTCGGAAACGCGGCGCTCAGAATGGTCGAGGATCTTCTTCCGGAAGCGAAGCTGCTTTGGCGTGACCTCAAGGAGCTCGTCGTCGCGAAGCCAGGCGAGCGCTTGTTCCAGCGAGAACTCTTTATAAGGATCGAGGGCGATGGTCGATTCGGAGGTCGCGGAGCGGATGTTCGTCGCGTGCTTCTCCTTGGTCGCGTTGACGATCATGTCCTCGTCACGCGAGCATGCTCCGACGATCATGCCCCCGTAGACGTCGATTCCCACCGGATAGAAAAGCGTGCCCCGCTCCTGAACATCTTCGTAAGCATAGCGGGTCAGCTTCCCTGGGTCCTTGGCAATCAGCGAGCCCTGGGTCCGGTCGGTGATTTCACCCTTGTAGGGCTTGTAGCCGTCGAACAGGCTCGAGATGATTCCGAGGCCGCGCGTCATGGTCAGGAATTGGGATCGAAATCCAATCAGCCCGCGGGTCGGTATCGAGTACTCGAGCGTGGTCGTGCCGGTATCGCTCTTGCGCATATCGACGAGGTCGCCCTTGCGCCGGCTCATGTCCTCCATCGCGAGTCCAACCGACTCCTCGGGCATCTCCAGAATCGCGATTTCGAACGGCTCGTACACGGTGGCATCGGCGCCTTGTCGATGGCTGGCCGGCGACCCCTCCGAGATGCCACGTTGATAGATCACCTGCGGGCGCGAGATCTGCATTTCGTAGCCCTCGCGCCGCATTGTCTCGACGAGGATGGCGAGCTGTAGCTCACCCCGGGCCTGCACCTTCACGGTATCCGGAGCGGTGTTCGTATCGATCTTCACGCTGACAGAGACGGCTTCCTCTTTCTCGACTCGCTCCCGGATCTTGTGAATCGTGAGGAATCGCCCGCCATCCTTGCCCGCGAGCGGCGAGTTGTTGGCATAGAAGTTCATTGAAAGGGTCGATGGCTCGACTTTGATCGCCGGGAGAGGTTCGGTGGAATCAACATGGGCGATGGTGTCAGAGATCAACACGTTGTCAAGTCCGGCGAGCATGGCAATCTCGCCGGCCGAGACTTCCTCGACCTCCTTCATCTGGATCCCTTCGTAAGTCCAGAGCTTGGTCACATTGAAGCCGGACTTTTTGTCGCTGCCCTCGCGAAGTTGCTCGACTCGGTCGCCAACCTTTACTGTTCCGCGCAGAACTTTGCCGCCGAACATCCGGCCGAGATAATCGCTGTAATCGAGATTGTTGACCTGGAGCAGGAAAGCGCCCTCCAACTCGACTCGAGGCGGTGGGATCGCGTTGACGATCATTTCGAACAGCTCGCGCATGTCCTTTTCGCCGCCGTCCGGTTCGACACGGGCATAGCCTCCTGCCCCGCTTCCATAGAGGTGAGGGAAGAACAGGTCGTCCTCATCGGCGCCGAGGTCTATGAAGAGGTCGATCGTCTTGTCGTAGGTGTGAAGCGGGCGTGCGTTGTCCCTGTCGATCTTGTTGATGAAGACGATCGGCTTCAGCTTGTTCTCAAATGCCTTTTTGAGGACGAATCGCGTTTGCGGCATCGGACCCTCGTTTGCGTCGACGACGAGCAGCACGCCGTCGACCATCGACAGCACGCGCTCGACTTCGCCGCCGAAATCGGCGTGGCCGGGAGTATCGACGATGTTGATTTTAATGTCTCTGTAGCGAACGCTCGCGACCTTCGAAAGAATCGTGATGCCCTTTTCACGCTCGAGGTCGTTCGAATCCATGATCCGCTCGCCCATGTGCTGGTTCTCGCGAAAGATTCCCGCCTGCTTGAAAATGGCGTCGACCAACGTCGTCTTTCCGTGGTCGACATGCGCGATGATGCCGACGTTGCGGATGTGAGCGGGCATCTCAGAAGTTTACCTTTTGAACCTGAATTCGGCCCCCGCAGGTAGTGGCTCAGTTTGCATTTTCTCGTGGCTCCGGCATCTTGCCGGAGTGTGTGTCGACGGCTTCCAGCCGCCGGAAGCAGGAGCTGGAAGCTCCTGGCACACATCGCCTAGAAGGCGATGCCACATCCAAACTGACCCACTACCCCCCGCACAAGGGTCAGCTCAGAGTAATTTCGAGCTCTTCAGCGAAATTCACCGTCCGATTCGGAACCGACACCGTAGCCGCCAGATCCTTGACGCGGTCCCATAGCAAGGGGCAAATCTCGCGATCGATGTGTTCGAGTATCAGGTGGGATTGCCGGATGTATTTGTTCAGCGCGTCACCACTGCGAGTCAAGAGAGCGGACCGAAGATTTGAGGCACGATCGGCAAGCTTGATCAGCTTCGCTTCCTCTCCCATTCGGTCAATCTCTTCGAGCATAGCCTGAGTCCGGACCTGCCAAATCTCCTCTGCGGAGAGCCCGGTCCGGTCCGGCTCGTCGCGGGTAAGTTCCTTGACGATCCGCGCTACTCGTTCCCCGAATGCCTGCCTAAGACCCTGAACCTCCTCATCCGTCTCTTCCAGGACGTCATGTAGAAGCGCGGCTGCCAGAATCTCTTCGTCTCGCACGTCCGCGTCGTACCATAGGAGATTCAAAACGTCGACAGGATGGGTCGCATAGGGCAGCGGGAATTCGCCATCCCGGTCCTGCCTTTTGTGGGCTTTGACCGCACGCTTTAGGGCCTTATGGACGAGAGGCAGCGCTACCCGAGGCATAGCTTCATGGTAACAGCGGATTCTCCGGCTGACTTACCAGTTCTGCGGCCGCGAGATGTTTAGTTACAATCCCTGATGATTCGCGATTCTGGGATTCTGGAGCGACGCCATCGACAAAACATCTTTCTCCAGCCTGCCGGTTTGGCTATCCCAGATAGTCGAATTGCAAAGCTGGCAGTGAACCACGACCTTGTCGTTGTAAGGATTGGCGATCTGCGCGATCTCATTGATCTCGCCGCAGTACCAGCAGTCGATCTTTTCGGCCATATCGCCGCTGGCTGTTCCGATTTTCGTGCCAATCCAGGGCGGACAGGGTGAAAACCCGCAATTCGCTGACCGGCGTTGATCCGGTTCCGGCGAGCCGACCGCGGGGCCAACCCTGGCGTGTAACATGGCTGTCAGGATGAAGTCCTCGAAATGATTGCAGCCTTGGCGCTCATGTGCGCGACCGGAGCACGAGGCGCCGAGGGCCCGGTGGACGTGGCCGTCTACTATTTCCCCGGGTACCACGCCGACCCCCGCAACGAAGCCCGAAAAGGGAAGGGCTGGACCGAGTGGGACCTGACCCGAGCGGCCGAGCCTCGATTCCAAGGCCATGCCCAGCCGCGAGTGCCGGCCTGGGGTTACGAGGACGAATCCGATCCACGCCAGATGGCGAGGAAGATCGATGCCGCGGCCAACCATGGGATCGATGCCTTTATCTTCGACTGGTACTGGTATGAGGACGCTCCGTATCTCAACGGCGGACTCGACCGGGGTTTCCTCAAGGCTCACAATCGCGGCAGGCTCAAGTTCGCACTCATGTGGGCGAACCACGATTGGCTCGACGTTCATCCCGCATTCGAAGGCAAGCCGCCTCCCCTGATCTACCGTGGCGCCGTCGACGCCAAAGTCTTCGGCCACGTCGAAGACGAGGCGATCAAATACTTTCGACGGCCGAACTATTGGAGGGTCGGCGGCAAACCCTATTTCTCCATTTATGAGGTGAAGACCCTGGTCGATGGGCTCGGCGGGATCGACCAGGCGCGGGCTGCGCTAGACGCGTTTCGCGAGAAGGCCAAGGTCGCCGGATTCACGGGCATCCATCTCAACGCCGTGGGTTGGGGACCGTTGACGCCGGAGCTGGTCTCGAAGCTCGGATTCGATAGTGTGACCGACTACGTTTGGGTTCACCATCTAGGGCCGGAGCCTTACCCGGATTGGTCAAGGAAAGCGGAGGCTCAATGGCCGGAGTTCCAGTCGAAGTGGCCGGTTCCTTACTTCCCGAATGTGAGCGTGGGATGGGACAACACGCCGCGGTTTTCCTGGCTCACTCGCGTCACGATGAGCACTCCGGCCCAGTTCGAATCGGCCCTGCGCATGGCGAAGGCGTTTCTCGATGGCCGGCGCGATACACCCAAGGTCCTGACGATCAACTCGTGGAACGAGTGGACGGAGGGGAGCTATCTGGAGCCGGACACAACCTATGGGACGGGCCACTTGGAGGCGATCCAGCGGGTGTTTGGGCATTGAGCGGGCCAGTTCGCCAACCTGAAGGGGGACTCCACAGAGTCAACTAAATGCGCCTTCGTTAAGAACACGTTATCGACAAGGCGCAAACGCGCCGTGCCACACTAGGCTATGGGGAGAGTGCTCTCCACCGTTGATATCGGCAGCAACACCCTCCATCTCCTCGTCGCAGACACCAACGAGGGAAGCATCCATCGGGTAACCGACGTCAACGAGTGGCTTAATCTGGGCGAAGTCGTCGCCCGTGAGGGCGAAGTCCCCCTTCCTCTTCAGGACCAGCTTATCGAGACCTTGGACGTTTACCGCAGCCAGGCCAAGGCCGACAGGGCCGAGCGATTCTACGTTTTCGGCACCGAGGCGATGCGCACCGCGAAGAACGCGAAGAAAGTTCTGAAGCGAATCAGGGTGGAAGTCGGTGTCGAAGTTGACCTCGTGAGCGGCCAACGCGAGGCAGAACTCGGCATCGCGGGGGTGTTGGTCGACAGCGATGGCGCCGATGAAATGATCGTGGCGGAAGTTGGCGGTGGTAGCGCTCAGGTCGCGTTCGCACGAGGCGGCGAGCTCGTGGACGATACTTCATTGCCTCTCGGAACCGGCACTTTGAGTGCCCGCATGGGGCTGTTCTTTCCTTGTCGGGAGGAAAAGGTCCAGAAGCTCACGGAAATGATTCGAAAGGAGATCGCCAGGGCCCCGGAGCACCCCGAGGTCGAGCAGATCACGGCGAGCGGTGGCGTCGCCCGGGGGATCTGGCGAGCCCTTCACGCCGACAGCGACCGGGAGATCGCGATCCAGGAACTCGACTACCTGATTTGGGCAACTCAGCGACTGGCAATCGACCAGATCGGCATCAGATTCCAGGTGAAACCGAGAAGGGCGGCGACCCTCCTGCCGGGAGCGATCATCTTCCGCGAGATTCTTCGAAAGTACAAACGCGACCGAATGCTGGTGAGCCGTTTTGGAGTGCGCGAGGGGGCCGTCCTTCAGATGGCGACGGGGAGGATCAAAGGTTGTCCTCTCTAAGGCGCGCGCCGAAGGCGAAGAAGTGGCTGCGTTCGGACCGCTTCGTCAACCGCGAATACAGTTGGCTCCAATTCAATGGGCGAGTCCTAGAAGAGGCGTCGCGACCGGAGAATCCGCTTCTCGAGCGACTGAAGTTCCTCGCCATCTTCGAGTCGAACCTCGACGAATTCTACATGGTTCGTGTCTCGGGCCTCATGGAGCAGAACGAGAGCGGGCTCTACGAGATGACCCCGGACGGACTCGGCCCCTCCGAACAGCTCAGCCTGATCGCAAAGACCGTTCCCCCGATGCGGCGGCACGCCTCAGAGATCTTGCATGGCGAGCTGCTTCCGGCTCTTGCCGCCCAAGGAGTCGGGATTGTGCCGTACGACGGCCTCAGCGACAAGCGGAAGCACGAGCTCGATGCCTACTTCAGAAAAAACATCTTTCCTCTGTGCACCCCCCTGATCCTGCATCCGGCGACGACAATCCCCTTTATCTCGAATCGCAGCCTCAACATCGCGGCCATTCTGAACGACGAGCAAGGGAACAGCCGGCTCGCGCGTGTGAAAGTGCCGAGCGTTCTCCCTCGGCTCGTACGGGTTGGAAACCGAGGTCACTCGTTCGTCTTGGCCGAAGACCTGATACGGAACAATCTCGGCGCCTTGTTTCCCGGCGTTGAGATCTTTGCCACCCACGTGTTTCGAGTGATCCGGGATGCGGACATCGAAATAAGAGAGCTCGAGGCCGGCGATCTCCTCGAGACCATCGAACAAACGATCAAACAGCGTCGCTTCGGCGATCCGGTCCTGCTGGAGGTTAGCGCCGACATGCCGGAGTCGGTCCGCGGCCAGCTCATGGAGATCCTGGACCTAGGCCCGCAGAATCTCCACGAGGGAAACGGCCTTCTCGGCCTCGACGCGCTCTGGGAGCTGTCGGCGATCGATCGCGTCGACCTAAGGTATCCCCGTTTCCAGCCGTATCTCGCCGACTCGCTTTCGACTTCGAAGCTTCTCTTCGAACAGCTCGATTCGACCGACGCCCTCCTCCACCATCCGTTCGACAGCTTTAGACCGGTCGAACACTATGTGCGGTCGGCGGCCGTCGATCCCGACGTCATCGGCATCAAAATGACCCTCTACCGGGTGGGAACTCCCTCCCCGATCGTCGAGGCCCTTCTCGCGGCGGCTGAGGCGGGAAAGCAGGTGGCCGTCATGGTCGAGCTAAAAGCCCGCTTCGACGAAAGTAACAACCTCGGCTGGGCGAGAGCCTTGGAACAGGCGGGCGTGCATGTCACTTACGGTTTCACAGAGCTCAAGACACATTGCAAGCTCTGCCTCATCGTTAGGAAGGGCTCGGGCGGTGTCCGAACCTATGCGCACATCGGGACCGGTAACTACAACCCGGGGACCGCTCTCCTTTACACCGACCTGGGCTTGTTCACGGCCGACGACAGTATCACCCAAGACGTCGCGGAGCTATTCAACGTGTTGACCGGATTCAGTCGTCAGCGAGACTACAGGAAGCTGCTCGTAGCGCCAACTGGACTACGCGAAGCAGTCATTCAGCGAATCCGTCGCGAAACCCGACACTCGCAGGGCAGGATTATTTTCAAGCTCAACTCGCTCGTCGATCCCGACATCATCAACGCACTCTATGAAGCCAACGATGCCGGGGTCGAGATCGACCTCATCATCCGCGGTATTTGCACGCTCAGGCCCGGCATTCCCGACCTGAGTCAAAACATTCGCGTGATCTCCGTCGTCGGTCGATTCCTCGAACACAGTCGTGTCCTGTACTTCGAGAATGGCGGCAATCCCGAGCTCCTGATCGGAAGCTCCGATCTCATGCGCCGGAATCTGGATCGCCGCATCGAAGTGCTTGTGCCGATCGCCAGGCCCGACCTGATCGCTCACGTTCGCGACCAAATCCTTGGGCGCTACTTCTGCGATAACACGAACGCCTGGGACATGGAGCCCGACGGTTCTTACCTGCGCCGCGTTCCTGACGGAAAGCCGTTCACGATTCAGCAGTATCTCATCGACCACCCCTCGAGCAAGGTCTTGTTCCCGAACGAAGTCGAGGGGTAGCTCGGCAAGCTTGGTTCCGACGGCGCATCAGCGGCAGCCGAGCACTTCGTAGAGCATCACGCTGGTCGCGACCGCCAGGTTCAGGGAATCGACTTGACGTGTCATCGGCAGGCTCACGATTTCATCGCACAGGGCTAGTTGGCGCTCACGAAGCCCGGATCGCTCGCCCCCCATCATCAATACCAGCGGGGTTCGGTAGGTTGGTTGACGATAGTCGCGCGAAGCGGCCGGCGAAGTGCCGATAAACGTGACGGCTCGGCGGCTCTTCCACCCGGCCAGTGCTTTCGCGCTCGTCCGAATCAAAGGCACCTTGAAGACGGCGCCCATGCTCGCCCTGATCGCGGCTGGATCGTAGGGGTCTGCATCCCCGCCAATGAGCATGACGCCTCTTGCGCCCGCGGCCGCACAGGTACGCAGGATCGTCCCAAGGTTTCCCGGCGTTCTAACCCCGTCGAGGGCAACCCAAACGTCGCCAGACCCGGCTCGCTCCTGGATAAGGGGGCTCCAGCGCTGCTCGCATAGGATGCCGATCCCATCCGGCTCCACGCGGCGCGATAACGTTCTGAACTCGTCAGGGGCGAGCCGGAGGACCTGTGTGCGCGGCCGGATTCTTGCCAGAACGTGCCAGGCGGTGGCGCTTCGCAGCAGTTTTGGGCAAAAGACGACCGAATGAACGGTCCATCCAGACTCCAATGCGCTAAAGAAGGAACGGCAACCTTCGGCCCAGAACAGACCGATACGTTCTCGGCTCTGCCGGTCGAGAAGCTCCCCGATCGCCTGAGCGGTCGACTGGAAGTCGCGCGCGCGGCGCTCCGTTCCAAAGTGAA
The DNA here is from genome assembly GCA_964576205.1 of uncultured Fimbriimonadaceae bacterium. Lineage (GTDB taxonomy): Bacteria > Armatimonadota > Fimbriimonadia > Fimbriimonadales > Fimbriimonadaceae > JAEVZK01. The sequence goes on along the minus strand of CAZNUL010000011.1, from coordinate 36,218 downwards.
GAGTTGGTTGGAAATGGCCAGGTTCTCTAGCCATGCCTCCTAGATGCGAAGTATCGCGTTGTCATCATTTTGAGTTTAGTCGATGCGGAAAGTCTTGACCGACTGATCCGAGATCTTGTCCATCTCTGTATCGTTCTTGGTTGTTGCAAAAGTAATGACAGCCATGGTCTGACCCTTTAGGGCGATGTATCCGGTTGTAACCGGGTCGGCAGTCGTCTGAGATTTTAAGTGGTAGACGATTTTGGCGACCTTACCAACTGGGGCGTCGACGTAAGAGAGTTGCGGGTCGTCGTTGCCCACCATTGTTTTAAGCTGCGCCACGTTTTGCGCTACGATGTCGTCGAACTTGATGCCGGCCGGCGCATCGAGAATGATCACGTTGCAATTGGGCCGAAAGCCGGGTTCTGAGTTCTTAGGCGAGAACACCATCAGCTTGATCGAGTGGTTTTGAAGTACTTGGTCGACTTGACTCGAGATCGCCGCGTTGGCCGGGTCCTTGCCGAAGGCATCGTTCACGGCCTTCTTGACGTCCTTCGCGGCAAGGTCGATCGCTGTCCAATCACTGGGAAAAGAAATCGCAAATCCCGAGGTCTTGATCTCCTTCCAGCCGCTCGGGGACGCGGTTTCGGTCCTCGGTGCGTCTCCAACCCTTGTATTGTTTGCCGCCTGGTTGCAGCCAATGACGGTCAAGGCGACGACGATAACGAAAACCGCGCGGTGCCACATGGTTTCAATACTGCCATATGCATTAATCGGCTTGCCTTGAAGAATCGATAAGATATCTCTCAAATTGAGGGCGGCCGCCTCAAGGCGGCCACCCGGGGCGCTAGTCCGGCGTACTAACCAGCATGACACTAACGAGGCTGACCAGTATTCTCGCGGCGCTCCTTGTCGCGGCCTCCGCTTTCGCCCAATTCACGAAGGATCAAAAGGACCAGGTCCTGGACGAGATGGACCAGGTGCTCTCTCAGGAAGCCTTTGTGCCCGGTGTCGATCTTGGCAAGTGGCGCACGTTCGTCGACAGCAGAAAGGACGGGCTCGAAAATGCCGAAACCCCGCGCGAATTCGCCGACGTCGTCAACGGCGCGCTCCGACAGTTTGGACTCAGCCACATACAACTTCTGCCCGGCGGGATGCGTCGGCATTGGGGTGGAGAAGGCGTGGATTCCAATGTCCAAACATTGATGTCGGAAGCGCAGGGTCGTCGATTCGCGCGCAAGCCCGAGCTCAAATGGATCGACGATGACTCGGCCTTGATCCGGATCCCAGATTTCGAATCCGACTACGATCCCGATGTCGTTTCTGGGCTTTTCGACCAAGCGAAAAACGCGAAGAATCTCGTGGTCGACCTTCGAGGCGATCCAGGTGGCGAAGTCGAGAACATGCGCCATTTCCTTGGATTGTTGATGCCATCGGGGACGCCGATCGGCACGTTCGTCTCGCGACGGATGGCTACCGCTTACTCGAAAGAAAACGGCAGCGGAAGCGATCCTATAGCAATCGCCGCGTGGGCCCACCGAGAGTTCAAGACGGCCAGCAGCGACCTCGAGCCGTTCAAGGGGAAGGTTGCCGTTCTCGTGGATGGCGGGTCGGCAAGCGCCGCCGAAATCGTCGCAAACGCCCTCCATGAAGAGCGTAGCAGCCCGATCGTTGGCTCGAAGACCATGGGAGCTGTGCTCGTGTCGACGTTCGGGCGGCTCTCTTACGGCTTCCGAATGCAGTTCCCGGTTGGGGACTACGTTTCTCACGATGGCCATCGGCTCGAAGGACATCCCCTGACCCCCGATGTCGCGGCGACCGGAACCGGCGCCGTCGACGCCGCTCTCGCACGGCTGAAAGGTTAGACGTCTCGTACGGCCGGCCTAGCGGGTTTCGACGCGAAGGGATTCGGTCCTGGTCAGCGATTTCGCAACCCAGGATTCGGCGTCGCTCGACAACTGCTTCTTGGCTTGTTGGGCCGATTTCTCGTCACCAAAGCAACCGAAGACAGCCGAGCCGGAGCCCGAAAGCGCGGCGCCCTCGGCGCCAAGCTCGCGAAGCCGCTCAATCAAGTCCAGGCACTCATCGGGTGCGACCGCCTCGAAATCATTGTAAAGGGGCAGCCCGTTTGGATCTCCGACGAATGGCTCATCCCACCGGCCGACATCGGCGGAGGGCATTCTGGTGGCAAGGTCCAGCCGGCTGTACATGTCCGCGGTCGAACAGCCGCGTTCCGGCATTGCGATCACAAACCACTCGTCCGACGGATCGGGCATCGGGGTGACCTTGTCGCCATAACCCTCTCCAAGGGCGCGCCCGCCTGTCAGGAAGAACGGTACGTCGGCGCCAATTGCCGACGCGACGCTTTCGAGCTCGTGATGAGTCGTGGTTTGTTGGATGTTGGCCCGCCTCAGCGCCCGCAGGACCCCGGCCGCATCCGAGCTGCCGCCCCCAAGGCCGCTTTCCATGGGAATGCGTTTCTCCAGGCGAACCTGTGCAGGCTGGATCGCGAAGATTTCGCGACTAAGCCTCAAAGCTCTCGAAATCGTGTTTTCTGCCGGCAAGTCGGCCCCGGCGACCTCGATCGCTGGTTCGTTCCGCACTTCCCCGAACGTGATATCGAGAAGGTCGTAAAGCCCAACCGCCTGGAAGACCGTGCGTAGCGGATGGTATCCCCGCCGATCACGCGGTCCAACCGCCAGATAGAGGTTGACCTTGGCCGGGCAGTAGACACGGAGCTTCATCGGATGTTAGTGTGTGACGGCGTCGGCGCCTTTCGCTTAACCTCATTGCGGGTTAGGACGCAAGCAACTGGCGCAGCACATACTGCAGGATTCCACCGTTCTTGTAATACTGCAGCTCCTGCGGGGTGTCGATCCGGACCCGGACATTGAACCATTTGTCGTCGGCCAGCATTTCCAGGACCTTGCCGTTACGAAAATCGATTTCGACGGCTTCGCTTAGACCGTCGAGCCTGAAAGTCTCTCTACCGGTTAGTTTGAGCTCTGAGGCGCTTTCACCGTCCACGAACTCCAGGGGGAGGACACCCATCCCGATGAGGTTCGAGCGGTGGATCCGCTCAAAGCTCTGGGCGATGACGGCCTTGATTCCGAGCATGAAAGTGCCTTTGGCCGCCCAGTCGCGACTGGAGCCCGTTCCATACTCTTTGCCCGCGAGCACGATGAGGGGCGTCCCGTCCTGTCGATACTTCTCGGCCGCTTCGAAAATCGTCGTCACCTCGCCGGTCGGCAGGTAAACCGTGAATCCGCCTTCCGTTCCCGGGGCCATCTGATTCCGAAGACGGATATTCGCGAACGTGCCTCGCACCATAACCTCGTGGTTGCCGCGCCTCGACCCATAGCTGTTGAACATCGCGGGTGCGACTCCGTGTTCGGTCAAGTATTGACCGGCGGGTGAATTCAGCTTGATCGATCCGGCTGGCGAGATGTGGTCGGTGGTCACACTGTCGCCAAGAAGGGCAAGGCACCGCATTTCCGAAAGATCGCTAACTCCTTTCGGCGCTTTGGCAGGCATGCCGTCGAAGTACGGCGGATTCTTAACGTAAGTCGATGCCCCATCCCATTTGAACTGGTCGGTTCCCGATACCTTGATTGCGTTCCACTTATCGTCGCCCTTGAACACGTCCGCGTAATTGTCGACGTAGAGCTCGCGCTTGACACCTTGGGCAAGAACATCGGCGATCTCCTGTTGGGTCGGCCAAATCTCTCTCAGAAAGATCACCCGGCCGTCTTTCCCGATGCCGACAGGATCGTGGGTGAGGTCGATATCGATCGTCCCGGCCAGAGCATAGGCCACGACGAGCGGCGGCGACATCAGGTAATTCGCCTTGACATCCTGGTTGATGCGTCCTTCGAAGTTGCGGTTGCCGCTCAGAACGCTGCATACGACGAGGCTCTCTTCGTTGACCCGGTGCGAGATCGCCTGTGGCAACGGGCCCGAGTTGCCGATGCAGGTCGTGCAGCCGTAACCAACCACGTTGAATCCGAGCTGTTCGAGGTACTTCATCAAGCCCGTCTTATTGAACATGTCGGTCGCGACGCGCGAGCCCGGCGCAAGCGAGGTCTTGACCCACGGTTTGGTGTCGAGCCCTTTCTCGATCGCCTTCTTGGCGACAAGGCCGGCGGCCAGCATCAGCGAAGGGTTCGATGTGTTCGTGCAGCTTGTGATCGCAGCGACGACGACGGAGCCGTCGCCGACCTTGTCCGCAGCCGCGTTGGCTTCCGTTTCGGCCTGAGTTGGCGCCTCCAATAAGGCCACACTCCCGGCGGATGAACTGATGGGCTGATGGGCTGATGGGCTGTGGGTGGCATCCGGGAAGCTACGATGGAAGTTCTCACGAGCTTCACTCAAGCGAAGGCGATCCTGTGGCCGCTTCGGTCCCGCGATCGACGGCTCAACCGTAGCGAGATCGAGTTCCAGGGTGTCGCTATATTCGGCCTCCGGCGATCCTTCCTCGAGGAACATCCCTTGCTCGCGGTAGTACGCCCCCGTGAGTTCGATCTGCGATTCGGAACGTCCGGTCAGCCGCATATAGTTGAGCGTTTCCCGGTCGACTGGGAAGATGCCGCAGGTCGCCCCGTACTCGGGCGCCATGTTGCCGATCGTCGCCCGGTCGGCGAGGGGTAGAGTGGCGACGCCCGGTCCATAGAACTCGACAAACTTGCCGACCACTCCTTTCTTTCGCAGCATCTCGGTAACCGTGAGGACGAGGTCGGTGCCGGTCGAGCCTTCCTTCAGTTTTCCCGTCAGCTTGAACCCGACGACCTGGGGAATGAGCATCGTCACCGGCTGACCCAGCATCGCGGCCTCGGCCTCGATCCCGCCGACTCCCCAGCCCAAAACGCCAAGGCCGTTAATCATCGTCGTGTGACTGTCGGTACCGACCAAAGTGTCGGGATAGGCGACGTTTTCCGCGTTTACGAAAGTCACCCGCGCGAGGTGTTCCAGGTTGACTTGATGGACGATGCCGGTATTGGGGGGGACGACCCGGAAGTTGTCGAGGGCCATCTGACCCCACTTAAGAAATTCGTAGCGTTCCTTGTTGCGATCGTATTCGAAGTCGCGGTTGATCAGAAGAGCCGCATCGCTGCCGTATGCATCGACCTGCACCGAGTGATCGATAACGAGTTCCACCGGCTGCAACGGGTTGATCTTTTTTGCATCGCCTCCCAGCTTTGCCATGGCTTCGCGCATCGCGGCGAGGTCGACGACGCAGGGCACTCCCGTAAAGTCCTGCAGTAGGACGCGAGCCGGCGTGAATGAGATCTCTTCGCTGGGGTCGGCATGCGGTTCCCAGCCACCAAGGGCGAGAATGTCGGCGGAAGTGACGGAAATGCCGTCTTCGGTCCGAAGCAGGTTCTCGAGGAGAACGCGGAGACAGTAGGGAAGTCTGCTGGTTTCGACGCCAAATTTCTCGAGGGCGTCCAGGCGGTAAATGGTGTAGTCTGTTCCGCCGCAGCTGAGGGTCGCCTTGGCGCTAAAGCTATTCACTGCCTCGTTTTACCTGTGCGAAGAACGAGTACTCGCGTTCTCTGCCCTTCTCATATACTTGGGGTGTGGCGACAACGGAAAGGAGCCTTTGGCGAAAGGGAGCGACCTGGAGTCAGTTCGGCGGCCTCTTTCGCGAGGTTGCTCTTCGTCCGACGGTTCTCCTGTTCTTCGCTCTGGCCGCGACTGTTAATCTTTGGATCGGCGGAGCTGTCTACGCACTGCTAACCACCTTCCTCGTTACTCCGGGCGGCTTCCTCGTTTGGTTAGTGTCGCTTGCCGCCGTCGCCACATTCCTCGGCGGCCTCGGCTTCACGGTTATTAGAGTCCTTCGCGATCCAACGTTAAAGGCGGCCCGAGCTTGCTTCCGGGCTGGAGACTTCGAAGGGTATGCCGCCAATCTAGAGACAAGGAGGACTATGCTCCGTTCCACCTTTCGATGGCACGAAGTGAGCATGTTGGCGAGCCTCTTAATTGCTCCAGCTTGCATTGCCCTCGTTCTCGGTTCAGGCAACCCAACGCTTGTCAGGGATCACGGGAGGCTCCGCCACGGTTCTCGACGAGAGGAGGTGAGAGCGACTCTTCGTTGGATGGAGGGTCAAGGAGTCTTTGCTTGGCCCAATAGGGTCGACGCCGCCGAGTCCAAACCGTGACTTGCCCCCTGGGCCTTTGCCCTCCGAGGCTAACGGCGAGGATCCTCTCTCTGAAGCACTTCCTCAACTTGAACTGGAAAGCCAAGCAGGCTTGCGGCTTCGGAAACGTTCTAGACTGTAGAAGAGATTGAACCGGCGGCTTTGGCGTTGAATGAGACGCGACCCGCAATCGTCAATCGTCAATCGTCAATCGTCAATCTAATGACCGACCCCTTCAACCGGCGCATCGACTATCTGAGAGTCTCGATCACCGATCGATGCAATTTCCGCTGCGTCTATTGCATGCCGGAGCAGGGCTTCCCCGCCACGCCGAAGAACGAGAATCTAACCTTCGAGGAGATCGCGAGGCTCGTTCGTATCGGCGCCGAATTGGGAATCACAAAAGTGCGGCTGACCGGCGGCGAGCCACTTCTGCGCAAAGAGCTGCCCGATCTCGTCAAAGAGATCGCCGCCATCCCGGGCATCGCCGATCTATCCTGCACGACGAACGGCTTTATGCTCGAAGAGCTTGCGTGCCGGCTCGCCCGATCCGGTCTGCATCGGGTCAACGTGAGCCTCGATACGCTGAAGCCGGAGCGATTCACGGCCATCGCCCGGCGCGGCTCGCTCGACCGTGTTTTAGGGGGGATCGACGCCGCCTTCGATGCTGGTCTGAGTCCCGTCAAGGTCAACTGTGTGCTGATGAAGGGGGTGAACGACGACGAGGTCGCCGACTTCGCGCGGCTGAGCCTGGATCGCGAGCTCCACGTCCGGTTCATCGAGCTGATGCCGATGCGCTGGAATCTTGACGAGGGGCCGTCATACACGCCGGGTTGCGTTTCCGGGATGGTCCAGCTTAAACAAACTGCCGGAGACATGCTCAGCGATTCGCAAATGCGGCGCATGTTCCTCTCGATGGAAGCGGCGAAAGGCCGAATCGAATCGGAGGTGGGTGAGCTCGAACGAGCCGAGATCCGAACGAATGGTCCGGCTCGGAGCTTTCGATTGCGCGGCTCCCTTGGAACGGTCGGCTTCATCAGCCAGATCACGAACGACTTCTGCTCTCAGTGCAACCGGATCCGCCTGACCCACGACGGCTTCCTCAGGCCCTGCCTGATGTCGGACGGCGAACTGGACATGCGAACGCCCATGCGAGCGGGAGCCACGGATCGCGAGCTAGCAAACCTATTCGAGTATCTCGTTGCGCATAAGCCTGAAAGGCACTATCTTGCTGAGGGCCAAAAGGTTGTCGGTCGAGGGATGAGCCAGATCGGCGGTTAGGATGATGGACCGGTCTCGCCGGATACTTGTGGCATGAAGTGGCTATTGGCTTTCGCAGCAGGCTGGACCCTAATTGGGCCAGCAGGTTCTGCGCACTCCAACGATCATCCCCTTTACTCGGTCATCCTTCTCGACGCCAAGGATGAACGCTACTATTCTCGAGCGACAGCCATCATCGCCGGCCACGAGTTTGGCTACGGGAATGGAACGGGAACGGGCACTTCAACGGCAGGAGGCGAGGACCTTTCCCCTCTGGAGTGGACCAATGGCTCGAGTAGACCGACTGAGCTAAGCCTCGATGAGGCGAAGGCTAACGCGGCTTTTGGGGATTCGGTGGTTGGTGAGTCGCGGGGGGAGCCTGTTATGGGGGTTCGGGGCAAGCGGGTGGATTTGAACAAGGGTTGGGGGCCGGGAATGGGGGGAGGACGTTACGGAGGAAGACAAGGAAGGGGAAACACAGTCGATGAGGGGACCAAGCCTCATGCTTTCCTTTGGCGAGGTTCCCCGGAGAGCGGTATCGACCTCAATCCCCCCGGATTCTCACAATCCACCGCCTGGGCTGTGTCCGCGGACGGACTTGCCGGCGATGGCATCAGACCAGGATGGGATGGGTTGACTCACGCCCTCTTTTGGAAGGGTCTGGCTCGAACCGCCATCGATCTGAACCCGACTGGGTTTCTGACATCGACTGCCCGGGGAGCGGCCAGCGGGTGCCAAGTCGGGTGGGGAAGAGGAGCGGCCACGAGCGGTGTAAACCACGCGCTGCTTTGGCGCGGCACGGCGAAATACACTGACCTTCATCCGATCGGGTTCGACTCAAGCGAGGCAAACGGAGCAGCGGGCCGATTTCAGGTAGGCACTGGCACTCGGTTGGGCAAGCAGGCGGGTCTGGTTTGGCGCGGCAGTGCCGAATCCTGCGTAAACCTCCATTCGTTTCTGCAAGGGGTCTTGATCGATGGAAATCCTTTCGTATGGTCAGTTGCTACTGCGGTGGACGACCAAGGCGATGTTGTCGGCTACGGGGGAGGCGAGGGAGGCAGGGACATCGGTATCCTCTGGCGTCGCAAGCGCTAACTTGGGAGCAACTCCCACTAGGTTCTGGTTTGGGTCATCACGAATGAGGACAACCCTCGCCGGCCAGCGCCGATAGAATGGGCTCGAGAAGAGGCGCGATCGCCTCAATTCCCTCCTTGGCGCCCTTGGGCGACCCTGGCAAGTTGACAACAAGGGTCGAGCCGATCACCCCGGCGACGCCCCGGCTCAGGTGGCTGAGCGGCGTGTTCTCCAGCCCGCGAAGGCGTATAAGCTCGCTGATGTTCTCCGCTCGCCGCTCCAGCAGTAGAGCCGTTGCCTCCGGCGTCACGTCGCGAGGTGTGAATCCGGTTCCTCCGGTCGTAAGAACTGCTTGACAGACCGGGACCATGCGCATGATTGCGGCTCGGATCGGATCGACCTCATCTGGGACGATGTCGGTCGAGAATAGGGAATAGCCTAGCGCCCGCAATGCTTCGATGACCGCCGGCCCGCTCAGGTCTTCGAACTCGCCGGTGGATCGCGAGTCACTGACGGTTACGACACCGATTCGCGCTTCCAATCCGCCTTACCTCCGGTCTTATCAAGCAGCCTGACTCGCGTGATCTCAAGGTCCGGGTCGACCCCCTTCAGCATGTCGATCAAGGTGATCGCCGCTACGACAACGGCTGTATAGGCCTCCATCTCGACGCCTGTTCGATCTTCCGTTCGCGCCTCCGCTTCGATCCTCAGACCGTCCCTTTCGCGCGCAATCCGCACATCGAGATGAGTAAGTGGGATCGGATGACAGAGGGGAATCAATTCCGAGCAGCGCTTCCCGCCCTGAATCCCCGCGATCTGGGCTACTGTGATCGCATCTCCCTTTGGCAAACCGTCAAGAGCCCCTAAGTGAGCCGGTTTGAGCTTGACAAAGCCCTCCGCGAGGGCCCGCCGAACCGTCGGTTTCTTTCCGGAGACATCGACCATCCTCGGACTTCCATCCTCCCTTACGTGACTCAGTCCACTCATGGGTCCGAGTCTACTTCGGTCGCATAGGCGCCCGGCGCTTCGCTTAGCGCCGCTGCTTTAGAGCGGCAACGCCCCCTGAGAGAGAGAAGAATCGGTGATCGCCTCGCTCCCACATCGCCTCGGCGATGGCCTCGCTGCGGATTCCGTGCGCACACACCAGGAGGTACTTGTCGGCCTGAGGCAACCGGCCGAGATCGAAGCGAGTGCTTGGCAAGTTCAGCGCCGACTTCATCGGCTGGAAACGAACCTCGTAAGGTTCGCGAACGTCGATCACGAGGAACTCGGCAAGATCGATATCCTCGGCGTCGACGTTGAACGCTGCAGTTTCGACCGGCAAGCTAGAGCTCAGAATCCCGCACGCCGGGCAAGCTGGGTCCCTAGCAACGGAGACCATTTGCTGTTGGTAGCTTTGGAGGTCTAGCAACAACATGTGGCCCTCGCGCAGAGGCGATGGCAAGCCAAGGATCAGTTTGATTGCCTCGGCTGCTTGGAGTGTCCCGAAGACGCCTGGCACGACACCGAGGACGCCAACTTCCGCGCAAGAGCCGACGCACCCTTCGTTCGGTGTTTTCGGCCACAGACATCGCAGGCATGGCGAGTCCGGCGTGATCACCATGAGTTGCCCCTCGTAACGGTAGATGCTCGCCTGGATCAACGGCTTGTACGCCTCGACGCAAATGTCGTTAAGCAGAAACTTCGTCCTGAAGTTGTCGGTGCAATCGAGCACGAGATCGTAGTCCTTGACAAGATTCGGCGCATTCGAGCCGGTAACCCGTTCCTGATGAGTCACAACCGCGATATAAGGATTTAGGGCTCGGATCCTGTCGGCCGCGGCTTCGGCCTTTGCTTTCTCGATCTGATGTGAAGCGTAGACAACCTGCCGGTGAAGGTTGCTTTCATCGAGGTCGTCCTGCTCGGCAATGCCGATCGTCCCGACCCCGGCTGCAGCGAGATAAAGCAGGGCAGGGCTGCCGAGGCCGCCTGCGCCAACGACGAGAACTCGTGCCGACTTAAGCTTGGCCTGACCCTCTGGTCCGACTTCGCTGAGGCGGACTTGGCGGCTGTAGTAGGCCGCTTCTGATCCTACGGTTTTGTCATTCCGAGCCTGCGAGGAATCTCTCCTTTCGCAAGGCGTTCTCGGATTTGGATTTGAGATCCCTCGCTCCCCGGGATGACAAAAAAGCATTTGATCGTCAGGCGCTTCGCAGTTGATCCAGCCGGAGTCGCCGTCCGCGTAGTGCTCCTTCTTCCAGATCGGGACGCGCTGTTTAATCTCGTCGACGATCCAGGAACAGGCTTCGAAAGCGGCTTTTCGATGAGCGCTCGCGGCTTCGACCCGTATCGCGACCTCACCGATTTGAAGATGGCCGGTGCGATGGATGCAACGGACATCGAGTATCGCAAACCTTTCTAGAGCTTCCCCAAGGACCTCGCAGCCTGCCTTCACTGCCAGTTCGTCGAAAGCTTCGTACTCGAGGGACCGGACGTCGCGACCTTCGTTTTGATTCCGCACCCGGCCCTCGAAAACGACGTAGCCGCCCGCCCCATCCTGGGCTGCCGATGGAGTGGCAGCGATCGGCTCGGCTGTCAGCGAGAACTGGCTCATTGCCGGCTCCGGGCCCGCAGGGGAGGGAGAATCTGGGTTTCAAACCTTGGTTTGTCTCCGAAAACCGAAATCCGAAATCCAAAATCCGAAATCAGTTTAGCCTCCGGCCACGGGCGGGATGAACACGACCGCGTCTCCGTCGGAGAGTTCGGTGTCAAGAGCCTTGAATTGGAGGTTGACGCTTGCGCGCACCAGACTTGGGGTCAACGAGAAACCGTGATGAGTTGCGAGGTCCTGATAAAGGTCTAGGGCGGTGACGGCAGCGGTTTGGATGACCTCTTCGCTTAATCCGCGCTGCTCTCGAAAGATCGCGTAGTACTGCACCTTGATCTGTTTCATCGGGTCGCTACATCCAGTTTAGCGCCGTAACGTCTACTACGTCTCCGTCTCGAAGCTCGGTCGCCTCGAGCGGGAAATGTATCAGGCAGTTCGCTGCCGCGAGCCCAGAGATCAGGTGGGAGTCTCGGCCGCCCACGAGCCGCACCGACTCGCCGGTCAGAATGCCCCTCAGAAACTCCATCCTTCCATCGCGCTTGCTGCATTTGCCTTCGAATCGAGCATGAAAGGGGCGTGGCCATGGGTCGGGACTTCCTGCCATTTTCAGTAAGGCCGGCCGCACGAAGAGAAAGAACGTGACCAAAGCGGAAACCGGATTCCCGGGCAATCCGAATACTAAGGCCTTCCCTTGTGAGCCAAAAAAGATCGGTTTGCCGGGCTTGATCGCGACGCTCCAAAAAAGCTCCGTCACGTGAGCCGAAGCGAATGCCTCCTTGAGGTAATCGTGAGCCCCGACCGAGACTCCGCCGCAGGTGATGAGAACGTCATTGTCGTTCAGTAGCCCCGGCATCATGGACCGAAGTTGCTCGGGATCGTCGCCGCAATTCATCGTTTGAGTGCGCGAGGACAACGGCCGAGCTGCTTCGAATAAGGCCCCGCTATTCGAATTGTAGATTTGACCCGGGCCGAGGAGTTCGCCCGGAGCTACCAGTTCGTTACCGGTCGTCAAGATCAAGACTCTTGGCCGGATCCGGCACTCAGCCTGGGAATGACCGCCGCTAAGGGCTAGGCCAAGCTTTGGAGCATCCAAGATTGTCCCTTCCGGCAAAAGAGTCTCGCCTTTCCTGAAGTCCGATCCTGCTGGCCGAATGTGTTGCCCGGGCTTCGATTCCAGCGAGAACCGTACGCGCCCATCGACCTCCTCGCAGTCCTCCTGCATGGAGATCGATACGATGCCCGACGGTACTGGGGCCCCGGTGAAGATCCGTACCGCGTGTCCGGGCCGAACGTTCAAACGGCCGTCGTCGCCCGCCTGCACTTCCCCGGCAAGGGGTAAGAGTCTGGCTCCCAAATCCTCCTCTCGCCGTCCGTACCCATCGACGGCCGAGTTGTCGAAGGGGGGCGAATCGCACAGGGCACGAAGCTCCTTCCCCAGCCTGGAGCCGGAGCAACCGGCAAGGGGTCGCACGTCATTTCCGAGCAAGCTCGTGTGATCGTCGACGATCCTGACCGCCTCGGCGTAAGTGATCATGGACGGACGTCACTCCTTAGACCGGCGTCCGCCGGGCGTGAAGCAAGGCTTCGACGTAGAACGTCACTGATGAGGGGATCGAATCGAACCGCATTTGCAGTAAGCCCAGTGGGACCAACCGCCGGGCCGGACTGAGCGTCTAAACTGTCTTGCGGCGCACCTGCCCTAGCCACCATGGGGACACGACTCAAAGCGATCATCATCCTGTTGACGCTCCTTTTCGGAGCCTGTCTCACTTTGGCGCAGCAACCCCAGATTGCGCAACCGCCGCCGCCGATCACCTTTCCCGACTGGAAAGAGGTCGACCGAACCCAGAACGAGATCGAGTACACGGTCAACTTCCCAAGTGCCTTGGAAACGCCGTATCCGGCGAACAACACGGTCCCACTTCGAATCCTCGTTCCGGCCCAAACGACGGGTCCGACACCGGTCGTCGTCGTGCTCCACTACTGGGGAACGCGCGATCTCAAGATCGAGAGGGCGATCGCCTCAGAGCTGAATCGGCATGGGGTAGCGGCAGTTTTATTGACCCTGCCCTACCATCTCTCGAGAACTCCCCCAGGTTACGTTTCCGGCGAACTGACGTTGGAGCCCGATCCTGACTTGTTGATCCTCAATATGGTCCAGTCCGTGTGGGACGTGAGGAGAACGATCGATTGGATCGAAACGCGTTCGGAATTCGATCACTCACGTATCGGAATCTGTGGATCGAGCCTCGGAGCCGTCGTTTCCACCGCGGCTTTCGGCATTGACAAACGAATTGAAGCTGCGACATTTGTTCTTGGGGGCGTCGATATTGCCCATATCATTTGGAGTAGTTCGAGGACGGTTCGAGAGCGCGAAATGCTTAGGAAGCGGGGGCTTACAGAGGAAAAACTGACACGGGTCCTCGAGCCTGTAGAGCCGCTCCCATTTCTGAAATCGAGATCGGGCGGCACAACTTTCGTGATCGGGGCGAATTACGACACTGTGGTGCCGCGAGCGGCAACCGACGCCTTAATCGGCGCGCTCGACCATCCCAAAGTTCTCTTCGTGGACACCGGCCATTACGGAGGCATCTTCGTCGAGCGCCGTCTGCTGAGGGAAGTCGGCAACTTCTTTGGCGCCGAGTTCGCGGGCAAGGATTTCACTCCGCCCTCCCGTATTTATGCGCCAACCGTCCGCATCGGCGGACTCGTCAATACCGCGACGGGATTCGACCTGGGCCTTGGACTAGATCTCGTGAAGTTCGACAGGAGTGGCGACGGATTTGCATCCTTCTTGATCACGCCTCGCGGGCCGGAGATCTTTCTGGGGCGGAGAATCGACAACAGGGTCTCCATCGGATTCGTCGGAACGCGCCGCAGATTTGGCGCCGGACTCTTTTGGAGCACTGTGTTGTGATTCTCGACTCACTATCGGAAGCCGCGTCTGACAACTTGCTCCATACCTACTTCGAGCTGGGCAAAGCGGCTTCCAGGTCGAAAATCTGGAGGGAGCCGGGCTTTCGAGCCTGCATCGGAGACATCGAGCATCCCGTGTGCAACTTCGCCGGTGGCTTGAACCTCGACGCCAGTTCAGCATGCCGGCTGGCCAGAGTGGCGCTCGATCGTGCCGTCTTTAACGTCTATGCAACTCCCGTCGATCGGCCCGCCAACCTAGGCGAGCTGCTCGTACGAGAGGGCTTCTGTCGCTGTTACCGGCTCGTTCAGTTGGTCGCCGGTCCCGATCAAGGTGAGCCAAAAAACAACCTCATTCGTGCTTCAACCGGATTCGACCGCATGCAAGTAGCCCTTTTCATGGTGGACCAGTTCTTCAAGAAGCAGGGCCAGCCGTTTAGGCGGCAGGTCGCGGAGGCCACGGCGCAGGCGACCTCCCTCGAACTGTTGGCGATGAAACGCGAGGGCCGCTTGCTCGGAGCAGCGATGGTCAGTTTCAGCCAGAGCATGGCCGGCGTCTATAACGTGTGTGTCGACGAGAGCCTTCGCGGACTGGGAATCGGCAACTCGATGATTCGCGAAATCCTGGCCGTGTGCGCTTTGAAGGGTGTTCCCGCGACCCTTCAATGCGATCCAAAGCTGGAACGATGGTATTCGAGCCTGGGTTTCAAGAAGTGTGGCGACATCGACGTGTATGCGCTTCCAAAGCCCGGTGGTTTTGTTATAATGCAGTAAGTTCCAATCGTGTGTAGACGGGGAAGAGCGTTCACTCTGGCAGAAATGCTAACCGTCCTTGCCATCATCGCCGTGGTCGCAGGGTTGATGTTTCCCGTGTTCTTTTCGGTGAGGGCAGCCGCAAAAGGTTCTAAGTGCCTGTCCAATATGAGGCAGGTCCACGCCGCCTCGAGCATGTATTGGGGCGATTACGACGATTTCTTCATGCCGGTGAACCACCGTCCTGGCATGTCGCCGAACCCAATTCTGGACCGAACGTGGGTTCAACTCGTTCTTCCCTACGCACGCAATTTCTCGATCTTTACCTGCCCATCGGATTGGAGCCTTCGCGAGGACCCCGAGACATCATTCGACCAAGACCTGTTGCCAGGCGACATTTACGGCCAGTACTACATGGCGTCCATGCATGTGAACATGGGCTACAACTATCTGTATCTGGCGCCGATCGTTCTCAAATTGACCGGGGGCCATCCCCAATGGGTGTCTGAGCCGCGGTCTGCTTCGTCGCTTGCGGACGCCAGCCGGACACTTCTCTTTGTAGATTCGTTATGGGACCGGTTGCCCGATGGAACGCCGATCGATGGTGGAAGCTGGCTCGTCGTGCCACCGTGTCGCTATGAGTCACGGGGAAGACAGCCCCTGGAAGACACATTTGCCGTTGGCGGCCAGCTTGTGTACGCACCCGTGAAGGGCTGGGAAGTCGACAACGTGAATTCGGGCCACCTTTATGGCAACGCCTGGCCTTGGCATAATGGTCGCGTCAATGTCGCGCGAGTCGATGGCAGCGTCAAAGCGCTCCCCATCACAAAGCTGGCTGAAGGGTGCGACGTCAGGGATGACTGGCGCGGGCTGATCGACGTCCCAGGCGACTACATGTGGGACCTCAAGTAGTCAGCGCTTATAGCCACTAGCTTTGGCGCTTACCGCCAACACGGCTGTCGAATGTGCCCCCAGTGCTCATTTGATCGATCCCAACATGATGCCGCGAGTGAAAAAACGCTGGGCAAACATAAAAATGACAAGTAGCGGGGCCATGACAATCATGGCCGCCGTCATCTGAAGTGCCCAATTGGCATTTCCATACGATCCTTTAAACACCGAGAGCCCGAGTTCGAGGGTTCGCATGTCCGTCGAGTTCGTATAGATCAGGGGCCCGAAGAAGTCCGTCCACACCCCGAAGAACGTGAACGCGCCTGCGGTCGCCAAGGCCGCTTTGCTGAGCGGCAAGATCACACGCGAATAGATCGTCCAATCGTTGGCGCCGTCGATGCGCGCTGCTTCGTCAAGCTCGAACGGTATTTGAAGAAAAAACTGGCGCAAAAGAAATACGGAAAAGGCCGAGGATACTCCGGGGACGATCAATGCCCAGTAGGTGTCCAGCCATCCGAACGACCTCATCATCAGGTAGACCGGGATTTGGGTGACCGATCCTGCGAACATCAGCGAGCCGAGAAACAAATAAAAGACCAGCTCCCGGCCTCTAAACCTTAGCCTCGCGAGGCCGTAGGCGCACAGCGATGTGATCAGGAGCTGTAGGGCAACGACCGTGCAAGTGACAAAGACGGTATTGACGAAAAAACGGCGAACGGGAAGGGTCGGGCTGTTCAGGACCGTGTCGTAGTTCTCCCAAAAGAATCGCTTCCACTCCTTCTTGGGCACTTGCTTACCCTTCGCGTCGGCGATCATGACGGGATCGCCGCCGCTATCCTTCACTTCGACTTGCACTGACGGAGGCCACGTCTCATTGATCGGCGGAATCGGCGCCTTCGGGGCGTGGAGCGAGATGAGAATCATCCAGACCATTGGCCCGAATAGGATGACGGCGAGAGCAAGCATGGCCGCGTAGCTCAGAAACACACGCAGGGCCTTGCCGACAACCAGCACCTCCGTAAGAATCGCGATCCCATTGATCGCGACGACGACCGAGATCGCGATCGGAATCCCGACCAGCCAGCCGCTGGTCGCGGCCCATCCCATCCTGATGGGTATCCATGCGAGCCCAACGGCGGCAAGCAACATGAGAAGGGCGTCGCGGAGGCGCGCGCCGTAGCTCATGTGAGCGAATACCTCCCGAGCTGACGCCTCTGAAGATTGAACTGCGCGACCGCGATCACCGCAATTGCCGCGAGCAGGATAAAGCTCTGGGCGGCCGCGAGGCCTGTGTTGAATTGGACCCATGCTTCCCGATAGATGTGAAAGCCGACGACGTCGGTCGAGTCCTCCGGGCCTCCCCTCGTCATCAGATAGACCGGCGTGAAGATCTGCATCGCCGCGATCGTCGAGGTCACCATGATGAAGAACGTGGTCGGAGCGAGCATTGGAATGGTGATCCGCCAAAACGTTCTCGTTCGGCTTGCCCCGTCGAGCGAAGCCGCTTCGTAGAGTTCCGGCGGGATGTTAACCAGCCCGGCAAGGAATAGGATCATCTTCGGGCCGACGCCGTTGAGAGCCGCCATGATGACGAGTGCCCACATTGCCCAGGTGATGTTGTTGAGAAAGTCGGTCTTCGTCGTGATACCCAGCCAGCCGAGCACGGTATTGATCATTCCGTTTTCGGGCAGATATACATAGATCCAGAGCATCGATAAAGCGATGCCAGATGCGATCGAGGGAACGTAGTACAGCGTGCGGAAGATGGTGACCCCGCGGAGCTTTTGATTGACGAGCAGCGCTACGCCAAGCCCGACCACCATGCCGAGGGGAACGCTCAGAAGGGCGTAGCGAGCCGAATTCCACATCGCGTTCCAAAAGGGCCCGTCGGTGAACGTGTAGGCGTAGTTGTCCGCCCCTACGAAGCGAGGAGTTCCGTAAATCAAATGCTGCTTGAACAGGCTCAAATAGAAGGCGTAACCGATTGGGATCAGAGCAAAGACGAACAGATGCACGAGTGCCGGGGCGACGAACAGCCAGGGGGTGGCCCGATTGCGAATTGCGAATTGCGGATTGCGGATTGTCATGCCGTGTTAGCCACTTGCGTTAGGACGGGCGATCCCGCCGTGAGCGCAAGTCGGCATCGAAAGCTTTTGCCCCGGCGATACTGGCTCAACTCGCGGCCCTGGTTGGGATGGCAACTCAAGCGAGGCATCATTTCTTTTCCCATTCCCGTTCGATGGCACTTGCGGCCCGGGTGAGGGCCCACTTCGGATCGCGGTGGTTCTCAAGGATTCCGTCCATCGCCTTTTGCACCTGGTCCTCGACGAAACTGTATCCGTCGATCTTTGCCCCATAGGGTGGTCGCGCGCTCGGAATGATCGGGATGAACTCCGCTTCGAGCTGAGAGGACTTGGCCCGCTCCTCGGCGACGTCCCGCCGTGCGCAGACGGCAATGCCGCTCTCTTGATAGATCGTCTGGACCCGGTGGCTGGTCATATAGCGAATGAACTTCCACGCGATGTCTGGGTGCCTGCAATGGGCGCCAATGGCGTATCCGGATTCATACATTACGGTTTGCGACCGGGGGATATTGTGAGGCAGAGCGACGACTCCGAGGTCATCCCAACTGATCTTCGGCTTCCCATCCGGTCCCTTGGGAGCTGCGTTATATCCCACCATCGACCAGTGGCCGGAAATCGCCATCGCGGCTTGACCGTTTGCGAATGGGTCGACCCCCAGCGCGGCCGCCTGGCTGATCGAGGGGGCTAAGCCCTCTTTCACCATGTCCGCCAGGAACGTAACCGCTGCGACCGACTTCGCGCTATCCAAATACCCAATGGCCCGCGAGCCGTCCGGGGATAGGTGATCCGCGCCATTGTTCCAGATCCACATGACCCATCCCGGCACCCAGTTCGTGAACGCGAAGCCGTACTGTTTGCGCCCCGCGTCCATGCCTGCCACCGTCAGCTTTCGCGCTATCTCCCTGAATTGCGAGTAGTTCCAGTCGGACGTCGGA
Source organism: uncultured Fimbriimonadaceae bacterium (assembly GCA_964576205.1). Classification (GTDB taxonomy): domain Bacteria; phylum Armatimonadota; class Fimbriimonadia; order Fimbriimonadales; family Fimbriimonadaceae; genus JAEVZK01. The sequence goes on along the minus strand of CAZNUL010000011.1, from coordinate 17,602 downwards.
TAGGCCACATGCGCCCGATCGAAAACCTTCCGGTTGTAGTAGACGACCATGGGCGTGAAGTCTTGCGGGATCGCGTAGAGAGCATCGCCTCGTCGCGCGATGTCGACGACGTTCGGATAGTAGTCTCCGAGATGAAATCCGGGATCCTTCCGAATCAACGGCGTCAGATCAGTGACGATGCCGCTCTTAATGAACAGGGCCGAGCTCGAGGCGTCGAGGCTGACGATGTCGGGCTCCGCCTTGGCGATGTAGGCCTGGCAAATCTTTGCGACATAGTCGTTTGAGTCGGGAATGTTCTCTTCGCGAAGGATCACGCCAGGGTTCTCCCTTTCGAAGTCGCGGTAGATCTTGTCGACCTTTCGGTCGTAATCGTTCCCTTCCTTCGCACCGCCCCAGTTGCCGACGCGCAGCACGACCGTTCCGGGCGGGTAGCCGGTGCCGCAGCCGGCAATCAGGATCACGCTGAGGATCAAGAACCATACGTGCCCTGCGAATCGAGGAGCCTGTGAATGCCGTGCGGGAAGACTCATTAGGCTTGGCCTAGCATATCTGACACGATTGCGACAGTCCCAGAAGCTTTCGCCATCCCATGTGCCACGCTACAATGCTCCATGCGCATCTTCCTGTCGGCCGGCGAGGCTTCCGGCGATGCGTGTGCGGCCGCGCTGGTCGAGGAGCTCCGCAGAACTGGAAAGCCATTCACGTTCGAGGGAATAGGGGGCAGGCGACTCCGCGAAGCCATTGGCGAGCTTGTCGCCGATTCGTCGAAGTGGGGCGCGGTGAGTATCGTCCAGTCGATCGGCGTCTTTTTCCGGGCCAGACGAGGTGGTATGAAGGCTCGGCGACAGATGGCGAAGGGTTCGCCTGGACTGTTTGTCCCGATCGACTTTGGATTCTTCAACATCTTGCAATGCAAATGGGCGAAGCGCCATGGCTGGAAAGTCCTGTACTTGATGCCACCAGGCTCCTACAACCGGAAACGGCAAGGAAGGGACCTGCCTGGCCTCACGGATGCGGTTGTGACGCCGTTTCCATGGTCGGCCGATCTGTTGCGCGAGGCTGGTGCGAATGTCCACTTCTTCGGCCATCCGATCAAGCAGTTGGTTCGCTCGTCGGGGCATGGGGTTGCCCGGCCGGCCGGCGGCACAGGGCAAACGATCGCGGTCCTGCCGGGAAGCCGAAAGACGGAGCTGGCGAGGCATTTGCCGATGGTGGCTGACCTCCTCGAGGCCTGGGATATCGGTGATGCGAAGCTTGAGTTCGCTGTCGCGCCAAACCTAGACCTGGACGGCTTCAGGGCTACGTGGACCCGGCTGGCGCCGGGTCGCAGCGACCTTTTCACCCAGGGCGACGTCTATGGGGTCCTGGCAAGGGGCCGGGCTGCGATCGTATGTTCGGGGACCGCGACACTTGAGGCAGCCCTGATGCGGTGTCCGCATGTCGTCGTATACCGGATCACGAGGGCGATGGCGATCGAGGGCAGGATCATCGGATTCAAGCGACCTAAGTACATTGCGCTCCCAAACATCGTGCTCGACCGCATGCTGGTTCCGGAGCTAGCCGGGTTGGAGGTCGATCCTTCTCAGATCAGGGCTGCGCTGGAACCCCTTCTGTCCGAGGGGTCCGAGCGTGACGCGCAACTGCGAGGATTCGAGGAGATCGATCAGATCCTTGGTCCTGACGACGCGATCACGAAGACGGCTGATTTGATTGCGCGGATCGCGGATGGCGCAGGATGCGGCTAACGGAAGGGCACCGGTAAACTGCGCCCACATGAAGATTGCCGTCCTTCCTTTCAGCGCCCACGAGGGCACGCCGCCCGCACTTGGCAGGCAATTCGCGGCCTTCGCCGGCGATCAGATCCGAGCGGCGACCGAGATGGAGGTCAACAACGTCAGCTATCTCGCCCAACAGGACTCCGAAGAAGGGCCGCGTATGGGCTTCGTCAACCTCGGTGACAGCCTCCTTCAAGACGACCAAGTCCGGGATCTCGCCAATCAAGCGGGAGTCGCGCTGGTCATGGATGGCGCCGTTAAAGAGCAGGATGGAAACTTCGACCTTACGCTACGATTTCATCACTTCGACGAAGAGCCAAAGTCTTCGACTGAGGAATACAAGTTCACGAAAGCGGAGGTCTTTCAGACCCTTCATAAGCTTGTAAAGCGGCTCGCGGAGGAAGCCCAGGCTCCGCTCCCCGAGACTCTTTCGGGCGACACGATGGAGTTCGGCACCGACGATCCCAGCGCATTTCTGGACTTCCTCACCGGCTACGATGCCTTCACCTATATTCAACAAGCAGAGGGCCGGGTCGTCAAAGAGTTCTCCCCGGAGGGCGCCCTCCAGTCGCTGCTCCAGGCCGTGGAGGCCGACGCGGATTTCGTCGCTCCTTATGAGGTCTGCGTGGAGCTTTGCCGGGCCTGCGCCGCATACCGAATCGGCACCTTCGAACTCCTCCGCGATACGCTGCTCAAGCTCACTCAGCTGCTCCCCGACGAGTATCGTGCATGGTTTGGTCTCGGCGAGGTGTTTAGCGTCGTTAATGACCAGAGCAAGGCGGCGGACTACTACGAGAAGGCGGCGAACCTGAAGCCGGAGGAGCCCGCCCTGTGGACAAAGGTCGGACTCGCTCAGCTAGCCGGCGGGATGCCGGTCAACGCCGAGCGCAATCTCCGCAAGGCCCTCGAACTCGAAGGGCCCGACAAGCCCTCCGCGGACTTCCTCGCTAACGTCCTCCAGCAAACCAACCGCGCTCACGAAGTGCCCCCAATTTGGAAGGCGATCATCGATGCCAACCCACAGAATGGTCCTGCGCGTGGCAAGTATGCGGTGTCGCTGATCCAGGCGGGAAGCACCGAGGAAGGCGAACGGGCGTTTGAGACCGCGCTGGAGTCCCTAGAGGACAACACCGTGGTCAAACGGTTCTTCGCCCCCTACCTCGCTCAGAAAGGCGATCTTGACCGGGCGATGGACTACTACGAAGACTGCCTAGACGGGTCCCCGACCGACATCCAGCTTCTTCTAGAATATGCCAACACCCTGAAGACGGCGGGTCGCGACTTCGAGATTCCCAAGGTCTTGCGCGACGTGCTCCAGGCAAATCCCGATCCGAATACGCGAGCTCAGACTCTCGCCTGGTTGATCGAGCTGGAACAGCCCAAGCGTGTGGAGTCGGTTCAGAATGCCGAGGCAAAAATGAACGAGGAGGACTTCGCCGGCGCGATCCGGGAATTGAAGCCTCTCCGCAACTGGCTGGCGGATTACTGGAAGCTGTGGGCGCTTCTCAGCGCTGCCCACAATCGTCTGGGTGAATCCGAAGAAGCGGAGCAAGCGGCAAAGAGGCTTTTGGAGCTTTTCCCAGGATGCGAGCCAGGCTACGGCGAGTTGGTGAACGCGCTTTCCGCCCTCAATCGAAACGACGAGGCCTATCAGATCATGCGATTCGCAGCCATGAACATGCCTGGCGCTCTCGGTATCCACATCAACCTCGCCCTCGCCGCCAAGCGAGCCGGCCACGCCGACGAGGCTCGATCGTTGGCCCGGCAGATCAGGGAAGCGATCGGCCCCAACGAGGAGTTGGAGCCGGTCCTGACAGAAATCGAGCGCTAGCGACTGGAGCGCGTCGTAGGTTGGGTCCCCCGGCTGCGTTAGTCGAAGCGACGACGGCCGGGCTCGTCCTTGAAACCTATGACAGGAAATCCACGCTATTTGAGTCGTCTTTGATTGGGCGACATTAGGTTGGAGGCAAATCCGAACCGATATTCTCCAGGAGGCTCATGAAAAGACTACTAATTACCAGCGGCATCCTAGGCTTGAGCGTTGCCGCATTCGCGCTTGGCAGCTTTGTCAAGGTTGCGCAGGATACCTACAAGTTCCCAGCCGGGTCAGCCGCGGCAAACGCCAAATGCCAGCTTTGCCACACGAGCAAGATGGGCGGCTCCAAACTCAACGCCTACGGAATCGATGTCAAGGCCGCGCTTAAGGGATCCAAGACGATTACCCCGGCGATCCTGCATAGCATCGACGGCAAGAAATCGGGAGGAAAGGGCCAGACCAACGGCGAACTTCTGAAGGCAGGGCAGCTCCCAGCCTAGGCGACTTCTCGACAACCAATCAAATTCTATGGGGGATCGGCTAGCCCCAAGCCGATCCCGCTTTGTTTAGAGAATGGACCAACTGAGTTCGTTCCCGCACAGTGCGCCCAAAAAACAAAGCGACGGGGCCAGAGGCCCCGCCGCTCAGGAATCATACATGCTGGCTAATCGTCGCTGTCGCGCGGAGCCGGTCCGCTGGTAAGGTTCGAGGCTAACCTCAAGAGCCGGGACTGCAAAGCGAGGTAATCCTTGCCCTTGAGGTGATGCTTCCGGACTGCTTCGGCGTGGAGCGCATCCGCTTGCATCGACAAGTGGTTCAGAGCTCCGAGTCGCCGGCTGTCCCGGTCGGGGCCCGAGAGATCAAGATTCTTCGCGAGCGCCCAGATCTTCCTTCCCTCGGGTGACGCCTTGTAAACCACGGCAGGATTGAACGTCAGGTCGGCCGCGGTGATCCCGTTATAGGTCGCTTGGAACATGTCGCGCAAATCCGTAGCGAAGAGATCGCCCAGGTTATTCGGAGGGATGCCGAGAAGCAGTTCCTCAGTCTTGACGACCGACGCCGTCGAATAGTGCCGTTTCGCGACAAAGCCTTGGCCCACACCGCTCGACTTCGCAAACGGACTCACCACCATCATCGGAGTACGGTGCTCATGGATGTGGTCGCGAGTCGACTGAGCATCGTCGTAGGTGATGAAGATCGCGCTGCCGGTTCCAGAGGCGGCGTCGTAATAAGCCGGGCTGTTCATGATGTGCTTGACCACCATGCCGAGTCCAACGTCGCCATCGGCAACCTGCTCTGCGCCGGTGGGCGCGGGCACGTTGGTCGCGACGAACGGCGTGCCAGTATGGTCGCTCGGCTCATACAGGTAGATGAACTTGGGCAAAGTGCCCGCCGCCAGCATTCGGTCGAAGTCCGCGATAAAGTGCGTCGCGCGGGGCTGGTCGGAAATGTGTAAGTTGTAGCCGGGGTAATCCAAGTCGATCCGCGGCTCTCCGCCCGGGTTTGCGGTTCCGAGAACCGCCAATCCGGGGAACTTCATGAAGAAGCCGTGGCCGACGCCCTGGGTCGCGCTATCGACATCGCCCACATTCGTCAGGGGTGAGACGCTGGTCGGATAACCGGCATTTCCACTCGTAGGATCGTTCAGCGAGGCCGGCTTTAGGCTTCCGGTATCGCTTCCGATCGTTCTCGCGGCTTCGATTCCGTACTCCTTGAACGTGACGCCGTGCCTTGCCGCATTGTTGAAGATATATCCCCCCTCGGGATAATCCTCCGGCTCGAAGTTCTTGTTCACGAGCATGCCTCGCCCACCCTTGACCAGGAGCGTCTTTTCCGTGTAGTCGCTGGCGGTACCGGACATGCAGAACTGGTGGCCGGCATCGCTCTCCTCGGAGTCGGAGTAGTAGTTGACGGCCGTGGCGAAGGAGCCCGCCAACATCTGCGTGTTCAATGAAACCGGCGTGAATTGCGCGTCGGTCTGAATCGCTCCTCCGCGGGCATTGAACATCGTGGACGAAAACGTCCCAAAGTGAGAGCCTAGATTCCCGAGCATCGAATCGAAGGTCTTGTTTTCGTGCAGGATGAAGATGACGTGCTTGATCTTGCCCGATGCCGTGCCGCCGACCGGCACGACGCTCGCGTCGGCATTGGCGTTGACGGCATAGTTGTATCCGAGGACGGTCGAATTGTCTAGGTGCGCGACGGCATCGTCGACATTGATCTTCTGAGCAGTGCCGAAGATGAAGTTCCCGTCCGTAAAGGATTCGATTCCCGTCGGGCTGTGTGGTCCCGACACCGTATTCGAATTGAGGTCCTCGCCGATACCCTTTGCGTTGATGACGTAAAGCGACCGGCCGTCCGGGCTAAGGGCTAAGCCTGTCGGATACCAGCCGGTTGGAATGCGCCCGAGAAGCTTCGGCTTTACTGGGTTGTGAGTGTCGAGCACGGCTACCGAATTGAGGCCGGCTTCGCCGACGAACATCAGGTTGTTGTCAGGCGAGACGACGATCGCGTTCGGATAGGCGCCATGCACCTGGTGGCCGTCGGCTAGGGTCACCCCTACCGGAGACAGGTCTACGTCGTCGAGGCGGTGCCCATTCTGTAGTTGGATGACTCCCAGCGAGTCGCTGTTGGTCTTGGCTACGAATAGGACCTCCATGACCCCTTGGCCCTTCCGCACGATCGCCATCGCCGATGGATGAGTGTCGCCTACTAAATTCGTCGCATCGATACCGCCCGGCTGGCCCAGGTAGACGGCTCCGTTCGGAGTCAACGTCGCACCGCTTTGATAGAGCGAGATCGAGGAGGTTTTCGGTGCAGCTCCCGAAATGGAAGTCGGCGGCACGTAGAAACCGTCCGGCGCTCCGGCCTTGAATCCGAGGGCGGAAAGGTTGCCGCTCGGGTCGTAGGTCGGATTGAGGAACTTATACTCGGTGATCCCCCAGTTTGAGACGGCAATGTCTCCGTTGTTGCCGACCGCCACGCCGTAGGGGAAGTAGCCGGCCGGAACTTGCTTTACCACGGTGTTCGTGGAAGTGTCGATAACGGCGACACTGTTATCCCCGTTGCATGCGACGTAGAGATAGTGTCCAGAGAGGGCCGAGCCCGCCGGGAACGTGATATGGCCTCCCGCGGTCGAGCCGACGGAGGGACCACCGGATGGGCCACCCGCCACAGCTCCCGGTATGGTCAGACCGGTCGAAACCGGCGTGAAGCTCGATACGAATCCGGCGTCCTTGGGGGTTATCGGGGAGATCGCAATATTCGCCGAAACAGGGTTGATCACGCCTGCGGCGGACAGATTGAACACTTTAACGTTCTGGTCGGCGCCGCCCGAAGCCCAGATCTTGTACGGTCCGTTTCCCGAGACCTGAAGACCAATGAAGAACCTGCCAACCGCGTTTGCCTGAGAGACCACCATCATTGTGGAAGTGTCCACGACCGAGATCGAGTACGATCCTTGGTTCGTCGGGTTCAACAAGGAAACGAAGCTCGCCCCAGCGTCGCGCTCGTCATCGTTCGTCGTGATGAGGTATTTGCCATCAGGCGTCAGCGCGCACCCAAGGGGATTCATCCCGATTTGGATGCTCGCGCCGGCCGGCCGGACGATGCGCCCGTTCGGCAGAATCCCGTTGAAGTAGGCCGCCCCGAACTTCATGGGACCGGCAAACAGCTCGGCTCCGGAATAGGCGCCGGACTCCGAGGTCCCAAAGACCGGCGTCGTGACCCGGCCCCAATTCTGGACATCGATCTGAGCGTGGGCCACACCCGCGGCTGATAGAAGCACAGCTGCCAACGAACTGCGTCTCAAGTGACTCATGTTCTCCTCCTTTCCAACCTATCTGGCCGACTCCCAATCGGCCGCTCGGCGTGATCGTACTGAGCGCATGCTAAGAAATTGTTGTGAGCCGGTTAACTCGCAAACAATCGGCGGCGAGGCCGATGGCCTCGCCGCCGATGCTTATCGGAGACGCGGATCGTCGCGGTTACCGTCGAGGGCGGAAACGCGCGTTCACGCTGTCGTCGTCGTCGCCGCCGCGATTCCGCGTCGGGAAGGCGTCCGGCACATCCGGAGCGCTCTCGGGAGCGCGCTCCTGAGTCGCAACCGGTGCATCATTTCCGCTGTCGCGAGGAGGCCGGTCGCGATCTTCGCGAGGACCCCGGTCGCGGTCGCGGTCGCGATCTCGTCCGCCAAAGCGTCCACCGCCCCGTCCATCGCGTCCGTCGCGGCCGCCGCGATCTCCACCGCGTCCCCGGTCGCGATCTCCGCCGCGTCCGCCGAAGCGGCCGCCGCCTCCACCACCGCCGAACCCGGCTGGAGGTGTGGCTTTCTCGTTCTCCTGCATGTTCGGGTGCTCCTGGGCGATCCCAAGCGCGGTCAGGTTGATCCGGCCCTGCGAGTCAACCTCGAAGACCTTCACGTTCACCTTGTCGCCAATCTGGACGACGTCGTCGGGCCGGCGAGCGCCGCCGGGAACCAGGTGATCGGTCGGGATCAGGCCCTCCTTCCCGGGAATGTACTCCGCCATCGCTCCGCGGCCCATCAGCCGCGTGATCGACACGTTGTGGAACTCGGTTCCGACCGCTATATCCTCCGTAAGGGCTCGAATGCGCGCAATCGCTTCTTCGACCTGCTCGGCGTTCGTGCCGCCAACGAGGACGGTGCCGTCCTGCTGGATGTCGATTGAAGCCCCGGTCTCCGCGGTCATCTTCTTGATCACCGCACCACCCGGGCCGATGACGGCCCCGATTTTCTCGGGGTTGATCTTGATCGTCGTGACCTGGGGCGCGGTGGAAGCGACGGTAGCCCGCGGTTCCGAAATCTCAGCCTCAATGACGTCGAGGATCTCAAACCTCGCCTTCTTCGCTTGGGCTAGCGCCTTGGCGAGCACATCGTCGGGAATCCCTTCCAGCTTCGTATCGAGCTGAAGTGCGGTGATTCCGTCTCGAGTTCCCGCGACCTTGAAGTCCATGTCGCCGCAGAAGTCCTCCATGCCGATGATGTCGGTGAGAACCTTGAAGGTCTTGCCATCGCTCATCAGGCCCATAGCGATACCGGCGACTGGCGCCTTGATCTTGATGCCGGCGTCCATCAAAGCCAGCGTCGAGCCGCAGACCGACGCCATCGACGTGGAACCGTTCGATTCGAGTACTTCGCTCGTGAGGAGCAGCGTGTACGGGAAGTCTGGATCATCGAGCGGGATCATCGGGCGCAAGGCTCTTTCCGCCAAGGCGCCGTGGCCGATCTCCCGCCGGCCGGGAGCCCGCATTGGCCGAACCTCGCCGACCGAGTATGGCGGGAAGTTATAGAAGTGCATGTAGCGCTTCGGCTCTTCCTCCTCTAGACCGTCCATTGTCTGCGCTTCGCCGGGAAGGCCGAGCGTCACGACCGTCATGACCTGGGTTTGGCCCCGGGTGAAGAGGCCGGAGCCATGCACCTTCGGCAGAAGTCCGGCAACCGCTTCAAGCGGGCGGATCTCGTCGAGTTTGCGTCCATCCGGACGCTGATCCTTGTCGATAATCAGCTCTCTGACGGTGCCTTTGACGACCGTGTCGACAGCTTCGGGAAGCTGAGCGAGGAGAACAGAGTCATTCTCATATCCCGGCTTGAGTTTCTCGACGATCTCCTTCTTCAGGTCGTCGAGGGCCGACTCGCGGACCGCCTTGTCGCTCTGGATCAGAGCCTTGGAAATCTCCTTGCCGTGTTCCTTTTTGATCGCCTTCTTGAGGTTCTCATCGATGGAGTGAAGGTTAACCTCTCGCTTCTCCTTGCCGGCCTTTTTGGCAAACTTTTCGATCTCGCCGCAGATCTGGACGATCGCTTTGTGGGCAACCTTCAAAGCTTCCGTCATGACCTCTTCCGAGACTTCGCTCGCGCCAGCTTCGACCATCGAGATCGCGCCCTTGTGGCCGGCAACGACGAGGTCGAGATCGCCGGCTTTTTGCTCGCCGACAGATGGGAAGACGATGAACTTACCGTCGACGCGTCCGATCCGGACGCCGGCGACGATCTGTGTCGCGGGAATATCGCTGACTGCGAGGGCGGCGCCGGCGGCGACGATCGCAAGGACGTCGGGCGGGCAAGCTTGGTCGACCGCGAATGGCATCGCGATGATCTGAAGGTCGTTTCGCAGACCCTTGGGGAAGAGCGGCCGGATCGGCCGGTCCATCAAGCGGCTCGTCAGCGTCGCCCTTTCGGACGGCCTTCCGCCGCGCTTCATAAATCCGCCCGGAATCTTCCCGACGGCGTACTTCCGCTCCTCGTAGTCACAGACGAGGGGGAGAAAATCGATGCCCTCTCGGGCGTTTTCGGACATGGTGGCGACCCCAAGGATCACCGTCTCGCCCATGCCGAGAAGAACCGCGCCGCCTGCCTGTTTCGCGACGCGTCCGGTTTCGAGGGAGATGGTCTTGCCACCAACCTCGAACTCGTGGGAATGTATCATTTTGCCTCCTGCCAATCGGGGCGTTACGGCGTTGAGGCGTTGCGGCCTTGGACTGTACCAATGCCGTAAGGCCTTAACACCGTAAGGCCGTATCTAGCGGGGCTTGACTTCGCGTATGCCGAGCTTCTTGATCAGCTCGCGGTAGCGGTTGATATCCTTGGCGCGCAGATAGCCCTCTAGGCGGCGGCGTTTCCCGACGAGGATCATCAGCCCGCGGCGCGAGTGAAAATCCTTTTTGTTCGTTCGGAGATGATCCGTGATCTGCAGGATTCTCGCCTGCATTAGCGCGATTTGGACTTCGGGTGAACCGGTGTCCCCCTCCGATCGAGCGTGCTCCGTAACCACAGATTGCTTTCGAGTTTTTTCCAGCGGCATGCTAAAAGTCGTGCTCCCGTATCTCGAGACCGTCCTAGGTTAGCCGCTCTGCGCAGGCTCCCCGTTCGGGAGGGTATTGAGGTATTGGGCGTTGGGGTATTCAAACCACAAGCCACAAGCCGCAAACCACATCTGGCCGAGGGGCCTCCGGACAACGGCAAACGATCGAGTCCGGTCTCAATCTCGCACTATACCTGATTCACCGAGTTATAGAGGCTCGAAGCGATGACCCGATCGTGAGACTGTCCTCGCGTCCATGTAACAGACGCTGAACCCGCGACGCGAGACCGGCGTTCGGTTCACGTCGGAGCTGTGCAAGAGCCAGTTATGGAGCAGCACAGCTTCGCCGGGGCCAAGTTCGAGATAGACCGTCTTCTCGGGAGTGCAACGTTCGGCGGCTTGCTCTGCCGTCAGAAAGCCGGAGCCGTGTTCGGGGTTCACGAGGCCGTCGCGGTGGCTTCCCGGAATCGCTTCGACGCATCCGTTGGCTTTTGTCGCGGGATCGAGTGCCGTCCAAACGGTGATGATAGGTTGGCGGTCCAAGTCGGTCCACGCGTCCTGATGCCAGGGCAGTTTCGTACCCTGATTCGACGGCTTGTTCATGAACATGGCACGGAAGCAAGCGATGGGGGCGTCCGGACCGTACGCCCGCGCGCAGATTTCGCGAAAGACCGGATGGCGAAGGTAGCCACCGAAGAGGTCGTCGTGCTCGAGGTTCTGGATTTTCCGATAGGCGAGGGTCGCGCCCTTGTGCCCGTTGGTTTGCTCCGGCGCGTCCTTGTATTCGCCGGTGGAACTGTCGAGCTGCATCAAGAGTCGTTCGTAGTCGACGGGCGCCGTGCCAAGCATGATGGCGTCGATCCGTTGCTGCAAGGCGGCGAGATCGCCCTCCGCGAGGACCTGGCCGAGATTCAGATAACCGTCTCGCTCGAATCGGGACCATTGCTCATCGGATAGATGCATCGCCGAGGAGATTGTGACCCATGGCCAAGAGCCGAGCGCGCAGACTCAATTCAGCACCCGAAATCAGAAATCTGAAATCCGATCCTTCGTGCTCACAGTGCCTCGCGGTGAAATCCCCCTCAACGAGACTCCCAACAAATCCTAAACTCCAAACTCCAAACTCCAAACACCTCAAATTCCAAATTCCAAATTCCAAATTCCAAAAACCAGTAAGTTCACGGGTATCAAACCGTCCCCGTTTGCTCCTGATCGCGCTATAACTAGGCTGTTCGTTTTGCGCGGAAGGTTTCGCGCAGTTGGCTCGTGTGCTCCGGGGGGTAAACGGTGAAGTTCGGTTTTAGTTTTGCGATCGCAGCGCTGGCAGCAGCCTGCTTTGCCCAGTTCAGCGACAACTTCGAGTCGGAGTCCGGCTCGGCCGCAGGCACGCTGCTCACCAACGGCTTTGGCGGGGGCGGTCAGAACGGATGGTACAACCCCATTTCCGGGAGCATCGACGGCAGCATTTACACTTATAGCGGAAACGCACTCGGGTTCAACGCTGACCCGAGTGGCGGGAACCAGTTCTTCGCTGGCAATGTGACGACCGCGCAAACTCCTACGCGGGCCCAGCACGATGTCAGTTTTGCCGCCGGCGGAACCTGGACGCTCGCCTACGACTTTAACGGCAAATTTGTCGGCACCCCACCGGCCGCGGATAACCTGGGTAGCGTTTCCCTCCAGCCTTCAGGGTCATCGGACTACTTCCAGACGATCATGCAATGGACCAGTCCGGTCGATCACTCGGCGAACGCCGATGCGTTCAACGCGAATATTGGCTGGGCGCCGGCCGCCGGAGCAAGTACCATCGGTAACTTCAGCAGCCCAGACCCGGCCTTCCAGAGCCTGATCCTGAATGACTGGTATCGAATGTCGGTCACCTGGAACTTTACGACCAATCAGATCATGTCGACTTCGATCCGGAATCTCACGACCGGCGGCAGTACGACGACCATCGATGTGTCCGGAAACGGCTGGTATCTGACGGGAGGCCAGAACAACGTTCTCGGCCAAGCCGCCCCAACCGCCGTGCGCATGTTCGCCAGCGGCAGCGCCGGAGATCAAGTAGGGTACGACAACTTCAGCGTAAGCCCGGTGCCGGAGCCCGCGTCGATCGCCGTACTCTCGATCGGCGCGTTGGCGCTCCTTCGACGTCGCCGAAACCCGAGTCGATAAGGATAGCCCCAAAAATTACAAAAGCCCCGGCGTGCTTCGCCGGGGCTTATTTATTGGTGACCGGAGTAGAGGGAACGGCTCCCTTTAGCCTTTGTCCTTGAATCCCGGCAACCGCCGGCCCTTGTAGTAGCCGTCGGGGGTCGCCGTGAAGCGGAGCTTGAAAGGCTCGCCGCCGACCTGCTTGTTCGCTTCGATCTCCGGAAGTTCGGCGACGTAATTCGTCCTTCGCAATGCGGTGCGCTGATGACTGTGGCGGCGTTTAGGATTAGGCATCTCTCGAGTTTGGAGTTTGGAGTTTGGAGTTTGGAGTTAGGAGTTGAATCCCAGTGCTAGGTGTTTAGGCTCCTACTTCTTCTCCCGGTGCAATGTGTGTTTCCGCAAGTTCGGATTGTATTTCATGATCTCGAGTCGGTCCGTCGTGTTGCGCTTGTTCTTCGTGGTCGTGTAGTAATTCTTTCCATCCTCGGTGCACACGACACGGATGATTTCGCGGTTCTCGGCCTTCTTCGCCATGGTTAAAATCCTCGCCGAGCAAATCGATGCCTCGGGCGGCCTAACGATTATGGCCGCGGGCCGCCTCCGATTGCAACCTGCCTGTTAGAATGCGGATAGAGGAAGAGCCAGAAGGGGTGGGCATTAAGGTCCCGCGAGATAGAAGCCCAGCGTCTTTTGTCTCTCAGCATCGTAAAGGTCGACGATGCTCTTCCTCGCTGAGCAGCCGACCCGTGCCCTAAGATCGGAATCTGCAACCAGTTGTTCCAACAGTTCGACAGCCTCCTCCTGGGTTTTGAATGTGAACCCGTTTTCACATTGCCGGATCAACGACTCGTACCCTCCGCCGGCTTCCACTACGCAGGGAAGGCCGCATCCCATTGCCTCCGCGACGACTCGTCCGTAGGCTTCGGTCCAACTCGGATCGGTTTGATAGAAGAAGATATCGAGGCCCTGAAGGAACTCGTGGGCGGGCACGGAGTTGGCGGGCATCAGACTGATGGGTCGATCGACCGATAGGCAGACCGATGCCTCATCAGGGGTCGGCTCCATTGTCACTGATTCACGGGTGAGCCAAGCCGCCCGATCCGCTAAGCACATGCCGCCAAGAACTCTCACCTGGCACTCGAGCCCGATCAGGTGCTTATAGATCGCGGGATCGTTTGGGTGATGCTTGTAGGTCTGATCGCGGCTATGCCGGCCCACGACCACTGGGCGACCACCCGTCCTTAGCGTGGCCTTCCCGGGCGCGAAAACCTCGAAGTCGATTGGGGAAAGCTCGACTGTTCCGTGCCGCCCGTTCGCATGCCTGGCCATCATATCAGAGGCGAATCGAAGCTCAACCTTGCGGCCGGTTACTGCCTCTAATTGCGAGATCCTGTAATCGAGCGTCTCCGGATCGGGGATGTTGTAGGCGAGGATAACGCGGTCGGGGCGGGCCTGTGTGAGCCATCTGCCGACCTCCCAATAGGCGCCGATGAATACGAATGTGCCCTCGCGCGGAAAGGACTGGAGCTGGAGCATCTCCTTGATCGGGACCTGACCGAGGAGACGAGGGTCGGGAGTGTATTCGGTCCAGACCGAGACTTCGGCGTGAGGTGCGAGCTCGCGGAACAGGGAGATCGTGCGCCACTCGCTGCCCCCGGAGGCGTCCCAGAGTGGATTCAGGAGGTGGATCGCCACGTGGAGATGGTACTCCCCTGGGATCGGGGTATCCTTTCAACCCGCTGGGGCAGGTTGGGGGCACTTCAGCCCATCACTTTACTCAACCATCAGCCCATCAGCCAAGGTCGGGATGTGGCTCAGCTTGGTAGAGCGCTGCGTTCGGGACGCAGAGGTCGCTGGTTCGAATCCAGTCATCCCGACCATATTTCAGATTGCATCGTATTCGGAGCCATTCCAGCCTCTTGTTGGTTAGCTTCGAACATGGTTTTGAAGCTATTTCGAAGCTCGACGACCACCTTTCCGTCAACAATCTTGAAGTTCGAACCTAGATATCGGAGCAGTTCGCGCCTGTCGTCGGAATCAGCCGTTTTGAACTCAAGATGGGCATTTTGAGCCAGTTCTAACAGCGCAACTCCCTCGTCATAGTAGGAGCTATCGGCAGCCTCAGACGCCCGAATCGCCACATCGACCTCGGCAAGTTCTGACTCCCAACGCTCTTTTAGAGTCGGGTAGACGCTTGCAGGAACGTCGCCGCTGATCTTGTCCGCGTACAGTTGCTCCAGCCGCTTGCGAAGGGTAGCGCGCTCAGCTTCGAGCCGTTCCAATTGCACGGCCTTGATTTGTCCGGCCTCTTCTAGACTTTCTCGCAGCGCATCTTTAAGCCACGAGAGAATTTCCGGCTTGATCCTCAGACCCGCCAGGATCGCCCCTAGCTGCTCAGTAATGGCCTCTTCCCTGATGCTCGTTTGTCCAGGACAGGAGCCACGCCGACCCGTGCAGTGGTAATAGACGTATTTGCCCTTCTTGATCTCAGCCGTCACGACGCAGCCGCAATGGCCGCAAGTGAAGATGCCTTTATATGTGAAGTCCTTCAAGCCGTATCCCGCGTTTCCCAGGTTGTTGCGTCCGTGCAAGATGCCTTGTGCCTTGTCCCATAGTTCCTTGGAGACAAGCGGTTCGTGAGTGCCAGGGAAGAGTCGGCCATCCCAGCGGATCAGCCCGTAGTACATTGGGTTCCGCAGAATCCAGTCTATGGAGCTCGTATGCAAGACGTTGCCCTTGCGAGTCCTCAGACCGAGAGAGCGAGCCCGTTTGGTCAGCGTCTTGACCGAGTAGCCACCCGCCGCGTACTCCTCGAAGATCTGCCGCACGATTGGCGCTCGCTCAGGATCGACGGCAATTCCCCGTCTACTGCCCTCGGCGACGTTCAGGTAACCAATGGGAGCTTGGGCAGGATGGACGCCTTGCTTCGCCTTTTCCATCATGCCCTTTCGCGCCTCTTCGCTCAGGTTGTCGCAATAGTTCTTGGCGAGGACCAGCTTGATGTCATGGATGAACTTCTCGTGGCTCCTAGACCGATCCGTTAGCGCCCCGCCCTCTTTCGCGAAATGCCGTTCGATACCCAACTCCTCGATAGTGGCCGGGTCCTTAAGATTGCGGTAAAGACGGTCGATCTTCTCAGCGACAACCGCGCAGATTCCGTTCGACCGCACATACTCAACCATCCGCTCGAACTCGCGCCGCCCCGTTCGCTTGGCAGTCTCGACCTCGATAAACTCCCGCGAGACGACCAGGCTATTAGCCGCGCAGTAATCCCGCAGCAGCCTTAATTGCGCGTCGATCGAGTAGCCCTCTTCGGCTTGTTCCCGAGACGAGACACGCGCGTAAATGACCGCCTGCCTAACTGTCGGGAGCGTCGATTCCGGTTTCTTGAGCTTGGGCATTCTCTCTCTTTTTCCTCATTCGCAGCAGAACCGTAAAGAAGCCGATGATCTCCTGTTTCGAGTCCGATGCTGTCTCTATATTATAGACGTTTGTACACCTATTCGTCGCAAGCAGAGTACCGGCATTTGCACCTGGTTTTGAACCTGCGCGGATCATGCCACCATTGCCAGCGGTGGTAGGTCGCCCTCAGATCGGAGCATTTGCCGGTGCCGTTCATGCCAACGCGGTTTGCCTTCGTCGGCCAGTTCGCACACCCAGGCGATATCGCCCATTTGGTGCTCCATCAGGACCGCGATTGCCGGAGCTACCTGACGCTTGAGCCATGCCCACGTCTTGACGAGGGACGCGTGCGCTTGCTTGGCGACTTCGAGCTTGTGTTTGCTCGCGTCGATCAGCTGCACCCACCATGCGGCCGGCCGTTGGCGCGTTCGGTCGCTCGTTGTGTGGGTTTCGTCCTTGAACTCGATGAAGGTCCGAGCCGTGCCGACTACCGGGTCCCAGCCCTGATAGGCGAACAGGTGTGCAACAGCGTGCGCCCGGTCGTCCTTGTATTCGAACTCGAAGCGCAGCCAAGACCGGCCCTCGCCGAGCTGCATCCCCTTGTCATAGCAGCGCATCATAGTTTGGCTCGAGCGCTTGCCAACGTACAGCGTCTGAAACGTTCCTTTGCGGTTCGTCTCCTCGATGACCTTGTGAGACGTTGCTCGCATCACCGCGATGCGGTTCTTGACCTGGCTCGTTACGGTTTCGAAGGCTATGTGGCCGCCTACATCATCGACTGCAACGTCGAAGCGCGAGAATCCGGCTTTCCGCTCGATCCAGGTCTTGACCCACTCGCGCCAGCCGGGGAAGCCTTCCATTCCCTCAAGGGTCCGGCAACCCTCGCCCGAAACTTGGACATGAACGCCCATCCCCTCGACGGGGCCGTCCCACAGAACCATGACCGTGCCGCAAGCCGACACCGCCGATTGCCGATACCGATACAGCCCTAAACCTCTTTCCTTGAACTCAAGACCGAGTTCGCGCATGGTCTCATAGGGCGAAGTAAGATCATGCAGGGTGAAACGTAGATAGTCGAGTTTCCTGACCGCAGGAATACACGAAGACGACATTGAAAGCTCACCATCAGGGCCGTTCGGGTACCAGCCTTACGGCCCACTCCTCTTTTGGATTTGGTGTCTTCTCTTGTCCCTGTTACGATTTGGCACCCCGTATTACAATTCCGGGGTGCCAGGATGCAAACCGAGCGCGGGCGGTCGAAGCTCATCGACCTGGTAGCGTTACCAGCTAGTAAATTTTCCGCAGGCGCAAGCGCCTGTCCTGACGCTTTAGTGGGTCCTGGGATCTTGCGGTGTCGCTTCATGGCTCTCCTTATCGCTTGGTTCCGCGGAGAGGTTGAAGACCGTATCGTCCTCGCCGCGGACAGGGGCCAAGCCGCGCTCGTGGGGCTTGGAAAGGAGGGCCGAAGGTTGGGAATCCGTTGGAGCTGGTCTGTCTTGACGCTTGCTCGATTCCGAGGAGTTGTTGACCCTTGCAAAGGATGATGACGTATCTTCCTGTCTACTAGTTTCGCGATAAGTCGAAAATCCTAGCGACCTCCGCCGCGAACCCACGGCACCCTTTATCGAACGCGA
>CAZNUL010000010.1:0-74246 GCA_964576205.1 uncultured Fimbriimonadaceae bacterium | reverse complement strand
AAAAGCGGTGATTCCACCGCTGCTCAGGCCTTCGCCGACCATCTTCCGGCGGCAAAAAACCTAAGCCTCTCCGAGGTTTTCGCGGCGGGCTTCCGACTAGCCGACGCTCAATCGACCGTTGCGAGGGCTTGCGGCTTTGAAAGTTGGCCCAACCTGAACCGGCACATCGAGCATCTCCGGCGCCTCGAAGGAACTTGGGAGTTCGCGGACCTCCAAGTCGACGGGCATTCGATGCCAATGTTGGGATCGCAACTCCTGATCGACGGCGACCGTTTCCGCATGAAGTCAGCCGAGGCCGACTACGAGGGGATCTTCTCGATCGATGTGGAAACCGACCCGCATCGAATCGACATCGAGTTTGTCGAAGGTCCCGAAGCCGGCAATCGCTCCCTCGGAATCTATCGGCTCGATAGCGACGACCTCACGATCTGTCTCGGTTTCGTGGGCGCTTCGCGTCCATCAGGCTTCTCAGCATCGGCGGGGTCAGGACATGCGTTGGAGAGCCTTCACCGCACTTCAAAAGCACGGCCGCACAAAGTTGAAGGAGACAACGCAAGTGATGCCGTCGATGCAAATGAGTTTGGGTACGTCATGACGCCCCTCTTGGAGAAACTTCAGGGCGAATGGCTCGCCACCGAGCTGGTCTTCAACGGAGTGCCTTTGGCCGAGCAGATGCTCGCGATGGGGTCGCGAACGATGGAAGGAAACGAGACAAAGGTTGTCTTTGGCGGTCAGACGATGGTTCACGCCAGAGTGAAAGTCGACGAAAGCCATTCGCCTGCGGCAATCGACTATCTTAGCCTGACCGGGAATAAGGGCAAGGTTACGCTTGGTATTGTTGGCTGGGTCGGTGACGAAGTGAGGTTTTGCATGTCGGCAGCCGGCTCGCCAAGACCGGGTGACTTCACCAGCGAGAGAGGGAGCGGGCGCACGCTGAGCCAATGGAAGCCCAAAACCTAGCGGCGTGGCTCGCCGTTATCGCGGGCGCGTTTCAAGATTCGAGTAGATTCTCAGAATCGAAACCGGCCATGTGACAGGTGACCCGCGCGAAGCGGTAGAGGAAATCTACCGCTTGGAATCGCGGCGCGTTCTGTCGACGCTCATCCGACTCCTCGGCGACTTCGATCTCGCCGAGGACGCTCTCCACGATGCCTTTGCGGCTGCCCTGGAGAAGTGGCCGAACGAGGGCGTTCCGAGTAACCCGAGAGCGTGGCTGATCTCGACCGGAAGGTTTCGGGCAATCGATGCGATACGGCGGCGCGCGAGGTTCGACGCTGTCATGGGCGACATCGCCGCCAAGCTCGACTCCGGCGCGAGCGATCCTTTCGAGATCGATGAGCAAGCGGTGAAGGATGACCAGCTTCGGCTGATCTTCACCTGCTGCCATCCGGCTCTGCCTGCGGAAGCGCGCGTCGCGTTAACATTGCGTGAAGTTTGCGGGTTAACGACGGAGGAGATCGCCCGGGCGTTTCTTTCAGCGCCCACCACGATCGCGCAGCGGATCGTTCGCGCAAAATCGAAGATCCGCGACGCCGGCATTCCGTATAAGGTGCCGGCGCCGGAGGATCTGCCTGAGCGCATCGAAACCGCTCTCCAGGTGGTCTATCTGGTCTTCAATGAAGGCTATTCGGCGTCTTCCGGGGAGTCGGTGACCCGAGCCGACCTCTCCAGCGAGGCGATCCGGCTCGGCCGATTGCTACTCGAACTGCTGCCTGACACCGAGGTGTCCGGCCTCCTCGCTCTCATGCTCATTCAAGAGTCGCGACGCGTTGCGCGGAGCGCGCCAAATGGAGATCTAATCCTTCTCGAGGACCAAGATCGTTCGCTTTGGAATCAGGATCAAATCGCGTCAGGATCGGCATTGGTCGAAAGGGCTCTTGCCTCCGGGAGGGCTGGACCCTACTCGATCCAGGCCGCGATCGCAGCTGTCCATGCCGCCGCATCCACGCCGGCCGAAACCGACTGGGACCAAATCGTGGCTCTTTACGATCTGCTGCGGCGATCCGAGCAATCACCGGTCGTTGAGCTGAACCGAGCCGTGGCGGTCGCGATGCGCGATGGCCCCGGGACCGGCCTAGCTTTGATCGACGATATCCTTTCCGCGGGCAGGCTCGATGAGTATCACCTCGCTCACTCCGCTCGCGCCGACATGCTGCGCAGGCTCGGCCGAAAGAACGAGGCCCGTGATTCATACCGGCGAGCCCTCGAGCTGACTCGCCAGGAACCCGAGCGTCGGTTTTTGGAGCGACGAATGCGGGAGTTAGCTTGAGCGAGCACTTCAAGGCACTTGTGGGAAGAGGCGACCGCAGTCGATTTATCGATGAGCCAATCGACCTTTGGGTGTCAGGCCGACAAGGTGCGTCCATTAGACTCCGACCATAATTCAGGATCAGATCTGTCGAGAGAGAATCCCATGAAATACATGCTTCTAATTTACGGAGACGAGAAACTGCTGAACGAAGGCGAACGCGAAGCCTGCTACGCCGAGTCGCTCAACCTAGTGCGCGAGATCGAGGCGGCCGGCAAGTACCTTGGCGCGGCGCCCTTACATCCGACATCGAGCGCAACGAGCATTCGCGTACGAGACGGCAAGAAGGTCGTTACCGACGGCCCGTTCGCCGAAACCCATGAGCAACTGGGTGGCTACTACCTCATCGATGTCCAAGATCTGGATGAGGCAATGGCGATCGCCTCGCGCATTCCCGCGACTCGGTGGGGCACCGTCGAGGTCAGGCCGGTGATCGAGCTTACGCGCGATGGCTCGACATCCTAGTCGCGGTCGCATTGCTCGGCGCAATGACGATTTCGTCCTACCCTCAGCAATTCCGAAAAACTTTGTCGATCCCCGTATTTGTCATTCGACCAATACGCGTTAGAACGATCTAAGGAGGATCGGAGCGATCATGCAATACATGTGCCTTGTTTATCAGGAGGAATCGGGGCTAGCGAACGTCCCCGAGGCCGAGTTGGAAAAGGTCGTCGGCGAATGCATCGCCTTCACTCGAGAACTCGAGCGGACCGGGCATCACGTCATGTCGTCGGGCCTTCAAACGGTTTCCACGGCCACCACTCTGCGGCGGCGCAACGGAAAGCTCACGGTTTCAGACGGTCCGTTCGCGGAGACGAAGGAGGTCTTAGGCGGCTTCACCATCATCGAAGCAAGAGACCTTAACGAGGCGCTCCAGATTGCCTCGAAATTCCCGGCCGGCGTTTTCGGAAGCATCGAGGTCCGCCCGGTGATGGACCCATTTCAGGATTACACCGATCCAATGAACCAGAAGCTGGCCACTTGCGTCAGACGTGCGATCCGAGACGTCTGCGAGCCGGCAGCAACTTCCTAGACATCACTCACCGAAGGAGAGAGAACATGCCATCGACAATCGAACAAAATGCAATCGTCACTGAGGCCAAGGCGGAGTTCAGCCGCGCCAAGGATCGCCTGACCCACAACCTCGAGACCACTCCAGACGACCGGATCAACTGGTCGCCATCGCCAACGTCTCGAACACCCATCGAGATCGTTGTTCACGCTTCGATGGGCACGGCGGGCATTCACGGAATGCTGCAAGGCAAGCCATTTCCGTTCTCGGGAACGGCCGAACTGGATGCACACTCGCGGTCGGAGGAGAAGGGCTTCACCACTCGAGAGCAAGTCTTGGGTCACCTCGAAAAAACGAGCGGCGAATACTTGGCTTGGCTCGATACGTTGACGCCCGAAGACGTGGCGTCGACTTGGGAGGCGCCTTTCGGCTCCTTCCCGATGAGCAACGCAATTACCTTCGCGGCCGACCACCTGCGGAATCATGCGGGTCAGATCGAATACATCCAGACGATCTATGGCGACCGCGATTGGCATATGTGATCCGGAGCAAACCATGTGCCCAGCCTGCTATGCGACATTGATATGGACGGTGGCCGGAGCGGGTTCCGCCGGTGGCGCAACGGCGGTCGTAGTCGCAAAGACGGTGCGACGCAGAAAGGTCATGGCGAAACCCGCCGAAAAGGGAAACGTGCGTCAGGATTCGCCTTCCCAACGGTCGTAGTCCCAGCCAACGGATAGGCAGTCGTGGCGGCCGGCATCAGCCGGTCGCCACGGCTCAGCCGTTCATAAACTTTGGGCAGTATTGGATCCGCGTTCGATCCCGTGGTAGGGCGAGAGCCTCTGCGAAGAGAGCCTCGTATTGGCTGAGCATCCGGGATTCGCTGAATTTGGAAATCGCTCTCTCCCTCGCCTTTTTCCGGAACGTGGCCATCAATCCTGGATTGCGCCAGAGCCCTTCGATGGCGTTCACGAACGCCTCAGCCGTCCGCTCCCGAACCAGGATGCCGCTGACCCCGTTCTGGACCGACTCCGCGGTCGATTCGAACAGGTTCGTGGCGACCGGGACGGAGCCTCGCATCATCGCCTCGACGATTACCAGGGCGAGTCCCTCGTGTCGAGACGGCAACAGCAAGATGTCGGCCCGCTCCATTTCCGCGAAGACTCCTTGCTGGGGCATTGTTCCCCGCATCGCGATCCTATTGCGAACCTGCAGGCGATCGATCTCCTCCTCGACCGCCTCTCCGTCTTCTCCCCGTCCAATGACATCCAAGTGAATCGGTACGCCATGGTCGGCTGCTATTTTGACGATCGACGGAAGGAGGAGGACGCCCTTGTGGCGATCCACCAGGCGTCCGACGAACAGGACGCGAAGATCGTCGTGTTGCTCCCGCTCCGGACAGTCTCCTGGCGCTACCCCGTTCAGGATCACTTCGACCCTCCGGTTTGAACCCAGGATCTGTTTGGCAGCCACCGCGACCCCGCGGGAAACTCCGACATAGATATCGAAGGCTCCAGGGTTCGAGACCCCGACGTGGCCTCCGCCGATGATCGGATGCTCATGAATTACTGAGATCGTGGCGATGCTGGTCGGAAGAAGACCCGCGACCGCGATCGCCTGAAGCGAGTGATGAACGACGAACAAGTCGATCTCGCGGGCCAAAATCTCGTCGCGAAACGCTGCCAAGTACTCAGATGGAGGCTGGCCGGTGTCCTCAAAGTGCCAGTGCTCGTCGCAGTGAGCGGCGAACTGTTGACAGCCTTAGCCACGTTCGAGGGTAGTCACGAACTCAACCCGATGCCCCTGAGCGCGAAGGTGCTGCGAGATCTGTCGCATGACGACCTGGGCGCCACCGCCGAGGTGCAAGGTCCAATGCGCCATCAGGATCCGCATCGGATGGGAATGCTACCCAGAGGGGGGGTGTCGGAGTTTGGAGTTTGGAGTTTGGAATGGGTTGGGGTGTTTGGGGTATTTGGGTATTAGGGCGTTGAGGCGTTAGGGCGTTGAGGCGTTGAGGCGTTGAGGCGTTGGGGCGTTGAGGTGTTGGGTCCCCTCCATTGTCTCGCTCAATTCCGGGATGACTGGCGTGAGCGCGGGTGGAAAGACCTGGTTGGAGACGACGAGGCGCAGCATGGCCCAGCGTCGCACGGACGCTAGTTCAAAATGAGGTCGCCATTCGATCAGCCGAGAGCGAACTGAAGGTCTTTCTTCAGAAGTGCTCTGGCCCTAAAAAGCCAACTCTTAATTGTTCCCTCGGGCTTGTCCAGCTCGTGAGCGATTTCCATAACGTCTTTGTGCTGGAAGTGCCGCATCATGATGATGCGACGATAGTGCTCGGGGAGGCGGCCAATGGCAGCGAGAACCTGCGACTGCACGATGCTGCCGCTTGCGCGGTGCTCGAGCGATTCGCTCTTATCCTCCAGCATGTACTCATGCTGCTCGAGCGGGTCGCCGTCATGCCTCTTGCTTCTGACCAGGTCCACGCAGCAATTCGCGCAGATTCGGCAGAGCCAGGGCTTGATGGGTCGCTCTGGATCAAACTCCTTGATGTGGCGGAACGCCTTGACAAAGGCATCTTGCACCGCATCGTGTGCGTCGTCGGCGTTGCGGAGCATCCGCATCGCAAGGCTTTGGAGAGTGTTCCGGTAAAGGTCTGAGAGCAGTTCGAAGGCAACCGTATCGCCTTCCGATGCTCGCTGGATGAGATGAGCCTCCCAGCTGAGGACCCGATTTTGGTTCATTTATGTTTTCGGCTTACACCTCTAACGCCCTTATTGTAAGAGAATCGCCAGACGGCCCGATGAGGGAAGCAAGAAATTAAGCCTATATGCCTATTTCCGGGAGCTGGGGCGGCGTGCAGGGGGCAGGGGATGATGACCAGATGATTAGATGATTAGATGATTAGATGATTAGATGATTGGATGATTGGAGGACTGCGGGATTACAAGCAGGTCAAACGTTCCACCTCATCATCGCCTCACCTCATCATCCCGTCATCCCTTACTGGCTTTACCCGCCCGCTGCTCCTTGAGCGCGGCGGTGACGGCCCAAACCTCGTAGGGCGTGCACACGACCATGACGTCGTCGTCGGACACCGTCGCCGTGAGGGCGATCGCGATCTCGATAAGCTCGCCGTCCGCGCGCTTCCCGTAGATCGGTGGGTGATAGCCCATCTCACGTTTCCGGATGCTCGCCAGGAAACCGACCCGGTAGGCGGAATGGATGCCGCGGTGCTGGGGAGGCACGAGTTCCTCCACCGAGCGGCCGACGAGGTCGCCGGGCGCGTAGCCGAAGAGCGCATCTCCGCGCTCGTTTGCCCTCTTGATAATCCCAGAGCGACCGTCGACGAGCAAAACCGCCTCCGTCATCGCATGGAGCAAAGCATCGAACCGATCCTGGGTGGCCCGAAGAGCGTTCTCCAGGCGCCTGGACCTCGCCCGCTCAAATAGGAGGAGATCTTTGTCGGTTAGCTGACCAGCCTCGGCAAGAGACGACACCAGTTCAAACGCCTCTTCGACTTGCGGACCGGTCACGCCTAGGTTGCGACACACCTCGGAATCGGGCGATCCCTTTGAAAACAGGCTTAGGATGGCCGCGTTCCGTTTCGAAATACTGGATGTGCGCGCTGCCATTGGAGGCTCCTAGTGATAGACGACGAAATCTACGCGATTCGCAGGCGTCTTTACTCGCAACTAAGGCCGATCCATGGAGCGCAGCGGGCGGGCTGCACAGCGTATCGGTTCACCCGGCCGGCTTTCAGGCAATCAAGCCGCGAACAGTCGCTATACTCAGCGTCATGGCTTTGAGATACCCGGCGATCGCCGTCTCGCTCTTCCTGCTCGCAGGATCCGCCTTCGCGGATATCGACTACACCGTTTACATCCAGAACGGCGAGGGCGCGAATCAGCGCATGGAAGTTACGCTCGCAATTCCGGTCAAGGGAGCAACCACCGAAGTGCAAATGCCCAACTGGGGCCCCGGAGGTTACGTGTATGGAGACTTCTATCGGAACGTCGAGGCGTTAAAGATTGTTGGCCATACGGGCAGCGGGGCTGCTGGGGACGAGGTTGGACCGATTACTCCCACCCAGCCAAACAACTACACTTGGTCGATCCCGACGGCCGGCTTGAAGACGGTCGTCGTGAGCTACGCCGTTCCGGTGCAGATCGCCGACGAGATGGGACACTATGGCGGGCCTCGCAGCTACATGTACGCGGTCGGGCGCACCCAAGAAAAGTGCAGTCTGACGATAAATCTGCCCGCGGGCTGGAACATTGCAACGGGCCTGGAAGGAACCAACGGCCATTATAAGGCTCCGACCTACGATGTGCTCGCTGACAATCCGGTCACATTCGGAAAGTATCGCGAGCTTCGATACATGGTCGATGGGGTTCCTCACATCTTGGCCATGTACGGTCCGGCCAGAAACGACCTCGACACCGACAAACTTATCAAAGCCTGCACTTTGATCTCAGCCGCCGAAAACGATCTCTTTGGCAACAGACCGCCCTACACCCACTATGTGTGGCACTTCAACGTCGGCAAGCGGGCGGACGGCGGAGGCGGCTTAGAGCACCTGGCGAGCACCGAGATCACGCTTGCCAATGGCCTCGGCGATGGCATCATCGGCGTCAACGCTCACGAGTTCTTTCACCTATGGAACGTCAAGCGAATCCGGTCGAAGGTCCTCGGCCCATTCGATTACACCAAGCTTCCGGAGACTGGCGCTCTCTGGTGGCTAGAGGGCGTCACCGAGTATTACGCGCACCAACTCTTGACCCGCTACGGCTACTTCGACGACAAGCATTGGTACACGACGATCGTGCAGAACCTTCAGCGGGTCCGAAATAATCCGGCTCACACGACGATCGGTCCCTACGAAGCCAGCTTCCGCGTTAAGGACGCCAACAACGGCCGCGGCAATAGCAACGGGTACGAAATCAGCTACTACGACCTCGGTGTCCTCGCCGGAGTCTGCCTCGATATCGAAATTCTGAGTCAGACAAACGGCAAACGTTCGCTGGACGACGTCGAGCGGGCTCTCTGGGCGGAATGCAAGGACAACCAACCGGGTTTCCCGGAAGACGGAATCCGCACCCAGTGCGTGCGGGTTGGCGGGGCTCCTCTCGGCGAGATGTACGATGCGATCATCATGCACGGCGGCGAAATGCCGATCGAGGCCGAGCTCGCAAAGGTTGGGCTGAAGCTGGAAACCTACGACAAGGAATTCGCTGATCCCGGCTTCGCGACTCCCGTTGGCAGAGGCATGGTCATCAATCGTGTCACGAAGCCCGGCCAAGACAAGCTTAAGGAGGGCGACGCGATCGTCGCCGTCAACGGAGGCGAGGTGCCGACTCCCGGGGCGTTGGCCGCCGCCCTTGCCAGTCTGAAGCCAGGGTCGAACCTAGCGGTTAAGGTGAAGAGGGGCGATCAAACCATGGACGTTAATCTGACCGCGGGAAGCCTAACGAGAAAGGTGAGCGAGATCCATGACGCCGAGAGCGCTACCCCTGCTCAGAAAGCCCTCCGCGACATCTGGCTTTATCGGGGCAAGAAAGGTTGGCAAGCGCCGAGGGGATGAGAGGGTGAGAGGGTGAGACGGTGAGACGGGGGATCGGGTGATCGGGTGATTTCAGCGCATCAAGTGTCAAGAATCACGGTCACGGGTCCGTCGTTGACCAGCTCGACGTCCATCATCGCGCCAAAGACGCCCGATTCGACTCGGAGACCTGTCGAACGAAGAGCGGCTAGGAACGATTCATACAGTTCATTACCGCGATCGTAGGGGGCCGACTCGATGAAGCTCGGTCTACGATTCTTCGCGGTCTCACCATAAACGGTAAAGTTCGAGACAGCCAGAACGGAGCCGGAAGGATCGAGATCGCTGAGGGCAAGGTTCATCTTTCCGTCGGCGTCGTTGAAGACGCGCAGCTTCGCAACCCGGTCCGCCATCTTCGCGGCCTCGCGCTCGGTATCGTCGCGGTGAGCAGCGACAAGAACGAGGAGGCCTCGGTGAATTTCGGCGACGACTTCCCCGTCGATGGTCACATTCGCCTGGCTGACTCGTTGAACGACGGCCCGCATCGACCGAGATTACCGGCACCATCTGAGGTCAAGTTATCGAAAGGTGGAGCGTACTTCTGGCCGGTTAACGACAATCAGGGTGAACACCGCCAGCCCGATGCCAAGGATGCCACCAAGGCAGTTCAGGGCTGAAACAACCACAATCAACGTCCAATTCGTCCTGGCTCCCAGCCAGTTGGCGGCAAGTAGATTCAGCCCGAGCATCACCAGAAACCCTATCAGGAAAACGATCCAAAAACCCGCGAACATCGCGAGGAATCCTGGGGGCGGCGGATTCGGACCCTTTGTCATCTCCCCCGAATTGGACAGCCCGACAAAGAGCAAGAAGTAACCCCCCATGCAGCATGAGAACAGGCCCATGATGCCTGCGTACACCCGATGGAGAATGACGAGGGTGCGCAAGTTCTCGTCGTTCATCCTGTTCTGGTACGCGAGCCAAGAAGGATCGTCGCCGTGATCTGCCATCTAATGGAGAGGACGCACCGGACAAGAATCCCGAACCATAGCAATCTCGGTCAAGTCATTATTAGGCCCTGAAGCGCACCATGAACGACGACATGAACTCGACCAGCGAGGAAATGGTGAGAGCCGCAATAAGGCCGATCCTGGTCTCCGATCAGGCGCCAAGCCCCGAAGACATGGCGGACGCGGCTGCCTACAGCCGATTCCACTTCCACCGTGTCTTCAAGTCTGTCATGGGAGAAACGCCAGGCGAACTGCGTCGGCGGCTGCTCCTCGAACGCGCGGCCTTTCAACTCGCTAGGGGCCCGGATTCGGTCACCGAAATCGCTTTCACCGCCGGCTACGAGTCCCTCGAGGGATTTATCCGGAGCTTTCGCCGCGCTTTCGGACTGTCTCCGAGCTCCATGAGGAAGGAGAAGCGACACTGGCTCCTCCATTCTCAAAATGACGTCCACTTCCGTCCGCTAGCCGAGATCATGCCAGGAGGAACCATGGACCTATTGGATCGATTGCTGGAGCACGATCTCTGGCTGACCAAGAAGATGCTTGACGTCGCGCGAAACCTGAGCGATACCCAACTCGACGCGCCCCTTGCCGCCATTTCCAGAGCCTTACCGTTTGAACCTTGGCAGAAATCCCTGAGAGACCTTCTCGATCGGATCGTCTTTGGAAAGGAAGTTTGGGTTGCCGCCCTCGAACATCAGGAAATGCCAGACGAAAGGGACCGCTCGGTCGAAGGGTTGACCCGCCGGCTCGAGATCGCTTTTCCAATGTTCATCGGCCTGATTCGCCGTGTCCGAGACCAGGGCCAATGGGACTTGACCTTCGTGGACGAACTTTGTGATCCTCCCGAAACATTCACGTTCGGCGGCATGGCCGCTCACGTGATGACCTTTGGCATCTATCGGCGAACCCTCGCAATTGAGGCGTTCAAAGCTTTCGGTGTCGAGGAACTTGGTTACGGCGATCCGATCGGTTGGGAGCGAGAATTCGGCAGATAGCATGAGTGATGTATGATGACTGATGTCTCATGAGTGATCTCTGGCACAGGGACGTTAGTATTGGCTTGCGTCCCTCAGCCATGAGCCATCATTGATCATCCGCCATGCCATTCGATCCCCGCGACCTCCTCGAGAAGCAGTTCGGCTTTGATTCCTTCCGTCCCGGGCAGGAACAAGTGATCCGGGCCTTGCTCGATGGACGGTCAGCGCTGGCGGTCTTCCCGACCGGCGCCGGAAAGTCACTCTGCTACCAACTCCCGGCTCTTGAAATCGAGGGGCTAACCCTGGTCGTCTCCCCGCTGATCGCCCTTATGAAGGATCAGATCGATTTCTTGAGATCGCGTGGCATTCCGGCGGCCAGACTCGATTCCACGCTCGGCGCCGCGGATGCCATCGCAGTGACGGAGGACATCCAAAGCGCAAAGTTGAAACTGCTCTACGTGGCGCCGGAGCGATTTAACAACGAGCGCTTCATCGCCGAGATGAAGCGAACCAAGATCGGATTGTTTGCGATCGACGAAGCCCACTGTATTTCCGAATGGGGCCACAACTTTCGGCCCGACTACCTCAAGCTCGCCGAAACCGTCAAGGAGATCGGCGCTGAACGCGTCTTAGCTCTCACCGCGACGGCAACGCCGAGCGTCGTCGAAGATATCTGCCGGTCGTTCGCGATCTCGACCGAGGATGCCGTCGTCACCGGATTCTATCGCCACAACCTGACGATGTTCACGACAGCGGCGACGCGCGAGGAGCGAGATCGCTTGATCGTAGCCCGGCTTCGAGAACGGACGGCTGGTCCAACGATCGTCTACGTCACCCTCCAGAAAACGGCCGAGGCCATTTCGGGCCATCTCGCCCAGAACAACCTCCCCGCGAGGGCCTACCATGCCGGCATGGAGCCGGAAACGAGGCACGAGGTCCAGGAATGGTGGATGGCCGAACCGGCTGGGATTGTTGTCGCAACCATTGCATTCGGCATGGGGATAGACAAGTCGAATGTGCGTTACGTGTACCACTACAACCTGCCCAAGAGCCTGGAAAGCTATTCGCAGGAGATCGGTCGAGCGGGCCGCGACGACCTCCCTTCGACCGTCGAGATGTTCGCGTGCCGCGACGACATTCCAGCTCTCGAGAACTTCGCCTACGGCGACACTCCGACGCCGCAGTCATTGCGATCGCTGGTCGGTGAGGTGTTGTCGTGGGATGGCGGGCAAGATGCCGGCGCTACTGCGGTTTCACCCTATGATCTGTCGCAACGGCACGATATGCGAATGCTGGTGTTGCGGACAGCCCTTACCTATCTCGAGCTAACCGGAGTCATAAAGGGCGGGACACCGTTCTACGCGGGCTACGAAGTCAAGCCGATCACTCCGATTCCTCTCATCGCCAAGCAGTTTCCGGGCGAGCACGGCGAGTTTGTGCGAAGACTCTTCGACATGGCGAAGCGCGGGCGGATCTGGTACGGCTTCAATCCCGACGAGATGGCGAGGACACTCGGCGCCGAGCGACGCAGAGTCGTCCGAGCCCTGGTGGTCATGGAAGAGCGAGGCATGGTCGAGATGAAGGCGGGTGATGTCCGAACACCCTATTCCCTGCTTCTGGGCGATCACGATCTTGAATCGATTACCGCCGACCTTGAGTCCAGATTCCAGAAGCGCGAGGAACAGGAAATCGGCCGGCTACGCCAGGTGGTCGATCTCGTCGAGCATGAGGGATGCCAGGTCAACGCTTTGACCCGGCACTTTGGCGAATTAAGAGCCGAGCCGTGCGGCCATTGCACTTGGTGCCTCACGAAGCAAAGACAACGGATACCCGCTGCCTCGTCCAACCGGATCGTTATCGAAGACTCGGAAGTGATCGCTCTCTACAAGCGCTGCCCGCGAGAGATGCAGTCTCCGAGGCAGTTGGCAAAGGTCCTCTGCGGACTATCGAGCCCCTCCTTCGCCAAACTTCGCATGGCTCGGGAGGGGCTCTACGGATCGCTGGAGGATCACCGGTTCTCAGAAGTCGTCAGTTGGTGCGAGACCTTGCTCAAGGCTGCGGCTCTAGCCGGCTGACGGCTCCTTAGTAACAGGCTGCCGCCTCATCTTCGGCTAGCGTCGCCAGGCCCCGTCACGACCACGATTGTCCCGATCCGTGGTCCAAGTGCCGTCCTCCCGATTGCGATTCCAGCCGCGATCGTGTCGGTTCCAGCCGTAGTGGTTGCCATTGTCCGAGTGATCGCGATCGCGATCTGGAACGCGCACCCATTCGAATCGTCGATCGTTGCGGTCGTAAACGCGACCATAGCAGCTTCCATCGGCCTCGTATCGGTAGGCCGAATAGAGTGCGCCGGCGGCGCCGAGACCCGTCAACGTGTCGTTGTGGCTGAGTGCCCCGATAAGACCGAGCGCTGCCGATCCGATCGCGAGATCCTTCCACTGATCCTTTTGTTCCTGCCGATGCCAATTCTGAGCTCCGGCGAGGCTTGGCGCCATGACGGCGACTCCCATCGCGAGAACTGCGAGGCTGTGCGTAAGAACTTTTTTCATCGTCTGCTCCTTTCTGCCGGACGGTTCCGGCTTGGTACATCGGCTTAAACGAATGCCTTCCGGCTCGGATCACTTGGGCCTAGGACCCCGAGGGCTTTCCCCGTCAGATGCTTATGCCTGCGAACAGGGGGTGGAGCGTCACAATAGTCTCGTTCGCTGGAAAGAAAGGGATGACCCACTTCGATACGATCGTCGCTCCGATAACCGGCCCGGGATCCGGGGCGGTCGCGATTGTTCGCGTTTCGGGCCCGGATGCCTGGCGGATTGCCTCGGAAGTGTTCGATCCCTGGCAGCCGGCCCCGATGAAGGCGGTCTACGGCCGTTACGGTCACGGGGACGACGGAATCGCCCTGCCCTTCAAAGAGGGCCAGAGCTACACCGGTGAGGAGGCCGTCGAGCTCTCGATCCACGGGAGCACCGAGTCCGTTCGAGAGCTTGTGAACTCGTGCATCGATGCGGGGGCAAGGATTGCAGAGCCCGGCGAATTCACGCAGCGGGCGTTCCTGAATGGCCGGATCGATCTCACTCAGGCGGAGGCGGTCAGAGATACCATCGAAGCTCGAACCGAGGCGCAATTGCGTCTCGCCAACTTTCAGAGGGACGGCTCGCTACGCCGCAAGGTTGAATCGCTACGCGGGGTCATTGGCAGGGTATTGGCGTCGATCGAAGCGGCAGTCGACTTCAGCGAGGAAATCGGCGAACTCGATCTGCCCCTCGCGATCGCTTCCCTGTGTGATACTTTGGGGGCCATCGACTCGCTCCTCGAAACGAACAGGGCAAGCCGAATTCTTAGGCAGGGTCTCCGAGTCGCCATCGTCGGCCCCCCCAATGCGGGCAAATCTTCCCTCTTGAATGCGATTCTCGGCACCGATCGCGCAATCGTCACCGAAGTGCCGGGAACGACGCGGGACTTCGTCGAGGAGGAGATCGAACTGAACGGGATTCCGGTTGTTCTGATCGACACCGCCGGACTTCGCGATTCAAACGACCGGGTTGAACTGATCGGTATCGAGCGAACCCGGGCGATCGTGGCGGCCGCCGACCACGTGTGGTACGTCTACGACTCGTCTATCGGCTGGTCGGAGAAGGACCTTTCCTTTGTGGAGTTGCACTGCTCAGAATCCAGACCGGTCACGGTACTCGCCAACAAGTGCGACCTTGCCGAAGGCGAAGTCGGGATTCCGGTCAGCGCGGCTACTTCAGAAGGTTTGGCAAGCCTGATTCAATCTCTGCCGATCGAGGCCGGGCTGGAGCATCGCGAAATCGCAATCAACTCGCGCCATGCAGAGCATCTCGCTTCGGCGCGAGAATCGCTTGACACGGCGATACGGACGCTCCGCGTGGACCGGCCGACGGACCTCGCCACCGTTTTGCTGCAGGAAGCACTGGCCGAGCTCGGGCAGATCACGGGTGAGACTGCGTCGCCGGACATGATCAGCCGCATCTTTAGCAACTTTTGCATCGGGAAATGACGAGCCAAATCGATTGGAACGTTGCGGAATCTGGAACAGTTAGCTTATAATGATAGTAAGTGATTTGATAGCATAACACTCATATGAGATTTGATAAGCTAACGATAAAGGCGCAAGAAGCCATACAGATCGCTCAGTCGGTTGCTCAGCGGTACCAGCATTCCAACATCGAGGTCGAACACCTCCTGCTCGCCTTGCTGGAACAGGAGGGTGGCCTCAGCCGGCCGCTGCTCGAGAAAGTCGGCGCCGATCCGGCAAAGGTGATGCGCGACCTCGAGGCCGACCTCGAAAAGTCGGCCAAGGTTCAAGGTTCGGTTGCCCACGGCACCAACTTTTCCAACCGGCTGCAAAAAGCATTCCAGGACGCCCTTGCCCTTGCGGACGAGATGAAGGATGAGTACGTCTCGACTGAGCATTTCCTCCTGGCGATCGTTTCCGAAGCAGGTTTTAGCGGGAAACTCCTGCGCTCGAACGGGGTCACGAAGGACGCCCTCGAGCTTGCCATCAACGAGGTTAGGGGTGGCCGCCGCGTCACCGATCCCAATGCGGAGGAACGCTACCAGGCACTTGAAAAATACGGGGTCGATATCACGGCAAAGGCGAGACTCAACAAGCTCGACCCGGTGATCGGGCGCGATGAGGAGATTCGCCGCGTCATCCAGGTTCTGAGTCGCCGCACGAAGAACAATCCGGTTCTGATCGGCGAGCCCGGCGTGGGCAAAACCGCGGTCGTCGAAGGGCTCGCGCAGCGTATCGTGAGCGGAGACGTACCGGAAGGGCTCCGCAACAAATCCGTCATCTCCCTCGATCTCGGCGCTCTCGTAGCCGGCTCCAAGTACCGTGCGGAGTTGGAAGACCGATTCAAGGCCGTTCTCGACGAGATTAAGCGGGCGGAAGGCCAGATCGTTTTGTTTATCGATGAGTTGCACACGCTGGTCGGCGCCGGCAAAGCCGAGGGATCGATGGACGCGGCGAACATGCTCAAGCCGATGCTCGCTCGCGGCGAACTTCGGTGCGTGGGAGCGACGACGCTCAAGGAATATCAGCTTTACGTCGAAAAGGACAAGGCTCTCGAGAGGCGCTTTCAAACCGTGTTCGTCGACGAGCCAAGCGTCGAGGAGACGATTTCGATCCTTCGCGGCCTCAAGGAGCGCTACGAGATTCATCACGGAGTACGAATCACCGATGGCGCCCTCGTCGCCGCCGCGACACTTAGCAAGCGCTACATCCAGGACAGATTTCTTCCCGACAAGGCGATCGACCTCATGGACGAAGCAGCCTCCCGGCTAAAGATGGAGATCGACAGCGTTCCCGCCGAAATCGACGAGGTCGAGCGGCAGGTAACCCAGCTTGAGATTGATCGTGAAGCCTTACGCAAGGAGTCCGACGAAGCCAGTAAGGAGCGGCTAAAGGGGACGGAGCGCCGGCTTGCGGAACTGCAGGAAAAAGCGAGCGGCCTGCGCGCCGTGTGGCAGCGGGAGAAAGACGCGATCGAGGGCGCGCGCAAGTTCAAGATCGAACTTGACGAACTTCGGGGACAGCTCGAACAGGCCCAGCGCGATGCCGATTGGGCACGTGCCGCCGAGATCCAGCATGGCAAGATCCCGCAGATTCAGGCGAGGCTCGAACAAGCCAACGCTCAGATCGAAAAGGTCAGCGAGACCGGCCGCATGCTTAAGGAGGAAGTCAGCGCTGACGATATCGCGGAAGTCGTCTCGAAATGGACGGGCATCCCCGTCAGCAAACTCCTGCAGGGAGAAATGCAAAAGCTGCTCTCGATGGAAGACCACCTGGGGACGCGGGTCGTCGGCCAAGACGAAGCCCTGCAGATACTGGCGGATGCAGTCCGACGGGCCCGCTCGGGTCTAAGTGATCCCAACCGCCCGATCGGCTCGTTCATGTTTCTCGGCCCTACCGGAGTCGGTAAGACCGAGACCGCAAAGGCGTTGGCCGAGTTCCTGTTCGACGACGAGCACGCGATGATCCGCGTCGACATGAGCGAGTACCAGGAAAAGCATTCGATCGCCCGCCTCATCGGCGCACCCCCCGGCTATGTCGGCTACGAAGAGGGCGGCCAGCTCACCGAGCCGGTCCGCCGTCGCCCCTACGCGGTCGTGCTTCTCGACGAGGTCGAGAAGGCCCACCCAGAAATATTCAACGTCCTGCTCCAACTCCTCGATGACGGAAGGCTGACGGATGGCCAGGGCAGGACCGTCGACTTCCGCAACTCAGTTGTCATCATGACCAGCAACCTGGGCTCCGAATTCTACGGCGATCCGCTGAGTGGCCCGGGCAACTGGGAGCAAACCAAGACGCGGGTCTTGGATAGGGTCCGCGAATTCTTCCGGCCCGAATTCATTAACCGACTCGACGACATCATCGTATTTCGGTCGCTTGGAGTGAACGAGATCAAGGAGATCGTCCAGATTCAGCTCCGTCAGCTGTCGGCTCGACTGGCGGAAAGGCGCATCGAACTGGAGCTGTCGGAGGCGGCGTCTCTTCAGGTCGCTACGGCCGGATACGATCCAGTCTTTGGAGCTAGACCCTTGAAGCGGGCCATCCAGCGGGACATCATGAATCCGCTGGCCCAGGCGATTCTTCGAGGCGACATCCACGAGGGCCAGAAGGTCGAAGTCGACTTCCGGGACGGTGAGTTCATTTTCGAGGCGAAGTCGGCACTTACGTTGGAGAGCTAGGGACGCGAGCCCAAGTCAACAACGTCAACCTGACGAAGGAACGGCAGGCGCTGAAAGTCTCGGACGTTTCCGGTGACCAAAATGTCGGCATTTGCTTTCTCCGCCGCAACGGCGTGGAGCATATCGTTAACGATGCCGCCCTCCAGCTTGGCGGCAGCCAGCCGCGAAATTGCGTCCAAATAATCGGTCGAACCTAATTCGACGATCTCGACGAAAGTCGCGAGATCATGGATGAGTTTCGCGGCATCGGGAGGAGGAATCCGACTTACGGGCGGCAACCCGGTCAGCACCGCGTAAGTCTCTGCTAGCCCATGCTGGCAGACCACACCTCTCGTTTTTCCCACCTTGGCGTCTGCCATCCAGCGGATTGCCTCAGGATTTTTCGGATGTGAACCGAGGACTCCGGCAATGAGTACGCTCGTGTCAAGAAGGGCAATCATTCTCCGCCCAGCAGATGTCGAGCCCGCGCATCACGCTGATTGGGGATAAGTTTCTCGACGTCTGTAACAGGGGAAGAACCCTGCCAAACCAGAACGCCTTCAATGCGAACGAGCTTCCCAGTGCGGCGCCGCGGCTTAAGCACAATTCGCTCGTCGTCAACTTCCGCATCGAGTTTGTCTCCCGCGGACAAGCCAAGTCGAGTCCTGGCATCCTTGGGAATCACAATCCTGCCAAAACTGTCCAGCCGGAGTTCCATACCATCTATTATGCCATGCGTCCTTTGGCAATGGCATTAAGTTTCTGCCAACAGATCGTTAGGGTTTCGTTCAATCTTCAACCTCAACAGCCTACGGCCGTCGGTCTCAACTACGGTGAATCGTAGCGCTTCAGCATCGATGGATTCGTCTTGCTTGGGCTGGCGACCGAAGAGGCCGAAGACGTAACCGCCGATCGTATCGAATTCCTCGCTCTCGAGTTGGGTTCCCAATGCATCGTTCACGTCGTCGAGGTGGGTCTTCCCGTCCACGAAGAACACGGAGCCGTCGGTCACGATCTCGGGCTCCTCGACGTCGTACTCGTCGATGATGTCGCCAACGAGTTCCTCTACGATGTCCTCGATGGTCACGACCCCGGCCGTGCCTCCGAACTCGTCCTGGACGATTGCCATCTGAGTCTTGCGAGACCGCATCTCGTGAAGCAGATCGTGCAGGTTCTTCGTCTCCGGGACGAAGAAGGCCGGCCTCATCAGCTTTTTCAGCTGCGGAGGCGCTTGGCCGTTCGCATGGCGGAGGGCGTTAAGGAGGTCCTTGGCGTGGACGATACCGACGATCTGGTCATCCGTCTCCTCGTACAGCGGGATTCGAGAGTGGCCGGTCTCCTCGATGACTCTCGCCACGGCCTCGGGGTCGCTACTCGCGGGCAAGGCGTCGATGTCGACCCGGGGAGTCATGACCTCTCGGGCGATCGTGTCGGTGAATTCGAAAACGCTGTGGAGCATCTCCTTCTCCTCTTCCTCGATCTCACCGCTTTCCTGGGCTTCTTCGACGATCGACTTGATCTCCTCCTCAGCCTGCCCTTCGACGGTGAAGGATGCCTTTCCCCCGAACCGAGCCGTGATGAGACCGCCGATGGCGGCGACCAGTTTGGCGACCGGCGAGAGCAGCACCGACCAGATCGCGATAAACCGGTACAGCCGAAGCGAGGCCCTCATCGGGTGAAGCGCGGCAAAGCTTTTGGGGACGAGCTCCATCACGAGGTTAAGAAGAAGGATTGGCACCGCGACGATCGCCGCGGCAAGGATCAGCATCTGCCAGTCAGGGTCACCAGACGGTCTAATCAGCTTGGCGACTCCAGGAGCTAATAGGAGGCCGGCGAGGACCATCGCGACTCTACAGATGTGACTGCCCAGAATGCACGCCGCCACATGGTTGGCATTGTTGTCGATAAGGCTTTGAAGGCGGTCAGCGCGTCTTGGCTGTTCTTCGTCTCGAAAGTGCTTGACGTGGAGGGGCTTGACAAGCTCGACCGCCGTCTCCGCGGCGACGAATAGGCTATTGAGGGCGATGACTGCCAGGATTATCACGACCGCCGCACTTCCGGGGATCCCGGAGTTCGACTGGGCAATCTCGGGACCGGACAGGCCCGTGCCAAGCATCCACAGGGCGGCAACCGCCAAGACCATCAGCAGAGCGATGCCGGTTTCAATTCTACGAATTAGCCGCCTGTCTTCGGCTGAGGCTTTGCCGTCTCGTCCAAGGGTCCGCAATCGTTCGGGAGGGTCGATCATTTGGGCAGGAGTCCGAATAGAACGAGACCGAGAACGACTCCCACGCCTGCGCCGAGGCAAACCTCGAAAAGGGAGTGGATCTTCGCCTCCCAACGGCTTTGAGCGATGATCGCGGCAAGGAGGACAGCGATTGCGGAGGCCAGCATGTTGTCCGTGATAAACATCACGGAAGTCGCAAAGAAAAATCCGAATGCGGCATGCCCGCTTACGATGCCGCCCTTGAACACCTGTCCGCGCTTGCCGAGCCCTTTGCCGATGATGATGACGACGAGGAGAAGGAAGCATCCGACGATGATCCGCGGGACGATACCGGTGCCGAGAGATTCGCTCGTCATGCTGATCTTGATCCGCTCCCATCCGGCATCTCCCAGCATGATGAGGCTGCCGACCACGATCGCGAGAATGCTTGTGATGAGGACGGCTCCGGCGGCGATGTCCTTCGCAAACTTGGCGAGCGGATGGTAGTTGGGGGAGACAAGATCTACGGTCGCCTCGATCGCGCTATTGAACATCTCGGCGATGATGACCAGGGAGATCGTGAAGAGCAGGACCAGCAACTCGCGCAGACCCAGATTCATCTGCATGCCGAGGATGATCACGATCAGAACGACATAGAGGTGAACCCGCATATGCCGCTGGGTCCGAAACGTGTAGACGACTCCGCTGAGCGCTACTCGGAAGGGCTGCAGGGTGTCCTTTTTGGGCGTAACGCTCATATCAGTAGCTGTGCTGTCCCGGCCGAGTGCAGAATCGAAGCCCAGTTCTCGTCCGGCCTAAGCCCGGCCTCAACCGCGACCCGATTCATTTCCCGCACCATTTCCACACGATCCTCCTCCGCCGCGTCGTCGAAGCCGAGCAGATGGAGCGTGCCATGGATCGCCAAATATCCGAGTTCTTGGCTCACGCTGACGCCTCGGGCGTCCGCTTGGCGCTCAGCGTACGGCAGGGCGATCGCGATATCCCCAAGCGGCGCCCCGGGGACGCCGTCTCCGGGAAATGTGAGAACGTCAGTCGCCTCATCGAGGCCGCGGAATCGAAGGTTCAACTCGCGAATCGCCTCGTCCGAGCAAATCAGGATGGAAATCGAGAAACCCGGCCGCGCTCTGTGGCGACTGAGAGCGGCCTCGACAGCGCGTACGATAACGGCTCGGGGCGCGCGGCGGCCAGATTCATTAACGACGGAAATCGAGTACGGACTGGGGGGTTCCATCGAGGACGCTAACGCGTTGCACGGGCGACCGGCCCGTGGATGCCATGACCTGTGCGGTCATGAGCGGAGCGCGGGAAAAACCACGCGGTCCCGGGCTCCCGCCGGGATATGTCTTGAATGATCATCAAAAACAAGAGACTGCCGCAAGCGCGGCAAAGTGCCGCCTTTAGTTGCGGGACTTGCTGCGGCGCGCCATGCGGCGACGCTTCTCGCTCGGCTTCTCGTAGTGCGAGTGCTCTTTCAGCTCGCGCAGGAGTCCACTTTGCTGCAGCTTCATGTTGAAGCGCTTGAGAGCACTGTCGATGGACTCATTAGGTTGAACGGTCACGTAGATCAAACTGGGTCATTGCCTCCGCAAGCGTCTATTATGGCCCGAATCCGCGCAGTACTGCAACTTGCTGTGCCTCAGGAGGAGTATGTGAGCGATTGAGGCTTTGGTGGCAATTGATTTGCCTACACGCCGGCAGGCTCCCTTCCCAATGCCAGAATCGAGCACTGCTGCGCGAGTTTGCCGGCGATGGTCCCAAACGATTCGGCTTGTGTGGACTCCGGAAAAGCGATGACCGATGGAACGCCTTGATCGGCGGCCTGGCTGATCCCGGGATCCAATGGCACGGAACCCAGATAAGGCACTTGCAATTCGCTCGCAAGGTCTTCCCCGCTCATTCCGCTAAAGATCCGGGTCACCTTTCCCGTTTCGGGGTCGACGAAAGCCGCCATGTTCTCGACAACGCCAAGGATGGGAGAATTGAGTCGCCGGAAGAGTTGGACCGATTTTCCGGCGATATTCGCCGCCACATTGTGGGGTGTCGTCACGATGACCACGCCGGTCAGAGGCGCGAGTTGGGCTAGCGACATTGGCGCGTCTCCCGTTCCCGGCGGAAGGTCGACGAGAAGATAGTCCAGCTCTCCCCAGGCTACGTCTTCGAGAAGCTGCTTCACCGTGCCCGCTACCATCGGCCCTCTCCACAGCACGGCCTGGCCCTCTTCGAGCAGAAACCCGATGGACATCAATTTCAGCCCAAACCGTTCGATAGGAAGGATCTTCTCGGCTTGTGTGTAGGGGTGTTCAGTCCCAGCGCCGATCATCATCGGAATGCTCGGGCCGTACACGTCTGCGTCTAAGATCCCAACGCGGGCTCCGGCCGCGTTAAGGGCGACAGCGAGATTAACGGTTACGGTGCTCTTCCCCACTCCGCCTTTGCCGCTCGCGACGGCGATGACGTGCCGGACTCCCGGCAGCAAATCTTGGGGACTGGTCTGGCGCTCCCTCACCTTGGCCGTCATCTCGACCGCAACTTCCATTACCCCCGCAATCTCCTCGACAGCTTCTTCGGCCTGCGATTTGAGCATCTCGCGAACCGGACAGGCGGGAGTCGTCAGCTCGATCGTGAACGCGACTTTTCCTCCGTCGATCTGCAGGTCCTTGACGAAGCCCAACGTCACGATGTCGCGATGAAGGTCCGGATCGTCAACCCTCCGCAATGCATCCAGAACCTGAGCCTCCGTGATTGACATATTTGGATGATGGCCTAACCGAACGCGGTTTGTGGATCGTGACTTGTGGTTTGGTCCGCGACTCGAACTATCTGTCGACAATCGGCCGTCTACTGTATGATTGAGTTAATACAATATCCGACGGCCTCAATACCTCAATACCCCAGCACCACTTCCCAAATGACCCTCCACATTTCCGAACACGACGGCGTGCCAATCTATCTCCAGATCGTCAATCAGGTCAAGCTCTTGATCGCGTCGGGGCGACTCTCGCCAGACGATGAGCTGCCTCCCATCCGCGCGCTTGCCGAGCAGCTCACCATCAATCCAAACACCGTGGCTCGGGCCTACCGCGAGTTGGAGATCGCGGGCATTGTCACAAAGAAGCGCACTACCGGGACGTACGTATCCGACGGCGCCACAAGGATTTCACGGGAGGAGTGCCTCCGGATCCTGGCGGAACGGGTCGACGCCCTCCTCGCCGAAGCAAAGCAGATGGATATCCAGACTGAGGACATCCTCGATCTCATTCGAACTAGGGAACGACTGATGACAGGATCCGAGGTAACCGCATGAACCAGCCAATCATCGAGGTCAAGGACCTCGCTCGTCGCTTTGGGAGCAAGATTGCCCTCGATTCCGTCAGCCTCACCGTCCCCGCGGGAATCGTCATGGGGCTGGTGGGCGAGAATGGAGCCGGCAAGACGACTCTTATCAAGCACATCCTCGGGCTCCTACGCGCACAGGAGGGAACGGTTCGGGTGTTCGGACACGATCCTGTCGCCCAGCCCGAGGCCGTGCTGAGCAGGATCGGCTACTTGTCTGAGGAAGGCGATCTGCCGTCCTGGATGCGCGTTCACGAACTGATGCGCTACGCGGCGGCTTTCTATCCCACCTGGGACGAGGAATACGCCCAGCGGCTCCTCAAGGAATTCAGCCTCGATCCGACGGCCAAGCTGGGAAAGAT
Organism: uncultured Fimbriimonadaceae bacterium; assembly: GCA_964576205.1. GTDB lineage: Bacteria > Armatimonadota > Fimbriimonadia > Fimbriimonadales > Fimbriimonadaceae > JAEVZK01. The sequence continues at coordinate 50,779 of CAZNUL010000010.1, read as the reverse complement.
GTCGAAAGGCCAGCGATCCCGGGCCGGCCTCCTGGCGGCGATGGCCTACCGGCCTCAGCTCCTTCTGCTCGACGAACCCTCGTCGGGCCTCGATCCGATCGTTCGGCGCGATATCCTTGGCGCGATCATTCGCACCATCGCGGATGATGGCCGAACCGTACTCTTCTCGTCGCACTTGCTTTCGGAAGTCGAGCGCGTCTCGGACCGGATCGCGATCGTCAAGTCGGGCCGAATCCTCCTTTGCGATTCGATGGAGAGCGTCAAGGAAAGCCACGTTAGGGTGACGCTCGTTTTTGACGAACTGCGTTCGACTCCTCCGGAATTGGAGGGCAGCCTCGGGTGGACGGGAGGCGGCCGCGAGTGGAGCACGACTTATTTCGGCTCGGTGCTTTATCTGGAGGCTTCCGCCGCCGCACTCGGCGCTCGGATTGTCGACAGGATGAGCCTCTCGCTTGACGAGATCTTTGTCGCGCAGGTCGGTGCCGCATGATGGCGATCCGAGGGATTACATGGGCCTATTGGCAGCGGTATCGGACGGTGCTGCTGACAGTGTTCGCCGTGGCTTTGACTTTTGCCACGACGGTCGCGCGGCTTGGAGTGCAAAAGACGCCCGAGTATGTGCTCGGGCCGGGCGTCATGTTGCTCATCTTCGGATTTCTCGCCTTGATCGGCGTGTTTATTCACCCCGATGCCGACGTCGGAACCGGTGGTTCGTCGTACCCGTCTCACATGTTCACTCTTCCGCTCCGAACGAGCGCGCTCGTGCTCTGGCCGATGTGCCTCGGCGGCTCGCTCGTATTCGGTTTTGCTCTCTTGCTAGCCTTCTCGGCTCAACGAGCCGGAGTCGCCGACGTGCCCTTGTTCTGGCCGCCGCTCCTTTGCGTCGCGATTCTCGCCTCCCTTCAGGCAATCTTTTGGTATCCGCTCGGCATCCCGTATTCGAAGCTCCTCCTCACGTTCGCAGCCTTTGCGTTTCTCGGGACAGCGGCGGGCTACGCGAGTGCGCTCAAGGTGCCGGAAGCCGCGATTTGCGTCGGCCTGGGCGGGGTCGTCGCGCTATCGACCGTGATCGCCTATGTGGGCGTCAATCAGGCGCGGCGTGGTGACTTTACGATCCTCGAGTTCGACCCGACTTCGAGGAAACCGGGATCCGCACCCAGCGTCGCTCCCTTCGCTTCGGCGGCGAGAGCCCAATCGTGGTACGAGTGGCGTCTCCACGGATTCGTACTGCCGCTCATTGGGGTCATCCTCTTCGGGCTCTTTTGTATTCCGCTCGTTTGGAACGACACGTACAGTCCGCTTTGGTTCCTCGGAGAAAACCGGGAAGGTTACGTTCCGACGATCCCAACCTATGCCGCGGCCTATCTCCCGACGATGCTCGGGCTCGTCGTCCTCGCCTCATGGGTCGTCGGCTGCGGAGCGAAGCGGACCGACGTCAAGAGAAGCGACCGCACTTTTCACCTATTCTTCGCCACGCGGCCCGTTTCGGACGGATCGCTGGTTTCGGACAAGCTTTGGTCGGCGGCGCGGAGCTCCGCCGTCACTTGGACTGTGGTTTTGTGCCTGACTCTTGCGCTGACGCGGATGCAAGGCGGATACGAGAGTCCCCATACCGGACTCGTTTCCCCCGACAAACGGCCGATCCTGGAGGTTCTGGGGCCTTATCTTAACTTGGACATCGCGCTCAAGACGGCGGCGGTCGTCCTGATTCTCGCGGCGGCGACCTGGCGGAACTATGCGATCGGCTTTTGGACGGAGCTGAGCGGAAAGCTGTGGCTACGATATGCGTATCCGATTGCGTGTATTTTCGCGGTTTGCATCGGTTTCAGCATTCCTAGCCAAAGCTCGTCCTTTGGAGGGCACTGGCTGACTCTCGCTTTGGTCGATTGGTTCGTCTGGTCCGCGGTTACGGCAAAGCTGAGCCTTGCCGCTTTCTTGGCGTTCCGGGAGTATCGCTCGGGACGCCTTGCGATCGGGACGATCTGGCGTTCCTTGGCATGGCTGGGGCTCGGCTGCGGCGCCTTAATCGGGATTGCTCTGTGGTTGTCCGCGCCTATGCGAGAAGCGTGGCTCGACGCCGGGCCCATCACACCGGCCCAGCTCCAATGGCTGCTCGTCGGCCTGGTTATCCTGTGGACGCCGGTCGTAAGGCTGATCCTCGCGCCGATGATGCTTCGCCTGAATCGCCATCGGGCGTAGGGAGTGGAGTAATGGAGTGGTGGAGTGATGGAGGCCCGAGCTTCCCCGCTCTCAGAGGGTTTTCAGACTCGAGCCACAAGCTACACCTGAACGGGGTATCTTATTCCTTCGGCCGCTCCGGTCGTCTAGCGGTTTAGGACATCGCCCTCTCACGGCGGAGATCGTGGGTTCGAATCCCATCCGGAGTACCACGCTTTTTGAACCAGATATGACGGTTACGCGAAATGGAACCCGGCCGTCTGGCGTGGGCCCGGCGGAATGGTTCACTGGCAACGTGCGTATCGACCCGCTTTTTCAAGCTCCGGCCCCCGCCCGAGCCGCAGGAGCCTGCGTGACGTTCGAGCCCGGAGCGCGAACGGCGTGGCACACGCATCCACTCGGTCAAACCCTCATCGTGGTCTCCGGTCTTGGCTGGGTGCAGCGTGAAGGCGAACCAAGACAAGAGATCAGGCCGGGTGACGTCGTCTGGTTTCAGCCGGGCGAGAAGCATTGGCACGGGGCATCGGATAGCGTCGCCATGTCACACATCGCGATTCAGGAAGCGCTCGACGGAAAGGTCGTTGAGTGGATGGAGCAAGTAAGCGACCAACAATACGCCGCGGAAGACTGAAACGCCGAGGGTTAGGTGTTAGGTGTTGGGTGATTATTCGATCCGCTTCATCGTCTGATGCAGAACGATCATGTCCCGCTTTTCCTTGCCGATGGTCAGATCGGATTTCACGATGGAGCCGTCAAGAGTCGAGACCCAGAAAGTGCCGCCTCCCGTGGTTGTCGCCCCCATTCCCCCGCCAGGTCCAGGGGTCACTTTCAGCACCGCTTGGACTTTGTTGCAGTTCCAACGACCAATCTTTTCGAGCCCGATGTAGGTGAAAGTGACCTGCCTTAACCCGGCATCCGCCAAGAGAGGTCGAGCCCTTCCACCCTCGCCGGCTCCGCCTTTGCGGACAGAGCTGTGCGACCACATCTCCCCCTTCGAAATCAACCTGTCCGGATAGAAGAAATCAAAAAACGGCTGTCCCGTAACGGTGTCTCGGGGCCAATCCGGCATCAGCCGATTGTCGCTGTACGAAGTGGCTTCGCCGGATACCGTTCGTGTCAATCGCCAGTTCGTATCTCGAGGTCCAGTTTGAGAACTGTCGAGATCCTGAGCGCCCATACGGTACGACACGGTGTGGAGAGACTCCTCGATCGCCACATGGTCGGCCGATGGCCTGCCCAAGTACCTGTCGACGAGCGTATAGCGAACATCTACGTTTCCGGCGCCATAGAGCCCGGAGACGTGAACTTCATATGCGGTGATCGATTGGGTTTCAGGCTTCCAAGCGATCTGAACGGGTTCTTCGAAAGCGAATGAAGCAAGGCATGCGAATGCGATCATATGCCACCTGCATGATGGACGTCCGCTTGACCGGATGATTACACTCCTACGGATTTTTGTCTGCCCGATCGTGCGAAATTCCTCGCCTGTCATACTGCGGGCATGAAAGCCCCTGTTCTGATGGCCGGACTCGCAGCTGCGTTCTTTGCCGGCAGCGCTCGGTTCCAAGAGAGGCCGGCCTTACGGATTCCCGACGGCCAGTCTCTGTTGCTGTCGGCGCATGCCGAAGGCGTGCAAATCTACACCGCAAAACCCAAAGCTGGGGCCACGTCGGCGTTCGAGTGGGTGCTGAAAGCGCCTCGTGCGACGTTGTTCGATCCAGATCACAAGAAGATTGGAACCCATTTGGCGGGGCCAACCTGGGAGCTGAGCGACGGAAGCAAGGTAGTGGGAATGCAACCGCCAAAGCAACGCGTCGACGCGATGAGCCCAAAAGACGTTGCGTGGCTATTGCTGGAGGCGAAATCGCACGAAGGATCGGGCCTGTTAAGCCGAGTGTCGTTCATCATGCGGGTCGACACCTCGGGCGGAGTTGCCCCGGCCACGGCGCCCACCAAGGAAGGGCAAGAGGCGCAAGTGAAGTACTCGGCTACGTACCTGTTTCTCACGCCTGTTCGGACTTGACATCGCCGTTCCCACCAATTTCCGTGAGGCATGTCGATTTGAGTCTTGGCCAAGCGACTACTGGTTACCGACCAATGAACAAAGAAGCGCAAATCGAAGAGTATATTGCCAGCCAGCCCGAACCTAAGCGAAGTGACATGAAGGCCCTGCACGAGCTGATTGCCCAAGAGTCGCCGGGCTGCCGGTTATGGTTCCTCGACGGCAGGAACGACGAAGGCAGAATCGTTTCCAACCCCAACATTGGGTATGGCTCATACACGATCACCTATGCCGGCGGATCGACGCGAGACTTCTATTGCATTGGCTTGAGCTCGAACACGTCCGGGATCTCGGTCTACGTCATGGGCCTCGCGGACAAGACCTTCTTAGCCACAACCTTTGGAGGGGCCATCGGCAAGGCGAGCGTGAGCGGCTACTGCATCAAATTCAAATCCATGAAGGATATCGACGTCGACGTCCTTCTCGCCGCGGTGCGACATGGGTTTGAGGTTCACGCCGAGATGGCAAAGCCTGCGGGTCGTTGATGGCGTATCCACGCCGCGACGTTCGCCCGGCGGCAGCTTGACAAAGCCGGCGTGTCGTAGAAGACGGCATGACGACTGACACGCTCCCTCCTTTGATCGACCGATACTTCGCGGCAAAGGGCAGCTCAGATGCGGAAGATACGCTGGCGTGCTTTGCGGACGACGCCATCGTCTGGGACAATGGGGAAGACCTCGAACTCAGGGGCCAGCCTGCGATCCGGGAGTGGATGACCGGCACCCTCTCGTCCTATGAGCTGACCTCGAAGGTAGCCGGTTGGACTGGATCGGACGACGGCTACACAGTCAACGTCGTCGTTTCCGGCAACTTTCCGGGGAGTCCCTATGCCTTCGACTATCGGTTCAAGCTCTCCGGCGACAAGATCAGTGAGCTTGCGATCGACCCGGTTGGGCCTGTGAATGGCTAAGCACGGCAAAACCACGATGCTTCGCCATCGGTCCACGGGCGAGGCTTCCCGAACCAGGCAAGTGCCCCGGTTCTCGCCGTCCCGGGCCTGGGCGGTTCGTGAGTGCGTCGCCTAAATCCGCGCGGGCCTTCTCAGCTTCTCCTTCAAGCAGTTTCACGATGTCAGGATGCTGCGCGGACACATCCGTGGTCTCGCTGAGATCGTGTTCCAGGTCGTACAGCTCCTCCTGTTCCACCTTGCGGTGCATATAGGACGCGGGAACGCCGTCCAACCCGCCTCGACGGCCGGCTAAGGTCTGGTAGGTGTGGGGCAGCTGCAGCTTCCACTTCCCGTCTGGGGTCGAGACGGCTTGCAGTTGGTTGACCTCGTAGTAGAACCAATACGATTCATGCGGGTTCTTCGCGCCTGGCTGACGGGAGATTAGCGGCCACACATCCATTCCGTCGATCTTGTTCTTGGGCAGGTCCGCGCCGACGAGCTTGGCGATGGTCGGAAAGAGATCGATGGACATCATCATGTCCCATGTGTCCGTCCCGGCCGGGATATGTCCTGGCCAACGCATGACGCACGGCTCGCGCGTGCCACCTTCCCAGTTCGTGCCCTTGCCCTCGCGGAGCGGCTTCGCGGAGCCCGCGTGGTTGCCATAGGAGAGCCAGGGGCCGTTGTCCGAGGTGAAGATGACCCAGGTGTTTTTGTCGAGGCGGTCACGCTTCAACTCCGCCAGAACCTGCCCAACGGACCAATCGATCTCTTCGATCACGTCGCCATAAAGCCCCCTGGCGGTCTTTCCGCGGAAGGTCTCGCTCACTCCGAGGGGAACGTGGGGCATGCTGTGGGCAACATACAGGAAGAACGGATGGGAGCGATTCTGGCGGATGAACCTGACGGCTCGCTGGGTGTACCAAGTCGTCAAGTGGTTCAGATCGTCAATTGACATTTCCTTTCGGAAGATCAGGTCGTTGTCGTAGATGGGCAGATCCGGATATTCGCGCTTGATGGCGGCGATCTCGGGCGGGAAATTCTTGATTAAGTCGGGATGCCCTGGCCAATAGTCGACCGATAGCGTTAGCCCGAAGAATTGGTCGAAGCCGTGGCGTAGTGGCATGAACTGGGGAGCGTTGCCAAGATGCCATTTGCCAAGCATTCCCGTCGCATAGCCTTGTTTCTTTAGAAGCTGGGCCAGAGTCGTCTCTTCGTCGCTGATGCCGACTGTGGACTTCGGACCGAGGGCGCCATGGATACCCAGCCGATTGGGGTAGCAGCCGGTCAAGATTGCGCAGCGAGAAGCAGAACACACCGGCTGCGCCACATGGAAGTTCCTAAGAACAGCGCCGTCGTCCGCCATTCGATCCAAGTTCGGAGTCGAAAACCCCTCGGCGCCGAACTTGCCGAGGTCGGCATAGCCCTGATCATCGGTGAAGATAAGGACGATATTCGGCTTAGGTGGAGATATCGCCGAGGGAGGGTCAACCGTTAGGTTTGAAATCGACCATAGCGCGGCAAGCAGGTTCGTGATCACGTTGGCTCCTGCCGTCAAGTGTACGTCCGGAGCTCGGCACTCCTCGACGATTCGGGCAGGAACACACAATCCCGAAGGGATTTCGCATGCCAACCCAGGGTAGCTCGCCTACCCTGGGTAAGTCGACCCGAGATTCCCCAACCCTGAAAGAGTTGCGTTAATCCCAAACGTACCGCTCGTCCCACTCCATTCCGTGTTCGCTGAGGAGCTCGCCAAGCACGGCGTGGATTTCGACCGCGCGATTCTTCGAATGAGGTTCTGCGACCGCTCCGGGGTCCTGGTGCGCCCGCGGTCAGTTGGGTCGCAAACGGACCTCGAGAATCTCTCGAATTTGACGGAGCTCTTCTAGAGTGGCCAAATGGCGCTCCTCAGCCCTCTCTTGAGCCAGTGCGAGGCGCTCCAAGGACTCTTGATGACGATGGCTAGCTCGCTCTTGAGCCTCCTCGATGCGTCGCGAAGAATCCTCGCGGATCTTCGATCGCTGTTCCTCTCGTGTTGCCTCGGCCTCCGCCCTCCTGGCCGCGAGTCTCTCCTGATAGCGCTTCTCTGCCTCCTCCCGCTCGGCCTCGGTCGGCTCTTTCCAACGGTCGTTCTGCTGCTTTAGCTCCGCAAGAATGCCGCGCAGCAAGTCCTTGGTTTCATCATCCATCTCTCCCAGACTACTCGGCGCCAAGCGATACCTGGCGCGCCCACATAGGTAGGCTTCCGAACTGAAAAGGGAGAACTGAGATGAGAGCGAAGAATACGATTTGCCTTTGGTACGACGGCGGCGCGGAGGAAGCCGCGAGGTTCTACGCCGAGACCTTCCCAGACTCGTCCGTCGGTGAGATCCACCGCTCACCGGGCGACTTTCCCGACGGCAAGGAAGGCGCCGTCTTGACCGTTTGGTTCACCGTAATGGGGATCCCGTGCTTCGGGCTCAACGGCGGGCCGATGTTCAAGCCCAACGAGGCGTTCTCGTTCCAGGTCGCCACCGTCGACCAGGAGGAGACCGATCGCTACTGGAACGCGATCGTGGGTAACGGGGGTGAGGAGAGCATGTGCGGCTGGTGCAAGGACAAGTGGGGCGTCTCTTGGCAGATCACGCCGATCGCCCTAACCGAGGCGTTCAACGACCCCGACCGAGCCGCCTCCAAGCGGGCCTTCGAGGCCATGATGACGATGAAGAAGATCGAGATCGCTACGATCGAAGCCGCGCGTCGCGGCTGACCGTATCGATGGCTCCAAACCCCGGGTCTGCGACCGCGAGGCTGCTACCCGACGTACACTTCCTGGTCGTCCCAACACGTCTGGAGAAAATCGATTTGCCCGGTGTGAAGCGTCGCGTGCCAACCCGGCAGTTTCATCAACCACGTCATCGGTACTGACCCACCAAAACCAGATTCGAGGTTGCTTGCAATCTCCTCCGGCGAGAGGCCATCCAGGGCCGCCAAAACGTCGTTCGTCCCCTTCCGGAAGACAGGCTCGATCTCAGAACGACTCGTAATGGCGATTTCCTCTGCGTTCCTCTGCGCCAGCCACTCCTCCAAGTTGTCGTGCCGGGGAAGCCGGCGGTCTCTGATCATGCCCGCAAACCTTCCGGCGTAAAGGGCGGTGTGAGCCGCGATTCGGAGAGCGGACTTGGCCGTCGGGGTCGCCGTCCAAGTCAGCCTGTCATCGGGGACGTGCGAGAAGTTCCGCAGGAACATCTCCATCCCCTCGACCGCGCTCTTCTTGCTCGAGGCAACAACTTCTTCCATACTTCGATCCTACCGATTCCGTGACGCCTTGGGCGCTCGGCGCCCGGTGGTTTCGCCGTCCCGGCGATTTCCAGATCCGGCGTTTCCGAAGATTCTCACGCCCGATTGTCGAATTCAGGCTTGGCGGTTCGACAATAGGGTGAAGGCCGGCGCCACTGCCCGCTTTGACTGGAGAAAACAAGATGCAGTACTTGGTTGCGATTCACCACCCAGACAACTACGACCCTTCGGTCACCGAGGACTCGGCCATGCACCACGATATCGATGTGCTCAACGACGAGATGGTGGCGGCCGGCGTCAGAGTCTTCGTCGGCGGCTTGCAGCCGGCGAGCACCGCGAAATCGCTGAGGGGCCAATCCGAAGGCAAGGTTGAAGTCACCGATGGGCCGTACCTGGAGACCAAGGAGCACGTGGGCGGGTTTTGGGTGCTTGAGTCCGCCAACTTAGACGAGGCGCTTGCGTGGGGTCGCAAAGCGGCCGTCGCCTGCCGGGCGCCCGTCGAGGTACGGCCTTTCCACTGACCGCTTAAACGACGCTCCAAGCCTCCCATCGGTACATAATCCGAGACATCATGGCTAAAGAACTGAGTCGGCGTTCGTTCAATAAGCTGGTCGCCGGCGGCGCGCTCACAACTGCGGGCGCGCTAGCCCTCGGTCAAGAACCGGCTAAGGCCCCTAGCCCGGTGGAGAAACCTCTTGTAAGGGACTATCCCGCGCCTACTGCGTTTGTCCCTCAGTGGAAGAAACCCCAACTGAATCGCACGATGTTGCAGGACTTCGTGATCTATGCCCATGGCGATCTCGAGATGACCAAGAAGCTTCTGGATGAGGAGCCTCTGCTCATCAACGGAGTCATGGATTGGGGCGAGGGCGATTGGGAGTCTGGGCTTGGAGGCGCCTCCCACATGGGCCGGCGCGATATCGTGAGGCTCTTGCTCGAGCGCGGAGCGCGCATCGATATCTTCTGCGCGACGATGATGGGCCAGCTCGATGCAGTCAAGTCCTTCCTGAATCTTCAACCAAAGCTCATCGACTCTCGCGGACCCCATGGCTTCAGCCTTCACTTTCACGCCCAACTGGCGGGAGCCCAATCCGAAAAGATGCTCGCCTACCTTCAGTCGGTCAAGCACGTCGATCTAAAGCCCAATCCGTTCCTTCCCTACATTCACGAGTGATCCGGCCTCGGCGGTTGGCGCTCTGCGATGGTTCGCCGCAGCTGCAAACCCGTGTCATATAATGTGAGCGCGTGACTCCGTGGATCAGCGCACGAACCGCGCGGGAAACGACGGGAACGAACGATGACTGACACCGGCAAGCAGACACCGAAGACCTATACGTGGACCTACAAAGACGGCAAAATCAATTGCTGTACCAGCAAGGAAAGCTCGTGCACAGTCTCAAAGTTCTGGGAGGTCGGTGAGTTGACGAGCTTTCACGATGCCCAGCTCCAGGAGGCCACCCGAGAGATCAACGCGATCCTTCAGGATGTCAGGAAACGCAACGCCGACTCCAAACGCGAGCTTTCGCTAATTCAGATTAACGATCGTCACCTACTCGTATGGACGCACCCCGGCCCGGTGGGGCCGAGTGATGAAAGCGCCAAGATTCGCCGGATGCTGAGGCTTAAGAAAACAAAATGATGTTCGGCACGCCTAGATGGGGACGCGCGAAGCCGTCACCGGCAACAAGGAACAGAGAATGAAAGTGGCTCAAACAGGAAACCAGCCGAAAGTGACCTATTCGTGGCTTTGTGGAGACCAAAAATGCGATACGATGGACTGCTACAAAGACTCGCGCGATTATCAGACCGTGTGCGGGCTTTGGGAAGCGGAGCCGTCTGCCTTTCACGACCAGGATCTGGCGCAAGCGACGAAGAAAATAAACGCGATCCTGAGCGGAATCGAGAAGAGCAACCGGGACAAGAAGCGCAAACTGTCGTTCATCAAATTCGAAAACCGGCTGATGCTCGTGTGGGCCGGTTATGGAGTCGTAGGGCCGGAAGACGACTTCGAAACCATCGAAAAGACGCTCAAACTGCGAGCCCCTTCATCGCCCTGAGAACGACAAAGGACGGGCTAGAGTGGGGCCCGCCGTCTACCGGTACTTTCGAGGCCCCGGCAAACTAGGGACTGGTACGATTCTCGAATGCTGAACGGGTCATCGCCGATTCTGGCAGCCTCCGATGTTCCGGCGACAATCAAGTTCTACACCGAAGTGCTCGGCTTCCCGTCGAGCTGGACCTGGGGTGATCCGCCAACCTTCGGGGCGGCGACCTGGGGAAACGTCACGATCATGTTCTGCCAGGACTCCGACTTAGCCACCAAGGTCGAGGGCCACCAGCAGTGGCTCGACGTCGAGGACGTCAGTGCGCTGCACGCCCAGCATCTAGAACGAGGGGCGATGATCCTTTCGCCCATCGAAGATAAGCCGTGGGGGCGGCGCGAGTACACGGTTCGAGATCCAAACGGATATCACCTTCGATTCGCCGGCGACCCGGCCTATACGCCGCGGGGCTCTGGCGTGCTCCCGCGGGGGATCCAAATCCTCCACCGAAAGCCGACGGTCGAGGAGTACAACATGGTGGGAGGCGGCCCGTACAAAGGAGAGGCCGCGGCGAGACTTTTCGAAAACGCCTGGTCTGGCATAGTGGCCGTTGATCCGAATGACGAAGTCATCGGGGCTGTCCGGATTATGCACGACGCTCCCGGTTGGTTCAGCATCTGGGACGTAGCCGTGGTGCCCGACTGGCAGGGGCAGCGGATCGGGACTGCGATGATGCAAACGGCACTCGATCTCGTGCAGGAAGCGTCTCCTGGCGCGTTCGTCTACCTATTCACCTTCAAGCACGAATTCTACGAGCGGCTCGGCTTTTCTCGTGGATCGGTGGACATCAGGAAGGTCTAAGCGAAATGTCCACCCGCCGCCCTTACACGGCTTTGTAACGCCAAGTTGGCCCGCGCGTCGGAGCCATAAGGATCCATGCTGACCGCGATCACCGCACTATTCCTGCAGAGCCAGCCATCGACCGATGGTCCGCTGGTGAGCTTTGCGCGCACCGATTACGTCGCCGCGCCAATCGCCATCGATCAGAGTTCCAAGTTCAAGATCGCCTTCTACAACCCCTCCGACAAGACGCTAACGCTGCTACGGGAGAATTGCAGCTGGGGCTACAGCATGATTAGGTTTGAGGTTATGGACGCGGCGGGAGCCCTGCATACGATCTCCCGGGGGCCGAGGGCCTGGAACAAGAACATTCCGAGCCCGTTCTATGTCAGCCCTCACGAAACATTCGTTCGCGACATCAGTTTCGGCGACGGATCATGGATCGGCTTTCCCGCCGGGATCGCCGGAACGATTCAGGGTTGGAAGGTGCGCGTCGCGCTGAAGGTGGACAGGGACGCGATGCTGACCTCACAAGGGTTCTGGGTTGGCGAGGTGGCCTCGCCGTGGTCCACGGCAACGCCGATGCCACTCCCTTCGGCCACGCCTCGTTGACCGCTAAAGTAGCTGTGTCACTGGAGCCATCGTCGGTGAACATCAGAGGTATGATGCCACTGTGCGAGACGATGGAACCTCGCTCTACGAGCAAGTCGGCGGCTTCGACGTCGTCCTCGCCCTAACGCGCCGCTGGCACGAGTTGGTTTTGCAAGACCCGGTGGCAGCCCACCCGTTCGAACATCAGCTGCACCCGCGCCACGACGAGCGGCTCGCCGCCTATCTGGCCGAGGCCCTTGGTGGACCGAAACTTTACTCGGCAGGCTACGGCGATGAAAGCTACGTGCAACGCATTCACTCGGGGAACGGCGTCCACATCGAACTCGACGAAGCATGCCTCACCCAATTCGACCGGGCGCTCCACGATGTTGGAATCGCCGGCGATGTCGCCAGACAGGTGTCCAGCTATTTCCGAAGAGCAACCGAGGACCAGCGGCGCTGGGGTAGCCCGGAATCTGAGGTTCCGGCAGACTTGCCGTTCAACTACGCTTAGGCTTGGCCCATTGGATGGTGTAACGTAGGTCGTGCCTGGCCCGATCAAACTGTCGAAATCCGACGCGAGGAGGGCCCTCGTCTCACACCATTTCACAGCCTGCAAGACCCAGATGGATGCCTTCGCAAGGCTGCGCAGCATCCAATTCGATCCGATCTCCTCCGCGGGCTGCAATCACGATCTCGTACTACAAGCCCGAGTGCCGGGCTACCGCATCGACGACTGGGCGAAAACCGCGTATGAGGAGCGGCTGATCTACGACGGCTGGGACAAACAAGCATCCCTTATTCCCTTCGAAGGCTGGCCGTTGCGTCGTTTTATCCACACCCTCCACGAGCGGCATTTTCGCAAGCTTTTCGACGAATACCCGGAAGCCGTGACCGCGATCCTCAAGAACCTTGAAGATCGCGGTCCGCTGATGCCCAAGGAGTGCGACTTTCAGGAAAGAAGGGCGGATTGGAAGAGCCATTGGTACAGCCCTAACGTGACGAAGCGGGTTCTGCGCGGCCTCTGGCATACGGGGCGCGTGATGACGGCGGGACGGAGGAAGGGGCAGCACCTGTACGACCTTACCGAGCGGATCGTGCCCGCTCACCTGTATTCGCAGCCGCTGCTCGACATCGAGGAGGCCAGGCGCGGACTCATGCTCGAGCGTCACCGGGCGGTTGGCATGATCCGGCCCTCGGCATCGGCTGAAATGTGGTCGTATACGGTCCTGTATTACACGCGCAAGGAGCTGATCAATCAGCTTCTCGAGGCTGGCGAAATCGTTCCCGTCGAAGTCGACGGGATCAAGGCGAATGCGACGCCCGAGTTCCTGTCCCTTCTCGATTCCCTGCCGCGGGAGCCGCGCGTGGTGTTCGTCGCGCCCCTCGATCAGGTCATGTGGGACCGGAAGATGCTGCAGCTGCTCTTCGACTTCGAATACGCGTGGGAGATTTACGTGCCGGAGGCGAAGCGGCGCTGGGGCTACTATGTGCTGCCGGTCTTGTTCGGCGACTCGTTCGCCGCACGCGTCGAGTTCTATTGTCGCGGCGGCGTCCTCGAGATCAGAAACTGGCACTGGGAGCTCGCCAGCCCTCCGCCAGCTTTCTTTGTGGAATTGGAAAGCTCACTCCGGTCCTTCGCGGACTACTGCTCGGCGACCAGTATCCAGGTTGCCTCGCATGTCGACCCCAAGGTTCGCGACATCGCCTCTTCAGTCCAGATCTCGGTCCATTAGAGAGTGGGAGAAACGCGGCCAGACCCCAGGGTCAGCCGAAGGCTGACGACATCTCCGACCTTCACATTCTCTGACTTCTGCACCACCACTTTAACGGGCACCAAGTAAATCCCGTCCTTGGGAAAGAGCGAGGTCGTGTATTCAGTGTCGCCGACTTGGACATTGGCGGGAATCACTCCCCACCCGTAGGTGAGGTGGGACGAAATGGCCTTGATTTCGGCCGACAACTCCGGTGGAACCGGAACGAAGACGAATGGCGATGGGCCACGCCACCAGATGGCCTCACCGCAGAAATCCAGAGTCATCATTCCTCGACGCGCCACTCACCCCAGACGTGAGCTTCCTCCCACTCCTCTGGCGGCTCCTGCCCGGCGCGACGGAGGCCGAGGAACAGGAGACCTACATGCCAGCCCTCGTGCCACACCATATGCTGGAGGAACAGTACGGGATGGTCGTAGCCTCCAACCGGGCCCGTTCCGTTCGCCAGCATCTCGCGTACCGCTTCTCGAACGCCGATCGCGCTCGCTTCCAAATGGCGGCAAATCTCGTCAAGGTCCCGGATCGGCGTTTTCCACCCGTCGACGAAAGTCTTGCCTAACGCGGCTCCACGGTCGGGCGCGACCTGCGATAGCCAGTAACGCCGGACGAGATGAATGTGGGCGAGCTGATGATAGAGCGGCCAGCCATCCTCCGAAGGCTTCACCTCCATATTGGAATCATCGATCCGCGAGGCGACCGCCATCACGATTCGGCATTGTCGATCCCAGGAGTCGAGCAAAGCTTCGGTAAGGTCCATCGACCGAGTTTATTCGCTTTTTATAAGTGAGCCGCGCAGGGGCGTGAAGGCGTTGGGGTATCGGGGTGTTAAGGCGTTGAGCTACCGATTAATAAGCGCGTAACTTTCCCGGATCTTCGTGATCTGGCCAAAGTGATAACCGATGTGCGTGAATCGACAAAGCACATCGCCCAATCCGTACCGACTCGCTTGGATCTTTTCCAGCGAAGCGTTGGCCAGCATGTTCGCAACCAATTCGAAGGATCGCTTGAGGCGAGCTTGAGCGTCTTGCCAGCCTTGTTCGTCCGCCGGATCCGGGAGCTGCGGCCAATGGGCATCCTCACCGGGGCGCGCGGAGTCGCGATGCTCCACTCGATCCACGATGTTCTCGTTCCATTTGGCGGTATGCAATACGATTCGCCAAATCGAGTTGGACTCGGGCGACGGCTTCCAAAGGGCTTCCTCGAGCGAAACTCCGTCTAGTAGCTCGGACAACGGCGTCACCCAGTCGTCGTGCAGGTAGGTGTACTCGAAGGCGATTTGAACCTGCTTCATCACTTCGACATCGTCCATGTCAGCATTTTAGGTGATGCCGGATGGCGGATTTCTGGCGCGAGTTCCGGAGTGCGCAACGGGCGCCCGCCAGCGCGCGTCCTGTATTGCGGCTCAACTTATGGACGCTTCATCTTCATTCGGGACAACGAAGGGCCCACGGCGAATTCATCCCGCGATTCGAAAGGTTTGGCTTTTCTCCAACGGGATGACCGTCCTGATCCTGGCCGCGATTACGTCTGCGACCGAGTGGGCGATCCTAAGGGCAATCGAATCGCCCATTCATTTTCCGATCTTCATGCCCCTGCTGTGGATCGGGATTTGGGTTTTCGCGACATCGATGGTGAAGCGACAATGGGAGGCTTGGCGGTATGAGATCACCGACCGCGAGGTCGTGCTTTCCTGGGGCGTCTGGTACCAGACCCGAAGGTTTGTACCGCGGGACCGGATCCAGCACGTCGACATCACATCCGGCCCGATTGCCCGCAAATTCGGCTTGGCGCACGTTCATTTTTACGTCGCCGGTGCGCATGGCGCTGTTGGTGGGATCCCGGGGCTTACTCCGGAAGAAGCCGAAGAGTTGAGGCAGATGTTGGTGGAAACCCAGGCCGAGCATGTTTGACCGGCCGCACCGACTGCATCCGGCTGCCATCATCATCAACGCCGGCGCGTACCTCATCCACTCGGTCAAGGCGTTGGCGGCCCCGCTGATCGCAACCGTTGCCACGAGCCACTCCCGAGGCCATTTCACGATTCTGATGTTCGGGTTGTTCGCTGCCGGGATCGGCGCGATCACCCTGGTTGGCCCAATCCTCCATTTCTTATCCACTACCTTTTACATTGAATCGGACGCCCTCGTGATCTCGAGCGGATTCGTTTGGCGCAAGCGTCGCACGATCCCGTTAGCCCGGATTCAGAACGTCAACGTCGAGAGAACGATCTGGCACCGGATCCTCGGGGCGGCCTCGGTGAAGGTTGAAACGGCAACCGGACACAAACATGAGGGGAACTTGGCCGCGCTTTCAGTCGAGGACGCCAATAACCTTCAGGCAGTTCTCTTGCAAAAACGCGGAGTCGAGGTTGCGCCCGCCGAGGTTAAGCCTGCCCCCATATACATGCTCACGCCTAAGCAAGTTCTGCTGGCGGGAGCACTCGAAAACCGAGTGCTGTATATCGTTGCTGGAATCCTCAGCGTTTTCCAGTTCGACCGGTCCGAGAGCCTGTTTCGACCCGCCATGCGCTACCTGAACGGCCTGAGTCCGCTGGCGGCGATCATCGCCGGCGCCCTGTTCTTTGTGGCTCTGGTGGTCGTCGGCTGGCTGGTCTCGATCGTCATGTCGGCGACGCGATTCTATGGCTTTCGGATCGATAAGCACGAGCGGGGGCTGCTTCTCACACACGGGCTCGTCACCCAGTTTCGCACGATCGTGCCGGTCGGCCGGATCCAGAGCGTGCGCATCGTCGAGCCGGTCCTGTTTAGGCTCCTCGGCTACTGCGAACTGTATGCCGATACGGCCGGCTCTTTCGATAAGAAGGACATTGCCTCGGCGAACAAGGTATGCCCACTCGTTCCGGAGCACGAGGTCAGCCAGCTCGGAAAGCGTCTTATCCCGGAGTTCGAGTTCGAGCACCTCTCATGGCGTAGCGTTAGCGGCAGGACCGTCATCCGCCACGCGATTCGGTATCTCACCTTCTTCGCGATCCTGTTTTCCTGGCCCGTAGCTCGCTGGCTCCACTGTAATGCGCTTTGGCTCATCATTCCCCTGGCGGCCTACAGCTGGATGCTGGGGATGATCTACTTCCGCTACGTGGGATATGCCTACACGAACGACATTCTCGCGTCTCGCAGTGGTGTGTTCCGGAAGCGAGCCGTGATCATTCCGTTCGACCGCATCCAGCACTACACCATCAATTCGTCGTTTTTCCAGCGGCTTGCCGGTCTCGCCACCGTAACTGTCGTTAGCGCGGCATCGGCGGGCCATCCGATCAACATCGTCGATCTCGAGATCGCGGAGGCCGAGAGATTGCGAGAAACCATCAGCGACTCGATCAGCCGGCATTTGGGCTCTCGACGCGGAGGGCTTTAACCCCTCCTTCGAACGAATTGGGCGGTGCCGGATGAGGCGGGCAATAACCGGGTGACAAGTCTCAAACTCGAGCCGTGGCAAAGGAATATCCGACTTTCCGCCGTTCGCTTAACGCGAGAAACGTCGTGGCAACCTCCCAACCGCTGGCCGCGCAGGCTGGCCTGCGAATGCTTCTGCAGGGCGGAAACGCCGTTGACGCCGCTCTCGCGACGGCGATCTCCCTGACGGTGCTCGAGCCGACTTCCAACGGCATCGGCAGCGACGCCTTTGCGATCGTCTGGGACGGCTCGGAGGTGCACGGCCTAAACGCCTCGGGGAGATCGCCCGCAGGCTGGACGGCGGCCCGATTCGCAAAACTCGATCGGATGCCGCTTCGCGGATGGGACGCCGTGACCGTACCCGGCGCCGTTTCCGCTTGGGTGTCGCTATCTTCTCGCTTTGGGAAGTTGGAGTTCTCCAGGCTGTTCGAACCGGCGATCGACTACGCGCGTAACGGCTACGTCGTTACTCCCATCATCGCTGCGAGCTGGCATCGCGCAGCCGAGATCTTGTCATCGGAGCCGGGATTCGCGCAGGCGTTCATGCCGGGAGGCAAGGCGCCGGCGGCGGGCGAAGCATTTCGTTTGCCGGAAATGGCAGCCACCCTCGAGCGGATTGCGGTAACTCGCGGCGAGGCATTCTATCGAGGCGATCTCGCGGAGAAGATGATCGCCTTTTCGGCGAAGTGCGGCGGCGCGATGTCCATGGAGGACCTCGAAAGCCACCGAGCGGACTGGGTTGGCACGATCTCCGGAAGCTTCTACGGCTACGAGATCCACGAGATCCCGCCGAACGGTCAAGGCATTTCCGCTCTGATGGCGCTCGGGATGCTAGGCGAGTTAGCGAGCTTTCCCGGCACGGACCCGGACGGCGTCGAGAGCATCCATCTACAGGTGGAAGCGATGAAGCTGGCATTTGCGGACCTCCATCAACACGTCGCCGACCCCGGGCACATGGCCCTGAGTCCAGACGATCTCCTGTCCACTCAATATTTGAAGCAGCGCGCCTCGCTGATCGACCCATCCCGCGCCGGTGCGTTTCGGCATGGCTTACCCTCGAGGGGTGGCACGGTGTACTTAACGGCTGCAGATGAAGAGGGCCGGATGGTCTCCTACATCCAATCGAACTACATGGGGTTCGGATCGGGAGTCGTCGTGCCGGGTACCGGGATCAGCCTCCAGAATCGAGGAGTCGGCTTTCGCGCCCAACCGGGCCACGTCAACTCGGTCGGACCTCGAAAGCGGCCGTTCCATACCATCATCCCAAGCTTCGCCATGCGAAACGGCCGGCCCGAGATGAGCTTCGGAGTCATGGGCGGCCACATGCAGCCTCAGGGACACGTTCAGATGGCGACACGGGTGCTGATGCATGGGCAGTCCTGCCAGGCGGCGAGCGACGCTCCGCGATGGCAGATAGCAGACGACGGTAGCCTTCGAGTCGAAGAGTCCATGGCTCCGGAGGTCGTTTCCGGCCTAAGGCAACTTGGCCATCGGGTCGTGGTCGAGCCGGGCTACGCGGACCAATCGTTCGGCGGCGCGCAGCTAATTCGCCGACGCGAAGGCTACTACGAAGCCGGCTCCGATCATCGCAGAGACGGAATGGCGGTTGGATACTGACCGGATCGACCTTCGGACTGATCACGGTAATGGTCCTCGGGTTTCCGCGCCTCACTCGGTTCCCAAAGTCTAGCGACCCGGATCGGTCAGGTTTTCACGTCCGGCCGAGGATAGACATCGCCGCATTATGCCCGGGAATCCCGCTCACCGCTCCGCCACGAGTGGCGGAAGATCCGGCTCGGTAAACGCGCGGAAACTCGGTTTCGACACCCCATGTTCCCACGTCCTCGGGACGAGTCGCAAAGAACCAGGACGGGGCGTTGTGGAAGATGTTGCCCTGATCGAGATCGATTTCTCTCTCCAAGTCTTGGGGAGTTTTGATCTCGATGCAAGGCTCACCGTGGCGATCGCGCGCGACACAGTCGAGGAAGGGTTCCTCGCAGATCCGGTCCAGTCCTTCCAGATACACCTCCAAGACGCGCTTGCGTTTGGCGTCGTGATCTAGATCGAAGAGCCGGTAGGGCATATCGAGCCCAAAGAGAGTCAGCGTCTGGTAACCCTGCTCTTGAAGTTCCACGCTCAAGATCGAAGGATCGGTCAGGGTGTGACAGTAGATTTCGCCCGGGGCAGGGTTCGGAATCAAGCCGTTGCGAGCCGCTTCATAAGAGTTCTGCATCCCGGCGTATCCTTCGTCGATGTGGAACGAGCCGGCAAAAGCCTCTTCCGGGCTCACCGCTAGAGCGCGAACCTTTGGTAGCCGTTTGAGCAGGATGTTTATCTTGATGACCGAGCCCTCGTTCGACTCGCTGGCTTCCCACCCTTGACCCAGGATTCGCGCAAATGTCTTCGGACCCGCGTTCGCGAGGACGTTCTCCGTTTCGACCGAATCGCCGGTCCCTTCGCGACTGAACGAAACCGTGTGTCGCGGCGAACCAAGGTCTACGTGCGTCGCCGTTGCCGAAGTAAGAATCTCGACGCCTGCGTCACGGCAAGAGCTCATTAGCGAGTCGACCAACGCTCGCATTCCGCCAACCGGAACTCGCCACTCGCCATCCCCTCCACCGATCACGTGGTAGAGAAAGCAGCGATTCTGAAGGAGGCGCGGGTCGTGGGGATGGGTGAAGACGCCGATCTTTCCATCGGTCATCAAGAGACCTCGAAGAGCATCGTGATCGGCATACCGTTCGATGACCTGGCCCAGCGGCTCCTCCACGAAAGACCTCCAGGCTTCCCTTTCCATCGGCGAAGCATTTCCCGCCTCGAAGTCTGGTCGAGATCGCAAAGGCTCGAGAAGCGTAGGCCAGACCCGCTGCGCGATGGATGCCTCCAAGCTGAGCAAGTGCTGATAACGGGACCAAGCCCTGTCGTCACCGGCCATCTCCCGAATCGAATCTCGCGATCTGCCCGCATCGACGTTCGAGATGATGAGACCCCGGGGCGTTCCGGCCCGATCGGTATACGGCGTAAATGAGGCGACCGCTCGCCGCTTTGTCCGAAACTTCAAATCGAGATCGTCGACGATCTTCTGAGGAAAGAGGGAAACGAGATAGGAGTATTTCGAGAGCCACGCATCGTAGTCCGGAAACACGCGCTCCGATGCGGTTGCCCCTCCGACCGTCGCGTTCTTCTCGATAACCAGCACCGACTTGCCGCCCCGGCCAAGATAGGCGGCCGCCACCAAGCCGTTGTGGCCGCCCCCGACGACGACGGCATCATACGATGCTTTTAGTTGACCGCTCGCCACCAATCCAGCTTAGACGGAACGGTGCTCCAATGATCGGGCACTTGGCTTGGACTTCCGCGATCATCTCCGGGCGTGTAAGCTCCTATCCGATGACGCAGTCCGAGACAGCCAGGCTGGCCAAGGCGATGGAATGGGTGATTCCAACGGACTCCTCGCCTGGCGCTGGGACGCCGGCATGCGTACAGCGCCTGGTCGATCTCATCAGCTCACAGCCGTCACAAGTCGCCGAGCTGTATCGAGCTCACTTGCCAACCCTACTGGAGGCTGACCTCTCAGACCGTTCGAACGCATTCGCCCAGCTCTTCGTAGAGCACGTCCGCGACGTCTACTACGGCTATCCGGACACTGGCGCCTGGGCCGACATCGGATTCAAGGTGTCCGACCCTTGAGCGATTTCGACGTCATCGTCATTGGCAGCGGAGCCGGAGGTGGTATCGCCGCATGGACTTTCGCCGAGCGGGGCAATCGGGTCCTCGTTCTGGATCGGGGCAAATACTATCCGCAGGGCTGGACGGGACGAGACATCCTTCGTAACCATCGCTTTAGCCGTTATGGCCACAACACCGGCCCTGAGTTGGATGGGAACCCTCGAGTCTTCGTAGACCCGGACGGTACGGAAGGCGTTTACCGACCAAATGACGGCGCCTTCCAGAACAATGCGATGGCCGTTGGTGGAGGAACCCGAGTCTACGGCGCACAAGCCTGGCGCTTTCATCCACTCGACTTTCGGATGGCGAGCACCTACGGCGTACCCGAAGGCAGTTCGCTCGCCGACTGGCCGTTCGACTATGAAGAGCTTGCGCCTTACTACGAAGCTATCGAATGGGAGCTTGGCGTCAGTGGCGATAAGCCGGGCTCAAACATGCCGCCACGTCGGGACTACCCGATGGAGGCGCTCCCCGCCACGTACCGCTCCGGCGCCCTTCAGGCTGCGGCAGATCGACTTGGATGGACGCATCAGCGCGTCCCGATGCTGATCAACTCGCGCCCGTTCGGAGGAAGGGGAGCGTGCGTCAGCGGTCAAACTTGCGTCGGCTTCGGTTGCCCGACCGAGGCTAAGGCCGGGACCCACAACACGGTTCTACCGAAGGTACTGGCAAAGCCGGGCTGCGAGCTCTGGTCTGAGACGCGGGTGACTCGTCTCCTGACCGGCAACGCTGGAAAAGTCACTGGAGTCGAAATCATCAAGGAGGGCCAGCGCCAAGAGGTCACCGCCGAGATCATCGTGCTGGCCGCCGGCGCTATCGAGACTCCGCGCCTACTCCTGTATTCTAAGACCGCGACCGAGCCGGACGGAATCGGCAACGACTCTGGCTGGGTCGGGCGAAATCTCCAAGGTCACTTCTATCCCGGCGCTCTTGGCCTTTTCGACGACCTCTACAGCGATCTTGTCGGCCCGGGCCCGACCGTGGCACTCACCGAATTCAACCACGGAAACCCAGAGGTGATCGGAGGCGGAATGCTTGCCGACGACTTCATCGTCTTGCCGGTGGCCTTCGCCCGCGATGCGCCGCTTTCCAACGTTCCAAGGTATGGCGCGCAATTCAAGGCCTGGGTTCGCCAGAACTATCGCCGATCTTTCCATATCTTCGGGCCTACCCAAGACATCCCGAGCCCGGAGTCGCGAGTGACCCTTGACCCGAAAGTTTTCGACAATTTGGGCATTCCGGTGGCCCGGCTTTCGGGCACGACCCATCCGGAGACGGTGAAAACGGCCCTTTTCATGCGCTCGAAGGCCGCTCAATGGTTGCGTGAAACCGGAGCTCGGGAGGTGTGGGAGCGGCCCGTCGGCCTCGGAATGAGCGCCGGACAACATCAAGCAGGAACCTGCAGAATGGCCGGCGAACGGAAGCACGGCGTCGTCGACCACCAGGGCCGCGTGTTCGGTCATGAGAACCTTCTGATCTGCGACGCCTCGGTACACGTGACGAACGGCGGTTTTAATCCGGTATTGACGGTCATGGCGACCGCTCTGCGGTCAGCAACTTTGTTCAAGTAGCCGGGCGATTGGCCCGCACGGTAGGATGTTGGATCAATGAGCGTCGATCCGGCTTGCGTCCCTGCCGCCGTTTTGGCTTCCGGGGCGAGAATGCCGGCGATCGGCTTAGGCACGTTCGGCTCCGACAATTACTCGGCTAGCCAGATCGCGGAGGCCGTCCTCGGCGCAGCTGACGCCGGCTATCGCCATTTCGACTGCGCGGCGGTCTATCACAACGAGAAGGAGATCGGCAACTCCCTCTCAAAGATCATGAAGGGAGGCGTGCGGCGATTGGATCTTTGGGTCACCGGCAAAGTCTGGAACGACCGGCACAACGACATCGTTTCCGCCTGCCGGGACTCTCTTCGCGATCTCGGCCTCGATTACTTCGACCTTTATCTCGTCCACTGGCCCTTTCCCAACCATCATGCGCCGGGCGTCGACGGAGATTCGCGCGATCCCCTCGCCTTGCCTTACATCCACTCGGACTTCATGCGCACATGGCGACAAATGGAGTCGCTGGTCGCGAGTGGCCTCGCGAGGCACATCGGAACATCCAACATGACCATCCCGAAGTTGCGGCTACTTCTTCGGGACGCCAAGATCGAGCCAGCTGCGAACGAGATGGAAATGCATCCCCATTTCCAACAGCGGGAGCTGTTCAGCTACCTTCGCGAACATGGGATCGTTCCGATCGGATACTGCCCGATCGGCTCGCCGAGCCGCCCCGATCGTGACCGCACGCCCGAGGACACCGTCGACCTCGAGGACCCGGTGATCATCTCCATCGCCGGCCGCCTCAATGTGCACCCTGCCGCAATTTGCGTCAAATGGCAGGTGCAGCGGGGTTCGGTACCGATTCCCTTCTCCGTCAAGCGGCATCAATACGAAGCAACCCTGGAGGCGGTCGTCTCAGAACCGCTATCCGCTCAGGACATGGAGGCAATCGCCAAGATCGATCGCGGTTGCCGGTTAATTAAGGGTCAAGTCTTTCTGTGGCCCGAAGCCAAAAGTTGGGAAGACCTCTGGGACCTCGATGGCGTTCTGACCGAATAGCGTCAACCCGTTCCCCCCGCGAGCCATCTTCCAGCCAGGCTCCTTTGGTTGAACCCCCTGGCTCTCTAATATTCACGTTTCGTTCATCTAAGGTGCCACCCCTTGGGTCATACAATGGAATAAGTGACGAAGCGGCAATGGAAGATTGGCCTCATCGGAGGGCTCTCCGTACAACGGCCGAACGGCTCGGAAGTGCGCTTTCGTACTAGGAAAGCGGCCGGAATCGTGGCCATGCTTACCCTCAAGCGGGGTGCGGCCATGTTGCGTTCGGAGATCGCCGAGGCCCTTTGGCCGGCTTCCGATCCCGCGAAACAGCTCGTCAACCTTCGACAAGCCCTTGTCCATGTCCGCGAAGCGGTCGGGGATGACGGTCTCGTGACCGCCTCCCGCGATATATGCCGTCTGGCAATTCACGAAGTCAACTGCCCCGACCTCGAGTCGATCGATCAGCACGAGCCCATCTACGGTGCTGTCCTCCCTGAGATGACCGAGTCTTGGTTCGACGACTTTCGCCCCGGTCCCTTCGGCTCTTCGAAAGGATCGCATGCAACCGCGATGGCATGGGAACGAGAACATGCGGCGGCGGCATCGCTGCTCGACGTACTCGACTGGTCTCTCCTTTACCGGCCGCGAGCCACACTCGAGATCACCCGGGCCGCGCCGGAATTGGCTCAAGGCGCGGCGCCCGCCCGCATGGTTTCAATTATCGATGCGTGCTTGGCGGTGACGAAGGCCTCGGATCCCCTGTACGGTTGGGGCATCTATCAGCGAGGCGTCGCAATCGGCATGATGGGGGAGACCCTTCGAGGCATCGAGCAACTTTCGGTAGCGAGAGACCACGCCATCCACCACCGTGACGCTGCTCTGATCATCGAGTCGTCCTTCTACCTTTCCGGATACCGGCTCGTCGTCGGCGAAAGGGCCGAAGCCGTTACCTGCCTCGCAGAGGCGCAAGAGCTTGCCGGAGGCGCCTTGACCGCGACTTCGCGAATTCGACTGCGGCATGGCCTTGGGCTAGCCCTGGTTCATTCCGGACAGGGCACGCGGGGACTTCAGGAGCTGCGGAAGGCTTGCGAGATGTGCGGCGAACATGCGGCGCCTCTTGAAAGAGCCTACGTCTATGCCAATTCCGCTTGGCTCGAGGCGACTTGCGGCGAGCCGTCCCGAGCAGCCAGCCTGGTGGAGAAACTCGAAAAAATGGAAGCGGCCAAGGCCTGGCGGATCGCTTTGACTTCGATGCTGGCATCGGCCAGTCTCGCCCTGATCGATGGAAACGAAACTCGCACCAAGGAGGTCGCCGAGCGGGTTCTTGCGACCAGCGAAAGGTATTCCGCACCCGGGTTTACGATCTATGCGCACGAGATCCTGGCGAGGCTCGCGGACAAGCAGTGCGACCCGATGGAGGCACGGCGCCAGCTAGAAGCGTCTGAAAGGCTACGCAAGAGCGCGGGGCTCCAGTACACGGCCTGGGACCGACACCGGCTCAAGCCCCTAGATTATCTGTGCGCTTGATATCACGATATATCACGCCCATTCCTCTACCATAGAGCCTGCGGGTGTGATCCTGTTGCGAAGCGGGCGATTAAGGGTTCTTTTAGCTCGCCGGATTCAGTGGGAGCGCCCGCCGCTTCCGACTCAGTGCCGGAAATCATCCCAGTTTCGTCTCGTTGGGCCGGCATTCTTCCGAGGTCGGAGCATGCGCCAACTTCTCGCCGGCATCTGCCGACCGAAACGGAGCGCGGAACTGCTTGGGCGAGACGCCGAACTTACGCGAGAACGCTCGGCGGAAGGAGTCGGCGCTCGAGAATCCCACTGCTCTTGCGACGTTCTCGACCAAGGCGCCGGATTCCAACAGTAGCAGGCGCGCTTGATCGAGCCTGAGGTCCTCCACAACCTCAGCCGGTGACGCACCGAACGATCCCGCGAAGATGCGCGTGACTTGCCGGCGGCTGAGGCTCGTGTGGTCAGCCAAGGCTTCCACCGATAAATCTTCGTGCAAGTTTTTCATCATCCAGGGTAGGAGCCCGGAAAGCTGATCGCTGGCCTCGGCCTGTAGTCTCAGCGGCTCCGAATACTGGCGCTGGCCCCCGGGACGCTTGAGATAAACGACTAGGTTCCGGGCTACTCGGAGCGCCACTTGGGTCCCCAGGTCCTCTTCGATCAGGGCCAAAGACAGATCGATTCCCGCGGTGATCCCGGCAGACGTGTAATAGCGGTCCGACTTGAGGAAAATCGCGTCTGGCTCCATGGTCAGCTTCGGAAACCGCCGCCCCACATCCGCGCAATGCGCCCAATGGGTTGTCACCCTCCGGCCATCGAGCAGTCCGGTCGGAGCCAGCAGATAAATGCCGGTGCAGACGGATGCCACACGGCGAATGCGGGGAGCCACGGATCCCAACCACGGGCAAACCTGGCCGGCAATCGAGCCGGCTCGCGAACCCTGCCCTCCGGGAATGATCAGAGTGTCCAGGTCGAGGGGCTCGCTGATCGTGGTGTCCGGCTTAAGCATCAGACCGGAACTCGTTCGGATCTCGCGAGGCGTCAGTCCGATCACGACGAGCTCGTAGGGCGACGACTGGTCTAGTTTGCCGACCGTACCGAAAGCGTCCATCGGCCCGGCTAGATCCAGCATCATCACGCCGGGAAACGCCAAGAAGCCAACTCTCCGTTGCTTCATGAAGACAGCTTAGAACAAGGGCATCCGACAGAATGGGCCGCTCACCAGCCTGAATGAGACAATTACACCGTCATGGACCTCACCGCAAGTCGACCCGTGCAGTAATCGAATATCAGGGCGCCAGCAAGGGCGGTGCTTTAGGAGACCATGTTCGGACCGATACTAAGTGCAATTACTCTTTTCGGCTCGGTAGTTTCCCCAGGGAATAAGCCAGTCGTTCTTTCCGGGCTCGATCCAGTCCAGCTCGTTCAGAAAAAGGAGGTGAAAGGCCGAGGAGCCTTTTTCAGCGAATTCGGTAACTACCGCTATCTGTTTGCCTCCCGAGAGGACAAGTCGAAGTTTGATGCCAAACCGGATCGCTTTGCCGTCCAAAATGGCGGCCATTGCCGCCATATGCCCGAGATGGATGGCGACCCCTCGATGTGGCTCGTCCGCGACGGCAAGATCTATCTGGCAGGCAGCCGTGAATGCCTCGCCGGCGCTAAGATGGACAACGATCTCGTCGCCAAGGTCAGGGCAGAACACACGGTTGCCATCCTACTGTTCCCTGGCGCTGAGATCATCGATTACGCCGGGCCTTGGGAAGTCTTTGGAGACGCCGGGTTTGATGTGTTCACGGTGGCGGCCAAGCCCGGGCCATTGAAGGCCACCCTAGGCCAGGTCATCACGCCCGACTATACATTCGAGAACTGCCCCTCGGCCGATATTTTCCTGGTGCCCGGAGGCGCGGTGCCCACGCTTACCAGGGACGATCCGACCTCTCGGTGGATTCGCAAAGAGTCGGCGGAATGCAAGTACACGATGTCCGTATGCAACGGCGCTTTTTGGCTCGCCAATGCGGGTCTTCTCGACGGCAAGTCGGCGACTACTATTCAACATCGCCTGGACCAGCTCGCCAAGGACTACCCGGGCATCAAGGTTGAACGCAATAAGCGATTCGTCGATAACGGCACCCTCGTTACCACGGCCGGCCTTTCGGCGGGCATCGACGGCGCCTTCCACATGGTCGAGCGGATTCTCGGTCTGCCCACGGCTCAAACGGTGGCCCGAATCATGGAGTACAACTGGCAGCGCCCAGAAGCAAGCAATGAGGTGAAGAAGCCATGACCGGCTTGGTGGCGGCAGGGATCATTCTCGGGCAGTCTACGAGTGCAGTCGATAAGGTCGCGGTCCGCGCGGAGCTCACCGAGGTTTACCGGCATTGGGACAAGGCGAGGATAGCCGTGAACAATCAGGTCCTCACCGACACTCTAGGACCGGATTTCTTCGTCGTTCTCGAAGACGGGAAACATACTCGCCAGGAATTCCTCACCATGATCACGGCTCCCCAGCCGAACGTCGACCACCTTCGATTCGAAAGCCACATCCTCACGGTCAATCGAAAGGACGACGACTGGGTTATCGTCGTGTCTGAGAAGGTCGAGGTTCGGGTCAAGCCGGCGGGAAAGGACCCATTCCTCGGCTACAGCCTTTGGATCACGCGCGACTGCTGGCACAAGTCGAGCGACGGCGCGTGGAAGGCCAAATCCAGCGAGTGGATCGGCAACGAAAGCTCTAAGGACAAGGCTCAATTCCAAGACTGGGGCGGTTGACGACCTTGGGGCATCCGTAGGAAGGTTTCAGGCACGGTCATCGGTGTCCCCAGCGGCGAGGATGGGGTGGCCTGCCTACGCCCCGATCTGGCCGAGCCCGATACCGATGACGTAAGTGACGGCGCCCTCCAGCGCCCCAATGAGCGTCATTTCCAGGCCGCTGCTCCACCAAGTACGAACCGTCACAAGGCTTTTCGCCGCGCCGACCGCGAAGTGGGCAACCAGCGAAATGACACCCGCCGCGATCACTGCGGGAATGCCGCTCATGAAGAAGAATGGGATCACCGGGATGAACGCGCCAACCGCCGTCGATAGCGAACCGGAGACCGCCGACGTAATGGGATTAGAGAGTCCGTCTTCAGTTAGGCTGAGCTTTTCGGCCGCAATCGTGCGCAAGAACTGGTCGGGATTCGCTGCCAGGTATTCGACGATCTTCTTCGCGTCTTCTTCCGGGACGCCCTTCAGCTGGTAGAAAATGGCCAGCTCCGCTTTGGCGATTTCGGGACTCTCATCGAGGGCCTGGCGCTCGTGGAGCATCTCCGCCTCATAGATTTCCCGCTCGCTCTTCGCCGCCAAGTAGGCGCCCGAGCCCATCGAGAGCGCGCTCGCCACCATCCCCGCGATACCCGCCAGAAGTACGAACCGGCTGTTGCCCAAGGTCGCTCCCGACACCCCGCTCACGATGCCGAAGATCGCGCCTAACCCATCGTTGACGCCGTAGATCGCATCACCAATCCAGCTTCCGGTTCCCTGCCGCTGACGGCGGCGAAGCACGTCCAACGTCGAGCGATCGCTGCTTTGAGCATAGAGCCGGCTCAGTACGTGCGCATGTGCGAACTCATCGAGGACGACGTCCCGAAGGATCGCCCGAACGCTTTCATCCTTGATCTCGCGCATCTGTTGGAGGTAAGCCGCCACGTCCCGGCGCTCTTCTTCCTCGACGGCAAGGATGATCTCGTGCATGTCTCCGGATCGAACCGGGTGGGCTCGTCCGCTGTGCGTCGACGGCACTTCACCGCCGAGTTCGACCAGCTTGCGCGCCCATGCGTCGGCGTGCTTCTTCTCCAGTGCGGAGAGCTCCTCGAAGATCACTCGCCTCTCGGGGATGGTCTGCCGTTCGGCGAGAGCCTGATACATTCCGACGCCGTCCATTTCGAGGCTCCAGTTGCCCTTGATGGTCTCGATGAGCACTTTAGGATCGGACGATTCGAGCACGACTCTATGATGCCGGATGGCAATATGCCCAACTCAAATCATGATGTAGCAATGGCTATAAATACTATGGGGCACATCAACATCTTATCATAGCTTAAACATGTAACGTAGGCTACAATAGGGATATTGGACGAGGGCGCCGTCAAGGTCGAGGATCGCGTGGACGAGCGGCCGCAGGGCGGCTGGCGGTCAGCGGTCGGTCGTCCGAGCCTGTCCGAGGTCTACCGAAGCATCGCCGTCCGCGAAAACGCTCCGTTTTGGCAGCACCTGCTCGCCTTTTTCGGCCCCGGCTATCTCGTCGCCGTGGGCTACATGGACCCCGGAAATTGGGCGACCGATATCAGCGGAGGCGCCGTTTACAACTACCGGCTTTTGTCGGTCGTGCTGATATCCAATTTTCTCGCCATATTCCTCCAGGCCCTGTCGGCCAAGCTTGGGATCGTTACTGGCCGTGACCTGGCTCAGGCCTGCCGCGACTCATATAGTAGACCAACCTCGATTTGCCTCTGGCTGTCCGCCGAGGTGGCGATCGTCGCCTGCGATGTCGCCGAAGTCATCGGCGCCGCCATCGCGCTAAACCTGCTCTTTCACATTCCGATGGTGATCGGCGTTGTCGTGACCGCGCTCGACGTCCTGCTCGTCCTCGCGCTCCAGCATCGCGGTTTCAGGTGGATCGAGTCGATCGTCATGGCCCTGATCGCGACGATGATGGTGATCTTCGCGATTGAGTTGCTGTACGCGCATCCCAATTGGCTC
This sequence comes from uncultured Fimbriimonadaceae bacterium, assembly GCA_964576205.1. Lineage (GTDB taxonomy): Bacteria > Armatimonadota > Fimbriimonadia > Fimbriimonadales > Fimbriimonadaceae > JAEVZK01. The sequence continues at coordinate 21,135 of CAZNUL010000010.1, read as the reverse complement.
GGCGTCGGCTCGGGGATCCTGCCTAGAGCGGAAGTCGTTAGGAACCCGGCGATGCTCTACATCGCGCTCGGCATCCTCGGCGCCACAGTGATGCCGCACAACCTCTACCTCCATTCGTCGATCGTCCAGACTCGACGGCATGGCCTGACGATCAAGGAGCTGCGGAACTCGATTCGGTCGGCCTATGCCGACTCGACGGTCGCGTTAACGCTGGCCCTATTCGTCAACGCAGCGATTTTGATCCTGGCGGCAGCAGCTTTCTATCGCAGCGGCCACCACGAAGTCGGGGACATCAACAGCGCATACAAGCTGCTGACACCCCTGCTTGGGGCGAGCTTGGCGACACCGCTCTTCGCTGTCGCCCTGCTCGCGTCCGGACAGAATTCGACGCTGACGGGCACGATGGCCGGTCAAGTCATCCTGGAGGGGTTTACCCACCTAAAGATTCCGGCCTGGATGCGGCGTTTCATTTCGAGGAGTATCGCCATCGTGCCCGCGATTTTCGCGGTTGCCTACTTCGGCGATCGGGGAACGGCCGGGCTGCTGATCTTCAGTCAGGTCGTGCTTTCCGCACAGCTCTCGTTTGCCGTCATCCCGCTCATTCAGTTCACCAGCGACAAAACAAAGATGGGTCCCTTCGTCAACGGCATGGCGACGAAGGTCGCGGGATGGTCGATCGCGGCCGCAATCGCCGGGTTGAACGGCTACCTGATATGGACGACTATCGCCGGCAAGCCCGAAGGATTGGCTCTCTAGGCTAGAGAACCCTCAGCCCGCGATCAGCGATATCCTTTCCAGACGTATTCAAGAGCGGCCGGCAACGTCTGCCTGACAACCCCGCCGTCGACATGGCGCGCCTCTTGAGCGAAGACAAACTGGTACGGATAGCGCTTGGCCTTCAGGACCGCGGCCATCCGCTGGTTCGCCATGACCCAGTTGTGAAAGGTCCCTTCCTCGTCGTGAGCGCGGATGTCATTCTCGCCAACCTCCATCCATATGCGTAGCGGCTTGCGTCGCGACTGGGGGATGAGATGCTCGTGGTATTCCCAGGCGCCGTGCGGAGTCTTTGGGTCGAGAGGCGACTGCTGATTGACATAGGTTCCCGAGTAGGTCAGGACGCGGTGATAGAGATCGGGGTGGTACCAAGCCATCGACAGCGCACAGGCGCCGCCGGAGCTGCCGCCCATCGTCATCCGGCCGTTCGGGTCTTTGGTGAAGGAAACGTGGTAGTCCTGCTCGATCTTCGTCAGAACTTCGGACTCGATGAACTCCGCGTATTTGCCAGACATCGTGTCGTACTCCAGCCCACGCTCACTCCCTTGAGCATCGCCTCCGCCCGAGTCGATCATGATCGCGATCATCGCGGGAAGGCGGTGGTCTGCGATCATGTTGTCGAGAATCGTGGGCAGAATGTCCCGGCCCATGCTGTCCTGGGAAACGAGGAATGGAGCGGGTTTGCCCGCGATGTACTGGCTGGGAACGTAGACGGTCACCCTGCGGGTGTAAGGCACGACTTGGCCTGGCGCGGTCTTGGCGATCCCCGGATAGATCTTGCTGTCGTGCGAGTCCATAGTGAACCGGTAAACCGCGCCCTTCGGGACACCGTCACGAGGCGTCAGCTCCGGCGCATTCGAGAAAGGCGGGGCGAGCCGGTAGTCGCCGTCGCCGACTTTGGCAGTCAACATCGGCAGCTTGGCGAGTGCTTCTGCCCAGTCCTGACCAGTTGACCCTAAAGTGTTGGGTGCCGCTATGGCAATGAAGGCAAGTGCAATGAGCATTTCCGAGAACCCTTTTACCTGTAACCCACTCTTCCGATCCAGCACCCTGTATTCGGCGCGGTAACCTGCCCCGAATGCCGCAGATCGAATTCAATCGGTACTACCGCTACCAAGACCTGACCGCCCTCCTGGAGGCCTACGCGGCCGAGAATCCGTCCCTGGTCCAGCTCGACAGCATCGGCAAGAGCCATGAGGGACGGGATATTTGGCTGGTAACGGTCACGAATCTCGAGTCGGGCCCGGCCCACGAGAAACCGGCGTTCTGGTGCGACGGCAACATCCACGAGAGCGAGGTGAGCGCGAGCACGGCCGTCTTACGGATGCTCCAGACGCTGGTGGAAGAAAAGGACCGGGTCATCCTGGACGCGCGGGCGTTTTACCTCGTGCCTCGGCTGAATCCGGATGGCGCGGAATGGGCGCTCGAAAGTCCGCCCAGGATCATCCGATCCTCGACGAGACCCTATCCCTACGACGAGGACGATCCTTATGGGCTTGAGCGACAGGACATGGACGGCGACGGCCGCATCCTGAATATGCGGATCAAAGACCCCAACGGACCCTGGAAGATCAGCGATGAGGAGCCCCGCCTCATGGTTCGGCGCGAACCGGGAGAGAACGGTGGCGAATACTACCGGATGATGCCGGAGGGGATTTTCCACAACTACGACGGCCTCACCATGCGCGGCCGGAAGATCAAGGAAGGGCTCGACATCAACCGCAACTTCCCCAGCGGATGGCGGCTCGAATTCGAGCAGTTTGGCGCCGGCCCGTTTCCGACGAGTGAGCCGGAAATCCATGCCGCCGTGAAGGCGATCACCGAGCGGCCGAACATCTGCGGAGCGGTGACCTTTCATACCTACAGTGGCGTGCACCTCCGGCCACCCTCGAGCAAGCCGGACGATGAGCTGCCAGCCGAGGACATCTGGACGTTTAAGAAGATGGGCGAGAAGGGCACGGAAATGACCGGCTATCCGAACATCGCCGTCTATCACGAGTTCCGCTACCATCCGAAGGAAGTCATCACCGGCGTCTTCGACGACTGGATGTACGAACATCGAGGCGTGTTTTCTTGGACCACCGAAATCTGGTCCCCTCAGCGGCAGGCCGGCATCACCGACTACAAGTACATCGATTGGTTCCGGGAGCACCCGTTCGCGGACGATCGCCAGATGCTCCGATGGAGCGACGAGAAGCTCGGGGGCAAAGGCTACATCGATTGGTACGAGTTCGATCATCCCCAACTCGGGAAGATCGAACTGGGAGGTTGGGACGGGCTATACGCCTTCCGTAATCCGCCGCCCGAGTTTCTCGAGGCCGAAGTTAAGCCGCTCGGGGACTGGGCGATTTGGCAGGCCGGTTGCTCTCCCAAGCTCGAGCTTCGTGAATTGAGGACGGAGCCTGTTGGTGACAGGCACGTGCGAATCCGATTCGCGGTCCATAACACCGGCTGGCTGCCTACGAACGTATCAAAAATCGCAATCGACCGAAAGTTGTGCCGAGGGGTGGTGGGCGAGATTCTGCGGAATGGCGCTCCGTTCGAGGGGAAAGGCGAGAACGAGCCGCATTGGCTGCATTCGGGCTCACTCAGACAGGAGGCCGGACAACTGAAAGGCTGGAGCCACGTCACCGCCGGAGGCTTCGGCTGGAGCCTGGATGCCACGGACGACGTCGCAGTTTTCCAATGGGTGGTTGAGATTGGAGCCACCTACGAGCTCCTCGCCAAGCACGAGCGCGCCGGCGTCGTTCGAGCGACCGTTTCTCTATAACGGCGCGGCGGCGGTCACGCATTCTCTTACAGTTATCACAGGGGCCGCTTGGGCTCGCGGCCGATTTCCCGAAATCTAAGCCGGCATCATGTTGTGAAGCTCGGCGTAGCGCCCACCCCTCGCAAGGAGCTCCCTATGATCTCCGATCTCGACGATCCGGCCGTCGTCCAACACTGCGATCTGATCGGCGTGTTGGATCGTCGTGAGCCGGTGGGCGATAACGAGCGTCGTCCTCCCGTGCATCGCACGCACCAGGGCCTCCTTAACCAACGCTTCCGACTTCGTATCGAGCGCCGAAGTCGCCTCGTCCAGTATCAATATCCGAGGATCCTTCAACAACACGCGTGCAATCGCAACGCGTTGCCGCTGGCCACCGGACAACGTGATTCCGCGCTCTCCGATCATGGTCTCGTAACCCTCCGGGAATCCCGCGACGAACTCCTCGACGTTAGCTGCCCGGGCGGCTTCCTCGACCCCGAGGTCGGTCGCGTCAAGCTTGCCGTACCGGATGTTCTCGCGAATCGTTGCATTGAACAAAACGGTTTCCTGCGGAACCAGGCCGATGTGCTCGCGAAGCTCTTGGCGCCGGATATTTCGAATCGGGATGCCGCCAATCATGATCTCGCCGGCCTGAGGCTCGTAAAAGCGATAGAGAAGCGACGCCACCGTGGACTTACCGCCGCCACTATGGCCGACCAGAGCCGTGACCTTGCCCGGGGGCAGTTCCAGATTGAGGCCGGTTAGCACCGGAACGTCCGCCACATAGGCAAATTCAATCTTTGAGAGTCGGATGCCGTCGTGGTCGAGCGGGAAACCCATCGCGGCCGGCGAATCGGGCTCTTCGGCCCCCTCATCGAGGATCGCGAAAATCCGGTCGGCTGCGCCGATCGCTCGCTGAAGGCGCGTGTAGAGCTGGGCCAAAGATGCCATCGGGCCGGCGATGATCATGATCGCGAAAAAGAAACTGATCAGCGAGCCGAATGTCTGCCGGTGGGCAAGGATATTGATGCCGCCGTACCAGATGACCCCGATCATCAGAGCAGAGAAGCCTGTGGATGCCACGATCCCCATCGCGCTTTCCGCGTAAGCCATCTTGACGTTCAGGCTGAACACCTTCATGAGCTTCTCGCCGGCTCTCCGATCTTCGTGCCGCTCGCGAGCGAACGCCTTCACGAGCCGGATGTTGCCGAGCACCTCGGTCATCGCGCCCATAGCATCGCTAAGCGCATCGAGCGAGGACCGCGTGAGCTTTCGTAGACGGCGCCCGAAGATCACGAAGAACAGCATCACCCCGAGCAGAAGCCCAACCGAAAGGAGGCACAACTCCCAGTCGATCACGAACGCGACCACGATCCCGCCGGCGAAGGTCACGATGTTTGGCAGCACGCTCGCGACATCGCTTGTGAGCGTCTGCTGGATCATGCCGACATCGTTGCTGAGATACGAAGTTAGATCGCCCGACCTCGTCTTGTCGAAATAGGCAACGGGCAGACGCTCGAGGTGGGAGAAGAGCGACAAACGCATCTCTCGAACGATCCGGCTTCCGGTGACCGAGATGAGAACGCTCTGGATGAAACCGCAGACCGCGGCCGCCGTGATGATTCCAAAGATCATGAGGGCGAAGCGGTTCAGATCGCTAGTCTGCTGGCTTTTGGTAACTCTGTCGACGGCGAATCGAAGCAGCAAGGGCAAGCTCAAAGTTGCCGAAGACGACGCAAGCATCAACAAGACCGCCGCTCCGATCGACCATCGGTACGGCGCCGCCAAGCGCAGCAGCCGGAGTACTGACTCCCACGTTAGCTTCTTGAGCTTGTCGTGCTCGGGGTTGGATGGAACGTAGCTCTGGCGCATGCCCTACGGGTTATACGCTGCCCACCTTCCATGGGTTGAGCCGTAATGCCTTCGGGGACTTAGAGTTGGGCTTTGGCCTTCACATCGCCGGTCCATCCGAACCGGGCTCCCCCTAGCATTTATGACATCATGCGGATGCATGAATTGCATGCAGGATTCCGCCCGAGCCTACCGGCCATGATTCAAGGTACCGAGAATTAGCAATGCGTCCGGAGATTGACCGGAACGGAACTTGCAATGCTAACTGGCGAAATCCTGCTCGAAAGGGGTCTGATCACCCCGGAACAACTCGATCAAGCGCTCGAACTTAGATCGAGGACAAACTTCCGGATCGGTGAGTGCCTCGTGCACCTTGGGTTCATCGAGGAGCACGCCATCACTCGCTGCCTCTCCGAGCAATACGATCTTCCGATCGCGGATCTATCCAAGGTCGTTCCTTCCGCTCGAGCCCTCGGGCTCATGCCCTGCTCCTTCGCGCTTTCCCGCTTGATTCTCCCGCTCGATATCGTCGATAACGTACTCGGGGCAATCATCTCGGACCCGATCGACATCGAATCGTCGGACGAGGTCATTCGGAACACTGGCTACCGGCTCGAGCTTTGGCTCGCCCCCGCCGGCGCGCTCTCCGAAGCGATCGCCCGATGGTATTCGCTTTCTCAGGGCGAATACGCTGAAGCAGCCTAACCCGGCGTCGCAAAACCATCCTGAACCGGGCCGTCCGAATGATTGGGCCCAATGAAATGGGCTGCCCCACTCGGCGAGTGGCGGCTCGCGGTCGACCATCCGGCCTCCAACTACGAGCCTAATCGCCGGGACGGTCAGTGTGGTTCCGGCGTCCCCGCCGGAGAATCGCCGGACGGCGAATCCACCTTGGGATCCTCACCATCGGATCGGGGGAACCTACCCGATAGGCCCATGTGTTAAGGAACCAATGCCTTTTGGCGGACGACATACGAGGAAGGCTCGTTTGAATCGTGTAGGGAAGAATTTGGCATGATCCACAAAGCTTCGGCCGGCCGTCATCATAGAAAGCCCCTCAGGGATCATGCCGTGGTTGAAGTCACCGCCGAGTCCGACTTGCGATTCATCCAAGTCCCTTCCTCTTACCGGGCCCAGTCATTCGCGGCGACGGTCGTCAGAGGATTGGCCAATCCGTTCAAAGAGCTTCCGAGCCGCCTGTTTTACGATGTCACAGGATCGCGTTTGTTTGAGCAGATCACCCGCTTGCCAGAGTACTATCTGACGCGCTGCGAGACGGAAATCCTCGAAAGATATTCGAGCGACATCATTGCCCAATGCGGGACTCATCTCCAGGTTGTCGAGTTCGGCAGCGGCAGTTCTGAGAAAACGAGACTATTGCTGAGGGCAGCCGCCGAGTGCCAGCCTGGTGTCGAATACGTGCCGATCGACATCTCGGCGGAATTCCTTCGAGACTCGGCCCGCGAGTTGCTCGATGAGGTCGTCGGCTTGCGCGTGACGGCTCTCGGCGGCGATTACCTGGACGCACTCCACGCCCTGCCCGTCCACTCGGGCTCTCGCCTGTTCCTGTTCCTCGGCAGCACGATCGGCAATTTTGAGCAATTCGAGGCTGTGGCTTTCCTCTCTGAGATTCGCCGGACGATGCGACCTCAGGATCGCCTACTCGTTGGGGTCGACCTCAAGAAGCAGCGTCAAGTTATTGAGCCGGCGTACAACGACGCGCAAGGGGTAACCGAGCAATTCAACAAGAACATGCTCGTTCGGATCAATCGTGAGCTCTGCGGTCACTTCGATCTCGATTCGTTCCGCCACGAAGCGCCGTGGATTGAGGAAGGTTCCCGGATCGAAATGCGTCTTGTCTCCAAGATCGACCAAGAGGTTTGCATCGACGGCATTGAGCGCTGGTTCTCATTCAAAGAAGGCGAGTTCATTCACACGGAGAATTCTCACAAGTGGAGCCCGGAAGTCTTTGCCGCGATGTGCGGCCGAGCCGGCTTGGAACTGGGCCGGTCTTGGCTCGACCCTCGCGGCTGGTTTAGTCTGAACCTTCTCGGCCTATCTACCGGCTGATCCGCAAGACCGTTAGCGACAGCGGCTTGAAATCGTACTCAAGCCGTCCACCCGAAATCGCTGCTTGCGATTTCTTAGGAACGACTCTATCCGGCTCATCAAAGGTATTCGTGACGTCTGGCTCTCCAGCGGACTTCTTGTCTGCGAGGATCCACACGCCGGCCGTGAAGAGCCCGGCCTCGAAAAGGCCGGGGATCCGAGGAGCGGGAAGAACGATCGACCGATGAACCGTTGCTTCTGATTCGTTCACCACGAACAGCGTCAGCACGTCGCCGGATTCTGAAAGGGTCGCGCTGATGTCCAAGCCGGCGCCGAGCGGCGCTGGAGGATCGATCTTCAGGGGCCTCGTCCCGGCGCAGTTCGCATACAGCATCTGCGCGTAGTAGGTGGGCGTCAAGTAGAGGCGCGAATTGTCGGTCTGCAAGATGCCGGAACAGAAACTGTTCGTCAGGTTGGATCGGTTGGCGATCTCGACCAGATCGCAGTTTCGGTGCATCAGGTTCTGGTAGCGAGCGCATGCCAGCGCGTTTTCGAGCGTCCACAGGCGCGCACGATGGAGTCCGCGATCGCCCGCCGTCGTGTTCCATTCGGTCACGCCCACTTTGATCGAGCGTCCCGGGGCGTCATTGGCGATCATTTGGCGAATGTTCTGGAAGTCCTCGTTCTCGCCTCGAAGGTCCTCACAATCGTAATGGTGGGGGCAAGTGAAGTCGAGCCAGGCGCCTGCGCTCTTTAGGACGCCGTCCGTCGGGAATGAGGACAGGAGCTTGATCGCCGGATCGACTCCTTTCATCGCCTTGCAATAGTCCGGAAGGCTCGCCTCGTACTGCGGGCCGCCTCGCTCGTTGCCAATCTGCCAGAACTTCACCCGATAGGGCTCAGCGTGGCCGTTCCGGGCTCTCCAGGCGCCCATAGGAGTGGAAACCGCCCCGTTGAAGTACTCCACTTCCTCAGCCGCGTCCTTCGGCGTCTTTCCGCGGGTACGCACGCAGATCAATGGCTCGGCGTCGACCGCGCGGCATAACTGGACGAACTCCTCCAAACCGGGGCCGGTCGGCTGGAGCCCACCCCACGAACGAAATGGGACGCGCTTGTCGGGATCGCCGACGGTTACCTTCCATTCGAAGGAGCCCAGGTTCGGGTCGTCCATGACGCTCCCGCCGATTCTGATGACTCCCGGTTTGAGTTCCTTGAGCGCCTTGACGACATCTGGCCGCCAACCGCCTACCGTCTTCTTCGGCATCAAGGACGCGGCATCGAGCCAAAGCGTCCCCGGCCCGCGAAACTGGATGGTGATCGTGGCGTTGGTGGATCGCGCGGCCGGCTCGAGATCGGTCTCGTATCGGCGCCACTCGCCGGTCGGGGCGATGCCGATGTCCGTGATCATCTTCGATCCTTCGTGGATGCGCACCGAGATTGGCGACTTCAGGCCGTCTTCTTTCAGCCAAATGCTGAAATGGCAAGGCTGGGCCGGATCGACGTAGATCCCGTCCTGTGAAATGCCGACCGTCGCAGCCGTACCACCCACCGCCGCGATCTTTTCGCAGGTCTCACCATTGACCGGATCGTGAGTGTCGAGGCTGTAGTCCGCGCGATTCACGGCGCCGCTCGGGTACCAAGGCTTTTCCTTAAAGTCGGTCTGGCTGATGAAATCAAACTTGTAGGGGCTCAGGCCTTCGAAGTTGCCGTCGCAGAGCTTTTCAGACCACATCCCCGGAACAAGGTTGCAGAGGTATTCGATGAACTGCCCGCACTGCATCGGGCTGATTCGTCCGGGACAGAGCGGATCGAGCGTCACGCGAACGGTGTCGGGTGCCAAGGCGATGGCGAGAAGCAACGGAGTCACCGCAAAAGGCTACCTTTGCCCGTAGCTCGCGTTCGGCCCGTGCTTCCGCTCGTAGTGCTTGCGTAGCAACGCCTCCGGCATCGGTTTCATATCCGCCGCCGCCGACAAGGTGGCGAGAGCCATTTCGGCAATATGCTCCAGAGCGATCGCATTCTCCAGCGCCTCCTGGACCGTTCCGCCCCACGCAAAGGGCGCGTGTCTCGCGACAAGGGCGGCCGGCACCCCGATCGGATCCGAAGCCGACTCGACGATCACGCGACCTGTGGAACCGACGTAGTCGGTCGAAATCTCGTCATCTGTCAAGTCTCTGGTAACCGGGATCGGCCCGCAGAAGTGGTCGGCGTGAGTTGTGCCCAGGCAAGGGATCGCCAGGCAAGCCTGGGCCCAAGCGGTTGCGAACTTCGAATGGGTATGCACGATGCCGGCCGCACCAGCAAACGCCCGATAGAGGACGAGATGGGTAGCGGAATCGGACGATGGCTTGAGACTCCCGTCGACAACGTTCCCATCCATATCCAGAATGACGATCTGATTCGGTTCCAGGTCAGCGTAGGGCACGCCGCTCGGCTTGATCGCCACGACGCCACGCTCCCGATCGAACCCACTCGCGTTACCCCATGTGAGCGGCGCCAGCCCTGACTCGCCGATCGCGCGATTTGCCGCGCAGACCCATTCTTTAAGTTCGCTGAATATCAAGGTGTTCCCAAGTATGCTCTAGCAATATCGATGGCAAAGCGAACTACTCTCGGCGTGATCGTCGGCAACCGCGGCTTCTTTCCTACCCACCTTTGCGTGGAGGGCCGCAAGACCATCCTCAAAGTGCTCGAGGAAGAGGGATTCGACGTCGTCGTTCTTTCCGAGGATGTCTCCCCTGCCGGCTCGGTTGAGTCGCTGGCCGAGGCCCGTGCTTGCGGCGAACTCTTCAAGAAGAATTCGGACCGGATCGACGGGATCGTCGTTACTCTGCCGAACTTCGGCGACGAGCGCGCCATCGCCAACTCGATCCGTTTCTCCGGCCTCGACGTGCCGGTGCTGATCCATGCCTTCGGTGATGAGTCGAAGCGGATGACGATTGCCGACCGCCGAGACAGCTTCTGCGGAAAGATGTCGGCTTGCAACAACCTCAAACAGTACGGCACGAAGTTCACGCTGACGACGCTCCATACTGTCGATCCGGAGAATGCCACTTTCCGGGCCGATTTGAAGCAGTTCGCGGCAACATGCCGGATCGTCCGCGGCCTGAAGAACGCAAGGATCGGCGCCCTTGGCGCGAGACCGACCGCCTTCAACACGGTGCGCTATAGCGAGAAGCTTTTTGAGAAATCCGGAATCAGCGTCGAAACGCTCGACCTGTCCGAGGCGCTGGGCCGCGCCAACAAGTTGGCCGATACCGACAAATCGGTCGTCGAGAAACTCGACCGTATCCGAGCCTATACGAGCGTCAAGGACGTTCCGGCTGCCAGCCTCAACAAGATGGCAAAGCTCGGCGCAGTCATCGACCGGTGGATGCAAGATAACGAGCTCGTCGCCAGCGCCGTTCAATGCTGGACGGCTCTTGAAGAATTCTACGGCGTCGTGCCCTGCACGTTGATGTCGATGATGTCGAACGGACTCATGGCCAGCGCTTGCGAGACCGACATCGCGGGAACCGTCGCCATGTACGTCCTTCAGCTCGCTTCCGGCGCGCCCTCCGCACTTCTGGACTGGAACAACAACTATGGGACCGATCCCAACAAGGCCGTCGTCTTTCACTGCTCCAACCTGCCGAAGGACGTCTTCGCCGACCAAAAGATGGACTATCAGGAAATCATCGCCGGGACCGTCGGAAAGGAGAACACCTTCGGCACGATCGTCGGCCGGATGAAGCTGGGGCCGTTCACCTACTGCCGGGTTTCGACGATGGACGAATTCGGCGAGATCGCCGCATATGTTGGCGAGGGAACCTTGACGAACGACATGCTAAACACCTTCGGCGGCTTCGGCGTCGTCGAGGTGCCGAACCTGCAAGACCTTCTCAAGTTCATCTGCACGAACGGCTTCGAACACCACGTCGCGGCAAACCTCTCGCAGTACGCAGACGCCGTCAACGAGGCGCTCTCGAACTACATGGGCTGGGAGGTCTACCACCACACCTGAGTTTGGAGTTTAGACTTTGGAATTTGGAGTCGACCCCTGTACCATCCGAAATCCTAGCCCGGCGCTCCAAAATCCAACCGAATCCGTCCAAATTCCAAATTCCAAATTCCAAAAATGAGCAGATACGCCCTTGGCCTCGACTACGGGACAAACAGCGTCCGCGCGCTGATCGTCGACGTCGACACCGGTGAGGAGGTCGCCACCCACGTGTCCAACTACCTGTCCGGCCAGGAGGGCGTTCTACTCGATCCCAAGGATCCAGACCTTGCTCGGCAGAATCCTCAGGATTACATCGACGGGTTCTACGATGCCGTTCTCGGCGCGGTGGGTGGTTCCGGCGTCTCGCCGGAGGAAATCGTAGGCATCGGAGTGGACACGACCGGCTCGACGCCGATCCCAGTCGACGAGCACTGCGTCCCGCTCGCAATGAAGCCGGAGTTTCGCGACAACCTCGCGGCGCAGGCCTGGCTCTGGAAAGACCACACTTCCTTCGCCGAGGCGGCCGAGATCACGGCCAAGGCTCGTGAATTGGGCGAGCCGTACTTGGCCAAGTGCGGGGGAACCTACTCATCCGAGTGGTTCTTCTCAAAGATTCTCCACGGTGAACGGATCGCTCCGGAGGTCTTCGATGCCGCCCACACCTGGCTGGAATGTGCGGACTTCGTGCCGGCTTTTCTGACCGGGCACACCGACCCGGCGAAAGTTGCGAGGAGCGCCTGCGCGGCCGGCCACAAGGCGATGTTCAACCGGGCCTGGAACGGATTGCCTTCAAAATCCTTCCTTAGCGCTTTGTCGCCGCGCATGGGCGAGCTTCATGGCCGGCTTTACGCCGATGTTGCCGCGAGCGACCAGATTGCCGGATATCTCACCGAAGAGGTCGCCTTCAAATCGGGGCTAAAAGCAGGTACGCCCGTCGCAGTCGGGGCTTTCGACGCACATATGGGAGCGGTGGGATCGGGAATCAAGCCGGGCACGCTCGTCAAGATCATCGGAACTAGCACCTGCGACATCATGGTCGCCTCGCGGGACCGGGATCTTCCCGACGTCCCCGGCCTATGCGGCATCGCCGACGATACGGTTCTTCCCGGGATGTACGGGCTCGAGGCCGGACAGTCCGCCGTCGGCGATCTCTTTAACTGGTTCGTGAAGCACCTTTGCCCACCGGAATACGCCGGCCCCGATGCCCATGAGAAGCTCTCGATTGCCGCAGAACAAGTCAAACCGGGTGAGAGCGGGCTCGTCGCCTTGGACTGGAACAACGGAAACCGGACGATCCTCGTCGACCCTCAGCTCACCGGCCTGCTCATCGGACAAAGCCTTTACACGACCGCGCCTGAAATCTACCGGGCCCTTCTCGAGGCGACCGCGTTTGGCGCCCTGCGCATTATCGAGAGGCTCGAACAATACGGAATAAAGGTCGAAGAGATCGTGAACTGCGGCGGTATCGCGGAAAAGAGCCCGCTCACGATGCAGATCTACGCGGACGTCTGCAACCGGCCGATGAAGATCAGCCGCTCATCGCAAACCTGCGCCCTCGGCGCCGCCATCTTTGGAGCCGTAGCAGGGGGAGCATTTCCCGACGTTCCGAGCGCTGAAGCCAAGATGACTGGCGTGAGGGACACCGTATATCGACCCGATCCTGCAGCCCGCGACACCTACGACGCACTGTATGCGGTCTACCGCGATCTGCACGATTCGTTTGGTTTGCCGGGCAACCATGATCTGAGCTCGGTGATGAAAAGGCTGCGGGCAATCCGAACGGCCGCGATGAGCTAGGCGGGATAGGCCGGCCGGGGCATTGCACCCGCGATGATTTCGGAAAGAAAAGAGACCGGGATTCCGTCATGGCGATGACGCAAGAGCCCGATCCGATGGTGTGTGATCATCACCCGTATGGGTGATGTATATTATCCTATCACATCTTCCGGGACTTCCACGCACAAACTTCAGCGTGCGGGTAACCTCCGCTACCGTCCATGAGCAGTATCCGTATCGTCGGCGACGCGATCCCCAACATTCCGTGGGAGACGCCGACGGGAAGACCTTCGCAAAGTCCGGTCAGGCGCTATTCCAAGAACCCCATCATCCCCCGCGACCTGATTCCGACCTCGAATTCGATTTTCAACAGCGCGGCCGTGCCCTTTCAGGGCAAATTCGCAGGCGTCTTCCGTTGCGACAATATCCGCCGCCAAATGGTGCTCCATGCGGGGCGTAGCGACGACGGATACAACTGGAGCATCGAGCCCGATCCGATCAAGTGGATCTTCGACGACGACGAGGTCGCGCCACCCGAGTACACCTACGATCCCCGAGTAACTTGGCTCGAAGATCGCTACTGGGTGATGTGGTGCAACGGCTTTCACGGACCGACGATCGGGCTCGGCTATACGCACGACTTTCTCGAATTCCACATGTTGGAGAACGCGCTGCTGCCCTACAACCGCAACGGCGTGCTCTTCCCGAGACGGGTCAAGGGTCGGTACATGCTGTTGTCCAGGCCGAGCGACACCGGGCATACCGCATTCGGCGACATTTACTTATCCCAAAGCGAGGATCTGGTCTACTGGGGCCGGCACCGGTACGTGATGGGCCCGCGAGAGCCGTGGGAATCCACCAAAGTTGGCGGTGGCCCCGTTCCGATCGAGACCACCGAGGGCTGGCTGCTTTTCCATCACGGCGTGCTGACCAGCTGTAACGGCTACGTCTACTCGTTCGGCGCGGTGATCCTGGACTTGGATAAGCCGTGGCAGATTCGTTATCGCTGCAAGCCCTATTTGATCAACCCTCGAGAACTGTACGAACTGGCGGGGGACGTCCCGAACGTCACCTTCCCGTGCGCTGCTCTTGCCGATGCGCCGACCGGCCGCATCACGATCTACTACGGTTGCGCGGACACGGTGACGGGCCTGGCGTTTACGGAGATCGGCGAACTGTTCGAGTACGTCAAGCGCAACTCGGATTGACGAATCGATGCGCCTTTGGACTACCCTTGGGAATGCCTTTGATCGCGGCTGCCCTTCTTGCGTCCGTTGCGAGTCAGCCGGTTAGGTCGGTTCGCGTAGGAAATCCAGTCGGCGTGCTCGACAACATCGGCGATACCTGGGTCGGAGCATGGGCCGATGACGGGAATCTTTACTCGCCTTCAAACGACACTTTCGGATTCGGCAACGTATGCGACAGCAATCTCGCCTTCAACCGAATCGACGGGAATGATCCCTTAAGCGTGACCGGAACTACCGTCAACACAATGGCCGACTATGGGCGATCGAGTTTTCTCGAGGCTGACGGGTGCAATTGGAAATCGAGTGGCTGCACATGCGTCGATGGTGTGTTGTATTGGGTCGTAGCTCGCCACAAGTACGGCGAGACAAGCGGGGACTCGTTGAAGCGTCAGACGGCATCGAACGCCAGCATCATCATGTCCAAGGACTACGCAAAGAGCTGGTCGAGGCCGATGCGCGTCAACTACGATCATCCGATGTTTCCCGGATCGCGGTTCGCCACGCCTTACTTCATTGACTACGGCAAGGGCGGGCCGGGGCCCATCGATTTGGCCGACCGCTATGTCTATGCGATCTCGAACAATGGCTTCTGGGACAATGGCGACGACATGGTCTTGGGACGCGTGCCAAGAAGGGACATGGGAAATCTGAGGGCCTCCGACTGGGAGTTCTTCACCGGCAGAGACGGCATCCAGAGCGGCAATTGGGCGCGAGACATGACCCTAGCTCGACCGATCCTTCAGGAGCATAACCATCTGGGAATGTCCGGCGCGACCTATATTCCCGCCTTTGGACGTTATCTATTGATCGGCTGGTACTACCCGAAGGGCGGTGGCAAGATGCCCGGAGCATCCCCTGAAACGGTCTGGGACTTTTACGAATCGCCAAAGCCGTGGGGGCCGTGGCTTAAGATCGGCTCGCACCGGTTCTCCCCCCAGGGCTACTACGGACCTAATGTCTGCTTGAAATTCGCCGCAAACCGCGGCCGGCGCGTTTTCGCGGTAACGGCGGGGGACTGGCACGATCACTCCGTGTACCGCCTCACGTTGGTTCCACTGGACTTGGGCTAGGCTTGCCGATGTAAGTGGACCCAGGATTCGGGTGCGAGTAAAGTCGGTGAATGAAGTTCGCCAAGGCAACGAAGTGCTATGAGGCTTGGTTGGCAGACCAAATGCCGCTCGTCGAAGCCGAGCTCCGGGTTAAGCACGACGAGATGCGGTCGTCGAAGTTTTCGTTTCTTCGCGCCACTTACTACCGATGGGCGCAGCTCTTTGTCAAGGTCTGCGAAGGTGAGGAGAAGGCGCCGGAAGTGCTGTCGGTGGGAGACCTCCATGTCGAGAACTTCGGAACATGGCGAGACGCCGAGGGCCGGCTAGTCTGGGGCATTAACGACTTCGATGAGGCGACGCGAATCCCTTTTACGAACGATCTCATTCGACTCGCCGCAAGTGTGAAAGTAGCCGCCGAGGCTGGTCACCTGAGCCTCGAGTTCGAGCCTGCTTGCGAAGCGGTCGTATCGGGCTACCGCAAGGGTTTGAAAGGCGAACGATCACCTTTCGTCCTCGCCGAGAACCACCAATGGCTGCGAGATTTGGCGTCGGGCGAGATCCGCGACCCTGTCCACTTTTGGGACAAGATGTCGAATCTGACTCCGTTCGGCAGTGACGCTCGGAAGAGCGGTGTCTCAGCCCTGAAGCAGGCCCTGCCATCCAAGGATATCCGTTTCGAACCGCTTGCCCGTCAAGCTGGTCTCGGCAGCCTCGGCCGTCACCGGTATGTCGCTGTCGCCGAGTGGAACGGAGGGCTCATCGCGAGAGAAGCCAAGAGACTTTGTCCGTCGGCGGCAGCGTGGGCGGAAGATGACGGCGACGCCGAAATCCTGTACTCTGCGATTCTCAAGGGGGCCGTTCGATGTCCCGATCCGTCGGTTGAAGTCCAAGGCGACTGGATTACCAGACGGCTCGCGCCCGACTGTTCGAGGATCGAGCTGGCCTCGTTGCCGAAGGAACGCGATGAGCTTCGCCTTGTCGAGGCGATGGGCCGTGAAACGGCAAACGTCCACGGATCGAGAGATGCGTCGGCGATCTTGAAGAACCTGGACAACCGCCCTAAACACTGGCTTGCGGAAGCGACTCACAAGATGGTGAAGCAGTTGGATGAGGACTTCGCCGAGTGGGCGCAGGCTTCATAGGCCGGTTTCGGGCATAGCACCAGAAGTTACGCTAGCCGCGCTCGATGACGAACGTTGTGATCGATTTGGCGGGGAGGTCTGCATCGAGGCGTGCTCCGTTGGCTAGCGCCACGTCGATCTCGGCACAGTCCTCGGTCGGTGAACTGCGGAAGGCATGGATCGAGTGGATACGGCCCAAGCGGGAGACATCGTAACTGACCTGTCGAGTGTCGCCTCGATTCACCGTAACGATGGTGCAAGTTTTCGCCGTTGAGGCAGCCACGGAATCCGGGTCGTCCACCGATACAAACGTCGAACCTGGAGTAATGAACCGGCTGAAGTTGGCGAATACGTAATAGCGTTTGTTGACAACTAACTTCGGCTTTGAGCTTGGCTGGCCGGGCTGAGTCGCAATGCCGTTAAGGTCCATATCGATGAGGCCCCAACCGGTACCGGTTTGATCGATCGCCTGCCAGTAGATCCAGGCAGTCGGCTGCATCTCGCGCAGGTCCCTGATGATTCGGGCCGCCGTCGTCAGTCCCGAAGCATCGTTGTCGCCCTCCTCCGACATCCAGAGACCCTTCCTGGCGGTGGACGCTCGCCCATGAAGCTCCTTTTGTCTTGCGCCCGCATAGTGGTGGCTGTTGATGCGCCAGACTACGGCCTTGGCTTTGGGAGACAGGGCGTCCCAAGCCTTAACGGCGGTATCGATGCTGCTCTCGTCCGATGCTGCGATATGGGTCTTGGAATGCCGCTGTTCGAGGGCTTTGTGGAGGGTTTCTACCAGAACCGACTGATCGACACCCATCGGAACATTGCAGCCCTCCTGCCTGCCTCCGGCCTTCCACCAGTTCCCGGAGGGTTCGTTCAGCGGTTCCAGGGTCTCGAACTGGATTCCCCACGCTTTATGGAAGTGCTCGTCCACGATCGCAAGGTAGTCGGCGAACGCGCCGACCTTGGAGGGATCGAGATTCGGCTTGCCATCCTTATTCCCGCTCGCACATTGGCTCAAGGTCATGAACCAGGGCGGTGAATTTGAGAAGGCCTCAAATCGATTCGCGCCGAGCTGCTTGGCCCGTTGGAGGACCCACCGCTGTCCTGGGTCACGGCTCCAGTCGTACTTGCCTCGATCACTTAGAAAGCCCTGCATCACGGCGCGCGGCTGCATGTGCCGGTGCTCCGGATTCTCGCCGCCACCGATGTTGTATCGCACGACGTTGAGTTTGAGATATCCAAATAGCCGCTGCATCAGAGGCTCCCGCTCCGCGGGCAGCTGGCCGACGACGTTCGCCCACCAACATAGCGAAGTCCCCCAGCCGTCCCACTTTTGGAACTTGACGTCGGGATCGATGGTGACCATCTGACCTCGTGCGAGGAGGATTCCGGCCAAGAGCGAAACCACCCGGTCATTGTAACGTCCTCGCAGGGTGGTCCCTAGGTACGAATGCCGGGACCGGTTGGCGCCGGCCTCCGGCGATAACAGATACCGATTGACCTACCGTTGACAAACTTGGATTGGCGATGAGGCGTCAATCTCGAAAGACTGACGCGCGATGGGGTGCGAATAGACGACGCGGCCGAGCGAACTCTCCGAGTAGGATTAGCGTGTTCAGAGATTCCCGCCTGGGCCTAACCCGACAATCGATGACCAACGTGATTCAATCTCCAGACACTCAGCCTGACACCTCGAACTCTGAGCGGCTGTTCGCTGCGGCGCAGCAGCTGATGCCGGGTGGAGTGAATAGCCCCGTCCGCGCCTTTCGCGCCGTAGGTGGCACGCCAGTTTTCTTCGAGCGGGCCGAAGGATGCAAGCTCTACGACGTGGACGGCAACGCCTACATCGATTACGTTTCGTCCTGGGGTGCGGTGATCCTCGGCCACGCCCATCCTTCCATCTCCCGGGCGATTAGTGAGGCGGCCGCGAAAGGAACGAGCTTCGGCGCGCCCCATGAGGGTGAGGTCAAGCTGGCTGCCGAAGTGATCTCAAGGATGCCGGCCGTCGAGCGGGTTCGGTTTGTTAACTCGGGTACCGAGGCGACTTTGGGAGCGGTCCGTCTAGCGCGAGCAGCCACGGGGCGAGAAAAGATCGTCAAGTTCGAAGGCAACTACCACGGCGCCGTCGACGCCCTCCTGGCCAGGGCCGGATCAGGAGTCGCGACATTTGGATTGCCCGATAGCGCTGGCGTTCCCAAGTCGGTAACGGAGGGGACGCTGGTCGCCCCGTATAACGACGCCGCGGCCGTCGAGGCACTCTTTGAGGCTAACCACGGTGAGATTGCTGCCGTTTTGGTCGAGCCCGTGGCAGGAAATATGGGCTTGATTCCACCAAAGCGGAGCGCGGGCTACTCGCCTTCGGAAAGCCGACAGGATGGTTTCCTCGAAAGCCTCCGAGCGATCACGAGCGCGCACGGGGCTCTTTTGGTCTTCGACGAGGTGATGACGGGCTTTCGGATCGCGCGTGGGGGTGCTTGCGAACGGTATGGCATTAAGCCCGATCTGGTCTGCATGGGCAAAGTGATCGGCGGCGGGCTCCCGGTCGGCGCCTATGGAGGGGCGAAAGCCACCATGGACCTGGTGGCTCCGATCGGTCCGATGTATCAGGCCGGGACGCTATCCGGCAACCCACTCGCCATGGCGGCCGGACTCGCCGCCCTGAACGGGATGCAGGATGAACAGTACAGCTACCTCGAGGAGATTTCCGCGCGTCTCGAAAAGGGTCTCGTTCAAGCTGCTCCGAGAGCGCAGGTCCAACGAGTCGGCTCGATGTTCTCGGTGTACTTCGCCGATCGCCCGGTAACGAACTTCGCTGAGGCGAAAGCGAGCGATACCGCTTTCTTCGGCAAGCTATTCCATGCCCTTCTACGCCGAGGCGTTTATCTGCCGCCGAGCGCACTGGAGGCTTGGTTCCTCAACTTGGCTCACTCTGCGGAGGACGTCGATCGCACGGTCCAGGCATTTGGTGAAGCGGTGGCCGAGGTTCAGGGTTGAGTCCCGGGCCTGCTGACGCGGATGGTCGCGGTCCAGCAGAGTCACTGTTTCTCCGAGCCGCCCGCGGCGAGAAGACGGAGCGGCCGCCGATTTGGGTCATGCGCCAGGCCGGGCGTTACCTTCCCGAGTACCGGAAGTTGCGCGAAGGCATGACGATGCTGCAGGCGGTCAGCAATCCCGAGGTAGCGATCGACGCCACGCTTCAACCAATCCGCCGCTTCGGATTCGACGCCGCGATCCTCTTCTCTGACCTAACGGTTCCTTTCACGCCGATGGGAGCGCCCTTCGAGATTAAAGAAAACGTCGGCCCGGTTGTCGAGCGGCCGATCCGGTCCCGGGAAGACTTCGCGACCCTTCATGCCTTCGACCCCGAACAGGGCCTGTGGTTTGTGATGGAAGCCATTCGCGAGCTTAAGAAGCAACTCCAAGTTCCCCTTATAGGATTCACGGGCGCTCCATTCACTCTGGCGTCATACATCATCGAGGGAGGACCTTCGAGAGACCTGAAAGGCATGAAGGCTCTCATGTACACGGAGCCCAATCTATGGCATGACCTGATGGGCTTGCTCGCGACGGTAGTTCGCGACTATCTGGCCGCACAGATCCGCGCTGGAGCAGATGCGGTGCAGGTGTTCGATTCCTGGATTGGCGCGATCGACGCTCGAACCTATCGAGAGTTTGTGCTTCCGCACATGAAGGTGATCTTCGAAGGGTTAGCTTCGAACTTTGGCCGAGACGGCCGGGCGGCGCCGGTGATCCATTTCGGCACCGGCACGGCCTCCCTACTTTCCATTCAGGCGGAGGCGGGAGGAGATGTGATCGGGGTCGACTGGAGGATATCTTTGACCGATGCCTCAAAGCTAGTTCCGGGCAAGCCCCTTCAAGGAAACCTCGATCCCGCAGTGATGCTAACAACCCCGGAGATCATCGAACGTGAGGCACGGCTGATCATCGAGGAGGGCCGGGCGCTTCCCGGCCACATCTTCAATCTCGGGCACGGGATTTATCCCGAGGTTCCCCTGGAAAACGTCGAGGCCTTGGTTCGGACCGTCCAGACCGGCTAACGGCTGACGGCTAACAGCGCATTAGCCAGCAAGCGCGACTTCTAGTTTTTTTGGCTGATAGATGCAGACCGGACCGCTTCCGGCCGGGTTGCCGGTATGTGCGAATGCGCGGGCGCGGGAGCCGCCGCAAATCTTGCGGTATTCGCATAGTCCGCACTTGCCCTCGAAGCTGTTGACATCTCTGACCTTGAGAAAGACTTCGGAAGATCGATAGATATCGACGAGGCTCTTGAGCCTGACGTTGCCGGCTTTGAGAGGGAGAAAGCCGGAGGGATATACATCGCCCATATGAGAAACGAAGGTGATGCCGTTTCCATCCCGGATCCCGTAGCCGCGATGCACGCTGGTTTGGCGGATCTGGTCGCCCGTCATGCCGCCGGCTGACATCAGTTCCTTTTCGACCCGGGCATAGCCGGGCGCCGCGGGGCCAAAACCGTATAATACGCGCCACACCGGCCCCGCCTGCGCGTGGCCTCGATGCAACT
>CAZNUL010000009.1:0-81453 GCA_964576205.1 uncultured Fimbriimonadaceae bacterium | reverse complement strand
GTGGGTGAGTGGGTGAGTGGGTGAGTGGGTGAGTGGGTGAGTGGGTGAGTGGGTGGGTAGGTGAGGATGGGAGGAGGTGGGGAGGTGGACAGGATTCGTCAGATTGGACGGACTGGACCTATCCGACCGATTCGCTTATTCATCCACTCGCCGTCTCACCGACTCACCCACTCACCGGTCTCACCTACTCACGCCTGGGGCGGCAAAGGCGGCGGCACTGCTCCGAAAAGGCTGGAGAGCTCGGGAACTTGGCCGGCGGCCGTCCAGGCGGCCATCCCCGTCTTCCAGACGAGCGAGTCTGCGGTGAGCTGGCCGCTCATGACCTGAGATTGGAGGACATCGATTTGGAAAGGCCCCGACTGCTGACCGTTGACGGCAACGAAAAACGCGACGGGCTGAGGAATTGGCGGCGGACCGGACGACGCCGTTGAGCCGGGGTTTTGTTGCCCCATCTGTTGGGCCATTTGATTCGCCATCGAGAAGCCGAGACCGGCGCTAAAGGCTTCGCTCGTCCCACCCGCGTTCTCGAGAGAATTGGCGGCCTGATACTTCATGTAATTGTCGAGATTGCCTACCGCTCCCATCGATGAACGCTTGTCGATCGCTTCCTCGACTTCCGGAGGTAGCGAGATGTTCTCGATGAGCATCGTGACGAGTTCAAGGCCATATTCCTCCACAGCGGGCCCGACGTTTTGAGTCAGGAAGCCGCTCATTTCCTGATACTTGCCGGCAAGGCCCAGGACCGGAATCTTCGCTTGCCCGATCACGTCGGAGAAGCGCGAGACAATCAGGTTGCGGATCTGGTTTGAGATGTCCTCGGCGGTGAAATCTCCGCTGGTGCCGACGACTTTCCTCAGAAACTCTGCCGCGTCCTTGACCTGGATCACATAGGATCCGAATGCGCGAACCCGAACGATCCCGAAGTCCGCATCGCGCATCATGATCGGGTTCATCGTTCCCCATTTCAGGTCGGTAAACCGTTTGGTGTTGACGAAGTAGACCTCGGCGAGGAACGGCGAGTTGAAGCCATACTTCCAACCTTTCAGGGTGGAGAGCAAAGGCATATTCTCAGTCGTCAACGTGTACATGCCAGGGGTGAACACGTCCGCGATCTGCCCTTCGCTGACGAACACGGCGACTTGTCCCTCTCGAACCGTGAGTTGGGCTCCGTTCTTGATTTGGTTGCCGTACCGCTCGAAGCGGTAGACCATCGTGTTCTGGGTGTCGTCCGTCCATTGGACGATGTCGATAAACTCGCCCTTGATCTTGTCCCACACGCTCATTTCTCGCCTAAGTCTCCTTTACGACCAGGAGTATACAGAGGCGGCGTGGCTCGGGAGGGGCGTTGTTCCCGATCAGGAGTCATCCGAATCGCGAGATTCAACTTAGATTTTGATGGCTGGACGCCACAAAACCCTAGCATTCGGTGAAAAAGAGTCATACACTATGTTCGTTATCTTCTGCGCTGGATGGCGCTGCTTCTGATTGATATTTAACAGACGCTTCGCAAACTCGGCGCTCTATCGCAATATGGAGGACAATATGTCTCTTAGCCGTAGAGCCTTCACGCTCATCGAACTCCTTGTCGTGATCGCAATCATTGCGATCCTGGCGGCGATCCTATTCCCGGTCTTTGCTCAAGCGAAAGAGGCCGCGAAGAAGACGCACTGCGTCAGTAACAACAAGCAAACCGCGCTCGCGGGCATCATGTATGCGACCGACGCCGACGACGTAATGTCTCGACTCGACAACAATGGTTCCTGCTGGTACGGGGAGAATCCCTGCAACACTCCGGACTGGGGCGACTTCAGACCGCCGAGCAATCTGCAGGCAAACTACAATGCCGGTTCCACCGTCATGTACTTCGGCGCTATCGAGCCTTACATGAAGAACTTCGGAATCGCGGTTTGTCCCACGATTGGACCGACGAACTGGGCTGGCGTCATTTCAAACTGGCCTTCGATCGGCGGTAATCCTGTTCCGGTCGGCGGTTACCAGCCGGCGTTGAACAACTATTACACGGCCGTACTTCCTCAGATGGCCGTCAACATGATGGTTGTCGACTGGAACATCCCGGCACCACCATCAGGATCGGGATACATCAACTATCGTCCGGGCGCCCCTCGCGGTCAGTTCTCGGCGATCAAGAATCCTGCGAGCGTTATCATGATGGTCGCGGAAAGCACCTGGGACTGGCAGTCCTCGATCGACAACGGCGTTGGAAACCTCGCCGTATGGCCCTCTTGGCCGCTCAATACCTCGTGCTGGTCATGGTGGGCTGAGGGCTGGACCCGATACGTTCACACTGGCAAGTCTGGCCACTATAACGGAACAACCGCCAATGGTCCGACTCAGAACCCGAACATGCAGGGTCTTGCGGTGTTCTCGTTCTGCGATGGCCACGTCCATCCGATGCGCTACAACGAAGCCGAGAAGTGCATCCCGAACCCGACCGGGCAGACCTGGTACGAGTTCCCGAACAACGGCGGCGCGCTCTCCTGGTACTACCCGTACTGGATTCCCGAGATCGAGCACTAGTCGTTCTCAAGGAGCGGCGCGATTCGCGCCGCTCCGCTTCGCTCAACATGGGAGGAAACTTGGCAAGATCCACAGTCATTCTAGTGGCTGTCGCACTTGGACTCCTAACTCTTGGCTGCAATAACGCAGCTCCGGGTCAGGATAACGCGACCGCAATCAACCAATTGAAGGCGCAGGGGCAGGTCAACACCGATCCGAATGCCGCCGGCGCAGTCCAGCCTCGAGACATTACTGGAAATCCGATTGGAACGGCTCCAGCCGGGAACAAACTCGGCAAGGTCGTTCCACCTGCTCAAGGCCAAACGACAGGGGCGACGCCCCCGTCCGGCGGCGGCCAGTAACTCGTTACGGTTTCTCGACGGCCGAGGAAGCTGCCCGTCATCCAAATTGGCGGGCAGCTTCATTTTGTTTGAGATGTGCTGTAGCTGACGGTGCTCCAGCGGTGCGCCGGAAGTCTTTGCTTCTAGCCGGTACACTGACACCTAGGAGTTCGGATGCCCAAACGAGTCGAAACCATTGTTCTTCACGACAGCTCAACCCCGATCATCGGCGATGTTCAGAAGGGTGGCAATGTGGTCGTTACCTCGCTGGACTACCTCCTGAACCAGGCACGCGCGAACTCGCTGTGGCCCCTGACTTTCGGGCTCGCATGCTGCGCGATCGAAATGATGTCGACTGTGGCGGCACGATTCGATCTCGCCCGGTTCGGATCGGAGGCGTTTCGGGCGACGCCGAGACAAGCCGACGTAATGATCATCGCGGGCCGGCTTAGCAAGAAGATGGCGCCCGTTTTGCGCCAGATCTACGATCAAATGCCCGAACCCAAGTGGGTGATCTCCATGGGCGCCTGCGCATCGAGCGGCGGCGTCTACAACAACTACGCGATCGTCCAGGGTTCCGATCAGGTGGTGCCTGTCGACATTTACGTGCCCGGCTGTCCACCCTCACCCGATGCCCTGATTTATGCGTTTCTGAAGCTTCAGGAAAAGGTGAAGCGCACCAAGGCCAAGTCGCTAAAGGATTTGCGGATCGTCGAGACGACTCCCCGCACGCTCGAGGCGGTTCGATGAATTTGCTTTCAAGTTTCGATTTGAGAACGGAAGGTGCTGCGTGGAACTAATCCGCGACGTCGTGAAGCCGGTTATTGCCGGGTTTGGGATTACCGCCCGCCGGTTGAAGCACAAGAAAGTGACGATCATGTATCCCGACGCCCAGCGGGAGCAATATCAGCGAACCAGGTGGCGCCACTACCTTACGCGATACGAGAGCGGCCTCGAAAAATGTATCGGGTGTTCCCTTTGTGCGGGCGCGTGCCCCGCGAGGTGCATTTACGTCGAAGCGGCGGAGAATACCGACGAGGCGCGCTATTCGCCCGGTGAGCGGTATGCCACCCGCTATGAAATCAACATGATCCGCTGCATTTTTTGCGGCTATTGCCAGGAAGCATGCCCGACCGGAGCGATCGTCTTGCGGAAGAACTTTGAGTTGGCGGATTATCGTCGCGAGGACTTCGTCTATACGAAGGAGATGCTCCTCGAAAAGTATCCCGGCGAGTCCGACGAGCCTTATGTGAGCGTCTACCTTCGCGATAAGGCGTGAAGGCAAGGCGTAAACTACACCAGGTATGTCTGAACTCGACGCACGCAAGCAATCCATATTGCAGGCCGTGATCTTCGAGTACGTCTCGACCGCGGATCCGGTCGGGAGCGAGCTTCTTGTTCAGAAATACGGGTTCGGCGTCAAATCCGCGACGATCCGGAACGAGCTTGCCGATTTGTCCGATTTGGGATATCTCGAACAGCCGCATACATCGGCCGGCCGGATTCCCTCCGATTTAGGATATCGATACTACGTCGACCGATTGATCGTCAAGCGCGAGCCCGAGACCGTGACGAAGCAAAGGGTCAAGGACGCCGCATCCGAAGGTGACGCCTTGCAGTCTTTGCTTCGCGACACCGCGAAGGCTCTCAGCCGCTTTACCCAGCTATTGACTGCCGCTACAACGACGCGGGACCAGAATCTGGTGGTGCGCAATGCGATCGTGAGCGCGCTTGGCCCGTCTCAGGCCCTCGTGGTGCTCGTCCTGAGCAACGGCCACGTTGAGAATCGGATGATCGAGTGCCCGGCCGGATTGACTCTCGAGGACATCGGCAAGGCGAACGAAGCGCTCGGATTGGCAACCGCTGGGAAGTCGCTCCGTTCTCTGGCCAAGATCAAAGCCCCCGTCGGAGGCGGCAATACTGCGATCGACAAGCTGCTGACGACGATTTGGTCCAACCTGAAGAACATCGTGCGTGAACTTACGCACGGACTCCTTATTACCGAAGGCGAAGAATTCATGTTCGCCCAACCCGAATTCCAGCGAGACGCGGCCGCGCTTGCTCATTTACTCGACGAACTCATTGAATCCGACGTGCTCTACGACACCCTCGCTCCATCAGACGGGCCTCAGACCGTGACGATCGGCAAGGAGCACCGGCATGAGGAGATGCATCAGCTTTCAGTGGTTCGAAATAGCTTCTTCGTTGGCGGGAACGAGGTAGGCGTCATCGCGCTGGTCGGACCGACGCGTATGCGCTACGACACGAGCATTCCCCTTGTGACCTACACGGCTCGTGCGCTAAGCGAGTCTTTGACTCGATTCTTTGGGTAACCGAACTGTCGTCAAACAGATACACTGCGGAAGCGGCGGCTTCCGGAGGCGAAGTAATGAAGAAGGCTTTTCTGGTGGTTGGGTCGGCAGTGGGCGTCCTGGGGATCGCGATCGCGGTGCGAATGCTAGGATCGCGCCCAAAGGTCAGACGTCGAGTTGGGTGGGACAGGAGCCGGTGGGACCGGCAGGTCGATATGGATTCTGAGGACTCGTTCCCGGCGAGTGATCCGCCAAGTTTTACGCCGACCATCTCTTTGGGCGGAGCCCATTGAGTCTAGATGATAGATTTTCGGAGATTAATTGTATGACAACTGAAACGAAGCGGGGAGCTTTGGTCTTGGGAGCATCGGTAGCTGCCCTGACCGCCGGCTGGTATATCTATCGCTTCTACCGAAAGCGAGAGCACGAGGAGCAATTGGAGAGCGAAGAGCTGGTCCATGAATTCGATCAGGCGATCGCGTCAATGGATAGGGCGAAGCGGCCGCACCGTCGGAATCCAAATGGGCGCCACAGCGCGGCTGAGCAAAAGAGCGCCACGAGCTGACTACCTCGACATTACCCAGGAATGCGCCTGATCGAAGGCCTCAGATTCGGAAACTCCGTAGACCTCTCGTAGAGCGAGATCGGTTCGGCTGCGGCCCAGTATTCGCTCTTCGAGTCCGTGTCTCCACGAGTCGTCGCCGATCGTTCTGAGGAGGTTCTCGAGCCGCCGGTCGCCACCCTCATTCGCCAAGAAGCTAACTACGGCATTGGCTTGATCGTACGCGGCGATCCTCGGCGATAGATGGGCGGCCTCGCGGTCGTCCAGCGAGGTCACTCGGTTCAGTTCCCCCGCCGTCATCCACTCGAGCTTGCCAGAGCGCCAACCGCGAGCGCTCGAGTTGACGTAGCCACCCTCCACCAAGGTGGACAATCCTTCCGAAAGCCAACTTGGCGCGTGGCCGTTACCCAGATTCAGGGTGATCCCGTGCATGAATTCGTGCCGGACAGTTCTCGACAGCTCTCGATAGTCCTTGACCAAGTGCCAGGGCAGGCAGATCTTGTCGTAAGGAATCTTGTCCACGAAATAGCCCCAACGACCCGGCATCCAGGGCTGCTCGGCTTCGGCCGGCAGAAAGGCGACGAAGGTGGCCTCGCGATGATCCCAGCCGAAGCGCGCCGAAAGGTCTTCGCATTCGCGCACGACGATGTCGATGACGCCGGGTAGAGAGTCTCCGATCTGATCGGGAATCGCCTCGACTGTCAGCCATGGCCTGACTTTGTGCTGGGCGCCCGCCCTCCGAGCTTCGGCCTCGGCAAAGATGTTGTTGATATCCTGAAACCCGCGCTGCTCCGCTTCGCGATAAGCTTCCTCCACTCGGTCGTGATAGTACAGATCTCTTACGAGGCGCCACATTGGCGCCTGCATTATCTGAAGGCCGGATTTGCAACCGCCACCGCCGATCATCCGTGGATTGGGAACCGTCCCGTAAGGGCGGCGACGTCCTGCCGGACCATGCTAAGGCCGGCTTCGTCGTTCCGCTGTTCAATTGCGCGACCGATCAGACCGGCAATCTGCCTCATTTCGCTCTCTCGCATCCCACGTGTGGTCACGGCAGGGGTTCCAAGTCGGATACCGCTGGTAATCAGCGGAGACTTGTCGTCAAACGGAACGGCGTTCTTGTTCGTGGTAATTCCCGCTTTGTCGAGAGCGAACTGGGCATCCTTTCCCGTGACGTCCTGATTCCTCAGGTCGACGAGCATCAGGTGGTTATCGGTGCCTCCGCTGATGATGTTGAACCCACCTTCGATCAGAGCTTCCGAGAGGGCGACAGCGTTGCGGGCAACTTGCGCGGCATAGTCGTGAAAGCTCGACTTGAGATTCTCACTAAAGCCAACCGCTTTCGCCGCGATCACGTGCATCAGCGGGCCGCCTTGGATCCCAGGGATGACCATGCTGTCGAGCAGCTCGGACATCATCCGGGTTCTTCCGCTCTTGGCAGCGACAATGCCGAACGGGTTCTCGAAATCCCGCCCCATCAGGATGATTCCCCCGCGCGGACCGCGTAGCGT
Source organism: uncultured Fimbriimonadaceae bacterium (assembly GCA_964576205.1). Classification (GTDB taxonomy): domain Bacteria; phylum Armatimonadota; class Fimbriimonadia; order Fimbriimonadales; family Fimbriimonadaceae; genus JAEVZK01. Next base: position 74,210 of record CAZNUL010000009.1, on the reverse strand, counting down.
TTTGTGGGTGGTCGAAGTTACGACATGCGCGTGAGGAATCGGACTCGGCAGCAGGCCCTTCGCGATGAGGCCGGCCGGATGCGCGATGTCGGCAAACAGGAATGCCCCGATCGAATCGGCAATCTCGCGAAAAGCCTTGTAGTCGATCGCTCGAGAATAAGCGCTCGCTCCCACGGTGATCATCTTCGGGCGCTCACGCTTGGCGATATCGGCTACTTCGTCGTAATCGATCCTTCCCGTATCGGCGCGAACTCCAAACGCGACGAAGTTGTACAGCTGTCCGGAGAAGTTGACCGGCGAGCCGTGGGTGAGGTGGCCGCCATGAGACAGGTTCATCCCCATCACCTTGTCTCCCGGCTTGACGAACACGAAATAGACGGCCATGTTGGCTTGCGAGCCAGAGTGGGGCTGCACATTCGCGTAGGCCGCGCCAAAGAGTTCCTTGACGCGATTTCGGGCAATGTTTTCGACCTCGTCGACGACTTCGCAGCCGCCGTAATAACGGTTGCCGGGGTATCCCTCCGCGTACTTGTCGGTTAGAACGCTCATCATCGCTTCGCGGACTGCGAAGGGCGCGATGTTTTCGCTCGCGATGAGTTCCAAATTATGGTTCTGGCGAAGCTCCTCCTTTCGGATAAGGGCAGCGATTTCGGGGTCGACGCCTGCGAGGGAATCGCGCAGAGCGCCTTGGGGCGCGGCGGTGGCCATGGTCAGATTATGGAATAGCCGGGCGTTGCGGCCGATGGTCTGGCTCAGACCTATGATGAGCGCGCTACCGCGCCCCGGAGCTTGACAGTTGTAGGAGGCGAGGCGATAGCTCCGCTATGTGCCCCAGACGTCAGCCTTTCCGCATCTTCGCTGTTTTAGGCGGGGGCGGGGCGTCGGAAGCAAACTCACCTGCATTCGACTTTACGATCACAGGCTCCGGTAACTCGGCGAGCATTTCGGAAGCGTCCTTGACGGCAAGCCCTTTCGCTTTCAGACCTTCGAGGATGGCCGGCAGGGCGTCCGCGGTGTCCTCGCTGTCGTGGAGCAAGATGATCCCGCCTGGCTTCACCTGCTTAAGGATGCTCTCGGCGATGTGGCCCTTGCCGATCGTTTCGTTGGGACCGCCCGTTTTCAGGATGTAGTCTTTGGCGCCATAGTTCCACCACACGGTCACATACCCGAACTCCGCGGCCACCTTGAAGATTTCGGGAGTCGAATCCATTCCTGGCGGCCTGAAAAGTGTCATCTTCCGCCCGCCCGTCGCCGCTTCGAAGGCGGCTTCACAGTCAGACAGTTCGGACCTGACCCTGTCGAGGGGCAGAGGAGGCAGACGATCGTGGGTTTGGGTGTGGTTTCCAACTTCGTTGCCATCGGCAAGGACCTCGCGTACCAAGATCGGGCTTGCCGCAAGCCGTGATCCAACCATGAAAAAAGTCGCATGAGCGCCGTAGCGCTTTAGGATCGGCAAGATGCGGTGGAGGGAGGGGTGGGGCCCGTCGTCGATCGTGAGACAGACGTCCGTTCCGTTGGGCCGGCCGCGCTTGAAGAGGTGTTTGGAGGGATCGTAAAGTCCCGCGTTGGGCGATTTAGTCGCTTGGTGTCCAAACAACCTGTGTACAATCCGGCGCCCGTAGAGGGCACCACCGAGCGCGAGGACGGCGAGTCCAGAGATCAGTAGTACTCGTTTCGTCATCGGTTAGGGCACTGACCTTGCGCCGGAACTGCGGAAAAGCCCGACTTGACCGACCGCCTACTTCTTGCCCTGATTCGCGGCTTGGTTGCCGTAGCGCCGCATGAACTTCTCAACCCGGCCGGCGGTGTCGACCAGTTTCTTCTGGCCCGTGTAGAACGGGTGCGAGTAGGCGCTGATTTCCAAATTGACGATGTAGTGCTCGACGCCATCTACCGATTTGGTTTGATTCGTCTTTGTGGTGGAAATGCCGGTCCATTCGTGATCACCGTCGACGAACAAAACGGGATAGACCTTAGGATGGGTGGCGTCCTTCATAGCTAAACCTGCGAACCCAGAGAGTATGGCACATGTGGCATCGGCTTTGACTTTGACTCGGCCGGGCGTGAAACGAAGACTCAGGATGCCCCTCCCCTCGTGTGACCAAAAATTAAAACCAGATTAATGAACCGTTAACTGCAGATTAAGCTGGCCGAAATTTAGCAGACTCTTAACTTTCTTCCCCCAACCTTTTGGCGACGCCGCGAGCAACGCGCGGTGGGAGCCTATATGTCCAAGAAAGCATTTACTCTTATCGAGTTGCTCGTGGTGATCGCGATTATCGCGATTCTCGCGGCAATTCTCTTCCCTGTCTTTGCCAGAGCGAAAGCCGCCGCGAAAAAGATCTCCGACCTTAACAATGCCAAGCAAATCGGCACGGCGACGATGATCTATCTTCAGGATTATGACGACGTCCTCTATGGACACCGTTGGAACTGCAACTATTCGGGCGGAGGTGGCGCGGCCGATGTTTGCCACGAATATCTTACGGACCCGAGCAATCCGGCGAGCCCGCTGGTACCGGAAGCTCAGATCCTCGATCCAGCCAACTCCGCAAAGCGATACTTCTGGGCGTACATGCTCTTCCCATACACGAAGAACTATGGCCTTTACAAGGATCCGGCGGCCACGATCACGACGTTCGCGCCTGGCGATAAGGCGGGTTCGGGATATGTCTACAACTTCCCGGGCGTTGCGGTTGGCGCAGGCTACGGAGGTCAGAACAGCTACGGCCACAACGATGCCTACCTGAGCCCCGGTCAGCCTTTCGGCGGCGGAACGGCGACGGCCATCAATTCGAGCCAGATCGCTCGCGTGGCCAGCACGATCATGCTGTGCGATGCCACCTACTACGGGTCGGGCCCTGACATCTTGAATGACTCGGGATTCACGGTTGCGTCCCACCTCAACGGCAACGAACTTGCTTACATGACGCTAAACGGCGGCCAGTATCCCTACTACTGGGGCAACGTCGGTGGTGGAACCTGGGTTCGCGATGCGAACAACGGTACGGGGGCGATTCCCGGCGCGGGCGCCCATCTTCCCCCGGCCTATGCGGCTTTCTTGGTTAACGAAGGCTTGCAACTCCATAGCGGCCAAGTGAACTGTCAGTTCGCGGATGGCCATGCGAAGTCCATGCCTTACTCGAAGACGGTTGGCGACATCTGCTTCTGGACGACAGACGCGGACGGACCCCATCCGGCCTGCGGCGGCTAAATTCTTTGGTTGTTTGAATTGAATAGCGGGCCGCTTGCGGCCCGCCTTTTCTTTGTCAGGTTGTGTTTGAGAGATGTCCGTGCGTCGTCGCGCGGACATTCGGCGCCCTTAATCAGAACGTGGCTGAGAATCGGCCGGGATGCCGAAGCGTACTTCGAGCATGTGCGCGTGTAAGCGCTCCCAGCCTACGAAAAACTCCTTAAGGATCTTCTTCACGGCGTTGCCTCCTTGTTTTTAGGATGTTCTCGACCGTGAGAGGTCGCGAGTTCGGCAACGAACCAGCTATGCAGTTCTACGCGTAGTGGGTGAGCTGGATTTCGGGGAACCAGGCGGCTTGTCCCGATTACTGAACAAAGAATCTTGACCGGATCGCCCCGAGTGCCACCGTTTGCCGGCACACCGATTCGCAGGCGCGGCAAACCTGGGCGCACTCGTAGCAAGATTGCTCGCCGTATTTCTCGCATTCCTGCGCACAAAGATCGCAGGCCTCGGCGCAAACTCCGCAGCTTTCGTTCGAACCACGCGTTAGGAGGCGCGCGTTCTGGTCGCAGGCGCTCGCACATGCCTCGCACAATTCGGTACATCGCTGCATGTCGGGCATGTGACGGCAATCATCCGCGCACCGTCGGCACGCATCGAGGCAATCTTCGCAGGCGGACTTACAAAGGTCAAGCTGTTCCGACGGGCCCATCCAAACTCCCCTTACAGGTTGGACTCGCCCGGACGAAACATGTTCACGTGGCGACTGATCACTGGGCCGAAACCAGGTGTTTGAGACGACTACGCGGACGACTCGGGAGCCGATTTCTCTTCCATGAACAAGCTGTAAATGAGGCCGGCTACGATGCCGCCCAGGATGGGCCCGACGATATAGACCTCCGGATGGTCGAGCTTTCCTCCCGGTATCGCCGAGCCGATCCAGCGGGCGGGATTAAGCGCTCCGCCCGTGAGCGGCCCGATTGCGAGAATCCCCATAGTGACGGTCAAGCCGATAAACAGGGCCCCAACCTTAGGAGCTCTCTTGTCGACCGCGGTCCCCATGACGACGAATACCAGGAAGAACGTTGCGATGGCCTCGGCAACGATCCCTTGCATGGATGTGAGACCGTTAGCGAGCGACGGGGTCCCGTTCGCAGCGATTAGGGGCGTTTTCTCCATGGTGACGTAGATCGCGGAGACGCCCGCCACCAGCCCGCCGGCACACTGCGCGATAATGTAACCGATCGCGCCGCCGATGTCGATCTTCCTTGCCACCAAAAGCCCGATCGTGACGGCCGGATTAAGGTGCCCGCCGCTTACCGCTGCAGTCGCACTCGCCAAACATGCGATCGCTAAACCATGGGCTAGTGCGATGCCGATCAATCCGATCCTCGGACCCGAGAGCTCGTGGATCGCCAAGACCCCAATGAATATGAGGGCAAACGTGCCTATGAATTCGGCGAGTAGCGCGCGAGGATTCATCTTGACCCAAGGACGGATCAGCGACGAAGATCGTCGCGCGCCACCAGACGCCTACCCACGCTTCGCGGCGTTCCTTCGGCGGGTTATCCAGCCTCTCTTGGCGGCCTCGCTTCGTTTTGCCCGGCTCATGCCGGTCGGGCGATGACCCTGAGACGAATGACTGATGTTAGGTTTGTTCTGAGGCATGCTTGAGACTCCTGTCGGTGACCGCATTCAGCCGTCGATACCAATTTTTTCGATCCCGAGAAGCAGTTTAAGGTTCCGACCTTGGGACCTCCGGTTGGATAAGGCGAGTAATCTCAAGCATCCTGAGGCGAGACGGACCCGCTGAGCGCAGCGAACGGGTTGCTCGGGGTTTGGGATCGGGAACCGCGGTTCAAAGCGGTCTAGCATTCGGCCCGAAGTTCGCGCTGTAATAGTCGACGTGATGGCTGCCGGGAGCGAAGATCTCGTCGATCTTCTTGGCCAAGTCTTCGTCGAGCCTGACCTGACAAGCAGCGACGGACTCCTCGAGCTGGTGCGAGGAGCGGGCACCCACGATCGGCGCCGTGATTCCTACCTGATTGGCGACCCAGGCAAGACTTAAAGAGGTCATCGACATGCCTGCTTCCGCGGCGACAGCCTTGAACTGGTTAAGCTCATCGACCGGCAACTGGTCGAGCCGCTTGCCCGGATCGCTCTTCGCGTATCGGCCCTCATCTGGTTTCTTGTCCAAGTATTTGCCGCTTAACATGCCACCCGCAAGGGGAGACCACGGAATCACAGCGTAGTCGTAGGTACGGCAGAAGGGGAGGAGTTCGCGCTCGATACGGCGGTCAAGAAGGTTGTAAGGGGGCTGTTCGGAAACAAAGCTCTGAGTGCCTATCGAGCGCGCGACATAGTGCGCCTCACATACCTGCCAGGCGGCGAAAGTCGAGCAGCCGATATACCGAACCTTGCCGCTTGAGACCAGCTGATCGAGGCCGAGTAGCGTCTCATCGATGGGAATGCTGGGTTGCGGCCGGTGAATCTGATAGAGGTCGATGTAGTCCGTCCCGAGGCGCTGCAGGGAATGCTCGCATGCTTCGATGACATGCCTGCGGCTGTTTCCCCAAGCATTCGGATCGGAGTCGCTCATTTTGCCGTGGCACTTCGTGGCGAGCACGACCCTATCGCGCGACTGCTTAAGGGCGAGAGCCTTGCCGAGGATCCGCTCGCTTTCGCCGCGAGCATAGACATCGGCGGTGTCGAAGAAATTGACTCCGAGGTCGAGCGCCTTGTGGGTTAGCTCGATCGCGGTCTGTTCAAAGGAGCCCCAATCCTCGGGCTCCCATCCGAAGGTCATCGTGCCGTAGCAAGCGGCTGAGACCTGTACGCCGGTCCGTCCGAGCGAGCGGTATTCCACGGCGCGCAGTTTACTGGCAACGATTACGCCCTGGCGGTCACCTAGCAGAGCCAGAAGTCGTTAACCTACGCGATTTTGGGCTGGGCGATCAGCTCGCAAGAGACAACCCGATCAAGGCGAACCTCGCCGGCGTCAGTAAGCAGACATGGACCATAGAGGGGAACAAAATCGGCGGAATAGACGCGCGCGACAGTCTCAAGCTCGTCACCCTTGCGGTCCTGCCAACGCAGGGTCACGTCCTTGCCGATAAACCGTTTCGCGTCGCCGATGGTCACTTCGAATACACCCTTTAGTTTATTTCCACAACCAGGCGAAAACTGTAGGCAAGCGGATGAACTTCTTGCGGGGTTAAACTGGAAAAGCGCAACAAATGCGATACGCCCTGGAGGAGCAGCAATGCGGGAATCTCGCCGTTTCGATGCAGCGGGAATGGTTGCTCACAAACGGTCTGGGGGGGTTTGCCATGGGCACGCCCTCCGGAGTAAATACCCGGCGATACCATGGTCTGTTGGTTGCCGCGACCGCACCCCCAGCAACCCGATATGTTCTCCTTGCAGGCATGGACGAGTTCATCGAACCGGCTCTGTCCAATCCGATCGGCTTCAGCACAAACCAATACCCGGGCACTCTTTACCCGGAGGGTTACCTTTACCTAAAGCACTTTCATGTGGACCAGGAAGCGGTATGGATCTACCGGGCAGGCGAGGCCGAGATCGAGAAGTCCCTCAACCTCCATCCTGGCGCGAACGCCTGCACGCTGGAGTACTCGAACATTGGCTCTAGAGCCCTGACGCTCACGCTCCGGCCGTTTGTTTCGCACAAGAGCTATCACGCAAATTTCTATGAGTCGCCCGGATATCCCCAAAATCTAAGTTTCCAAAAAGACCTGACTCTGATTGAGCATGATGGGATAAGCCTTTGTTTGTTCCATTCGGGAGCGACGCGAACGCCCGTCCAAGGGTGGTACTACCGCTTTGAGCACGAGGAAGAGTTAAAGCGCGGACTCGATCCACGCGACGACCTCTATTGCCCGTGCGAACTGGCATACGCTTTGGCGCCTGGAGACAAGGCGGTGCTGGTCGCAGCCACTCCAGTTGCTGTCCCTGCCGTAGAAAGACCGGCCCCCGAACCCCGTACGGTGCGGCTGACTCCGATGCTTCAGCAAGCCGCATCCAAGTTTGTCGTGAAGCCGCCCGAGCGCACGTCGATGATCGCCGGCTACCCATGGTTTACCGACTGGGGACGAGATACGATGATCTCTCTACCAGGCATCCTGATCCACACAGGCCGGCTTCAGGATGCCCGCGACCTTTTGCTCGACTATGCGGGAAGCATCCAAGATGGCCTGATCCCAAACCGATTCACGGAGTCGGGCGGCGCTGATTACAACACGGCCGATGCGAGTCTATGGTTCGTAAACGCCGTTTACAAGACCCTCGAAGCGGAATGGAATGAGGAGTTCGCAAAGACGATTTATCCGAAGCTTCAGGGTCTCTTAGAGGCGCACCAGAGAGGGACCCGGTTTGGAATTCACGTCGATCCCGCCGATGGCCTCCTGAGCCAGGGTCAAGAGGGGGTTCAGCTGACCTGGATGGACGCCAAGATCGGTGACTGGGTGGTGACGCCGCGCCATGGCAAGCCGGTCGAGATCAACGGCCTTTGGATTAATGCGCTGAGAGTTCTCGAATGGCTCTGCGGGAAGCTGGGCCAAGATGCGAAGCCTTATGCCAAGGCGGCCACAGTCGCGGAAAAGTCCTTTGCCGAGAAGTTCTGGCATGAGGGCCGGCTCCATTATCTCGACACCGTGGACCCGATGGATGCCACCCTCCGACCGAATCAAGTGATCGCGATGGCCCTTCCTTTCGCATCGGCAAAGGGAGAGCACGCGTTGCAGGCTCTTAGAACCGTCGAGCAGCTTCTCTTCACTCCGTACGGCCTGCGTTCGCTCGGGCCGGATGAACCGGGATACCGAGGTCGGTATAAGGGACACCTTCCCGACCTGGATGCAGCCTATCACCAGGGCACCGTATGGCCGTGGCTGCTCGGTCCGTACTGCACGGCTCTAGTGAGGCTGCGCGGGGATAAGGCCGAGGCCAAGCGAATTCTCAAGAACGCACGTACGATGCTCGCCGAGCACGGGCTTGGTGGCATCGCCGAGGTCTATGATGGCGACGAACCTCAAGATCCGGGGGGCTGTCCATGGCAAGCCTGGAGCGTCGCGGAGATCTTGCGATCCTGGGTCGAGGATGCCGGTGGGGACTAGGCCCGTTAGGAGGATTGGAGGATTGGAGGATTGAGGGTTTGGGCCGGTCAAGTAATCTGTTTCGCGGCAAGGACTCAAATCTTCGACCTCGAATATGTCTCTAAAAGAACAGGCCCGACAGCTCATCGACCAGGCTGAAACCGCGATTCGGGCGAACAACCCGCAGTATGCGACGGAGCTTCTGAGGCAGTCGATCCTATACAACGGCAAGGATGCCGACGCATACATCTTGCTCGGGATTGCTCTGGCCCAAGTCGGGATGCCGGCCGACTCGGAAAACGCGCTCAAGAGGGCGACGCACTTGGCCCCCGAGAGCGTCAAAGCGCGATACAACCTCGCCGTTCATCAGTACAGCCAAGGGCAGGTGAGGGCCGCTTTAAACAGCGCTCGCAAAGCCACGGAACTCGACAGAAGCCATGAGGGATCGAGGAAGCTTGCCGAGCGGATCGAGCAAGAGCTTGGCATCGGCGCCGGCGATCAGCCCCAAACGACAGCCGCAGGCAATCCGAGCCCGGCCGAACAGGACCCTGGCCGCGGTGCCGACGGAGGCGCCCCGTTTGTAGACCGAGTGGGGCAAGCATGGACCCCGATCGCATGGTTCATCGTATTGTTGTCCGCGGTGGGTCTGGTCCTCACGCTAACCATTGTCTCGCCGTCCTTGGGCCAGAACGTTGAACCCGATGCGTTTGTCAAAGGTTTCAGCCACGACCCGCGGTCATTCATCGCCTCCGCGCTCGCATTTACGAGCATGTTTTTCGGGATCGTATGGACGGCCATGGACGCGATCAATCGAAAGGGAAACCTCCTCTGGCTCTTGCCACAGGTTTTCTGTGGATGTACAGGCTTCACATTTATCGTCCTTCCGGTATATCTTCTTGTCGGACGCAAGCGTGGAGGAAACGCCGAACCTCAAACGTCCGTTAACTAAGAAGCGATGGTTCTGATCCTCTCACTCTGTGCTCTTGCGTGCTCGCAGCAGGCGCCTACACCCACTGCGACCGTCCCGTTTCGGATCGCACAGAACGCGATTATCGTCGATGCTGCCGTAAACGGCCGATCGGTCGCTCTGATGTTCGACACCGGATTTGGCGCAGCGATCGATCTGAGCGACGACGTGAATATCGGAAAGCCAACCGGAGTGATGAATCTTGTCGATTTCGTTGGATCGTTCCAGGCTCCTACCGTCAAGATCACGTCGCTAAAGCTTGGAGGCATGACGATCGATGCCAAGAACCTGAGCGAAGCCGTCGTGGGACGTGAGAACTTTTCGGAGTCTTACGGCATGCACTGCGACGGGATTATGGGCTTCGAAGCCCTGAAGTCCAACGTATTCGGAATCAATTACGAGCACGCGCGGTTCGATTTCTATCCGAGCAGTATGGATATTTCGAAGTGGACGCCGGACAATAAGCGAACCTTTCTCGCGAAACTCCTTCCGACGGGACACAGTTCGATGGAGATGGCAGTCGAAACGTCGACGGGCAAGCGGCTAGTGCTCGCCCTAGATACCGGCAACGCTTTTTACGCAACGACCCATGGCGACGTTCTTGCCCGCGTCGGCCTTTGGGACGAGACAGCTTCTCCCAAATTCATGAAGGAGTCATGGGTTGCTTCGGGACCGGTTGGCAGCTGGGCGTTGAAGTTGAAAGATGTCAAGATCTTCGGCGTTCCGGTGGCGGCCAGCGTTTGGGATGTCATCGATCGTCCCTCGGCCACGGCGGAAGGGGATGGAACCGTCGGATTCGGCTTTCTCCACAACTTCAACTTGATCGTCGATTACGACCGGCGACGAGTCTGGCTCGAGAACTACACGGGGAAGACAGCCGACGACGAAGTAGGCGACCCGGGTATTTCTGCATACGGAGATCGTCGCGGCGGCGATGTGAAGGTTATGAAAGTGACGCCCAACAGTCCCGCCGAGAAGGCTGGGGTCAAGAAGGGCGACACGATTCTGTCCATCGATGGCGAGGACGTCGACCGGCACTACAGCTATTGGAAACTGCGGAAGATGCTGGAGGGCCCGGTCGGCTCGAAGGTGAAGCTCGCTCTGTCCTCGGAGGGCGAACTGAAGCGCCTCGAGATCGAGCGAGCCGGACTCTATAACGAAGTCTCAAAGTAGGAGGCGCGCTAGAGCTTAACGGCGAGCGTAACGCCATCCCCGATCGGCGCCAGCGAGGCGATCACGCGTCGATCCGCGTGAACTCGGCGATTAAAATCGCGGATTGCGTTGGTGTTGTCGTCTTGCTCGGCGTCATCGGCGACACGGCCGCTCCAAAGAACGTTGTCGGCGGCGATGACTCCGCCGGCTCGAATGAGCTTTAAGCACCGCTCAAAATAATTCCAGTAGTTGCCCTTGTCGGCGTCGATGAAGGCGAAGTCGAATTCTCCCGCGGCCCCTCCAGAGATCAACTGGTCAAGCGAATCCAGCGCGGGTCCAAGTCTGAGTTCGATCTTTTGGGCGACACCGGCTCTCGCCCAATACCTCCTTGCGATCGAGGTGAATTCCTCGCTCACGTCGCACGCGATGACGCGGCCGTCGGGAGGCAAGGCCATCGCCGTCACCGTCGAACTGTAACCGGTGAAGACGCCGACTTCGATGGTGCGCTTCGCCCCAATCGCCTTGAGCAGGACGGTAAAGAATTGTCCCAAGTCCGGGCTGATCTGCATGTTGGGATCTTTGGTGCTCGCGGCCGTCTCTGCCCGCAATTCACCCAGGAGCGCCGGTTCGTCAACCCAATTGTTGTCGACATAGCCGGAGAGAGTTTCTGGAATCAGGAATGAGCGGGTGGACATGATTGAGGATTGAGGATCGAGGATCGAGGATCGGGGATTCGGACTGATTCTCAGAGGAGTCTCGTCGGATTCTCCAGGTACGCCCTCACAACGTTGATGAATTTTGCGCCGATGGCCCCGTCGACCACCCGATGGTCGAACGACGCCGATATGTTCATGCGCCACCGAGCATGAATTTCGTCGTTCTCCGTAACGACCGCCTTCCTGCGAGCCGTCGAGATCGCGAGAATCGCGCTGTTCGGTTGGTTTACGATCGCGATGAAGTTGTCGATATCGAGCATGCCCATGTTCGAGATCGAGAACGTCGACCCCGTTAGCTCGTCCATTGACAGCTTGTTTTCTTTCGCCTTTCGGACGAGATCTTTCGACTGGGCGGCAAGCTGCCGAAGGCTCTTTTGATCCGCGTTGCGGATGACCGCTACGGTCAGGCCCTCATCGATCGCCACAGCGATCCCAACGTTTACGGCTCCCAGCTTCGTGATCGTTGTCGGCGAGGAAAACGTTGCGTTTACCTCTGGCATATCGCGGAGGGCCCTCGCACAAGCGCAGACGACAAAATCATTGATGCTGACTTTGCCGCTCTCCTCTTCTTCGAACATAGCCCGCAATTGAGTGACCCGCTCCACGTCGACTTCGACGGTGACGTAAAAGTGTGGGACCTGCTGCTTCGACTGGGCGGTCCTCTGCGCCGTCAGCTGGCGCAGACGATTGAGCTGGACGACTTCGTCGTGAGCGGAGACCGCGGGAGTTGGCTGGGCAACCGCGGGAGCCGCCTTCGTGGCAAGAACATCTTTCTCGACGACTCTCCCTCCGGGGCCAGTGCCGGTCAGGGTCGACAAGTCGATCCCTCTTTCCGCCGCGACCCTCCTGGCAAGCGGGCTGGCCTTTATTCGGCTGCTTTCCAAAGCGATCGTTTGGCTCGATGCCGGCGACGGTTCCGGCGCTTGAGCTGCCACGGTGTCCCCATTGCCGTGGGGTCTCTCGACGACTGGCTGTTCAGTGCTTGCGGCCGGTTCGGATTGCTTGGCCGCGGATCCCCAGTTCATTGGAAGCGACTCGCTGTCTTTCAGGAGGGCTGCGATCGGGCGGCCGACGGGAACCGTTTCGCCATCCTTGATCAGAATGCCGGCAAGCTTGCCGGAGCCGGGCGCCTCCAGCTCGAGAGTTGCCTTGTCGGTTTGAATCGTGCCGATGACTTCGCCGGCTTTGACGGCGTCGCCATCCTTTTTGAGCCACTCGAGGAGGGTTCCTTCCTCCATTCCGTCGCCCATCTTGGGCATGATCACCTCAGTCATTCGCTAAGAAGGGCCTCCGTTTGAAACAAGCAATAAGCTTACCGCTCACGGAGGGCCCCTGCGTTCGGACTATGGGAACCTCGGACGTCAATGTCCGATTGGTGGCGCGCTAGTCTCCAACGCGCACGAACTGGTAATACTCCTGGCCGTGTCGCCAAACATGGCGGCGCTCGAAGCGATCTCCGTCACGGTAGAAGTACGGGTGGCTGAAGTACATCGCTCTCAGCCTCATCCGGCGATCGTCGCTATCTCGATCCTGGTTGTAGCGGTAGATCGAATACAGGGCGCCCGCACCGCCGACGAAGGTCAGGGTGTCGTCGTGGTTCAAGGCTCCCAGCACGCCGACAGCACCGGCGCCAATTGCGAGATTGCGCCACTCATTCTGCTCTTGTCTGCGGTGATGACTTCGCCAAGATTCCTGGGAGTGAGCCATGACTGGGGCCAGAGTAAAGGCGCCCATCGTGAGCACTGCGACTCCACTTGCGATCATCGATTTGATGTTCATTTTCGCTCTCCTTTAGGTAATTTGACCGGCCCCGGGTCGAGGGGGTTTCTCTAGGCTAATGGCGCGCCACCGACCCGAGAGGAGGCAGACCTCGGCTATCGGCTCTCGGTCTTCGGCTGCTCGGCAGCCACGATATGGATATCGATCGTTCTAAGCTCGCGGGCAAGGGAAGTGGAGATCGGCTCTCGGACCATGGATTCGAAACGGCCCTTGTTGGCATGGCCGATCATGATCTGGGTGATATTGTTCTCACGGGCATACCGCATCAATTCATCGGCAGCCTGTCCCTTCAGGCGAACGACCGGAATGTTGAGACGCTCCGTAAGCTTCAGATCGTCGCTGATGATCTTTTCCTGCCGCTCGTTCAACTTGCCCTCTTCCACATAAACCGCAACAATGTCGGCGTGGATGCGTTGCGCGATTCGCCATCCGCGGCGGATCAAGCGCATCGAGGGATTTGACGAACCGATGCAGATCATCACGCGCTCTTGGGTTTGCCAAGGCTTCTTAATCTGTTTAGCCTTTCGCAGTTCGAGGACATCCTCATCGACCCTCCCCGCCGCTTCGCGAAGGGCAATTTCGCGTAAGGCGGCAAGGTTCGTCTCGCTAAAGAGCTGAGCCGTCTTGGCGTCGACGTTATCGCGAGGAAACACCTCGCCGCGATCCAGCCGGTTGAGGAGCGCGCGCACGGTGAGATCGACCATTTCAATCTCCTCGGCTCGATGCAGAAGGCGGTCGGGAACGGTGTCCTCGATTTCAACGCCGGTGATGTCCTCGATTTGATCCTTCAGGCTTTCGAGATGGTGCACGTCGAGGGTCGTGAGAACGTTGATGCCGGCATCGAGGATTTGCTGAACGTCCTGCCAGCGCTTCGCATTCTTCATGCCCGGCGCGTTGGAATGGGCCAGTTCGTCGACGAGTACGAGATCGGGATGGCGCTTGATGATCGCGTCGACGTCCAGCTCTTCAGAGCCATTTTGTCCGCGCAGCGTGGGAACAGAGTCGAAGCCGCGCATTTGGTCTTCGGTGGCGGGGCGACCCTTGCCATCGACGAAGCCGATCGCGACGTCCTGGCCTCGATTCTTGCGACGATGGGCTTCGTCGAGCATCGCGTACGTCTTGCCAACCCCCTCCGCAAAGCTGAGGAAGATCTTTAATCGGCCTTCTTTCTTGTCAGGCATGCTCGCTATGTTCTACCGTAAGAACCGAATCGAGCCACCTTTGCAAGCTCGACGTAAGGTCCTCAATCCTAAAGAAGCAACCCGGCGGCAATCCGGCATGTTGCCAGAGATAGTTGGCGAGAGCTTCCTCGCAAAGTCCCTGCCAAAAGCCTTCGCCTCCAGGGGGCTCCTCCATGTCGGTATAGGCCTTGACGAGTTCCAATACATAGCTGGGCAGGACGACCTTTACGACCGTGCTCGTATGATCCGGCAAGTCGACGATGAATTCGCAGGTGATATCGCCCGCGTCCAGCGTGCGCCCGTCGGGCGCGGGCTCGAAGCGAAACCCGTTGATGGTCGTGCGAGTGAATGGAGTGAACGCGCTGGCTGTATTGTCGGAGAGCGAAACCATCGGCCGGTCCAAAGCGGACTGTACGGCGCCCCGAAGGGTTTCCGCCGTGAAGGGCTTTCGGAGGAAGTCCATCGCACCGGCTTGGATCGCTTCCGCAGCGAGATCAATGGTCCCGAATGCGGTGATCATGATCAGCTTACTTTTGGGCGCTCTCTTGTGGAGCACTCTTTGGACTTCGATGCCCGTCATGCCGGGCATTCGCTGATCGAGCAGGACAAGGTCCCAATTCTCTCCGTCGCCAAACTTCTTTAAGCCTTCCTCGCCATCCGAGGCGACGTCGACCTCGTGACCGACATGCTGAAGGGCGAAACGGATCATCGTCCGGATATTGGTTTCGTCGTCGATGACTAGAACTCGACTCAAATCCCTTCCTCGCTGCCGATTGAGTGTGGGGTCGTTTGCAGGGTGAAGCCGAAAGTGCTGCCCTTGCCGACTTCGCTTTCAACCCACATCTTTCCGCCGTGCGCTTGCACGATCGTTCTGCTGATCGACAGCCCAAGGCCCGCCCCGCCTCCGGTAGCTCCCGGGACTTGAACAAACCTTTCGAAAATGTTCTCCTGGAAATCCTTTGGGATTCCGGAGCCTGTATCCACGACGGCAAATGTTACTTGATCGGGACTGCCGGTTGCACAAAGCTTAACGTGCCCGCCTGTCGGCGTGTGCCGGATCGCGTTGGTGATTAAGTTCACCAATACCCGGCCCATTTGACTCTTGTCGGCCCGCACCAATGGCAATGAAGCCGGCCTATCAATTTCCAGCTCAATACCCTTTTGGGCGGCTTGCGACTTGGTCGATTGGAAGGCCGTTTTGAGCAGGTCGTCCGGAGGAACCATTTCAAATCGAGGTGGGGCGCTGCCTGCCTCGAGGCGACTGATGTCGAGGAGTTCTCGCATCAGGTGATCGAGTCGCTCCACGTCGCTGCGCTGGGCATCGACGATCTCCTTTTGCATGCCAGTCAGCGGGCCGGCGGCGCCCTCTTCCAGGAGCTGGACAGACAACAGCATGGACGTCACGGGAGTTCTCAGCTCGTGAGATGCCACGCCGATGAATTCCGTCTTGAGACGGTCAAGCTCGCGAATATGGGTGATGTCTTCGAGCACGGTTACGGAGCCAAGAAGCTGGCCCTGGGCGTCCTTCATGGGCGTCGCTCGCAACCGATAAGTCCGTATAGCGCCCTCGACCTGAATGGGAATTAGACCGGTCGGATCTTCTCCCGCCGAGACCCGATCCTGAGTGATGGCATTTTGAATGGCGCGGACGATCCTCCGGTCGCCGATGTGCTCAACGATCGGCAGCCGAGGAGTGATGGGGGTCGGACCGAAAAGGCCCTGGGCCGCCTTGTTTAGGTACACGAGGCGGCCCTGGGCGTCGCTGACGACGACCGGATCGTAAAGGCTGTCCAGGGCCGCATCGGACATCAGCTCCGCTCGCTTGAGCCGGCGGGATTCGCGGGCACGAACTTCTCCAAGGTTTTCCGCCATTGCGTTGAAGGCTGTGGCGAGCGATCCGATCTCATCGTCGCGGCGGATGTCGATGCGTTGGTCGAGATCGCCGCTTCCAATCGCCGCAGCCTGCTTTGCTACCTTTTCAAGGGGTGTCAGGGCTGCCCGGATCATCCTCAGGCCAAGTAGGATCGCGATCACCAGGGCGAATCCTGTTTGCCAAAGGCTCCGGGAAGCTGCCTGTTCGGACTCCTGCTTCGCCCGACGGTTCGCATCTTGAATCGCAGCTCGGTTCTGCTGCTGGATCACCAGAATCTTGTTCTGCAAATCGTCCATCACAGGACGGATCGAGTTGTTGTAGAGCGAACGAAACTGGTCTGGCGGAAGCGACCGTTGGGTGCGAAAGACGTCGTTTAACTCTGTCTGGTACCTCCTGATGGCGAGGCCGAGTTCGCTCACATCGGACATCGCTTCTTTCGTCGAGCTTGCTCTGAGACTGTCGTATGCCTCATTCAGTCTCGCCGTTTTGGTCTGGAACTCGGCTTGGGCGAGTGGCGCCTGGCCGGTGATCAAGAGGGTCAGCGCCTCGTGCTGGTGCTCGAGGGCGTCGTTGAGCTGTTCGCAAGCGAGCACCGAAGCGAATGAGCCTTTCAGGACTCGATCGATAGATCGGCCCAGCGAGACGAAACTGCTAATCGCTCCGGCGATGACGGCCGCCATCAGGACGACGAGCACCAGGTGGCTCAGAAGGAGCTGCACGCGAAGGGTGCGGAATCGTCGCATCGCGTCTAGTGTACGTTGAGCGCCGAGACTTGAGAGGTTAGGATGCGCTCAGAGCTCAGTGCTCGGCTCCCATCACGTAGACCTCGATTTGCTCGCCGTTCCGAGTGTCGATGTCGTAGAAGCTGCGGAGGATCGGCCGGTTCACGACCTGTGCGACTTCGCGCTCGATTTCGCGCCTGGTGAGCGCCCGCTGGTCTCGTCGTGCGCTTTGGATCAACTTTTTCCCTTCGGATGTGATCGCCAGATCACGCTCGGTAGGCGTGAACACGTCATGACAGCGCACGACAATCAGGTCGCCCATCTTGAAGGTTTCGACCGAGCCAGGACGATGCCCGTGCTGGTCCAAATGGAATCGGATGATCGTTTCCGCGATTTCGGCTTCCAGCGTTCTTGTCATGCCACTCTCAGGATACATCGGATGTCTTGGACTCCAGTTCCCGGGATTGGGATTCAAAGCCTTACGTTCATTCCAGCTAAAATCGATCTGTGAAGCCCGCGATCGTCCTGGTGAGTTTGGGCGCATTGCTAGCCCTTGCGGGAGGTTTCCTGCGGCTCATGGGGTCCCGCCCGCCCAAGATCGCCGGGAACGCGGCGCGGGCCGATGCTTCGGTGGTTCGCGACGAAGTTAGGCACCCGGTGACGGCGGCGATGCTCTTCGATGCTTCAAGCCTCACCGACAAGCCTGGGCCGTTTCGAATGGCGACCGATATTCATGGCAAGGACCTTCAAATCGGCGGAGCGGGGAAGAGGCCGCAGTTCATTTACTTCATCCTCGACGGCTGTCCCTGCAGCCTCGATGCTCAGCCTCTCTTCAACCGCTTGTATCGGAGGTTTCAGGGAAAGGTCGACTTCATCGGGATCATCAATGTAGGCAAGGCGAGGGCAATCGATTACTCCGGGGCCAACACCGTCCTTCATCCGATCGTCGCCGACGAAAAGCTCGACCTCATGAGGGCGTTTCATGCGCGGCAGTCGACCTACAACTTGATCGTCAGACCGGACGGCGCGATCGAGAAAATGTGGCCGGGCTATTCACAGGCGACTTTGGCGGAAGTGAATTCGCGGCTGGCCCAGCTGACCAACACAAAGGCCGAGGCTTTCGACGCCTCCTTGGCGCCAAAGAAGATGGATTCCGGGTGCTACTTCTATTGAGCAGAGGCCGCTAGATCCGACACCCTCTACCCTGGCCGCGCGCGATGTTTGGGTGTTGGTGTTAGGTGTTGGGTGTTCGATTGTTGACAAGGTCGCATCGGATAGCCGGGTTTCCCGCCGTGCGTGAGCCTTCAAGGACGCGACCACCGAATCGAACAATACTGTATGCCACACCTTCTAAATCCATTGGATGGGCGGGCGAGTTCACGTCCGTGTCCGCAAGGAGGGACCCATGAAGACTTACCTAACGGCGGCGTTAGCGATGCTGACGCTCGGTGTGCCAGCGCAAGAGGTGATCCGCCACGTTTATCGTAACAACGCCAGCGTGCGCGGGCTGATTCAAGCCGTCGGGCAAGAGAGCACCGACTTTCGCGAGACTTTCATGCGGCGGTATCAGGCCAGTTTCCAGCCCAACTGGAGGAAGTCGGACGAAGCCAAGAAGGCCGTATTGGACCTCGATAAGGCGCTTGGACGAGTTGAGTCCAGAAACCGAAGTGGCGAGAAGCCAAGGTACCTGAGGGACGACGTTAAGACCGCGGCTGCCCGAGCCACAGCATTGGATCGGATGTTCAGGAATCCCGACAACGTGCTTGAGACGATGAGAAGCGACTGGAAGAGGCTACGAGCCGACGTCGAGACGCTCGCGGAGATGTACGACCTGCCGGACCCACGGCAAACCGCTCGCGTCTGGCGAAGCCCGTAGCCGGAATACCCTGTTAAACATGCAGGGCGCGTGTCCGGGTGCCCGCTATGAAGGTCTTCGCTGCCTGTTTATCTCTGCTGCTCGTTTTTATGACCACGCCGGCTGGGCCGGCTAGGACGTTTTTAGCCCTCAAGAGTACGATGCATGGGACGGGCTGCACAAGTCTTGGAGCTGCGGCAATACCGAGTGCAATTTCTATTAGCCCTGGCTCGGGAAGGGCGGGAATCGACGCCGGAGAATTGGCCCGCTCGAAGGGATTCGAACCCCCGACCCTCGGTTCCGAAGACCGATGCTCTATCCACTGAGCTACGAGCGGAAGGAGACAGATTCTACCCGGGTGTGCACTCGCAAACCGGGTCGCGGACGGCCTGAGCGAGCTGGATAACCGGCATAATCCTGCGGTGGATGGCCTCACCTTCGAGCTTGCAAGGCTGGAGCACGCCGCCGCGATCGCCGCTATGCGGGGCGAAGCCGGCGACGATCTCCGAAACAAGCTCGGGGCTGGACCCTGGGGAAAGGCGCCGCGAATCGCCAGCGTCCGAGAGCGGA
This sequence comes from uncultured Fimbriimonadaceae bacterium, assembly GCA_964576205.1. Classification (GTDB taxonomy): domain Bacteria; phylum Armatimonadota; class Fimbriimonadia; order Fimbriimonadales; family Fimbriimonadaceae; genus JAEVZK01. The sequence goes on along the minus strand of CAZNUL010000009.1, from coordinate 55,094 downwards.
TCAAACTTGCCGATCCGGAGACACTTCGCAAGTCCACGCTTTACGTCGCGACCTGTGAAGGTGACTCGGTCGGATCAGTCGTGGTCAGCAGTTGGCCGCCCGGCTTCTGGAAACGAGAGTATTGGCAAGATCCGAAAGCTTTGGGTCTCGGCGTCTTCGCCCTCGCCGTATGTCCTCGTCATCAACGCCAAGGAGTGGGGCGATTCCTCATGGAGGGTGTCGAGGCGCTTGCGCGAAGCCACGGCATAGCCTATGTCCGACTCGACGCCTATTCGGCGAATCCGATCTCGACCGGCTTCTATTGGGCGATCGGGTACGACGAGCGGGTCACCATCAATCTTCGAGGCTGTGGTTTGGTGCTCTTCGAAAAAAGGGTCCTTTAGGAGCGTGACTCCCGTGACTCGGCGTCACGACCCCCGAACCACAAATGCCTCCAGCCTGTTCAGCAATCCCAGCTTGACCCTCGGCCACTCCGACGCGATCACCGAGTACATCACGCGGTCGGTGACGTATCCATCGGGACCGATGCTGTAATGTCGCAGGACGCCTTCCTTCACCGCGCCTAGCTTAGCGATCGCAGCTTGACTCTGCAGGTTGCGACCGTCGGTCTTCAGTTGGACACGTTCGGCGCCGAGCCTTTCGAAGGCGTGCTCCATGAGGAGGAGCTTGCATTCCGGGTTCACGGCGGTGCCTTGCCACTCCCGGCTCACCCAGGTCATTCCGATCTCCAGCGCCTTGTGTTCGGGCCGGATATCCATGAAGCTGGTGCTACCGATCGGCTTCATGGTCTTGCGAGAGATAATGGTAAACCCGACCGTGTACGCGAGGGTTCGATACCTCGCGATGTACTCCTTCAGGGCCTGCGCGGATTGCCCTCGGGGCAACACGGTCACGAAGTACTTGAAGATCTCCGGCTCCGCATGCTTGGCCAGTTCCTTCGCGTGCTTCGACTTGATCGGCTCCAGCCTCACGAACTTGCCTTCGAGCACGATCGGCTCGACCCAGGGCATCTCCTTCCTTGGCATGCAACAGATGTTACGGCAAGGCAAGGTCGAAAAACCCGGCAAGATTGCCGCCAGCAAAGCCTCTAGCTAGTCTGCCTGCTTGGTTTAGACGGACGACAGCATCTTTACCGGGACCAGCGAACCTGCGCGATGGAACGGATGGGGTGGAGGGCGTTGGCAGCGCCCGGATGCGACCGGCACTTGGCACTGATATGTTAACGGGCGAATACTTTGTCTCTGAGGGTCTGATCAGTGCCGATCAGCTTCAAGTTGCCGTCGCCAAACAGAAAGAACTCGGCGGAACCGACACGATCGGCCGCGTGCTAGTGACTCTCGGACTCGTCTCCGAACGAGATCGTGTCCGCTGCCTCGGCAAGGTTTGGGGCGTTCCCTATATCGATGTCGCCGACGTCAGCGTCGACCAAGACACGTTAAACCTGATCACGCCCGGCATCTCCAAGCGCTGCAAATGTTTCCCGGTCGAGCGCCAAGACAACCGCCTCGTGGTTGCCATGGTGAACCCGCTCGACATCTTCGTGATCGACGAACTGCGTCTCCATACCAGCCTGGAAATTGAGCCGATGATCGCGGTCGAGGAGGATATCCAAGCCGCGATCAACAGTTACTACAAGGTTGACGTGAGCATGAACGACGCTCTCGCGGGCGTCATGAAGGACTTCCAAGGAGAAGTCGAGCTATCGGCCAAGGACGAAGAAGATCTCAGCGAGGCTGAGCTTCGTGAGATGGGAGAAGACGCGCCCATCATCCGGCTGGCCAACCTGATCATCAGCCAGGCGATTTCAGACAAAGCGAGCGACATCCATATCGAGCCACAAAAGGACGGCATGCGAGTCCGCTTCCGGGTCGACGGCGTCTTGGTGGACGGCATGAAGCTGCCACGAAAGGTGATGGCGCCCCTTACGAGCCGTTTGAAAATCATGTCCGAGATGGACATCGCCGAGAAGAGGGCCCCGCAGGATAATCGCATCTCTGCCGTCATCGGAGGTAAGGAATACGACTTCCGCGTATCGACTTTGCCGGTCGTCTACGGCGAGAAGATCGTCATGCGCGTTCTCGATAAGGGTGGCATCAGCGTTGGCCTATCGAAGCTCGGGTTCCTGCCAAAGAACCTTGCCGAGATCGAGGACATGTGCTCGAAAAACTACGGCATCATCCTCGTCACCGGACCGACCGGCTCCGGTAAGTCGACGACCCTCTATTCGATCCTCAACAAGCTCAATACCGGCGAGCGAAACATCGTGACCATCGAAGATCCGGTCGAATACGAACTGCCGGGCATCAATCAATGCGGCGTGAACGTGAAAGCGAACATGACTTTCGCGGCGGGCCTCCGGGCCATGCTCCGGCAAGACCCGGACATCATCATGGTCGGCGAAATGCGCGACAACGAAACGGCCACGGTCGCGATGGAAGCCGCTCTTACCGGCCACCTCGTCTTAACCACTTTGCACACGAACGATGCCCCCTCGGCGGCAACGCGACTTATCGACATGGACGTCGAGCCGTTCCTGATCTCCTCTTCGGTGATCGGAGTTCTCGCGCAAAGGCTTGTGCGTCAGGTCTGCTCTGGCTGCCGGCAGGAGTACACGACTTCGCGCCAGGAGCTTGTTCGCTACGGGCTGCCGCTTCCAGACGGGATCGATGATGAGATCACGCTGTATCGGGGGAAGGGCTGCGACCGGTGCAAGCACTCGGGTTACCGCGGCCGCACCGGCGTTCACGAGCTCATGCTCTTCAACGATGGGATCCGCGACAAGGTCCTGGAGCGTTCGCCCAGCCATATCCTTCGCAAGCTCGCGATGGAAAATGGCATGCGGACTTTGCAGATGGATGCCGTCGTGAAGGTCCTGAACGGGGTGACGAGCGTCGACGAGATCTTGAGGGTGCTCTATGCCTAGGTCAAATCTGGGTCCTGGAGCTCAGGTTTTGGTTTTCATGGCGTGGGGGGCTCATCGATGAACGCGGTGCCGATCGAGAGCATGAACGACCCTCTGGCAGAGCTGCTGGAGAAAGTGGACGGCTTAGCCGTTTTGCCTCATGTCGTCTTCAAGGTGCTCGAGATCTCCGCGTCCGATGAGGCGCCTCCGCTGGAGTTGGAGCGAGCGATCATCGTCGATCCTGGATTTAGCAGCAAGGTCTTGACGCTTGCCAATTCCGCTTTCTTTGGCCTTCCAAAGCGGGTGACTTCGATTCGAGAGGCGGTCCTGTTCCTTGGGTTTCGGGCGGTTCGAAATCTTGCGATGACCGTAGGCGCCTACGATATGTTTGTGGGCCGCAGCGACCGGGAGTCCCTCCGTCGCAAAGCCTGGTGGCGCCGGTCGGTCGATACCGCCGTGTGCTGCAAGTGGCTCGCATTCCATTCGAGAAAGGCCCAGCCCGACGACTGCTATACCTGCGGTCTCCTGCACCTCATTGGAAAGACGCTGCTCGACCGTTTCGGCAACGGCGATTACGAGCGGGTTGCTTTGATGATAGAAAACGGAGTACCCGAACTCGACGCGGAATCACGCGTGTACGGCTGCCATCACGTCGACGTTTCCTTGTCGGCGGCTGAACGTTGGGGCTTTCCAGAAGTCCTTCTATCCGGCCTTCGCTATCTGACTCCTCCCGACGATGGCGATCCCAATGGGCTCTATCGGGCCTGCACGGCAGTTGGAACCGGGATCGCAAAGCTTGTGTGGGAGCGCAAGGAACACCCGAGCGAGGACGCACATGCGGAAATCCCTCAGTGGGCATGGGACTGCTTGAGCGTAACGCCCGAGAACGAAGGGATGGTGATCGAGCAGGGAATCGGCGCGATAGCAGCCGCCCAAATGCATTTTGCCTAGAAGCCGAAGCGAATCGCCTATTGGATGTATTGGCTACTCGCAGAAATATGGAATAAGCGGATTGACCATGAGTGACGGATTTACCTGGAACAAGGTGCTGAAGGAAGAAGAGAAAACGGAGTTCCCGACGGAAGGAAGCGCTGCACTGCAGCCGGCCCCCGTGGAAGAAGAAGGAGTCGTCTCCCTGAAGTCGTTCGAGGAACAGGAAGACAAGCAGGCGCATTACACGCCCGTATTCGTTCCTTCCGACGTTCATGCGATGGAGCTGGACAATGGGCGCTTCAATCACGATTTCGACGCGCCGGCGTCAGGATCGCAGTTAGAGGCGGACGCGCTTCCAATCGCCAACGCCCATATCGACGACATTCTTAGGATGGCCATCGAGCGAAAGGCGTCGGACATTCATCTCACCTGCGGCTTGCCTCCGATGGTTCGGCTCGACGGCGAGTTGGCGCCGCTGCCGTTCACCGTCCTCGTTCCCCAGGATACGCGGCGATTGGTTTACGACACGCTGACGGAAGATCAGCTTCAGAAGTTCGAAGACACACACGAGCTCGACTTCGCCTACAGCGTGAAGAATCTGGCTCGTTTCCGATTCAACGCGTACATTCAGCGCGGCTCGGTAGCGGGAGCCCTTCGCGTGATCCCTACTAAGATCCCATCGTTCGAGCAGCTTGGAATCCCGAACGTGATCCGGGAGGTTTCCAAGCGAACCAGCGGCCTGATTTTGGTGACCGGGCCAACCGGTTCCGGTAAATCGACGACGATCGCTTCGATGATCGACGACATCAACGATAACCGAACGTCGCACATCCTGACGATCGAGGACCCGATCGAGTATCTGCACAACCACAAGAAGTGCATGGTCAACCAGCGCGAGATGCATGCGGATACGTTCTCCTTCCATGCATCGTTGCGAGCCGTCCTCCGCGAAGACCCAGATATCATTCTCGTCGGCGAGCTTCGGGACCTCGAGACGATCGAAGCATCGCTGACCTTGGCCGAAACCGGCCACCTCGTCTTTGGTACGCTTCACACCCGCAACGCGCCGTCTACGATCGACCGAATTATCGACGTCTTCCCGAGCGATCAGCAGGACCAAATTCGGGTCCTGTTGGGCAACACGCTCGAAGCCGTCGTCTCGCAGCAGCTTCTTCCCAAACTAGGGGGCGGTCGATGCGCCGCCATCGAGATCATGCTTGGCACGGCCGCGATCAAAAACCTCATCCGTGAGGGAAAGACGCACCAGATGTACAGCGTCATCGAGACGAACGCCCAGATTGGAATGCAGACCATGGACAGTTCGCTTGCGAACCACTTCCGGAACGGCAACTGCTCCTACGAGGAATGCCTCATGCGGGCGGTCGACAAGGAAACGTTCAGCCGGCTCTCCAAGGGATAGAGTGCGGAAACCTCAGATTCTAGGCGCCTACACCAATCGGGCGCCGTCGGTTGGTCGAAGATTGCCGGTCAGCATCTGGACCAGATCGACGATCCACCAGACGGCAACGCCCAACAAGAAGATATAGCCCACGAGAAAGCAGGCGGTTAGCCAGCCGATCAGGTTCAGCACTAACATCAAGACCGCTGTATTCGTGTGCCCAAGGTAGAACCGATGCGCGCCGAAGTGTCCGAGGAAGAACCAGAGAAGGATCGTGACGAGCAGCCGATTGCTATCCGGTCTGGCTAGCTGATATTGACTCTGGTAGGGATCCCAATGCGGATTTGCCTGACCGTAGAATGCCTGGGTCTGCTGCGGCGGAGGCGAGAACTGGGTCGAGAATTGGTGGCCGCATCCCGCGCAAACCTGAGCGTTCAGATAAGCGGTCGTTCGACACATCGGACAGACCTTGTAGGCATTGGGATCGCCCATCAGCTTTTTAGTATAGAGTCGTCACATTTTGGAACTTGGTCGCTGAGCGCCGGTGGGAGCGCCAGCAACTCAACCCCCAAAACTCACGAGATGGTCACGACGGCCAGTTGGCTACGCCGCTCCTGGATCTTCTCACGTATTCCGCCATGTTCGGGTTGCAGGAGCGGAGGATCGAGTCCGATGAGATCGATTGCAGCCTGTCGGGATACTTCCAGAAGCTTTACGTCCTGAATCAAGTCAGCGATCTTGAGGTCGAGGTTGCCACTCTGCCTCGTACCGGCCAGTTCGCCGGGACCGCGGAGCCTCAGGTCCTCCTCGGCGATCCTGAAGCCATCCGTCGTCTGGACCATGACATCCATTCGGGTTCGCGCATCATCCGATTTGGCCTCCGCGAGCAGGACGCAGAAACTCTGCCATTCTCCGCGACCCACCCGGCCCCGAAGCTGATGAAGTTGGGACAGACCAAAGCGGTTCGCGTCTTCAATCACCATGATGGAGGCGTTGGGAACGTCGACGCCGACTTCGATGACGGTCGTGCTGACGAGCACGTCAAGCTCTTTTGCTCGGAAACTCTCCATCACGGTCTCCTTGTCGCGTGCCTTCATTTGACCGTGAAGGAGACCGACTCGCAGGTCCGAGAATACGCCTTTGCTAAGTTGATAGTGCAGATCCCCCGCGGCCTGGGCAAGCATCTTCTCGCTCTCGCTCACCATCGGGCAAACAAAGTAGGCCTGCCGGCCCTCCTTTATCAGGTTTCGAACGGTTTCGTAGACAGATCCGCGCCGGAAAGGCAGCATCCAATGGGTCTTGACGGGCTTTCGGCCGGGAGGCATCTCATCGATTACGGAGACGTCGAGGTCTCCATAAAGGGTCATCGTGAGCGTCCTCGGGATAGGAGTTGCCGTCATCACGAGAACATCCGGGTTACCCAGCCCTTTTTCTCTCAGGGCTGCGCGTTGAAGCACGCCAAACCGGTGTTGTTCGTCGATCACCACAAGGCCGAGCCGGTCGAATCCCACGCCCTCCTGAATAAGGGCGTGGGTGCCTACCGCGATTTTCGCGTGCCCGCTCGCGGTTTGGTCTTGCGCACGCTTCTTTTCCTTGGCCGACTGCTTTCCGACGAGGAGGACTACCTCGATTCCCAGCGGTTCGAAGAGCCGGTGAAGATTGACGTGATGCTGCTCGGCGAGGATTTCGGTCGGCGCCATCAACGCGGCTTGATAGCCGCTCCTCACGGCCGCCAGCATCGCTGCGGCCGCGACGGCGGTCTTGCCAGATCCGACGTCGCCCTGCACGAGCCGGTTCATAGGGTGCGGCATCTTCATATCATCGAAGATCTCTCCGATCACGCGCTTCTGAGCGCCGGTGAGCTCGAAGGGCAGCATGCGATGGATCTGATCCCACAGCGGTTCACCCTCGCGGAGCCTGGCAAGCTCCTCGTCGAAGAGGTGCGAGGAACGCTTGGGCTTGCGGACGACGGCCTTGCGGGCGTTTGGGCCTTGCGGCGTTGCGTCGTTGGGGCTTTGAGTTCCAGCGTTCGATGGCACTTCACGGGAAGGCCCGGATGCCGTAACGCCGTAGGGCGGCAAGGCCAGCAGGTCGTCAATCGGAAACGCAATCCCCAGTTCCTGCTGAGTCTCGGCACGGCGCATGGCGAGCGCGACCTGCATATAGAAGAACTCCTCGAATACAAGGCGCTTGCGAGCTTTGGCGCGGAACTCGTCTGATTCCGGATCGTGGATCTGGCGCAGACACCACCGGATCGGCTGGAGCTTTTCCTTTTGTCGCAGGTAGTCGGGAAGCGGGTCCTCCACATATTGCAGGTACTGCTCGAGGGCCGAGCGAACCGCCTTTCGCAGGGTTTTTTGCGAGACGCCTTCGGTTGCGGGATAGACGGGAACAATCCGGGCGAAGTCCGACGGATCGGTGTCCTCGTCGATCATCTCCCACTCAGGGGTATGGATTTCGAAGCCCGGCGAACCCTCGCGCACCATTCCATAGGCGATGATAGGTCCTTTGTAGCCCTTAAGTTGGCGAGCGATCCAGGGCTGGTTAAACCAGGTTAGGGTCATCACTCCGGTTTCGTCGCGGATCGCAACCTTCAGGATAACCATGCCTCCGCGAGTCGGCCGCGACTCGACGTGCATGAGGTCGCCCTTCACGGTGACGAACTCGCCTGGTCGTGCCTTGCCAATCGTGGGCAGGTTGCGCCGGTCTTCGTAGCGCCGCGGAAGGTGGTAGAGGACGTCTCCGACGGTGCCGAGGCCGAGCTTCTTGAAGCCCGGCGCGAAGCGCGGACCAACTCCTTTCAAGAACTGGGCCTCGGTTTCCAGCGAGCGAGTTTGCACGGCCATCGGCAATTATTCAATACGGATTGAACCAAGCCTTTGCTTGTGGCGGGAACATTCTAGTCCCCGCTCATGTGAAAGCGGTGGTACCTTAACGGCGATGCCGGACGAAGCCCCTAAAGAGCCTCATGAGACCGAGGAGGAACTTGAAGAGAGGCTGAGAAAGCTTCTGGGGGAAGGCGCCCTTGCCGACTCAGAGGAGCTTGGCGAGATCGAGCTGAAGCTGCGCGACATCGACAGCCGGTTCGCTGATCAGCATGAGTCTCGGCAAGAAAAGGAGCGCCTCTCCGCGGCGGAGTTGAAAGACGGGTTGAAAAACCTTCACGTTCGGGCCGAAGGCTGGAAGGTCCGTACCGCGGCGCAGTCAGCCGAAAAAAAGCGCCAGGCAATGGCGGACGTGCACGTTGCAAAGGGTCTGGGACTCGGACTCACTGTCGCTTACACCATCATCGGCGTTCCCCTTGCCGGCCTGGCCGTCGGCTGGGTCATCGATCACTATGCGGGTACGACAACTGCAAAAGGCATTGGGATGTTGATCGGAGCCGGCATCGGAATGGCGATGGCTCTGTTCATTCTTAAGAGATCGAGCGAGGACGGGTGAGCCGGCCACTCCTTCGCGATTACCGGCTGTATGCGGCAATTGCCGCTCTCGCGCTGCTTGCCGCCGTCCCCGTTTCGCCACACGGTCTAACCGGAATGGCACTTGGCTTGTCCAGCGGAACGTTCGGTGCCTTCGCCTTATGGCAGCTCATCTTGCTCGTGGGCAAGATGGCAACCTCCGGAGCGGGTCATCGGTTCGGCTCGTTGCTAACGATCGTTGCATTCTTCGCAAAACTACCCCTTTACATGTTTTGCGGCATGCTCGCGTCCCGCCTTGGCCACGGTGCGTTCGGTTGCTTTTTGGCAGGCGTCGTGTTGGTATACTTCTGCCTCGTGACTTGGGCCGCCAGCGGCCCGTGATTCGCGCTTGATCCATGGAGTTCGTTCAGTTCCACAACTTGCTTCCCATTGCCGAAGGCGGCGGAGGCGTTCCCGAGGGGCCCGGATATTGGGGCCTCATTTTCTATGTGGCACTGGTACTTGCGTTGATTGCAATCCTGATCGCGTGGGCCAAGACGGGAATGAAGGAGCGTGTGTTCCGCAACCCGATCACGCAAGCCGCCGAACAGATGTATCTCTTTGTTGAGAGCATGTGCCTCAACATCATCGGGCCGCATGGCCGAAAGTACATTCCCTTCATCGGCACACTCTGGCTAGTTATCTTCGTGGGTAACACGGTCGCCCTGTTTTTTCCGACCTCGCCGACCGCAGACCTCAGCTTCAATCTGGCGATGGCCTTGATCGCGGTCTCATACGTTCAATACGAGGGAATCAAGGGGCATGCCGACCATCTGCGAGCACACGGCTCAGATCCAATCAGTGCTTGGTTCATCGGGTTCTTCAAGCATCTGCGGCATTTCGGCGGCCCGAAAATGGGAGGCCCCTCCATCGTCGAGAGGATCGTTGCGATCGTCATGCCGCTCATTCTGTTTCCGATCGAGTTGATCTCGGAGTTGATGAAGAACATATCGCTTAGCCTGCGGTTGTTCGGAAACATGCACGGCGGCCACGCTGCGGTGGAAGCGTTGAACAAGGTTGGTCAGCCGATTTATCTGCCGATCGGTGGCTTTTTGCTTCTCGTAAAGCTTCTAACCGTGGTCGTTCAAGCTCTGGTGTTCACGCTTTTGACCTGCGTGTACATTTCGCTTGTTGTGCATCACGACGACGAACCGGCAGCTAGATCGCATGGGCATGTCCCAGAGCCGGCGCCCGCACACTAAACAGTTTTTGACCGCTAACCTGGAGGATAACTAACAACACCATGATGATGATCGGACTTGGGCTCGCAGTTTTGGGTGCGGGCATTGGCTTTGGACTAATCGGCTATGGCGCGATGACCGGCATGGCGCGGCAGCCCGAAGCCCTCGGCAAGCTTCAAACCGTAATGCTGATTGCCTTCGCGTTCGTTGAGCTAACGTTCCTTCTCACCCTGTTTCTTGCGCCGGCGAACTTTAAGTAAGCAACCCCTTGCCCGGCCGCTGGGCCGGGCGTAGAACTGATGACGAACCAACTCAGAGGATCATTGTGAAGACACTGCTTATTGTGGTGTTCGGGCTTGGGTTTGCCTTTGGCGGCTTCTATCTATCCGTCAACTGGCATCCGGCTTTCCAAGAAAGCCTGAACAGTCAGGGCATCCCTTTGGACCTTGGCAAGACGGTCTCCATGCTCGGCATGTTTCTGGTCCTTTTTCCAGTCCTGAACATGTTCTACTTCAAGCCTCTGGGTACGGCGATCCACGAGCGGACGAGCAACCTGGAACATACGTTCGCGGAGGCAGAGCAGCTTCGTGCGGAAATGACGCAGATGCGCTCAGAGTACGAGAGGCGGCTGGCCGACACCGAGGCAGACGCCCGTGCTCAAATCCAGGCTCAGATCAAGGAGGCTCAGCAACTGCGGCAAACTTTGATGTCCGAAGCGGCTGCCAAAGCGGACGATCTGGTCAAGCGAGCCAATCAGGAGATTGAAGCGGAACGGGCCCGAGTGATGGGGGAGCTTCGTCTCGGCGTCGTCGACCTCACCCTCGCCGCAACCGAGAAACTGCTCGGCGAAAACGTCGATTCCACAAAGAACCGTCGGCTCGTCGAAGAGTTCATCGATAAGATCGAGGTGAAAGCCTAAGGTGGCTCAGCAAGACTCCCGGATCGGCAAGCGATACGCGCACGCGCTCTTTGGCACCGCCCAACGATACGACGTCGTGCAGGCGGTCGAGGACGATCTCAATGCGATCGTCGGACTCATGGAGAAGGACCGCCGGTTCCGCCACTTTCTCATCGCGCCGTATACCAGCCGCGAAGAAAAGGTGAAGTCGCTCGAGCGGATGTTCTCCGACCGGATCACGGCTCTCACCATGCAGGTCCTGCGAGTTATGCTGGAAAAGCGGCGTGAAGCCGAGATCGAGGCGGTTCGCGCCGAATTCATCATCCTTCGGCGAGCGGCGACTGACACGATCCACGTCTCGGTTACCAGTGCGGAGGCGCTTGACGACAAGCACCGGAAGGCCTTGATCTCCAAGATCGAAAAGACCACCGGGAAGAAGGTTGAAGCCGACTTTCACGTTGAGGCCGCCCTGATGGGCGGGATCAAGGTGGCGTACGAGAACTTCGTGCTAGACGGTTCTCTCAAGGGCGGCCTCGCGAGGTTGCGCGACTCGCTGAAACACGACCTACTAAAACAGTTTTGAATTTAGAATTTGGAGTTTGGAATTGCCGGGGAAACCCTCTAAGTCTGGACTCGCGGACACGGAACTAGGAAAGATAATTGAGACTGCGGAGGACCGGATGAATACTCCAAATCCCAAACTCTCAATTCCAAATTAGAAAAATGCCCATTCGACCAGAAGAGATCACAGACATTCTCAAGCGAGAACTCGAAGCGTTCGAGAAAACGGTTGAGACCGAACACGTCGGCACCGTGTTGCAAGTCGGCGATGGAATCGCCCGCGTTTACGGCTTGCCCGACTGCCAGATGGGTGAACTGCTCGAGTTCCCGAATAACGTTATGGGACTCGCGCTCAACCTCGAAGAGGACTCGATCGGCGCCGTTCTCATCGGCGACGAAACGTTGATCAAGGAAGGCGACACCGTCCGCGAGACCGGCCGCATCATCGAAATCCCCGTCGGCAAAGGAATGCTTGGCCGCGTCGTCAACGCGCTCGGCCAACCCATCGACGGCAAGGGGCCGATCGCTGCCGACCATTTCAGCAGGATCGAGATCATCGCACCCGGCGTCGTTCAGCGGCAGCCCGTCACCGAACCGCTTCAGACAGGCATTAAGGCGATCGACGCGATGATCCCGATCGGCCGTGGCCAGCGCGAACTCGTCATCGGCGACCGTCAAACCGGTAAGACCGCGATCTGCGTCGATACGATCCTCAATCAGAAGTACACCCACGGCCCCGGCGAGAGCCCGGTCTACTGCATCTATGTCGCCTGCGGCCAGAAGATGGCGAATGTGGCTCGCGTCGTCCAGACGCTGACCGAGCATGGCGCGATGGATTACACCTGCGTCGTCGTCGCTTCGGCGTCGGACGCTAATGCTATGCAGTATCTGGCGCCGTTCGCGGGCGCCACGATCGGTGAGTTCTTCCGGGACAGCGGCCAACACGCTCTCGCAATCTACGACGACCTTTCCAAGCACGCGCAGGCCTATCGGGCGCTCTCCTTGCTGCTCAGAAGGCCGCCAGGACGCGAGGCTTATCCGGGAGACGTGTTCTATCTACATAGCCGCCTTCTCGAGCGCGCCGCCAAGCTATCGGATGAGAAGGGCGGCGGTTCGCTGACCGCTCTTCCAATCATCGAGACCCAGTCCGGCGACGTTTCGGCTTACATTCCGACGAACGTCATCTCAATTACGGACGGCCAAATCTACCTAGAACCTGACCTGTTCTTCGCCGGCGTCCGGCCTGCGATTAACGTCGGTATCTCGGTGAGCCGCGTCGGAGGAAACGCCCAGATCAAGGCTATGAAATCGGTTGCCGGAAAGCTGAAGCTTGAAATGGCGCAGTACCGAGACGTTGCCGCGTTTGCTCAGTTCGCTTCGGACCTAGACGTGGCCACTCAGCGGCAGCTCATTCGGGGCCAACGTCTCACCGAGCTTTTGAAGCAGGATCTCGCGACTCCTTACACGGTCGAGGACCAGGTGATCTCGATCTTCGCCGGCGGCGTCGGCGTCCTCGATAACCTCACGAACGATCAGGTGAAAGCGTTTGAGGTGGGCTTGCTCAAGTACGTCCACGACAAGTATCCCGAAGTCGCGGAGGGCGTTGCCTCCACCAAGGTTCTCTCGAAGGAGTCTGAGGCTAGCCTGGAAAAGGCCGTGCGAGAATACGCGGAGATCTTCAAGAAGGAAGGACCGAAGGGACAGACCCAATACAAGGTGAAGGATGGCACGGCCGAGGAAGCGCTTAAAGAGGCCGTGCAGGCGGGATGATAGGGATGAGTAGGTTAGTCGGTGCAACGGTGATCCCCTTCACCGACTCACCGCCTCACTCGCTCACCGACTCAGGAAACAATGGCGACACTCAAACAGATCAGGCAACGGATCAAGACCGCGAAGAACATCCGCCAGATCACACGGGCGATGAAACTCGTCGCCGCCGCTCGCTTGCGGCGCGCGACAGATCGCGTGATCGATGCCCGGCCGTACAGCGAAAAAATGCAGGCATTTATGGCCTCGCTGGCGGGCGCTGGCGACCTTCCATCCCATCCTTTGATGGAGAAGCGAGAGGTCAAGAACATCTGCCTCATCCTGGTGACGTCAGATCGCGGATTGGCGGGCGCATACAACTCGTCCCTCATTCGTAAGGCGGAGGACTACATCAAGAATGCCGGGCATCCGGTCCAAATCATTGGAGTCGGGAAGAAGGGTTTCCAATATTTCGGCAAGAGAAAATACAACGTCGTCAAGTCTCTCTCGGTGCCTTCCGCCGGGGCTCGACTCGAGGACGCTATCGAGGTCGCCACCGAAGCACGGCGACTTTATGAGACCGCCGCGGTCGATGCCGTGTGGGTCGTCTACAGTAAGTTCTATTCGGCAATCCGCCAAGTGCCGCAGCTGGTCCAGCTGCTGCCGATCGAGCCTCCTGCCGCTTCTTCCGATGCCCATTCGGCGGGACCATCAAGCTTCGACTTTGAGCCCGATGCCGCAGGACTTCTGAACGCGCTCCTGCCGCGCTATTTTCTTACACTGGTCCAACAAGCAATGTTCGAAGGCACCGCGTCCGAGTTTGGGGCCCGGATGACGGCGATGACCTCCGCGACCGATAACGCGGGCAAGATGATCAACGAGTTGACTCTAAAGGCCAATCGTGAGAGACAAGCGTCGATCACTAAGGAGATCCTCGAGGTCGTTGGCGGCGCGGAAGCGCTGAAGGCGTAACGCAAGCCGGGGTTTGGACTTCTCGAATACATTGCGCGAGGAAATGTGAGCGCGTTTTTGTGCCGGGACGCTCACATCCGGTGCGCGGCCGGGACTAATCCGCTACTTGCTTGGTGACCTCGGTGAACCGATACGGCTGCGAAAACGGCGAATAGAAGCTCCGATCTGGCAAAAGGGGTAGGTTTTCGCCAAAGAGGCCGTCGAGTAACACCCGGAAAGTATTAATGGAAGTTATCTTAGGATACAGCAAGTGCTGCACGGAATCCGGCCCGTAAACCGCGACGAGGTTCCCAAAGCTCTCCTTGAGGTCCGAACCCTTGAGCGTCTCCTGGTTCAGGCCCAGCTTCGATCCATGATCCCCTTCTACGATAATCACGGGTCTCGTTTTCGAACCGGCCAAGAGGCTATCGATCACTTCCAGAATCTGATTGTCGAGAAACCGAAGCTGGCCCGTGTAACCGTTCTTGTAGCTGCGCCGCGTGCCTCCTACTTCCATGTAGGCGCTCGCGTCCCAGAACCCGAACAGTATTCCCGGCTGCCGGTTCGGCGATCCATCGGCATTGAAGGAAAACGGGGGATGTGGGGCAATGATATGGGCGACGACGAATCGAGGGCTTGGCGTTGGCTTGGCGAGGTAGATCAAGTTCTGGAGCGCGCCAGTTAAGCTGTTCCGGCGGTTGACGAACATACTCTGCTTCGGGCCGGTTGCGATCGTAACCGGGGTGAGTTGGACCAGGCTTCCCTCGATCATCGTGAGATCCATCGGATGATCGAACCGCAGGTCTGCCGAGCTGAAATCGACTTCATCGAATCCCGAAGTCACTGAAACATATTTGTAGCCCAGCCTCTTGAAGTAGGAGGAAACGTAGCTTCGATTCATCCCGACGAGCATAGGTTCACGGTCGACTTCGTTTCGCGGGAATACCGCCGGGAAGTCCTGAAGGAAGGACATATTTAGGGTCGCCGCAAGCGAAAGTTGGGTCTGGACGTAGTTCGAATGCGATTGGTCGGCTACGTAAAACCCGCGATTGCGAAGGGCGTCCAGAAAATCTTCATTTGAGAAGTCCATGACGCGCTTCAACTGATCCGACCGGCCATAGCCATCCAAAACGATGAAGAACACGTCCGGCTTCTCGAATACGCCCGCGTCGGCCTTAACCGGAAGGCTTACATGGAGGAAGGCTGATTGCCGTCCAGGGGGCTTGCCCATCATGATCTGGAGAAGCGGCAAAACAATTAGCACGAAGGCCCCAAAGTTTAGGGAGCGAGTGGCGACTGAGACGTCCCGTCGCGTCCGGAGGATCCATACGAACGAGCCAAGGACGATTGCGATATCGACGCACCCGACGACGATCTCGGGAACGAGGCGCTTTATCGGGCCATAGCTGGCAAACAAGACGAGTATCAGGGCCGACCAGAGGGCTGCTTTGGCCAGATTTCGCAACGCCAATAGGGAACAGACGAACAAGAGCGTGCCCCCGACGAGCGACACGGCGAGGGGGCGCCAGACATCGTTCAGCGGCACCATTTGGAGGTTGAGGGCATAAACGGCAATGGTTGGGAACGCGGCGAGGATGAACGGATAGAGGGGAACGACCCGTTTCAAGCCGAGCGCCGCCTCATCAAGTACAAGGTTCGGCGCGAGCTTCGAATGGCATCCTTCCTGACGATCTCGAAGGGACCGGCAAATGCGGCTTCGAAGGCTGACTGATCATAGGGATGCCAATCCGAACGGGTCGAAGTCAGCTGTTTCACGCGCGGATCTTCTGGGTCGACGAACTCAATAACGAGGGTGGGGCCCAATCTTGAAAAGAACTCGGCCGCTTGACCGAGTGGAACGCTGTTTCCGATCACCAAGTGATGGATCAGGGCCAAGGCAAGGATCAGGTCGGCGGTTCCGCGCTGCATGAACGACGCGCGCTCCTCGTTGCACCATCCGATTGCGGGGCTCGGACTGGAAAAGTCCTGAACCAAGGGAAGAAGGTTCTTCTCGGTTGCCCCAACGATCTGGCAATAGTTATGCTCAACGGCGGCGTGATCGGCATCCCAAGCGACGGTTTCAATTCCGGACGACGAGAATATGCGGCTGAACTCGCCCGCGTTGGCGCCCAAATCCCAGACGAGTTTCGGCGCCGGCTCTAAAGAGGCTTTGTAGGCTGCGAGCAGCTCGTGCTTGTGTTTCGAACCATTCTCATCATAGGACGAGGCGCTGCTGTAAGCTCCCCAAGTACTTGCCCGCTCAGTCCAACTCAGCGACTGAACCGCCTGCCGGAGGCTCTTTAGCAGGCCCATTAGGGCACTCTTGGGCATTTCGCCGCTCTTTCTCGCTATGCCGCTTTGCCTTCTCTGAGCCTTGCCGTGGAGCCCAACATGCATGTATAGCCATGGATTGATCCATGTCTTTCTGCTTACCAGCGAAGCGGCCAAATCGACAGGAATTCCGTCGATAAATGTCTGCAGCATTCGACCGAGCCTTACGTCGACGCGGCTCATCAACAGAAGCGGAGTAAGAAAGTGTTCGCAGTATTGTCGATAAGCCGGCCACACCATCCCGTTGCGATATAACTCAAACGACGAGGTGTCGATAAAAACGGGCCTGCCATCCACAAATTGGATGTTATATGCAGTTGCATCTTTTAACGAAAGGTCCTTCGCCAAGGCTAACTCTTGCAGATCTAGAACTAGCACAGCGGCCGCCTTCAGCTGGGAGAAACACCATTCGTAGGGATAGGAAATAGTGCGGATCTGGTCTGGGAGTAACGTGATACCTGCTTCCGCAGAGAGATCACTTCCCGCTACTACTTCGTGATTGACAAGTAAGCCGGCTGTACGGGCCTCTTGGTAGAGGCCCGTTGACATCAAAGCTTGATAGTCGGCGACCCCTATAGGCGTTATCTGCCTATAGACTAAACCGTTACTGCGAAAGATGTAGCCTGCCCGGTCACGGAATGAACTCGGGTGGCGTTCGGGGCTCACTGATTCGTGCTATTTGAATCCAGCGACGCCGGTTTCATGAATTTTCTCTTAATTCTCGACCAGCTGGTATGGAACGCGTAGACGGCGCTCATCGCGCCCGCCAAAAGGAGCTGTAATGCCATGCTCCCACTGCCACCATCGATATATGCAAAATGCATCCGGTAATAGACCTCCAGTTGTCAGCGACAACGCCACTTCTGTTAAGCACGACGCTCGCTCAGTGCCAATAGTTCACCCTCATAAAATATTAAGAAATCGGATCAAATCCGATGCGGGGCGGGTGCACGTTTGCCCTAAACGTCAAAGGATGCGGCTTAGAAAAGCTCGACTGCGATCACTGAGGGCTTGCACGTTTGGGATTTCGAACCTGTTCCCGTCGACGTCGGTTAAGAGAAGGTGGCTGGCCGAGAGCCACTGGACGTTTTCCTGGAGGCTTTGAGTCACGAAGTCCCTCGGGCCCCGGTCTGTCTCGACGTGCCAGTATGTCGCGCCGAATTCGCCTTTTGCGTGGGTGATATCGAGGACGGTCGCCGTAAGATATCGCCGGCTCAACTCCTCCCTAACCGCGGCCAGAGACGGTGGTGGAAGTTCCGTTAGCTCGGCGATCGTGACAATCTCCTGGCCTTTGCCGTCGAGTAACGCCAGATAGCGGCCGGGATGAGATAGCGGCGATGACCAAACCGGCTTGACGGTCGGATACGAGCGGTCGTCGACCGTCAGTCTCAGACGGTCTTCCGGCTCATAGAACAGATTCAAGCTAGCGGTATTCATCAGATTTCCAGGTTTTTCCTCAATGTCGTGAAGCCGGGTTTCGGAACAAAACCGAGCTTTCGGTTTATGGCAATCATCGGCCCGTTGCGATCGTCGTTGAAGGTGCTCATCTCATGGCCGCCGGCCCTCAAGGCGAAATCAATTCCGATTGCCTTGAGAACTTGAGCGATTCCCCGGCCCCAATGTTCCTTATGAACGCCGGTGTAGTCCACTTCGAATCGGCCCCGGGTCAGGGACTCGCGAATCGAATTCATCCCGACCCAATCGCTGCCAAGTGAAGCGATCTGCACTCCGTCAGGAGTGTAACCACGCGAGTCGAACTCGTCGAGGCAGTATTGCTCGAAAGTCCGAGGACCCCAGTTCTCAATGCCAGGCGTGTCCTCGTCCGTGAACGAGTCCAGTTTGTGAAGCCGCCTCCGATTCTCCTCGTTGTCGCCAACCTCGGCGAGTGAGAAAAAGCGGTAGCCGCCGCGTTCCAGCTTTGCCCTCCGTTCCTGGTACGGCGACGGCTCGAACGTAGCTAGATTGAGGACCGACTCGAACAGGTGCTGCACGGATCGATACCCCGCTCGCTCCCCGAATGCGAGACCCCGATGCGAGGTGTCGCGCACGGCCGAGACCAGGAACTTTGCGCCGAGATCGTGCGCAAACCCTTCTGCGCGTTCCAGCAATTCCCGCCCAACTCCATGGCCGGCCGCCCTCGGGTGGACGAAGACCGTGACTCCGAACCGGCCGGGTAGGTCTGAGTTGCGGCGACCGGCTTTTGCATAGCCGCACACGCCCTCCTCGTCGACCGCAACCAATCGCATTCGAGGGAAGTCAGGCTGCCATTTGCTTTCGCTGTCCTGGTGGGCGTTCCCCGCGATGCCGTACTCGTCGTAGAGATTGAGGAGGGAAATCACTCCGCTCGAGTCGGACCCCTCGTAGGATCGAATATGGGTTAGGTAGGTCATGCCACTGCCCCCACTCCAACGATCTCATTAATCGCGCTTTGGGTCTGAACCAACTCGTAGAACACGCCCTTCTTCTCCATGAGCTCCGCGTGGGTTCCGATCTCAGCGATCTCGCCCTTGTCCAGCACGACGAGCCGCGAGGCGTTGCGAAGCGTCGAGAGCCGGTGGGCAATCGCAAAGGTCGTTCGCCCCTGGATCAAATGGCCGATGGCCTCCTGGATTTGCTTCTCAGTCTCAACGTCCACCGACGAAGTTGCCTCGTCGAGGATCAGGATCCGCGGGTTGTGGAGGATAGCGCGAGCGATGCTGACGCGCTGTCTTTCCCCACCGCTCAACTTCTGTCCGCGTTCGCCCACCATCGTGTCGTAGCCGTCCGGCTTCGACAAGATGAAGTTATGGGCGTTGGCGGCTTTCGCCGCGACCACGATTTCTTCAAAAGAAGCTCCTGGTTTGCCATAGCCGATGTTCTCGCCGATGGTCCCATTGAAGAGGAACGGCTCCTGAAGGACGATACCGATCTGTTCGCGCATGTCCTGGAGGGAGATTTGTCGATAGTCACGGCCGTCGATCTGGATCGAGCCTGCGTCCGGCTCGTAAAACCGGCAGACAAGGTTGATCGTCGTCGACTTTCCCGCCCCCGACTTCCCGACGAGGCCGATCATTTCACCCGGCTTCGCGGTGAACGATAAGCCCTTCAACACGGGGTTCGACTTGTCGTATCCGAACCGAACCGCATCGAACTTGACTTCGCCCGAAATCTGGTGGTGAGGCAAGTCGTGGCCGTATCGTTCGGTTTCGCTGTCGATGACTTCGAAGATTCGCTCCGCGCCCGCCATCGCCCGGCTGAACCAGGAGTTGACCTGTGCGAACCACTGCAACGGTCCATAGAGCAGCATGAGGTAGGCGTTCGCCATCCAGAACTGGCCCAAAGTCAACTGCTTCACGTAAACCATGTAGCCGCCGACCGTCCAGCTGATCAAAGCTCCGAGTGACGTAAAGAACGTCATCGCGCCAAAGATCGTGTACCAATATTGGTCGGCGCCAACTCCGGCGCCGCGAAGCTCCATATTCCGCTGCTGGAACTTGCCGTACTCCGTGTCCTCCTTCGCGAACGCCTTGACGACGCGAATCCCAGTTAGCGACTCGTTCAAATGCATATGAAGACGAGCCCACTTCTGTCCCACGCGGTGGAACATGTGAGAGATCGGCCGCCAAAAGACGACGCTGATTAACAGCACGAATGGCAGGGGCGCCAGGACGGCCATTGCCAGCCTCACATTGATCGAAAACAGGTAGATCGCTACACCCACGATGAGGATGCCGTTCGTCAAAACGTACGGCAGCCCGTCGACCAGGAATCCCCAGACGCGGTCCGTGTCGCTGGTCACGCGCGAGGCAATCGCTCCCACCTGCTTCTTGTCAAAGAACGTGAGTTGAAGAAACTCGATGGCGCGGTACACGCTCGCCCGCAGGTCGGCTGCGATGTGGCCCGCTAGATAGCCGATCAGGCGGCCCGTCACGATCTGCAGGATCGACGCACACACGAGCACGCCCATCCAGACACCGACGAGCAACCAAAGGCGCTGGAGGTCGCGGTGGTTCTGGAGAACGCCGTCGATCAACTCACCCTGGATGCGCGGGGGCGCAAGATTTAGGAAGGTGGAGACAAGGCCGAAGCACGCGAGCATGATCGCCTGCTTGCGATATGGGTTCAGGTATCGCGAGATCCGCAGCATGGTCTTGCCGCGATTGACGCATGCCGGACAAACGCCGTCCTTCTCGGGAAGAAGACGATTGCATTTGACGCAGCGGAGCCGCTCGTCCTTCAGGTTGATGAGCAAGGCTTCGCCCTTTGCGAGCTGTTCGATCCCCCGGGCCGCTTCGGAAAACTTCGCCGCCCACGTCAACGAGTAGGAGATGATGGGGACGATCTCTCCGGTCTTTGTAACGACCTCCATTCGCCCGCCACCGACGAGCGGCTCGTTGCGAGCCGACTTGATCTCCGCGATAGCCATTCCGAACGAGACGGCGCCACCGGACTCGATCACGGTGACGTCGTTCGCCGTGACCTCGAGCGTTCTCTCCCCGAAGCGCCCGCCATGGGCGAAGTCGGCTTTTAGTCGAATCAGGACTTCATCTGCGGCCACAACGGCCGCCGAAGTACAGAAGGGCTCTTCTTTGACACTTAACGTTTCCATAGCTCTCCTATCTCCCCTCCTGCGTCGATGTCTAGGCGTCGATGGAGGAAGGGCCAGGATGTCGGGCTCGGAAGCCAACTTCCAGGACCCGTCCCTGCTCGTGTTCGCGGAATTGGGCATCCCTTGCGACCTCGGCGAAAGCCCTCGGCGGGCGAGCATAAGTCTCAGGAAAACGCCCAAAAAAAGATATCGTGGATGCGCAATGGCACCGATTGACAGGACACGTGTTGGACAATCGACCGCGTTAAAGATAGCGCGGGAGTCCTACAGAAGATTTAGACGAGGCGCTCAATTCGAAGCCGGCCGCACGGCAAGCGCCTTGGAGAAGAAACTATATCCTGCCCCTGGATGGAATGTCAAGGCTGTTGCGAGAATATCACTCCAATTTAGACGCTACCCGGGAATAGTGGACTGTACGCCACCATCGACCGGCGCCCAATCATGATCTGAGAGGCAATTGGAACCAGAGTGTCGCGTTACCCCAGGCGAGTAAACTGCCAG
Organism: uncultured Fimbriimonadaceae bacterium; assembly: GCA_964576205.1. Classification (GTDB taxonomy): domain Bacteria; phylum Armatimonadota; class Fimbriimonadia; order Fimbriimonadales; family Fimbriimonadaceae; genus JAEVZK01. The sequence goes on along the minus strand of CAZNUL010000009.1, from coordinate 33,645 downwards.
TCGTGACCACCCAAGCTCTTACCCACATCCGGCTCGGCCATAGCCCCGATTCCGACGACGCCTTTATGTTCTGGGGATTGGCGAACGGGCAGGTGGAGTCGAAGTATGAGTTCGAACACATCCTAAGGGACATCCAAACCCTGAACGAATGGGCGATGGACGGCAAGCTCGAATCGACAGCGATCTCCGTGCACGCCTTCGCCTATGTCGCGGACAAATATGCTCTTCTTCGTCACGGGGGATCGTTTGGAGAGGATTACGGCCCGATGCTCGTGGCATCTCGCGATATTCCGTTTGGCGAGTTGACGGAGCTCACGATCGCCGTTCCCGGGAAGCTGACTTCAGCCTTTCTCGAGTTGAATCTGTGGTGGTCCGAGCAGTTCGGGTCAGCGGTGCATTTGAAATTCGAGGTCGTTCCTTTCGATCAAATCATCCCTTCGATCAAGGCGGGGCGGTACCAGGCCGGCCTCATCATCCATGAAGGGCAACTCACCTATAAGGAAGAGGGCCTTCACTTGATTCTCGATCTCGGCGTTTGGTGGAAGAACCTCACAGGCTTGCCTCTTCCCCTTGGCGTGAACGTCGTCCGGAAGGATCTTGGCGCGGAGGTCGTCAGCGACATCAGCCGGTGCATGCGCGAAAGCATCCACGCCGGGCTGGCGAATCGGGCGAAGGCTCTCGACTACGCTCTTCAATTCGCTCGTGGCATGGACCCGACGACCAGCGACGAGTTCGTGGGCATGTACGTCAACCAACGCACGCTCGACATGGGCGATCAGGGAATCGAAGCGATCAAGCTGCTTCTGAGGAAGGGGGCAGAGGCCGGATTGGTTCCAAGCGTAACCGTCGAAGTCGTCGACTAGTGGTCGCCAGGGCCTATTCGGCCAATCTTCGCGCGAACTTCACTTCGGCTACTGTCCAGCCAAATATGTCCTTCAGGCTAAACCGGCCGCCGAGGGCGCGGACGAGGCTCTCCACGATCTGGAGTCCGAGGTGACTGTTCCGGGTGAGGTCGAAGCCATCGGGGAGCTTGTCTCCGCTGTTCGACACCCAAACGGAGACTTCGCTATCCTCTTCCTCGACGTTGATATGGATCTCGCCTTCGATCGATTTGTCGAACCCATGCTCGACCGCGTTGAGGATCAGCTCATTCAAGACGAGGGCGATCTGGGTCGCCTGAGTCATGTTCAGGTGGACGTCGGCGCCACGGACCTGGAACGTGATGCGCTTGTCGGGCATGATCAGGGACGATTGCTGGTGCTGGACCAACGAGTCTGCCACGGAGCGCAAACCAACGTGATCCAGATCTTCGCGACTAAGAAGATCGTGAACGGAGGCGATTGCGAGGATTCGGGAGAGGACATCGTTGAGAGCCTCTTCAAGCGATTTGTATTCGCTGTGGCGCATCTGAAGGCGGAGCAAGGAAGCGATCTGCTGGAGGTTGTTCTTGACGCGGTGATGCATCTCTTGCATCAGGGTGTTCCGCACTTGCAGCTTGGCGTGCTCGATGCTAACGGCCGCCTGCTTTGCGAGTGTCTCCAGAGCTTTGACTTCGTCAGGATCGAAGTGGTGGATCTCGCTGGTGTAGCAGCTTAGGACACCGACGGCTCGATCTTGAATTGCGAGAGGGATGCAGATCATCGACCGAAGACCCTGCTCAACGGCGAGGTCGTGGCCGATGTAGTCGGCCTCGACTTGGACGTCGGGGACGATGATCGGCCGATTTTCAACGATGACTTTGCCGGCGATCGACTCTCCAAGTTTGATGGCGCGCTTTCGCTGATAGGCTTTCGCGGGGGCTTGAGTTGCCCGGAGGACGAGTTCCTGCCGGCTCTCGTCCAGCAGTCGGACCGTGCAAACTCGATAGTTGAACTGCTGGGCGGTCAGGTTCACGAGCAGTTGCAAGATCTCTTCGACATAAGGGGATGTCGAAATAATCTTCGATACCTCGCTCAAGGCGCCGAGTCGGTCGACTTGGGTGCCGCTTTGGTAAGCCGAGCGATAACCGAACACGAGCTCGGCGACCAAATCGACCTTGTCTTTCAAGTCTTTTTTGACCTTTACCGGAACTGCCCATCTCGTGGACTTGGAGAACTCGACGACTCCGATCCGTTGTCCCACGGGGCCGAGAAGCGGATAGATGGCGAGGGCCTCGCTTTCTCTTCCTTCGATTCCCGGGTAGCTCGCATAGTTCGGCTCTTTCGCCGCGTGTTCCTGCACGAATAGAGGCTTCCCGGACGACATCACCTTGCCGCAAAGGCCGATGCCCTTGCCGAGCTTCAAGCGGTAGACAAACTCGGGTGAGATTGTGGTGGCTCGCAGAACGAGCCCGTCGCCACCGTCGCGGAGAAGGATGTCGACACCATCGGCAGTGCTGCCTCGAAGGAGTTCGGCGGCTAACTCCGCTAACAATTCATCCTCGTCCTTGGCTCTCGCCAGGGTTCTTGTAAGGGACTGGACGGCTTCGAAGCTGAGCATGAAGCTAAGCCGGTCCGATCACGGTCGTGCTGATTCGTTCGCTGGGCAGGATGCGCCGGGTCAATTCGACGATCTGCTGATTCGTCACCGCGTCCACTTTGCCTAGAGTCTCTTCGATCGGGATTTCGCGGCCATGGAATAGCTCGTTCTTACTCATCCGCATCATTCGCCCGCTCATTCCTTCCAAGGCGAGCACGAGGTTCCCCGAAATGTGCCGTTTGGTTCGCTTGAGCTCATCAGCCTCGAAACCGTCCGCCATCACTTTGTCGAACTCGTCGCGGGTTACCTCCTGAACCTCATCCCACTTGTCCGGACTCGTGCCCCCATAAACCGTATAAGCGCCGCCGGCAGTGTAGTTCAATGAATAGGAACCGATCGAATAGACCAGGCCGCGTTTTTCGCGTATCTCCTGGAACAGACGGCTGCTCATCGAGCCTCCGAGAGCGGCATCCATGACAATTTGGGTGTAGAGGTCCTCGTCGTAGAGGGAAGAGCCATCGGTACCGATGCAGAAGTGAACCTGTTCGACGTCTTTCACGGCCTTGTGCATGCCGCCTGAGCCCACGGGTCTGTCGAGCTGCGCGTCTTCGCCGCCGGAGGGAATCTTCCCGAGAATTTTGGCTGCGCAAGCGTGCACATCATCTGGATCAACCTTGCCCGCGACGGCGAGGAGAACATTGGCTCCCCGGTACCGGCGATCCATGTAGGACACCAAATCCTTTCGTTTGAAACCGCTTACGGACTCGCGTGTGCCGATCACGGGCTTGCCAAGCGGATGCGGCCCCCACCTTCCCTCGAGGTGTAGCTCGTGGACGTGGTCGCCTGGCTCGTCTTCTCCCCGCTTAATCTCCTCGACGACGACGCTTTCCTCCCGTTTGAGTTCGGCAGCATCGATCAAGGAGTGGAGCATCATGTCGGACAAGACATCGATCCCGTTGGGTACGTCGTCAGCGAGCACGCGGCAGTAGTAGCACGTCGACTCCTTGTCGGTGAACGCGTTGAGGGCGCCGCCCCGGCCTTCGATCGCTTCGGCGATCTCCTTTGACGAACGCGACTTCGTCCCCTTGAACAGCATATGTTCGATGAGGTGGGTGATGCCTGCCTCTTCGTCGTGCTCGTGGCGGCTGCCGGTCTTGCACCACAGGCCGATACTGGCGGAACGAACATAGTCGACTGACTCGACCAACACGCGGACGCCATTATCGAGGGTGTACTTTTGGATCATGGGGTTGTCGGAGGTTAACCTATTCTGAAGGCCAGCGTCCCAAGTCGTTCTACGGCGAGCTGAACCTCATCGCCCGCATCCAGAGCTGCCGGCTCATCGCCGAACGCGATTGGCCCCAAGGCGATCAAATCGCCAGTCCGTAGGGGCGCACTTTCGCTGGCAGTGGAAATCGCCTGCGCGAAAGTGAAGGGAAGGTCCACCAAATCGCCGCGCCGCTTCTCAACGCCGTTGACACGACACACGGTGGTGAGCTTGAACTTCCGGCCGGCCTCGGCCGATTCGACGGCGTCCTCCATCTCATCGGGAGTCGACAATACTGGCCCGATCGGAATGGCGATGTCATGCGACCGCCCGGGGCCGGCGCCGACCCTCCTTTCGTGTCGCTCGACGTCCCTGGCCACGAGCATGTTCATGAGGCTATAGCCGAGGATCAAGTCATCCGCATCCTCGAGGGGAACGTTCGCGCCTTCGGCTGCGATTACGGCAACGACATAGGGTTCGTAGTCTAATTCGGCGACGAATTCCGGCTTGGGAATGATCGGGCTGGCCCCGGTCAGGGCAGACGAGCTGGCGTAAAAATATGCGGGGGTTTCATCCGCCTCGATCAGGGACGGCATCGTTCGAAACACGCGAATCGTCGGAGGCTGGCCGACGGGGGAAAGGGGTCTAATCTGCTCGGCTTCGTGGACCGCTATTGGATTGGTGCCATCGGTCTCGTAGACTTTGCCGCTGTATACGATTCCCGAACGAACCTCTCCGGGCGCCGCCTTAAGTTCAAAACGGCACAGCTTCACCCCCAGAGGATACCTGGCGGCTGTGGCCGCACCGGCTTCACTGCCGCGAAGCGCCGGCTCTTAGTAGACCGTTGGGACGGGTACCGTCCAGAATCTAAGCAATGTATTGCAAGTCAGCGGCGGGCCTCGTACGCCCCAAGATGGATCAGCTCCGCGTTGGATTTGTCGGTGTCGGCGCGAGGGGCATCGGTCATGTTGAAGCAATGCTCCACATCGAGGGTGTTGAGGTCGTCGCGATCTGCGACACCCACAAGCCGACTCTCGACGCGGCGATCAAACGTTGTGTGGATCAAGGTCGAGTCGTTCCCGCCGCGTTCGAGGATTACCGGGAACTCCTAGACCTCGACAAGCTTGACATCGTGCTGATTTCTACTCCGTGGGAAGACCACGTCCCCATGGCCGTCGCCACGATGAAGCGCGGAAAGCACGCATTTCTGGAAGTTCCGGCGGCAACAACGGTCGACGGCTGCTGGGAGCTCGTCGAGATGGCCGAGGAAACGCAGCTCCATTGCATGATGATGGAGAACTGCAACTACGGCCGCGAAGAACTACTGGTCCTCAACATGTGCCGCCAAGGCGTCTTCGGCGAGCTTCTGCACGGAGAAGCTGCCTACATCCATGACTTACGCGGCCAAATGCACGAGATCGAGCACGGTACAGGGTCATGGCGGACCTACGAATACACGCGGCGTAACGGCAATCTCTATCCAACCCACGGCCTGGGGCCGGTCGCCCAATATATGAACATCAATCGGGGAGACCGTCTCGATTTTCTGTGCTCAGTTTCGTCGCCAGCGCGAATGAGAGCGCTTTACGCCTCCGCAAACTTCCCGGAGGGCCATGAGCGGCGGTCGTTGAACTTCGAGTGCGGCGACCTCAGCACCACGATCATCAAGACCGTCTTGGGCAAGACGATTCTCGTCCAATGGGACGAGCAGCTTCCGCGGCCCTACACCCGCCATAACCTAATCCAGGGCACGCGCGGCATCTGGGCCGGTTTCCCGGACCGCTGCGCTCTAGAATTCCCGCCATCGCTCCATCACAGCAATCCGCTACCCCAATCCTCGGCCGAGCGTTGGATGCCAACCGCCGACCTCGAAGCCCTTTACGAAAAGTACGACCACCCGCTATGGAAGCGCCTGGAGCGCGCGGCGGCAGCGCACGGCGGTCATGGCGGGATGGACTTCGTCATGCTTTGGCGCATCATCTATTGCCTGCGCAATGGTGAGCCCCTAGACCAGGATGTCTATGACGCCGCCACTTGGTCGGTCATCGGCCCTTTGAGCGAGGAGTCGGTGGCCAAACGCGGCAAGTCGATGGACATTCCCGATTTCACTCGGGGCCAATGGAAGACCATGCCACCGCTCGGTATCGTAGCATGATCCAAACTTGACTTCCTCCTTTTGAATAGGGGGTCCAACGGTTCTAATCAGGGCAGCAAAGCCTGGACGGAAATCGCTTGGCCGTTTCTGGCCGCTGGACTCACCGACGAGCCAGGCGCCACGACCTCGATTACCGAATAGCCACTTGCCGGAATCGGCACCAACTGGGTCCTGATAGACCTCGACGGTCTTCGACTTCAGGTTGACGATCATAGGACTGTTGTAGCGTTAGAACCCAATCGGAAGATTCAAATAGCTATCGCTGAACAAACGAATCGTTATGGGCGGGGCCAGTCGCCGCTCGCTCGATCGGCTGGGATTCGCCGGGACGGCGAAACACCTTAGAGGGCAGATTGAATGAACTTCGCGACGTCTGCTTTCAGCTTCCTCAAGGACTCGGCATGGATGTACATCATATGGCCGGCCTCGTACTCCGCGGTCGTCACGTTCCCCCTCACCTCGGGATCGAGGCCCATGTGGGCGAGGGTGTGCTTCGTCGCGAAGTACGGAGTGGCGAGATCGTAGTATCCGCTTGCCACGAAGACCTTCATGTGCGGATTGCGGGCGAAAGCCTTTCGCAGCGACTCCGAAACGTCCGGCGTACCCCCGCCCGCCGAGCCCCAATCCCAGCTTTCGAATACCGATCCCATGATGTTGTAGGGAGCGTCAGTCTTGTAACCGAGCACACGGCCTACGTAATCGTTCAACATCGCCGTGTAGGGCGGATTGATCATCGTCATGCTTGGGTCGAATTCTGGACGCTCCGCGATCAGTCGGGGATCGATACCCTTGAAGCGGCTGTCGAGGCGGCCGACCGTCCTGCCTTCATCTCGAAGCAACTCCTTGCAGAACGGGTGGATTTCGATCCGCAGATTCGACTGCTCGATGTAACGCTTGGAAAGGCCGGTGAACGCGGCAAGCTGGCTCACGATCCTACGGCGTTCCACGATCTGCAGGTTCTCACCCTTTGAAAGAGCCGCGGAATAGGGACCCATCGCGAAAGCCTCAACGTCCCGAAGCAAGCCTTGCAGGTCGTCCGCGTACTTCTTGGCGGCTCTGCCGTGGTACCAGGCGGTCGCCGAGTAGGTCGGCAAGAACAAGATATTCGGCAGATCGTTGCCTTTGAACCAACGAGCGGTCAGGAAGTTAAGGATCGATGAGACGAGCATGATCCCGTTGAATGCGATTCCCTTCTCGATCAGATGCCCGGCGAGGCCCGACGCCCTTGTAGTGCCGTAACTTTCACCGACGAGGAAAATCGGCGAGCCCCATCGGTCGTAGCGCGAAAGGTATAAGCGGATGAACTCCCCCACCGACTCGATATCGCCTTTGAGACCCCAGAACTTCTTGCCGATCTCTTTGTCTTTGGGCCGGCTATACCCGGTTCCGACCGGATCGATGAACACGAGGTCGGTCTCGGTGAACCAGGTGAACGGATTATCGGAAAGGGTGTAGGGAGCCGGCGGCAAACCGCCGTCCTCCAGTAGTTCGACCCGCTTCGGTCCAACCGCGCCGAGGTGCAGCCACACGCTGGAAGAGCCGGGGCCGCCGTTGAACGAGAACGTTAGGGGACGACTTGACGTCGAAGATTCGGCCCCTTTCTTCTTTTTCGTATAGGCGACAAAGAAGATCCCGGCCTCGACCTCGCTGCCGGTCTCATTACGGATCGGCAGCATTCCAGCGGTGACGGTGTACTCGATCGTTTTGCCGTCGATCTCGATCGAGTGCTCCGTGACGACAGGCTCCTTGTCGACGTCGAGGGGGTATTCGTCCTTCTTCTTTTCTTCCTTCTTCTCGTCCCTGGGCTCGTCCGGCATGGCAAATAGGTTACACCGTACCTGCGTGCGATGCAGCCGGCGCCACTTCAAAGCGCCTCAGACGCTTACTTCGCCTTTAGGGCATCTTCGACGGCCGCGACAAGCTTCGGATCGTCGGGCTGAGTCCTTGGCGAGAACCTTCCGATCACTTTGCCGTCGCGTCCGATCAGGAATTTCTCGAAATTCCAATGGATGTCCTCGGAGCTGCCCGAATTTGCGATCAGCCAGGAATAAAGGGGATCGATCCCATCGCCCTTCACCACGATCTTGGAAAACATCGGGAAGTTCACCTGGTAGGTCTTGGTGCAAAACTCCTTGATCTCCGTGTTGGTGCCTGGCTCCTGAGCGCCGAATTGGTTGGCCGGGAATCCAAGAACCGCGAAGCCGTTCGCTTTGTAGCGTGTGTACATGGCCTCGAGACCCTTGTACTGGGGCGTATTGCCGCAGTAGGATGCGACGTTGACGACAAGCAGGACCTTGCCCCGGAACCTATCAAGGGAGACGTCCTTCCCGTCGATGTTCTTCATCTTGAAGTCGTAGAAGGTCGCCGGCGCTTTGGGCGCCGCATGCACGGCAACGGCTGCAGCAAGAGTCGAGACGAGAACAAGCACACTCATAACTTCTTTAGTCTACGAGGGACAGTGAAGAGTTTGCATAGGCGTGCGCGGTCTGGTCAATAACGTAGCCGAGTCCGGGTCAACTCGGCCCAACCGGATGTGCTAACGATGTGACATCCTGCAGCATGGGAACGATGTTCAACAAGAATTGGATTTGGGTTTCTTGCGCGGCCGCTTTGGCGATCGGTTGCTCAAAGAGCGATGACACTGGTACGTCAGAGGCTCCGACCGCGCATGCGACGACCGGAGGTAAGCCGGCGCCTGCGAGTGCCGGCTACGGGGCGGTTCAAACGATTCTGACCAAGAATTGCACCGCTTGCCACGGCGCGGCCAACGCAAAGGGTGGCATCAATTTGGCGAGCTACGATGCAGTCATGAAAGGCGGGGACGACGGCGCGATCGTTGTGGCGGGTGATCCGGACAAGAGCAAGTTGATCGATGCTCTTAGGGGCCGGAACGGGGCCATGAAAATGCCGAAAGGGGTGCCCGCCGGACTACCGGAGACCGACATTAAGGCGATCGAAGACTGGATCAAGGCTGGCGCGAAGCAGAGTTAGCCGGTCGTCTACCGGTTAACCCCTAGTCCTCCACCATCATCGGGACGAGCTGGCGTTGGCCGTCGCGTTCCGTGGTGACCAGGCCCATCGTGCGCATCGAGGCGAATGCTTCGAGAAGCGTCTTTCGAGCATCGGGCCCACTTCCCTTAAGTGCCGACACGAATGAATCGGCTCGCATGCCCCGAATCGCGACGATCTTTGCCCCTGACGAGCTTGTGAACTTCGACGGCAAGCCGTCCCGGAATCTCAAGCCGTTCGCGTCGACGACCACGGGGATTCCGAGAAGCCGGGCGGCAGCTTGGCTCAGCTGATCCGGCTTCGCCACGTAAACGCAAGACCCGGGAAAGTCGAGGATCACGTGGGAGCCGCCAAGTTCCCCAGTTCCGATCGTCCCATCGTCAGAAGATTTCCAGGATCGGCTGAACGCGATCACCCAAGAGTAGTCGCGCTCACCAAGCGTCAGCGAGTCGACGAGAAACCGGTCCGATAGCTCCGGGCCGCCAAAGGTGCCGAATCGTGAGGCCCCCAGTTTTTGAAATCTGCTCAGGTCGACGCGTGCGGAATCGAAAATAAGGGCAGTAGCGCCGGTGTCGACACAGAGCCTGACTGCGGTCGCGCCAACTTTGCCAGTCAGCGTGTAGAGGTTGTCGGCGTCTCTTTGGAGGAGGATCGGAACGAATCCCTGGCCTGCCCAGCTCAGCGCGCCGCCGAAGCGAGCCTTCACGGCGTGAGCGTCGTAGTCGACATCAAGCTGGATCTGTTTAAGGAGGTTGAGACCCAGTACGCCCTCGGTAGGTAAGTCAGGGACGGAGGTTGATATCTTGGCGGGGTCTACCGGTTCAGCGTTTGCGAATACCCGATTGGGTCCGATGTCAAGGCGGACGACGGCGACGTCGTGTTTGCGCTCGGAGTCGGAAACCACCGTCCGGCGCACATAGCTTTCGTTCGAACCGCTATCCACGAGAAACCAATGGCTCTTGCCATCGGCGGTATGGACTTGTGCCGCGATGAATTGCCCGCTCATGCGGGTTTCGACCGGCTGAAAATCGGAGGAGCTGGAGGCTACGGCGAGCGCAAACGAAATCATAATTGGTCCTACCGGCGGACGGGTCGGCTGTCGGGTCAGTACGCCCTTGCAATGGGGCGGGTGCCGATTACCTCCACCATTTCGAGCACCATGTGCTCAAGCGTCTCTATTGGACTAAACGAGTCGAGTAAGCCCTTTAGTTTGGCGTCGGCATCGGAAACCGCTTGAAAGCATCTCTGAAGGGCAGTCAAATCGACTCGCTTGGCCTGCTGCAACAAGCGGCTTTGCCGATACGGCGCCTCCTTCGCGAAGTTGGGTTTGTCCATGAACAGCCGTTGGACACGTTCGGGAGCGGAGTCCGGGCCGCACTTTGCCTCGATGCAAAGTCGAGCCTGCCACATCAATCGAAATTGTCGCGAAAGAGTTGGGAGGATTCGTGAAAAGGCAGCGTCCTCGGCTTTGGTCTGCGAACCCACCATCACCCGGATCTGGCGCAATGCCTCGGGGACCGCGCCGTCGACGATGGCGTCGACCAGCTTGAATACGTTCCAATCTCTGGAGGGCACGACGACGGCACGAATGTCTGACTCACGGATTTGAGTTTCCGAACCAACATAAAGAGCGAGCTTTTCTAGCTCCTCGATGGCCCGGCTAAAGCTGGCGCCTGTCATCTCGGCAAGACTTTCCGCACTCGCATCGCTGATCTTCTTGTCCAGCCGAATCGCCTCGAGCTTGATCGCCTCACGGATCTGTTTCGCGTCGGCTGAAAATTGCGAGACAAGCCCGCCAGCCTCGGCAACCGACTTTTCCCACCCTTTGCGGATCGTCGCAAGTCGGCGCTGTCGATTCTCCTCGCCGGCCTCATCGTCGGCGACGAGGAGCAGCAGCGCCGACTCCGGGAGTCGGCGAAGCTGCGCGACGAGGTCGTTGCCTTCCAGCGCCCCCGCCGATCGCGACCCTGGCGGATCGACTCTTAGCAGGTGTCGAACGACAACCGTTCGGCGCGAGCTCAAGAAGGGGGCGGTTCCCGCACTGGCTATCCAGTTTGTCGGCGGCGATTCGTCCGCTTCGATCGTTTCGAGATCAAAGTCGCCATCTTGAGTCGCTAGGTGCAGCACTTCGGAAAGAGCTCTTCGGCGCAGGGCGTCTTCCTCGCCCGTAAGGAGAACGACGCGGGCGGCCAAAGCTTTCGAGGCAGTGAAGGTCACCGGCTCTTGCTCCGGCGAGCCTGTTTCAGTGCTTTGACCCGTGACTGCAGGTCTGATACGGTTGCTTCGTCGAGGGTGGCGCCCGCATAGAAGGCAGAGGCGAATGCCGATCCGGTTTCCCAGGCAAGAGGGGCGCGATGTCCGATCTTCGCGGATGCTGCCTGCGTGTACTCGAAGAGTGTTTCGCCGATTCCGCGCGGCCTCCTGAGCTCGCGGCGAAGTTCCTGCTCGTAGGACAGGAATTGTCTTCGTAGCTTAGACCGAAGACGGATTTGGGTACGGAGCAAATGCCTCTCTGCGAACCCAGGCGAGGATGCATATTTTCGCATCCTCCCAACGAGTAGGAACGCTCCCCATCCCGCTCCTGCAGCTCCGGCAAAGATAGCCGCCATCAGGAACCAGCCGGTTTGCCAGAATGTCCGGTCGTTCGTTGATCCGCGTCCGCTACCGGCGACCGATGCGGCGCCCTCGGTCGCGTCGAAAACGACCCAGCCGCCACCTTTGAAGAAGACTTCACACCAGGCGTGGGCATCGCGCTGCCGAACGACGTACTTGTTCGGCTCCTCTTGATCGCCTTCGAACGGGTAGTAGCCGGTGACGTAACGCGCGGGAAGACCGACCGACCGAGCCATCAGGGTCATCGCGCTCGCAAATAGGTCGCAGTAGCCCTCCTTGGAATCGAAAAGGAAGTAAGAAACCGGATCCTGCTTTTCAGGAGTTCGTCCGGCATTGAGGTTGTACTTGACGGTTCGTTCGATGGCATGCTGGATAGCGACAGCCTTGTCGTAATCGGTCTTCGCCCCCCTTGTGACTTCCTTGGCGAAGGCTCGAACGTCGTTAGGGATGCCGTCCAGTTGGACGTAATCCGGCTCCATTTGACCCATTTCCGGGTCCACGTCTCGAATCTTGGATTTGCCGCCGAAGATGACCGCCGTCCCTTCACAGACCGGGAATGGCGATTCCTGGCGGGTTGAAAGCGAGCCACCCATATTCGGGTAGTAAGCATCGGTAGTCAAGCTGATGTCCTCTCCGGGCACTGGAACCGTCGAGTTGGAGATTTGCAGCGGCTCGATTCTGAACTTGATCCTAACGGGATCCGATATATCGGCGAGAACAAAAGAGACGGGGTCGATGCCAATATCGATCGAGCCCGATCTGGGCTGCCAGGCTCCCTCGACATAGCGGCCGAAGATGTAGCCTCGGAGATAGAGAGGCTCGGGCAACTCCGCCCGAAGCACCGGCGAATCGTTGACGGCATTTGGTCCGGTACCCACCCGGACTGAGCCGGATTGAATCGCCGAGAGGCTGGGCTGGACAAGGGGTGAAACCGGCGGCGTGTACTTCACAAGTCCGGAAAAGCCGCTTGCGGAATCTCGGAGGATGGGAGCCCCAACGGTACTGATCAAGACGATGGTCAAGGCGGATGCAAGCGCCCATTCCGGACCCGCCATCCAACGCCACGGCCCTTTCCGCATCGCCGCCATCTCCAGAGCTTCCACGCCGCTTGAACGAGCTTGGCGTAGCATGCTCCGGCCGTGGGCGCGGGAAAGCAGGATTGCTTGACAGATCAGGAACACGAAGAAATAGATAACGGAAGCTCGGAACGTGTCGTAGCAGCCAACCAAGCCGAACAAGGCGATCGCTGGTACGGCTTGGAACAACATGGTTTGGTCGCGCCAGACCGTGAAACTTCCCAAAGCCAGCATCCACGAGAGGATCCCGGCCATGGTAAGTGGCCCTACATAGATGTTGTCCGGGCAGAGGTCGTTCAGGGTCGTGATGCCGAATGCCGCGGTCAGTGCGACCACCGTATAGGCGGTCGCATCGGCAAGAACAAACTTGCTGCGTCCCAAAAACCACACGACGAAAGCGCTGACCACGGTCCCCGCCATCACCAGCCACATGAAGAACTGGGCGTTTTTCTCGCTTGCCAGGCTGGCAGCGGCGGCGTAGACTGCAACACTCGAGCTGAGGCCTGTCAGGAATAGATCCAGAGGCTGCAACACGGAGTCGCCCATCGCCCTTCTTTTGGCGGCCGAAAAGCTCGCCAAAGCGCTGCGTCCGTTCGCAATCCTGCGATGGCTCATCCCGACACGCTCGCATATCCCGGCATGGCGACCGGGGAAGCCCCGACCGTTCGGAGTTGGTCAAGGTAACCGGCGTCAAGGGCGGAATCGACTCGCGTTCTCGCTTTTCCCGACCCGAAAACGGAAGCATCGTAGACGAGTGGAACCACCCGCACGCCCGATCCCGCGGCCGCGACGATCGCCTGGGGCAGGGTTTGGTCCGCAACCGCATGCAACACGAAGATAGTGCTTCCCGGCATCAGTTCGCGGACCGCCTGACGCACGTCCTCTCCAAGGCTGTGCTTGACGTCGGCTTGAATCGCGGCCAGGGCCTCGTAGATAGCTCGGAGCCGATCGCCGCGATAGATATCTTCCGTTTCGATCAAAGGCAGCTCCACCTTCGAACCCATCTTAAGAAACTGTTCGGCCAAGTAGGCAACGTGTCCGCACATCAGCTCGAGGCTTGTCTCGAGCCCATCGCCGATCTCGGAACCGGCCGTTCTCTGGATCATGAAGGCGACCGAGGCGTACGAGCCGGCTTCAAACTCCTTGACGAGCAACTGGCCGGCTCGCGCGCTGCTCCTCCAGTGAACGTGTCGCAACGAGTCCCCATATTGGTACTCGCGGACGCCTCTCGGCTCGAGGCCGGCACCGCGCGATTGACCGCTTTCGGCTTCGCTAATTCCCCAGCCCGAAGCCATCGGCAGTTCCACCGACACCGGGATCGGAGCCGGAAGCACCGTTAGCTCGGCAACGTTCGTTCGGTACTGCCGGTCCATCGTAACGAGTCCGAGAGCGTCCGTTCCGACTGCTTGAAGCCCGCTCCACAGATACTTGCCTCTCTTCATGGGTCGGAAACAATAGCGAGTTTGGATGGCAACGTCGTAAGCGGGGGCTACCGGCAGGCTAGGAGACCGGTCCGTATGAATGAGCCGCGGCGGCAGATTGTCCCAAATTGTGATTAAGGGCCGGCGGACTCGGTGCTCACTCCAAACCGTGATGTCAACTGATACGAGCTCGCCGATTGAGACGCTCTCGGGGGCCACGCGCTCGAACTTTAGGCCCCGGACAGAAAGCCATGCTTGGAGACGGCAAGCCGCAATCGTGCAGACGAGCGCCGTACCCATGTAGAAGAGGTTTGGCGAATTCAGCATGATCGCGACCACGGCGAGAAACATCGCCGAAGTGGTCAGACCGATTCCCGCTAATCTCCTCATGGTCGTTAACCGACTGGGACCGGAACTTGGACATGATCGAGAAGTCGATCGATCACTTGGTCCGTCGCGGCACCCTTGGTCCGACCCTCCCTCGGCAGAACTCGGTGAGCCAAAACCGAGGCGGCGACCGCTTTGACGTCGTCCGGCCGCACAAACTCGCTTCCTGCCATCGCGGCGTGTGCTTGCGCCGCTCGCATCAGGTAGAGCGAACCACGAGGCGACGATCCCATCAGAAGTTGGGGACTCTCTCGCGAAGCGCGAGTGACTTCCACGATGTACTCCCTTACGCTTTCGTGCACAAAAACGTCGCGTACCCCGCTTTGCAGCTCGAGGAGCTCGTCAATCGATACCACCGTCTTCACGAGCTCGAGGGGGTGCGAAACTTGCTGCCGGGCGAGGATCGAGGTCTCGCTGACTTTGTCGGGATAACCAAGCGTCAGCCGCATGAAGAATCGATCGAGCTGGGCTTCCGGAAGCGGATAGGTGCCCGTCATTTCGATTGAGTTCTGGGTTGCCAGGACGAAGAACGGCTTAGGCAGGTCCCGAGACTCGCCATCGCTCGTGACCTGCCTTTCCTCCATCGCTTCGAGGAGGGCCGATTGAGTCTTCGGCGTCGCCCGGTTAATCTCGTCAACGAGCACGACATTGGCGAAGATCGGTCCCGGCCGGAATTCGAACTCCGCCGTTTTCTGATTGAAGATCGACGAGCCCGTAATGTCGGAGGGCAACAAGTCTGGCGTGAACTGGACGCGCCCGAAGTGGCCGCCGATTCCACGGGCGAGAGCCTTTGCTAGCGTCGTCTTACCGACACCGGGAATGTCTTCGATGAGCAGGTGCCCGTCGCAGAAGAGGCATAGGACCGCCTTTTCGATCACCTCGCGCTTACCTACGATCACCCGTTCGATCTCGTCGACCAGCCCGACAGCCCTCTGAGAAATCTCGTTTACGGTCAAATGACAACCCTCCAAAACCAACGACGCTTCAATCCCATCACCGCACAGCCAAACGACCCAGGCCAAGGCACAGGCCACAGGGGCCGCAAAAACCGTAGGGGCGTTAAAGCCCCTCAACGCCTTTAGTTTCCCTCAGTGTGCGCCCTGGTTGGACAGCATTGTAGACTTTGGTTCCAATGAACCCCTGTGTAGTCGGCGTCGACCTCGGAGGAACGAACGTTCGAGCATGCGCGTACCTCGAAGACGGGACACCGGCTGGGGAACGGTTCAACAATCCCTCGCGAGCCCAGGATGGGACGGCCGCGATCCTTTCTTCGATTGCCGCAACCATCCAAAGCGCCGCAGAGTCCGCCTCGACGAAGCCGACGGCGGTCGGAATCGCCATGCCCGGACACATCGACGGCCAAAGAGGGATCGTGATCTGGGCGCCGAACTTTGGCGAGACGAGGGGCGGAGTGTTCTACAACTGGGAAAACATCGCGATCGGCGAGCCGCTTTCAAAGGAGATTGGTCTGCCGATTTTTTGCGGCAATGATGCGAATCTGGCGGCTCTGGGCGAATATCGCTTTGGATCGGGAAAGAACTCCGCGAACTGTCTCGTCTTGCTGACGATCGGAACTGGGATCGGCGGCGGTGTGATCATGAAGCCGATCTCCCTCCATGGAGACGTTCGCGGGCCGGTTATGCTGCTCGGAGGAAACCAGGGGGGTGCTGAGCTCGGACATACGACGATCATGCATGGCGGTCTCGACTGCAATGCCGGAACCTACGGCGCGTTGGAAGGCTATTGTCAGCGGGACTCGATTATCGCAAGAGCAGTCCATCGCCTCAATCGGGGTCGAATATCCGCGTTGCGGGATATGGTGCAAGGCGACTACTCGAAGGTAACCCCTCAGCTGATTTCAACGGCCGCCGAACAAGGCGACGAAGTAGCGCTAGAAGTCTGGGAAGAAGTAGGGACCTGGCTCGGTGTGGGGATAGGGAGCCTCATCAACGTTTTCGCGCCCGACGTTTTCGCGATCGGAGGTCAGATCGCTCGGGCCGGCGACTTGCTTCTCGAGCCTGCCCGAAAGGCCGCGAGGAATGTCGCAATTCCATCGCTTTTCAAAGACACGAAGATCGTCCAGGCCGAGCAAATCGCCGATGCCGGGGTTTTGGGCGGCGCTGCGCTCGCTTTGGAGGCAATGAAATGGAAGAAGAGTTGATCGTGGAGAAGGAAACCTTGGAGATCGAGGGCGGAAGGAAACTCTACAACTACACATTCCGAGTCCTCGCCCGCTCGTCTGCGGCCGACGATCGCGCGCCAAAGGAGCTAGATGGGGATCGCGGTCATGAAGATGTTCACGAAGACCCCAGCTAAATAGCCGCCCAGCCGGCTCGGAGGCGTAGCGTCCATACCAGGTGTATCCTCGATCCCATGTTGGAGCGCTTCCGAGAGCACCTGCGCCAGACCGGCCTAATCCCGGAAGGCTCCTCGGTGCTCGTGGGCTACAGTGGCGGCGCCGACTCGACGTGCATGCTTCATCTCCTCAATGAAGTCGGCATCGACGTCGCGGCCGGCCATCTCCACCACGGCCAACGGCGAGAAGCCGAAAGGGAGCAAATGCTGTGCGAAGCGTTCTGCGCGGATCTCGCGATCCCATTTGTGAGCGGTCGAGCCGACGTACCTCGGATGTCCGAGGAACTCAAGATTGGTCTTGAAGAAGCCGGCCGTGAGGCTCGCTACAATTTCCTCCAAAGCGCGGCGTTTCGACTCCATTGCAACCTGGTAGCCACTGCTCACACGCGCACTGACCTCATCGAGACGGTGCTCCTCAACTTGACGCGCGGCTGCGGGCTCCACGGGCTGTCCGGTATCCCCGAAAGGCGAGGGAACATCGTGCGACCGATGCTTGCGTTCTCGAGGGAGGAGACTCGCGGATACTGCGATCGCCGCGGTTTCTGGTACCACGATGATCCAGCGAATGCGGACATCAGCTTTTCTCGGGCTCGCATCCGGCATCGTGTGCTCAAGGAGCTTCGTACGATCAACTCGGCGTTTGATAGCGCAGTGGAGCGAATGGTCGAGATCGTTTCGGAAGAGGATCGGTTCCTTAACGGAATGGCGGCCGCTGCACTCGAACAATGCGAGCTCATGTTGAACGGCGCACTTCGATTCCTCACGATCGAACTGGAAGTCGCCTTCGACCGGCTCAGGCTGACCTCTTTGCCGCCCGTCGTCTTTAAGCGCGGCGTCCGGCTTGCCGCCGAGGCTCTCGGTGGAACCCTCGATTTCGCGCAAACCGAGGCGTTCACCGATGGCGTTGCCACAAGCGAGAGGGGCTCCGTCACGACGGAGGAAGGCAAGGTCGCCTTGGAGTGGAAGCCTGACGTGGTCCATCTCAGGCGTCTCGATGTCGATCCGACGTTTCGGCACCCTCTGACGAATCCTGGCGAAACGATCAGCGACGAGCTCGGGTGGATACTGGAAGCAAGTCAAGTAAGTCGGACAAGTGGGGCCAACCGAATGAGCCTAGTCGCCGATATCGACGCCACGAAGACCAAGGGTCAGCTGTACTTCCGGTCGACCAACTCGGGGGATGAGATGCAGCCTCTTGGGTTCACGGGCCATCGAAAGATTTCCACCCTTCTATCAGATGCCAAACTAACCCGAGCCGCGAGGTCGCGGCTACCGATAATCTGTGATATGGTCGGTCCGGTCTGGGCCCCAGGAGTTTGCCTAAGCGGGCGCGTCGCGGCAAATCCGGAGTCTAAGAACGTGATTCAGTTGCGATTCGGGCCGCTGAAAGCTGCCGAAGGGCATAATGTTGGAAACGCGACCTAGGACACGTACGTAACCCATACCTAGAGGGACCAGGCTCCCATTCGGAGAATTCTTGAACAGTAGACCAGCGAGAGGCTTTTTCTTGATCGTGATCGTGATCGTAGCGGGCATTGCCCTCATGAATCTGATCGCGAGCCCGGGGAACTTACTTGGCAGCCCCCCGAAAGAGCTCAAGTCCTGGCAGCTCAACGATTTCATCCTCAAGGGTCTGGTTGCCTCGGCAGAGTGGCAACAGAGCACGCTCAAAGGAGAACTCAAAGACGGGACGAAGTTCACGGCTACTGTGCCGGATATCAATGGTCCCGGCTCCAATGACTACGAGAGCTTTCTTCGGAGCAACCACGTCCCCTATCAGCGGCTGGAGCCTCCCGTAAGCTCGACGATCTTGAATGTGCTCGGCGTCATCGCCTTCCCTCTGATGCTGATCGCCTTGATCTACTTCCTCGTCTTGCGTCCGGCGCAGATGGGTGGTAACCAGGCTCTGAACTTTGGCCGCTCCCGGGCGAAGCGGGTTGGTGAGACCAATCCAAAGGTCACATTCGAAGACGTCGCGGGCATTGAGGAAGCCAAGCAAGAACTTTTCGAGATCGTCGACTTCCTGAAGAACACGAAGAAGTACGCCGCGCTCGGGGCCAAGATTCCGAAGGGCATCCTGTTGACCGGCCCTCCGGGAGTCGGCAAGACGCACCTGGCGCGAGCGATCGCCGGCGAGGCCGGCGTTCCGTTCTTCCACATCTCCGGCTCGGACTTCGTCGAGATGTTCGTCGGCGTCGGCGCGGCTCGGGTCCGTGACCTCTTCGAAACCGCCAAAGCCCATCGTCCCTCGCTGATCTTCGTCGATGAGATCGACGCGGTCGGCCGTCAGCGCGGCGCTGGTCTCGGCGGAGGTCACGACGAGAGGGAACAAACTCTCAACCAAATGCTCGTCGAGATGGATGGATTCGATCCGAATAGCGGCGTCATCCTCATAGCCGCCACCAACCGGCCCGACGTCCTCGATCCCGCTCTCCTTCGACCGGGGCGCTTTGACCGCCAGATCGTGGTCGATGTGCCTGACGCCCTCGGCCGGCACCAGATCCTCAAAATCCACGCCAAGGGTAAGCCGTTCGAATCGGATGTCGACCTCGAAGTCCTCGCCAAGCGAACATCGGGCTTTACGGGCGCCGATCTCGCGAACATGCTCAACGAAGCGGCCCTGCTCGCCGCGCGTCGCGGTCACAACAAGATCCAACAGCCGGACCTCGAGGAGGCCCTGGACCGGATCATGGCGGGACCAGAGCGGCGCAGCAGAGTCATCGACGCCAAAGAGAAAGAAGTTCTCGCCTACCACGAAGCTGGCCACGCCGTAGTCGGCGAGTTGCTCGACCACTGCGACCCGGTTCACAAGGTCACAATCCTTCCGCGCGGCATGTCGCTCGGATCGACGATGACCGTTCCCGACCAGGACAAGTACCTCGTCAGCGAGCAGCAGCTACATGACATGATCGCGATGACCCTCGGTGGCCGCGTGGCCGAAGAAGTGGTCTTCGGCGAGGTTTGGACCGGTTCTTCGAGCGACCTCGAGCGAGTCACGAGAATCGCCCGAGCGATGGTTTGCGAGTACGGCATGAGCGAGCGCCTCGGCACCCTCGCACTTGGCCGCCGAAGCCACAATCCGTTCTTGGGCCGGGACTATAACGACGAGCGGAACTACTCTGAAGACGTCGCCAAGATCATCGACGAAGAAGTGCGTGGCATCGTGGATCGCTCCCACCAGCGGGCAATCGACCTGCTGAACTCCAATCGGGAAAAGCTCGACGCGGTGGTAGCGGCCCTCCTCGAGCGAGAGACCCTGAGTCGCGAGCAGTTCCTTAAGGTGATGAACGGTGAGGAACTCGAGCCATGGACGGCGCCCAAGCCGGATAAGCCAGAAGGCGGAACGGCTGAGAAGGTCAAGCCGGAAAAGGCCAAGCCGCAGATTGCGCCGCCCCGCCTCGAACCTGGTCCAGCGGCGCCGTAAGCCTACTTTTCACAGATGGCCGGGCAACTAATGCGCGCCGGCGGGAGCCGGCCTGGCACTGGGCTTGCGTAGGATCAGGATCGCGGGGGCCGTCACCAGGAAGATCAACAGGATCAGTCTGAAGGCATCGTCGTAACTCTTTGTCAGCGATTGCTGGGTGACGTCCAGGTCAAGGATCTTCAGCACACCCTTGTTCGCGACGGTCGAAGGCAAGCCCTTGGACCCGAGAAACTGCCCCAGACCCTGCATCCGCGTCGTCAAAGCTGGGTTTCCCGGATAGAGGTATTGGACGAGGTCGGCGCGGTGCATCGCAGCGTGGGCAGAAACGTACGTTCCGAGGGCTGCGATGCCGAACGATCCTCCAAGCTGGCGAGCCAGGTTCATTAGGCCGGCGGCTTGCTGAGCGACGCCGGGTTCGATACTTCCGTAGGCAACTTGGTTGATGGGGGTGAAAAGGCATCCCAGGCCAAATCCGCGGATCACGAGTGGCCACCGCGTGTCGTCGATACCGCTGACGGGAGTGAGGTGGGCGAGCTGCCACATCGAGACGCAGAAGATTGCCACACCCAGATAGATGAGCAATCGCGGGTCCAGCAGCGGCTTTGGCCCGTTAAGGATTCGGCCGCACAAAATCGCAGCTACCGCGGTCGCAAGGCCGCCTGGAAGTAGGGCAAGGCCGGTTTCGGTCGGCGTAAATCGCAGGATGCTCTGGGTGAACAAAGGAAAAATGAACACGCCGCCGTAGAGGCCGAATCCGAGGGCGACGAATAAAGCGAGTGCTGCCGCAAACGTCCGATTCTTCAAAACGTGGAAGTCGACAACCGGCTGTTTGTTGCGAGGCGTGAGCTGCCACCACATGAAGATGCCGAGGCAAATCGCGGCCACGACGGAGAGCCGTAGGATCGTCGCGTCCTCGAACCAATCGTTTTGCTGACCTTCTTCCAACACATATTGGAGGCAGCCTAGGCCTACCGCCAAGAAACCGATACCGGCCCAATCAACGCTCCCTTTGCGCCGCTCGCCGGGTGGGTCGTTGAGAAACTGCGTCACCAGGAAGGCTGCGGCGATCCCGATTGGGACGTTGATGAAGAAACACCAATTCCAGGCGTAGTTGTCGGTGATCCAGCCGCCAAGAGTCGGACCAAGCGTTGGCGCGACAATAATCCCCATGATGAAGATCGATTGAACCACCCCCTGCTGCTCTTTCGGGAAGATTTGCCGGAGGGTTGCCTGCGCCGTTGACAGGAGTGCCGCACCTCCCGCCCCCTGCAAGACGCGCCATATCACGAGCTCTACCAGGGTGTGCGAGGTCCCGCAGAAGAATGATGCTGCGATGAAAAGCAGGATTGAGAACGTGAGGTAGTTCTTTCTCCCGAAGCGAGCCGCCAAGAACGCCGTTAGTGGCAGGACAACGACGTTAGAAAGAATGTATCCCGTTGCGACCCAGCCGATCTCCTGGTTCGTAGCGCCTAAATTGCCGGCCATCTGGGGCAGAGCAACGTTCACGATCGTGGTGTCGAGCACCTCCATGATCGCGGCCGTGATGAGGCCGAGAAGGATCAGCCATCGATACTGGTGGACCTCCTCGTCATGAGCGACTTGCTTCTTTTCTTCCTCGGACATCGTCTCCTGGGCTCTTCAAGATACTACGCGCGCATAGCTTAAGTGATTCAGGCTTGTCGTGATAATCGTCGCTTCCGTCCTAATTCCACTCGGGTTCTTGGAGGACCGGGACGGTAGCTCGATGGCCTCGTAGAAGCTAAGCATGTCCGTCTTGTTCGAGCCCGTCGAGCTTCGCTCCGTTCGCCTAAAAAACCGAATCGTCGTCTCGCCCATGTGCGAATACAGCGCCATCGACGGAGTTCCAAACGAGTGGCACCACGTGCATCTCGGTAGCCGAGCCGTTGGCGGCGCAGGCCTAGTTTTTACGGAGGCAACCGCGGTTGAAGCCGACGGGCGGATATCGCCCCAGGACACGGGAATCTACAACGACGTCCAGGAACGGGCTTGGGCGCCGATCGTTAGGTTCATCGAAGAACAGGGAAGCGTGCCGGGAATCCAATTGGCTCACGCGGGTCGCAAAGCTAGCACTGGCGCCCCGTGGACCGGAGGGGGTCCCGCACTCGAAGGCGGCTGGTCGCCAATCTGGTCTTCGTCGGCAGTTCCGTTTTCGGATGGCTGGCAAGTGCCGGTGGCTCTGGACGAATCGGGACTGGAGCGGGTCCGAACTGCTTGGCGCCAGGCGACTCGCCGGGCCCTAGGGGCCGGATTCAAGGTCGTTGAGATACACGCGGCTCACGGGTACCTGCTTGGCCAGTTCCTTTCCCCCCTCGTCAATCAGCGCGAGGATGAATATGGCGGCTCTCTAGACAATCGGATGCGCTTTCCCCTAGAGATCGTTGCGATCGTGCGGGAGTCCTGGCCGCAGGATCTGCCGGTCTTTATCAGGATATCAAGTACAGACTGGGTCGACGGAGGCTGGGATATCGGGCAGTCGATCGAGTTTTCGAAGGAGTGCAAGGTACGGGGAGTCGACGTCGTCGATTGCTCCTCGGGCGGCACGGTTCCCGGCGCCACGATCCCGCTTGGGCCGGGGTATCAGGTTCCTTTCGCGGAAGCGATTCGGCGCGACGCCGGCATCGCGACGGCCGCCGTCGGGATGATCACCGATCCGAAGCAAGCGGAAGCGATCCTAGCCGACGGCCAATCGGATCTGATTGTGATGGCACGCGAACTTCTGCGTGACCCTTACTGGCCGCGACGAGCGGCCAAGGAGCTGGGAAGTGAGATTACCGTTCCCAAGCAATACGCTCGCGCATGGTAAGTCTAGGAAGGTTTAGCCGGACCCGCGCCAAAAGGTGATCTCGATCAGCCGGCCGTATTTGAACACGTAGCCCTCGCCGTAGGATAGGGTTAGCCGTCCCTTTTCAGTCCAGTCATAGTTCAGCTCCTTGAATCGGCTGTCATGCATCGAAATGCCGCGCTCCAGCCGTTTGTCGGGCTTGCCCATCTTGCTCCGCACGCTCTCGAACGAATCACCGATTCTGATGCCACTATTGGTAGCCAGATTCTTGAGCCGACGCCGAAGGATTTTCTGGGTTCCGTTTTCGTGATCCTTGGGCTTAAACCCAGGCACAAAGAAGCCCTCGTTAGCGACCATGTTGCGGTCTCGAGTAAGAGTCAAACCGATGTCGGCTCCATCGCATTCGGCCGTTCGGTATAGGAAGTAGCCGTTGCCCGCATCGTAGATTGCTTCGATGGATGCTCGCCCGCGTTCGAGCCGATGGCCGGCGATCGCCATTCTGTACAGCGACGGGCGGTGCCTGGGAACTACTGAGAGAGCGATGGCGATGCTCGTTAACATCTTTCTTACAATTGTAGGACGAATGGGATAGAACGGGGTCATGCTCAAGCCAAGTCTTCTCTTGATCACGCTCGTTGCCGTTCTTTGCCAGGCCCAAGGCGTGCGTCACCGCGTGGTGATCGAGGTCAATTTGCCAGGCGCCATCGCGTACAACTTTGTCCTCAACAACGTCGAGAACATGAAGAAGGCCTTTGCGCCGGACCCGGTCGAGGTAGAGGTGGTCTGCCACGGGCCCGGTCTGGACATGCTCCTGAAGTCCAATCACATCGGGACGAGGCTGGAGAAGATCAACTCCGGTGGTGTCGTCTTCGCAGCTTGTGCCAATACGATCAAGGGGCGGCATCTCGACAAGGGCAAGCTCTACTCGTTCGCACGACTCGTACCTTCGGGAGTCGCCGAGATCGTTCGGAAGCAAGAAGCCGGCTGGAGCTACCTAAAGGGGGCGTACTAACTATCCGGGCTTCGAAGAGGGAAAGAACTACGTCGTCGATTTCCTGCGGCAAACGGCCTTAGATCAACGTCAGAATGAGAGCATTACGGCGCTGCGGCGTTGAGGCACCGAGGCCTTGCCGCCGGCGATAGCCAAACCCTAATACGCTAGGGCCGTAACGCTTCGACGCCGATGCCTTTTTGCCACATCCATAACCACACCGAGTATTCGCTCCTCGACGGGGCGAACCGCATCCCTGAAATGGTGAAGCGGGCCAAAGAGCTCGGGATGGAGTCGCTGGCGATCTCCGATCACGGCGTGATGTTCGGTGTCATGGAGTTCTATCTCGAATGCCAGAAGGCCGGCATCAAGCCGCTCCTCGGCGTCGAAGCCTATGTCTCGCCCCGCGGCCACAAGGTGATGACCGGCGGGGAAGGGAAGAGCACGTATCATCTCCTTCTGCTGGCCAAGGATCTCGAAGGCTATCGGAACCTGAGCAAGCTTTCATCCATCGCTGCGCTCGAGGGCTACTACTACAAACCCCGCATCGACCACGATCTCTTGCGCCAATACAGCAAGGGAGTCATCGGCACATCCGCTTGCCTCGGCTCCGAGATCTGTCAGCACCTGCTCCACGGCGAATATGACAAGGCTCAGCACACGGCCGGGATGTACGGCGAAATCTTTGGGGAAGGCAACTTTTTCATCGAGCTGCAGGACCACCGACTGAAGGAGCAAGCACAGATCAAGGAGGGCTTGCTCCGCATTGCCCGCGAATTGAAGTTGCCCTTGGTCGCCACGAACGACGCGCACTACTTGTGTCGCGGCGACTCGAAGCCTCACGACGTTCTTCTATGCATCCAGACAGGGGAATTAGTCGCGAACGACAAACGGATGAAGTTCGAGACCGACGAATTCTATCTCAAGTCGCCGGATGAGATGGCCAAGCTGTTTTCGGACACGCCGGAAGCCCTCGAAAACACAATCGGCATCGCGGAAATGTGCAACGTGGAGCTGGGTAAGCAACGGGCGAATATGCCGCAGCCCGACGTTCCGGAGGGAATCGAGAATTCGGCCTATTTGCGGCAGCTTGCGCTAAAGGGACTTAGCGAACGATGTAAGGATACTGAGAACCGTCTCGAAAGGCTCGAATTCGAGCTTGGGGTCATCGAGAAGACCGGCTTCGGAGACTACTTCCTCCTCGTCAGGGAATTTGCGGAGGCCACACGCGAACGCGGGATCTTCTTTGGTGTTCGCGGTTCGGCGGCCGGTTCCCTTGTCTCTTACTGCGTCGGCATAACCGACGTGGACCCGGTCGAGTACGACATCACCTTCGAGCGGTTTCTCAACCCTGAGCGGATCTCCATGCCCGATATCGACATGGATTTCGAGGATGCGAGGCGCGACGAAATCATCAAATACGTGACCGAGAAATACGGTTCGGATCACGTCGCCCAGATCGTCACCTTCGGAACCCTCGGCGCAAAGGCGGCAATAAAGGATTCGGGCCGGGTGCTGGGCTATTCTCCCGTCGAGACGGACAAGATCTGCAAGACGATTCCGACCGTTCCCGGCATGACCATCGAAAAGGCGTACAAAGAGGTTGCCGAGTTCAAACAGATAGTGGACTCGGATTCGCGAGTCCACGAGCTCGTCGAGGTCGCAAAATCGGTTGAGGGTATGGCGCGGCATTGCGGCGTCCATGCGGCCGGAGTCGTGATTTCCCGCGAGCCGCTGATGGAACATGTGCCGCTTTACCGCTCCAGCGACGGTCTGCCCGTTACCGCCTATGAGATGGGCATCCTTGAGAAGATCGGCCTCCTCAAGATGGACTTTCTGGGGCTCTCCAACCTGACCGTCCTCGCGAAGTGCGTGGAACATATCGGCGGCCCGTTCGACATCCAGGCGATACCGGATGGCGACGAGAAAACCTACGAGATGCTCGCTCGGGGAGAAACGACCGGCGTCTTCCAGCTAGAAGGCGGTGGCATGACCCGTTACGTCACCCAGCTCAAGCCGAACTCAATCCGCGAGCTGGCAGCGATGGTGGCACTCTACCGGCCCGGCCCGATGGAGCACATTCCTGCCTTTATCGAATCGAAGTTCGGGCGGCGAAAGGCGACTTACGTCGACGACCGGATGAAGCCGATCCTCGAGGAGACCTACGGCATCATCGTCTACCAAGATCAGGTACTGAAGCTCGTCCAAGCCCTTGCCGGTTTTTCACTTGGCAAGGCCGACGTGCTTCGGCGGGCAATGGGCAAGAAGGACGCTCAGGCGATGGCCGACATGAAAGCCGAGTTCATGTCCGGTACCGCCGAGCAGGGCCTCAAGCCGGCCGACGCGGAGAAGATCTGGGAGCTGCTCCTGCCGTTCGCAGGCTACGCGTTCAACAAAGCCCATGCGGTCTGCTATTCGATCCTCGCCTACCAGACGGCTTACTTGAAAGCAAACTATCCGATCGAGTTCATGGCTGCGCTCCTCGCCGTGTATCGGTCAAAGGAAGATCGAGTCACCGCGTTCATCGAAGAGTGCCGGAAAATGCGCATTCGGGTGTTGCCTCCGGCCATCAACGCTTCGAAGCTCGATTTCTGCATCGAAGCACGTGGCGGCGCCGGCATCCAGCTCGCATCGGCCGCTTCGAACGGGAAGAACGGCACCGATTCAGGCGCCATCCGCTTTGGGCTTGCCGCAATCAAAGGCGTTGGAGAGGGAATCGTCGAGGCCATCATCGCCGAACGAGAGGAGAACGGACCCTTTACCCACTTGTATGAATTCTGCGAGCGCATGAAGCCCCTCGGGCTGAACAAGACGGCAGTGGAGGCCCTTGCGAAGGCTGGTTCGATGGACTCCATCGATCCCAACCGCCGGAAGCTCGTTGAAAAGGTCGAAGCCGCAATGCAGTATGCGGAGACTGCGAATCGCGATCGCCTGGCAGGGCAGGACTCCCTTTTCGGCGGCCCTGAAGATGGGCCGCAGAGTCAGCAGTATCCGGTTTTGCCCGATGCCGAGCCCTACACTCGGGCCGAGATTCTGGCAATGGAAAAAGAGGTGATGGGAATCTACGTCTCAGACCACCCGTTGCGCGGTCTGGAGCGGATACTCAAGCTAAACTCCACCCACCAGTGCGGCCAGATCGAGGAAACCCCAGAAGGCGTATTCGTCAAGCTAGCCGGAGTCATCGCCGCCCTTCGCACGATTGTCACGAAGAACACCGGCGAGAAAATGGCTTCCCTAGTCTTAGAGGACTTCACCGGCCAGGCAACCGGGATCGTTTTCTCGAAGACCTATCAAAAGCTCCGCGAGGTGCTTACGAAGGACTCGGTGGTTCAGATCACCGGGTACGTGATGCATCGCGAGCGAGCCAACGAAAAGAGCATCGAGGTCCGAGTGGAAGATCTCAAGCCGCTCGAACCGGGGTTAGACCTTGGCCCTTTCGCGGAGACCCCACCGCCTAAACTTGCCCAGATCACGCTTTCGCGGGCTACGCCAACCCAACTCTCCGCGTTGCGTGAGGTTCTCGATCGCTATCCCGGCGACTACGAGGTACAGATACAGGTCTTGCCGGAGGACTCGCATGCGCCGTTCTATCCGGGCAAGCATATCAAGCCGACAGACGCCTTCATCGAGGAAGTGAAGGCGGTGGTTAGGGCCGACATCGAGATCAGCGATCACGACGCCTCCCCGTTTCTAAGCGTCGTCGCCTAAGTTGAGGAGGGATATACTTCCGAGACCGCGATGAAGTTTCCCTACTCGATGCTGCGCGACTACGTCGACACCAGGCTCGACGCCGATTCGGTAGGCGATCTGCTCACGATGGCCGGGTTCGAGCTCGAGGGCGTTGAAGAGGTCGACGGCGACCAGGTCTTGGACATCAAGGTCGTCTCCAACCGGGGTGACGGGTTAAGCGTTTTCGGCCTCGCTCGCGAGGTCCTTGCGAAGGACATCGATGCGAAGCCAACCGATCTCTACTCGAAGGCCGTGGCAAGATTTCCGTCGCAGCCGGTCATAGGTTCTAGCCCGTACACGGTTTCAGTAACCATCGAAACCGAGGATTGCACTCGATACGCATGTCTCTTGTTCGAAGGGATTCGGAACGTTGCGGCGCCGGCGTGGGTTCAGAAGCGCCTCCAGCAGGCCGGCCAGCGCCCGATCTCTCTCCTGGTCGACCTCACCAACTACGTGATGCTCGAGCTTGGCCAACCGCTCCACGCTTTCGATCTGGACAAGCTTGCTGGGCCGGCGATCATCGTGAGGAAAGCTCGACCGGGCGAGAAGCTCACCACCCTCAATGGCGACGAGCATGAGCTTCGCGTGGATCAAATGATGATCTGCGATGCCGAGAAACCGGTTGCGGCTGCCGGGATTATGGGCGGTCTTGACACGGAAGTGGACAACAATACCGGCCGCGTCCTGCTTGAGTCTGCCCATTTCGTGAATACGTCGGTGCGTCGAACCCGCATGCAGCTCGGTCTCTCGACCGAGGCGAGCTACCGGTTCGAGCGCAGCGTCGATCCCGAGGGCGTTGTGTCGGCCCTGGAGAGATTCGCAGAGCTTCTGGCACAGGTCGACGGCGGCGGAAGCCGGATTACCGGTGTGATCGACGTTTATCCGTCGCCAGTCAAGCGTGACCCAATCGACCTCGATCTGGATCGCTGCGATACCCTCCTCGGCATGCACATTCCGCGGGAACGTGCGATCGGCTACCTTGAGCGGCTTGGGTTCGAGGTCGATCATGACGCTCTCAGCGTGACACCACCAACCTGGAGGCCCGACGTCGTCCGCGAGGAGGACCTTTTCGAAGAGCTTGGACGCGTCCATGGCTATGAGCAAATTCCGGAAACGCCACCGTCGGGAACGACGATTCGCGGCGGGTCGACGGGGTTCGAACTTTGGTGCGATCGTATTCGAGATGTCTGCCTACGCGCGGGCTTTTCTCAGACGATCTCCTATTCGCTAAGAGACTCGGGCCCACTGGATGAGCCGGGAAGGAGAACTGTCATCCTGCGCAATCCAATTTCGCCCGAGTCGGCGACCTTGCGCACCTCGACCCTGCCATGCCTGGCGGAAAACGCGAGGCGAAACGGGGGTCGTGACATTCACTTGTTCGAACAGGGCCGCGTGTTTTTCAATGGTGGCGTCCTGAGGGAGGGCCTGCGGCTGGGGCTTTTGAGCCAGGGTTTGATGCATCAGGCCGACTGGTTGGACAAGGAACCGGAATCCGCCGGCTTCTTCACTTTGAAGGGTGTGGTCGAAGAGGTTGGACGAGTGGCGGGTGTCGACTTGCAGTTCGTGCCTGGGGCCGATCCGAGATTCCATCCGACGATGCAGGCGAAGGTCGAGCTTGGGACAGACATCCTAGGCATCATGGGGCGGATTCATCCCGAAGTTGCGGACGATGTCGACATTCCGGACACAACCGTCATGGCTGAGATCGATCTCGAGCAGATGTACAAGTGCTCCCACGCGTCGCCCCGCCTCAAACCGATAAGCCGGAATCCGGCCGTTCGGAGGGATATCGCCTTGTTGATCGATAAGTCGGTGACCTTCGAACGCATCGATCGGGCGCTTAACTCCGCGATCGGTACCGTCCTGGAAAGGCGCTGGCTCTTCGACGTTTACGAGGGAAAGGGCATTCCCGAGGGGAAGCATTCCCTTGCTATAGCGCTGCAGCTCAGGAAGCAGGGAGAGAACTTCACGGACGAGGAAGCGAACCAGGTGCGGGAGCGGGCCGTGGCGGCGCTCGTAGAACTGGGGGGCACGACGCGATAGATACGAGATCCCAGGCCATCCTGGCCAGCCCTAAAATTAAAATCGTTCGAAGAGCAAGCGGCCAGTAATGGTAGTGGCCGAACTGCTTGAGCCAAGCCATCGGGAGGAAGGCCAGACTCGAAAGGGCCCACCCCGTGAGGATGATTCGCCAATTTCGCCTAGACTCGACCACCGTCGCGACGGTGCTTATGAAATTGAGAATCGGAAGGCTGTTGGCGAGGGTGGTCAAGGCCAAGATGCCCTCCGACAGTGCCGTCCAGACGAAGACAAGCTGAGGGACGTTGGGCAGGACGTACATTCCCAGATCGCTCAAAACGCCCGGACCGTGCCGGAACTGCTGCGCCTGATAGCCTGAAACCCCCGGCGGAATCACCAGGTGACGGAGGTACAGGTAGGCGCCTAGCAGTGCCCAGAACAAGATGTGGAGTCGCCAGTTAGGAAGCCGCCCGGTCATCCTTAGAAAGACGGCGAGTCCCAGTAACGCCGCCGGAACCATCACAGCCTGCTCGTAGCTCGCAAAAGCCCCGGCGATACCGACTAGACAGATTCCAAGCCAAGCCCAGGGCAAGCGGGGAGCCGAAGACGCCTTGGAGTTCCGCGGGACATCGAGTGAGCCGGGCGGTTCGACTGGCTCCTCCTGGCGCCCGGCACTTTCATAGCGCATGTACGATGCCATGGCGACAAGAGCGAACAGCGTCATGACCGTGGCAGTCCGGCCCGGAAGCCAATCGATGGTCGAGCCCTCGAGTGATTTTGTCGCCGTCACTTCCGGAGCCCCTAGTTCGATCGCCAAAAAGATCAGCACGAGAGAGGCTGGAACGAACCGGCCAAATCTGAGGCTATGCCGGTAGAGGCCGACAAGCAGCAGACCTGCGGCAGCCCAAAGGAGCGGAGATGTGAGCAGGTCTCCACGGTCCGTATTCCAAAGAGAGAAGATGGCGGCTCCGGCGAAGGCCCAAATCGGTGAGCGAAAAAGCTCGGACAACAGCCAGAACAAGGCCAAGATGCAGAGCGCACTGAGGATCGCGCTGGTCCAACCATAGCCGGCCGCATTATTTCCATATAGTCGGCTGTCGAGCTCGAATGTCAGCGTAGGCAGCGGCCGGTAAAAATGATTCTGAAGCGGCCAGTCTCCCGAGAACCAACTCAAAGGAGCCTGGCGTTCTCGAATCACCTTTAGAAGGAAGGCGGTGTCGGTATCCGACAGCAGCCCCTGCGAAGTCGAGTGCGCAAGCAGGACCGGCAAACAACACAGGAAGACGAGGGGGATCCCGATTCGCCAACCCTTCATCGTTGGAAGTATAGTTCCCAGCCTCGGCGTCAGCCGATAGGCGGATTCTGGATCACGATGTTTCCGACGAGTGGCGCGACCTTGGCCCAACCGTTTTTGCGACTCAGGATCGTCGCCCCCTGCAAGCTGCCTTTGCCAAGCGGGATCCAGATCGGCTTCTTACTATCGAAGATCGATTGAGGAACCGACAGCGTGAGTGCCTCGACTTCCGAGGCCGCCTGGAGGATGAATTGTCCGTAATCGTTCGGTACCGACTGATCTTTGTGAGCATCCGCGACGTAGGCCAGCGACCTCACGAAGACGCTGGGTGGGCATAGGGCTTCCGTATACATGGCAAGCCCGAGGAAGGAGTCCATGCCGTTCCTCGAGTCGCCGATGAGGTTTGTCTCCGGATATTGGTAGGCAGCCTGTTGAACAAGAGGATCGACATTGCTGGCCAGCCAAGCCCCTAGCTCCTGGATCGTCGCGCCCATCGCATCGTCTGGACCGAGCCGCCCGGCAACCATGTCTTTCTTGATCCACTTCAAGAAGAGCTTCTCGCCTAGATACCCGTTGGACCACGCCTCCGGCTCCTTGAATCCGCCAACCGCGGGAAGGATCGCGTGGCCATATTCATGGGCGACTTCTCTTGCCATTTCGACTGGCTCTTTGAACGTATCGAGGCGATAAATGTAAATCGTATTGACGTGAGCAGTCCTTGACAACCCCGGTACGATTTCTTCGTCAAATCTTTGCTCCCCACCCGCCTTGCCACCAAAGCAAAGGTAGAAGTCGACGACACCCGATTCCGTCGGTGAGTCCACCTTGAGCCGGTGGTACGCCCGGTCCCAGATCTGCATCGCCATTCGGGCGACGGCAAGAGCTTTATCGGCGACCTCCTTGCGTTCTTGGGAGTAAACGCGCACCTTCAAGCGAAGCTGGTTCGGATCGTTTTCGACGCCCTTTCCGGAGGTGAGCCAATCGAACTCCCACTGGTTGTCTCCAAACTTCTTGGGCGACAGCTTGGCCGGCTCGAGTCGTTGGCCCCGCTGAACGAGCTGAAGCTCGAACATGTTGTTGCCAAGCGGGCCGATTCCAATGCCTCGATCGGGACCTGATTGGCTTGTGACCAACGCGGCGATGATGGAGATCATAGGTCTTTAGTGAAGACCCTCTGACTCCAGGAATCGTTCGGCATCGATCGCCGCCATGCAGCCGGTACCCGCCGCGGTAACGGCCTGTCGATAAACGGCATCCGCGACGTCGCCGGCGGCAAAAACCCCCGGGATGTTCGTTCTCGTCGACCCGGGCTGAACCTTGAGGTAGCCGACCTCATTCATGTCGAGCGTCCCCTTAAAGAGATCGCTGTTCGGCTTGTGCCCGATCGCTACGAAAACTCCGTCGATCGGCATCTCCCGTTTTTCGCCGGTGACCGTATCCATCAGCCGTGCGCCCGTAACCTTCTTGAAAGGCTCGGTTTGACCAATGATCTCGTCGAGCGCGCTGTTCCAAAGCACGGAAATCTTCGGATTGGTTAGAACCCGGTCTTGCATGATTTTGCTAGCTCGAAAGGCGTCGCGGCGATGAACCACATAAACGTGGCTCGCATGCCGGCTCAGGTAATTGGCTTCCTCCATCGCGGTGTCCCCACCTCCGACGACAATGACTTCCTTCCCCCGGAAGAAGAAGCCGTCGCACGTGGCGCAAGCGCTGACCCCAAAGCCTCCAAAGACGATCTCGCCTGGCAATCCCACCCACTTGGCGCTGGCGCCCGTCGAAACGATCACGGCATGGGCGCGATACAAGTCGTCTTCGACCCAGATCTTGAACGGCCTCTCGCTAAAGTCGACCGTCGTCACCTGCGCGTCGATGATCTTGGTGCCGAAGTGCTCGACCTGAGCGCGAAACAGCACCATGAGCTCGGGTCCGAGAATGCCCTCCGGAAAGCCTGGATAGTTCTCGACATCGGTCGTGATCATCAGCTGGCCGCCCGGTTGGAGTCCGGCGATCATCAGGGGAGAAAGGTTTGCGCGAGCCGTATAGAGAGCTGCCGTGTATCCGGCCGGGCCGGAACCGATGATGATCACGTCTTGGATATCCATTTCTCGTGGCGGGAGCGTCCAAACCCCGGTTCCCGGGGAGGTTACCGCGTCGACTGATTCTACGTGGGCTCTGGCCCGACTCTCTTGTTGGTCGAAGGGGCTAGCCAGCAAATAGACTGGTTTTGGTTCCAAACCTTCGCTTGCACGAAGATGAACTATAAAATACGGAGTGGTTCATGCGTGAACCGAGGGTTTCGTCTGGGTCGTGGCAGAGCTTGTTTGCCCGGCTACTTTGTTTGAGGCTAAGAGGGATATGCAACTAAGGGGTTTGTCTTCGCGTTTCGTCGGAGTTTCGGTTATCGCTTTGGCGGCCGCGTTTGCGGCTCATCCGGCATCGGCGTCTTTCGTTATCAATCCGGTCTTTGACTCGAGCATTACGGGGGATGCAAACGGCGCTGCTATCATGGCCGACATCAATTCGGCAATTACGCTTTACGAGTCGACATTCACCGACAACATCACGGTCAAGATTTATTTCACTGAAGGTGGTGGACTTGGGTCCAGCAACACGGGCTTTTATTCCGACGCCTACGCCGGAACCGG
>CAZNUL010000008.1:70275-84837 GCA_964576205.1 uncultured Fimbriimonadaceae bacterium | reverse complement strand
CGAGACGAACGCATAGCCCTCGTCCGGGAAAACCCATTTCATGATCTTCTCGGACCGTTCGGGAGTGACTTCCTGAAGCTGCTTGCCCCGTCCGACCGAAATCAGGAAGAACAGCGCCCACCGCATGACTGGGAATCCCTGAAGGAGTTCATAAATCGCGGGAAGATCGTCGGCGGTCTCGGACGACAGCAGGGTGTTGACCTGGAGGGGGAGACCGGCCTCAGCGCACCAGCGCGCGGCACGGAGAGTCTTGTCGAAGCAGCCGTCCACCTGCCGGATAGAATCGTGCGTGGCCGCTGTCGAAGCATCGAGGCTGAGTGCAAGGCTGTCTATACCGGCATCCTTTAGTTTGTAGATGACCTCTTGAGTCAGGTCGGGGCCGGCGGCAGGTGTGATCGAGACGCCTATCCCGAGGCCACGGGCTTTTGAGATGAGTTGAAAGACGTCCTTTCGCCGCAAGGGATCGCCTCCCGTCAGGACCAGGTGGGGCATTGGCTGCCCGAACGAGGCGATCTGCTCGAGAAGATCGAACCCCTCTTCTTTGGCTAGCTCGAGGGGATGGGAGGTCGGCATCGCCGAGGCCCTACAGTGGCGGCAGGAAAGAGCGCAGGCCCGAGTGGTCTCCCAGTAAACGAGGAGAGGATTGGTCGAGTAACCGTCAATGGTTGGATTGGGGTTCATTTTGAATAGTCCTCGGAACTAGATTCTTATCAAGATGATGGGGCCTTCCAAGGCCGGTGTAATGTCGTCAGAATAGTGTCGTGGGAAACATGGACACGAGAGAAATGGAGGACCGGCCATCTTGTGTTGGAACCGAGAATGAACCTATTTGCCGGCCGGAATCGGCTATGACCCGGACGCCGATACTATGAAGAGAGTTGTGATCGTCGGAGGAGGCATTGCCGGACTGAGCGCCGCCTACTACCTGCGCAAGGCAACGCAAGTCGACGTTACCGTTCTTGAATCCAGCGAACGCTTTGGGGGCAAGATCGGAACCGATCGAAGTGGCCCATATCTGATCGAACAGGGTCCTGACTCGCTATTCACCGCAAAACCATCCGCGGTCGACCTTGCCATTGAACTCGGGATGGAGGGTGAGCTCATCGAGCCGCTCCAGCACGATTTCTCGATCCTCGTCAACGGGAAGCTCTTCCATGTACCGCGCCCACTAGCGTCGTTGATGCCGGGAGCGGCGACCGCCTTGGAGAAGGCCGAGTTTTTCGGCGCGGCCACAAAGCGCCGGATACTTAGAGAAAGGGACGCGCCAATCGGAAACGGGCGCGACGAGTCGATCGCGTCCTTTTTCCGCCGACGCTTTGGGCGAAAGTTTTCGAGTCTTCTCGCCGAGCCGCTCCTGGCCGGCATTCACGGCGGCGATCCAGAAAGGCTGAGTATGAAGGCGCTCTATCCGACCTATCTGGGGCTCGAACAGAAGAGAGGCAGCCTTACCGGGGACCAGAGTCCCGATAGCGGCGAACCGAAGGCAATGAGCGGACGTGGAGCGGGATTCGTGAGCCTTCGGGAGGGCATGGAGTCGCTCGTCGACCGGTTGCGCGAAAACCTAGATGGCGTTCACCTGATAAGCGGGGTCGAGGCGAACCGAATCGAACGCACCGAGTCCGGATTGAGAATTCATGCGGACGCCATTGCGCCGTTAGAGGCGGATTTCGTCATTCTCGCCGTACCCGCCTACGTTGCGTCGTGCCTATTGCGGGATACGGCCCGCGGCGCAAGCGAGAAGCTCATCGAGATCAGGCACACTTCGACGGCTGTCGCAACTCTCGCATATCCGATGTCGGCCCTTCCAAAGGAGCCGCGCGGCAATGGGTTTCTCGTTCCTTACACCGAGACCTGCGATCTAACCGGCAGCACATGGAGCTCGAACAAATGGGCTAGCCGGGCTCCGGATGGAACCTTGTTGATTCGATGCTTCTTGGGTCGGGATGGCGGCTTGGACGTGGACGAGTTCACGGACGATCAGCTCATCGCGAAAGCCGCCAAGGCCATCGAGACGATCCTAGGGGCACGCGAGGAACCCAGCTTCCGGACCATCAAGCGCTGGACAAAGGCGATGCCTCAGAAGGTTGTTGGCCACACCGAGCTCTTGGCCGAGATCGAGGCCGGTTTGGCGGGTCTGCCAGTCACTTTGATCGGCGCCTCCTATCGAAGCAGTGGAATCCCGGATTGCGTTCGCGACGGCCGCGAAGCCGCCGAGCGCATCATCAACGAGCTCTCGACCAACCAATAACCAACGATCTAATGCCTGCACCCATCGGACTTCTCGTCATGCACTACGGTACGCCTGCGACGCTTGATGAAGTGTTGCCCTACTACACGCACATTCGACACGGACGGCCGCCATCGGAGGAGGCGCTGCAAGACCTGATCGATCGATATAAGGCGATTGGCGGCCCGTCTCCCCTTGCCCACGTTTCGGAGCGCCAGGGGGGGTTGATCCAAAGCGGGCTCTCGCGGCGAGGGATCGTATCGAAGCTTTACGTTGGGGCCAAGCACACGCATCCGTTTATCGAGGAAGTCGTGGCTCAGATGGCCTCAGATGGAGTCGAGCGCGCGGTTGCGGTCGTCCTAGCGCCGCAATACTCGACGTTCAGCGTCGTCGCCTACAAGAAATACATCGAAAAGGGGCTCGCCGAGCATGCGCCGAACATGCGAATCGAGGTCGTCGAGCGATGGGGAACCTTGCCCGCGCTCGTCGCCGGCTTGTCGGAGCGGCTTTCGCAGCAGATGACCGGCTGGGATCCGGCCGAGACCCTCGTGATCTTCAGCGCCCATAGCCTGCCCGTTAAGATCATGGCGGCAGGCGACCCTTACAAAGAGGAGCTGCTGGAGACAAGCCGTCTGGTGGCAGAGAGTGCCGGGATAGCCAACTGGACATTCGGATTCCAGAGCGCTTCATCGACGGGAGAGCCATGGCTCGGCCCGGATATCCTCGAGGTGATCGAAGAGAACGCCTCGAAGTACAAGAACATCGTCGCCTGCACGGTCGGCTTCGTTTCCGATCACTTGGAAGTTCTCTACGATCTCGGCATCGAGGCGCGGGAGAAGTGTGAGGAACTGGGCCTCGGATTTCGGCGCGCCGACACGATCGGAGAGGACGCCGCCGTGATGGACGCGCTCGCCGGCCTCGCGGCAGCCAAGCTGAGCCAGCCGGCCGGTACCCTGGATTAGTTGTGAAGCGCCGATATAATGTGTCAGTGACCCATGCGCGTGTTCTCCTATAGAACTGCAGGAACGATGGTGCTCGCCATGAGCTGCCTCATTCCCGCGATCTGGGCGCTATTGGCATTCAGCTTCGTCACTCGTGGCGGAGGGATCGATCCAGGCTTCATTACACTTATCGCCGTCCTTGGCGGGGCCGCACTATTGTGTTGTTTACTGTACGTACTGGCCTGGGCCAACGAGCGGATCGAACTGACTGATCAAGAGATTCTGTGGTTCGATCGACTTGGCCGGGTACGCGTGCGGAGCCCGATCGGCGGAATCGTCCCTAACAGCCTCGAGGGTAGTCAGCCGAGCACCGTTGGAATGAACGGTGCCTATACCACTCAGAGTACTTGGCGCTTCAGGACTGTGGCCGGCGAAGTCCGGTTTAGCACCAAGATCTCTGACTGTTCCGTGTTGCTAAGCTCTCTCGAGAAACTTGGCGCAATGGAAGGGGTCGGGCCGAACGCCGCTGTAGGCATCCGCCACGTCTTCAGTTACCACAATGGCCGCATGGTTATGTTCATGCTGTTCACCATTCCATTCCTGGCGATGATTTCGTACGTCACGGTGATCACGGTTACCGGGCAGTCAGTCGACAAGAATGGACAGGTTGCGCCGCCGTGGTTCGCCTTGCCGTTCGATGGCTTCGGTCTGCTACTCCTAGGTTTCTTCATATTTGCCCTTCTCACCTTCAAGAACGAGCGCATCGGCATCGCAGGGGACCGGATCTGTTGGATCGACCGGATGGGCAAGCAACGCGTGTTCTGCGGGACCTCGGATGTCGTACCGGGGAGCTTTCGGGAGATCTACGGCGGTCGGGGTTATTATCGCTATACACTCGGCACGCGAGACGGCACGATCAAATTCGATCAGAACATTGGGGACTGCGCGAAGCTGATCGAGGTTATGAAGGCAATTTCAGACGGAACCTACATGCGATCGCAGGATCCCGGGCAGGAAGCGGCAAAGTCGCACTGGTCAAGCGATCCGCTTTCGGAGCCGGGCTCACCTGATATCCCTATCAGCTAGCGAGCTCCGAAATTCGTGGAGGATGTTCACGCGTGCACCCACCGAATGCCATATCCAATTATGCCGACCTCTTGCGGCGGTTCACGGAAAAGGGGTGGTCGAACCGAAGAGTAACTGGCGACGGTCGGCCGGTCCCATCGGCAGGCCGCCGCAGTGGCCAGTTTAAAGCGCGGACAAGTACGTGCACTCCACATTCATCTCGCGCTAATTTCGGCGATCCGCCGCGCGATCCGCTCCCGGTCTTCTCGCGACAGCTCCGGTTGGCGGAGCTGTGTCAGGAGATCCTCCATCGTCTCTCCCGCCGGCTCCTGCCGGAATGGCTCCGGATTCCGAGGCTGAGACGGCGGACTCGGAGGGGCCGCCGGCTCCGCCTTGGCGGTTGCGTCGGCGATCATGTGATCGCGAACGAGCTGCCCAAGCTGATCCGATCCAAGGAACGGAGCCAGCGCCGTGATCACATGCGAACTGACGTGCGCGCCCTTCGAGATGTGCTCGCGAACCAGCGCGGCCAGGTCCTCGCCGCGAATGAACGGCGCCAGTCGGACTAGCACCGACGCCTCGCCCCTACCCGGAGTCGAGCACTCGTTTTCCTGACCCTTCAAGTAGGACGAGAGAAGTCGCGCATCGACCCCGTGCTGGCCGAAATCGGTTGTTTCGACGTTCAGCTCTTCAAAGATTCCCTTTGGTACGGCCCCCGATTCGACGAGTTGACGGAGCACGGCGTTGTATCGCTGCACGGCTCTTGGTGCGCCCGAAGAGAGGCCGCCCGTAAGGGAAGCGTTTTCAGCGAGATCGGCGATCTCCCGGAGCATGCGCCGCAGGGAGCCGATTTCATTTCCATTTTCTTTCATTCGATTTCCTCCAAGGCGGCGAGCCGGTTCCGGAGTAATCGCCGGGCCGTGTGCAGCCTCCATTTAACAGTTGTGAGGGGCAACGAGAGAAAGTCGGCGATCTCCGGCGCGGTCCAGTCCTGCAAGTAATGCAGCTCGGTCGCCTCCCGAATGTCGATCGGGAGAGCCGAGATGGCGCATCGAACCTGCGACGATCTCTCATCCTCATGAAGCCTCGTGACGATCGATGGCGCGTAGGCCAGGATCACCTCGTCGAGAGGAAGCGGCTGCCCGGATCGCTCCTTCCCTATTCGCTTTGCCCGATGGCGTACGATCGTGCCAAGCCACGCCGCGAACCGTTCCGGCATCGCCAGATTTGGCAATGCCTTAAAGGCAGCGAGCAGCGCGTCCTGGGCCGCGTCCTCAGCAGCTTCCAGTGGCAGGATCATCCGAGCCACCGTCAGCGCGGCCGGGCGATACCTCCGGGCGAGGAGATCGAACGCTGCGAGGTCTCCCGCCTGGGCGGCGATGACCAGCGTTTCTTCGTCGGACCCCTCCCAATTCCGCTCCATCGTTCGTCTCGAGTGCTTCGTTATTTCAGAGTCAATGGGAGGCGCCAAGGATAGCAGGAACCCTGTTTGTCATCTCAACCCGGCATCGTCGCTCAGACTACGAAACCCCATACTTCCGCAGCACCTCGACAACCTCCGGACTGCCTCCGATGTTGTCTGGGAGTTTTGCGCCGGCCGCGATCAGCAGCTCGATCGCATGCGCGAAGTTTCCGCTTTTGCTATTCCAGCCGTAGACTGAACCGTACATCCCAGTCGAAAGCGCTGTCCCACCGTAGCGGTTCTTCCGCTCGAGGTCCGGTTTGTAGGGCAAGATGATCTCGACGAGGTCATCGCGGCCGAGAAATGAGGCCCAGTGAATGGCCGTGAATTTCTCGCCGTCCTCGGCCTCGACATCGAATCCTAATTCGAGCATCAAGCGAACGGCTTCCGGCCGGGGGATCTTCGCGAGAGCGATGAGCGTTCGTCGATCCTCGTCCGTGAGCTCGGACATCAAACCGGGATTCGCCGCGATCACGGCGAGCGCCTGGTCCCGATCGGCTTTGCAGCAGGCAGCCATCAGCCCGCGCCTTGGCGGCAGCTGCTCGAACAGAAAGTCATAGATCCGGGTTCGACCGAGCGGAATCGCAGCCTCGATGGGGGTCACGAACCCGAACACATAGGTGTAACGGTGCGCGCCGGGAGCACTGGGAATCATCGGGTTTCCGGATTGATCGGTGCGGCGGACCAACGCCCCGGGGTCGGCCGCGAGGTGGGTTTTCACGAGGTCGAGGTCGTCGAGGGCGATCGCCATGAAGATATCGGTCTTCGCACCTCGCTCCACCAAGCGCTTCAAAACGGGATCATCCAGGACGAGCGTCTGCGC
The DNA here is from genome assembly GCA_964576205.1 of uncultured Fimbriimonadaceae bacterium. GTDB lineage: Bacteria > Armatimonadota > Fimbriimonadia > Fimbriimonadales > Fimbriimonadaceae > JAEVZK01. The sequence continues at coordinate 78,319 of CAZNUL010000008.1, read as the reverse complement.
CGGTGTTCCACCGTGATCGATATCGCGGGCTTCGATGTCGGCTCCGGCATCGAGCAGGATATCCACGATCTCCGGGGTTTTCGCGAAGTGCAGCGGGTATTGACCGTCGCCGCCCCGTTCATGAACGACTTCCGGGTACTTGCGGATCAGCTCGCGAAGCTCGTCCGCCATGCCGAGTCGAGCCGCGGCATGAGCAGTGAGCTTTGCCCCGCGCGACAAGAGGTAGCGGGACGTCTCGTCATCGGCGAAGTCGAGGGCCCCGAAGCTTCCAGCCCACCAGTCGCTGCGAGCATCGATATCGGCTCCCGATTCGAGGAGAAGGTCGATCATCGGCCGGTCGTTTCGGCTTGCCGCCGCGACGATCGGTCTCGCCCCGAAGGAATTGGGGTCATAGGCGGAAACGACGCTGGGATTCCGCGCGAGAATATCTTTCACGCGTTCCCGGTCGCCCGCTCTGATCGCGGCAAACAAAGCGTCGCGATCATTGGCGTAGCCTTCGACGGCACGCTTTAGCCTTGACCAGCTGGCGAAGCCATACTCGCGTGCTATTGCTAGTTGTGCGGCAGCGAGTCGCGGGTCTGCGACGAGCTCGGGAGCGCCTGAGCGGCCGGCGCGCGCCTCGCGCAACAGGGCCTTGGCTTCGTTCTTGAGATGCTCTAAGCTAGGTTGCTTAGGAAGCTGTTTCGACATTTGAACCTCCATGCGATCGCCTAAGGTCCGCGATTAGGCCGCATAGCGGTTTACGAGATTTGAATATTCGAAAGGTGGGCTTAGCCCTTTCCGCGGACCCGGTAGCGCCCGTCGCGCTTACACGGAATTATAGCGCTTTCCGCTCACGGCCAGGCTGCTGGTCATCACCGGTACCGGGGCCTATAAGGATGATGACGAGCGGAGTGACGAGGAGACCCCTTGTGCCCGTCGTTTGCAATAGGATGCCTCCCGACGAAGCCCTTGGCGTATTCCTAGTTTCGATCGCGACTGGTTTGGTTCTCGGAACCGCGGTCCTGCTCCTGATCTACAAGATGGTCGATGGCGATCTGCCCGTACTGCCGGGCATTTGCTCGCTCATCATGATCCTCTTTGCGATGGCACTGGCTATCAAGCCGCCGCACCCCGCCGTTACCGGCGTCATCTTTGTTCTCGCTCTAACCTTGATGGCGGTGTTCCCGTACGCCGAACAAAAGCTCGAGGAATTCGAGTTGCGGGCGATCGATGCCGAGCGGCTAGCAAGGAGTTTTTCCGCCGTTCAGGCTCGTCCGGACAATTTCGCGGCGAAATTCGAGCTGGCACGCCAGCTCTACGACCTTGGCTTTCACGCCCAGGCCATCCACCTCACATCATCAACCTTGGACGGGCTGGATACCGAACAGGACCAAGTTAGAAATCAGTCACTGCGAGACGTCTTCCATAGAGAGCAAGTCCTGCTTAGGCGTTGGCAAGGCCAGCCGATGGGTGCGGGCGCACTCAAGTGCCCGTCATGCGGAGCCTTCAATCGGCCCACCGATCTATTCTGCAGCGGGTGTGGTCAGCCTCACATGCTCAACATCGTTCGGGGGCAGGAGGTCAAACCGCGCGTTTGGGCAAAGCTGGTACTCGCCTGGGCCGCCCTGGCTCTCTTCATTCCTGGCTCTGTGGCAATCGGAATGAACCTGGACGGGGTCGTTCGCTTCGCGACGTTCGCAGCCTCTCTGGCAGCCGTGGGGATCCTTATTGGTTGGCTCTTCCGCCCGCCAAAGCATGCCAAGCAGGTGTATGGATGAGGCTCGAGACCTTCGGGAATTTGGAATTTGGAATTTGGAATTTGGAATTTGGAGTTTGGAGTTTGGAGTTGGGCCTTGGGATGTGGGAGTTGGGAGTTTTGGAGGGTTGGGGTTTGGAGTTTAGCGCCCCGGAATTTGAGATTTGAGATTTGAGAATTGGAGTTGGGAATTTGGAATTCATGCGTGGAATCTCCGATTCCACCCGGGACTGCCCATCTACCCGGTGGTCTTCCCAACGATTCCCCCGAGCACCTCTTCAGCTCGCCAACACGCGGATCGATGGTCGGGCGTAACCTCCTCCAAGGTCGGCGGCTGGCTACACTTGTCGGTGCGTAGCGGGCAGCGAGGTGAAAAGGGGCAGCCTTCGGGCAGATTCGCGAGGTCGGGTGGTTGGCCCGTGATCGACTCGAGCCTCTTCTTCCCCGGTTGGGGCAGGGCGTTGAGCAGGGCCCGCGTATAAGGCATTGCCGGATGCCGCAGGACCTCGGCGGCGAGTCCGGTTTCGACGATCCTTCCCGCGTAAAAGACGGCTATCCGCGAGGAGATCGACGCGATCGCCCCAATGTCATGGGAGATCAGCATCACCGCGGTGTTTTCCTTCTCCTGAAGGTCGCGAATCAATCTTAGAATCTGGGCCTGGAGGGTCACGTCGAGGGCGGTCGTCGGTTCATCCGCGATGAGCACTTTGGGCTTACACGCGAACGCCATCGCAATCACCACCCGCTGCCGCTGACCGCCCGACATCTGGTGGGGATACTTTCGGGCCGAGCTTTCCGGAGCCGGAATCCCAACTTGGTCTAGGATCGCCACGGCCTGACGCCGAGCGCCTGACCGGTCCATCTCTTGGTGAAGCCATAGGGCTTCCGCGACCTGATCGCCAACCCTCATCATTGGATTCAGCGATGTAAAGGGATCCTGCATCACGAGTGCGATTTCCTCTCCCCGTACCTTGCGATATTCCCTTTCTCTCAGGCCGACCAGCTCGCGACCCTCGAGCCTAATCGAACCGTTGACGATTCTGCCGGGCGGCGGAAGCATTCCCATGATCGTGAAGCCCGTGATCGACTTCCCACAGCCGGATTCGCCGACGACTCCCAAAGTTTGGCCGGCCTCGAGGTCGAGGTTGACGCCGTGAAGGATCTTGGTTTGCCCGAAGGCAACTTCGAGGCCGCGCACTTCGAGTAGGGACACGAATGGATTGTAGACGCTTGGGAGAGCACGTTGTCCCTCGCGCACTCCCAAATGGCAATTCCGTATAATGCCGCCATGCCTCCAAGGATTCGAGTTGTCGTCGCCGACGATGAGCCGGCTTATCGCAACGCGCTTCAGAAGACTTTGCACTTAATGACCGAGTGCGAGCTGTTGGCCGTCTGCAAGGACGGGCAGGAGGCGTTGGACGTCTGCCTGGCCGACCCTCCCGACGTCCTGCTCACCGATATCAGCATGCCGCGAATGAGCGGGATCGAGCTCACAAGGCAGCTCCTCAAGAAGGAAAAGCAGGTCAACGTGGTCATTCTGACCGTAGCCGAGGATGACGACACGGTTTACGAGGCCTTCCGTGCAGGGGCACTGGGCTACCTGCTTAAGACCAGCACGCCTCAGGACGTGATCGAGTCCATTCGGCTTGCCGCGAAGGGCGAAGCTAAGATCACGCCGCGCATCGCGACCAAAGTCCTCGAGGATTTTCGAAGGATCCGGGAGGACGACGATACCGACGACAGCGAGCTCTACGTGCTCAGCGAGCGGGAATCGGAAATCCTTGATCTCGTCGCTCAGGGTATGCGGAACAAGGAGATCGCGGCGAAGCTGACGATCGCGGAGAAAACCGTCAAGAACCATGTCAGCAATATTCTCAAGGCCCTCCAGGTCAATAGCCGGACCGAGGCTGCGATGAAGGCTGTTAAGGCGCGCCTCGTGGAGAAGACGTAAGATGCAGGCGCCTCCCGATCCCTACGGCCAGGGTCCCACCAAGAAGAGTAGCGTCTGGATTTGGGTGGTTGTCGGGGCGATCGTCCTTTGCGGATGCGGCGGGGCGGGAATCTTCGGAGCCATCCTTGTGCCCGTGTTCTTGCAAGCGAGAAACGCGGCATTGAGGCAGTCTTGCATGCGAAACATGAGCACACTCGAGGCCGGACAGCTGATGTACATCGGCGACAACGACGATCACCTGCCGGCGGCTGCGAATTGGTCAGTCGAGCTCCAGCCTTACGCTCCGTCAAGGTTCTTCACCTGCCCGGATCTGAAGAGGCAGGGCGGTCAAAACGGCTATGCGATGAACCAAGAGATCGGGGGCAAGCTAAGGCGCGACATCGAGGCTCCGGCGCAGACCATCTCGCACTTCGAAACGGCGCAGCAGACACCAAACAGCAACGGCGATCCGAAGACGGAGCGTCCGCCGGACCGACATGGGCCCGGGAGAAACGAAGGATACGTCGACGGCCACGTCAAGTGGATGCGATCTTCGGGCGACTAGCCGGCGCGCTCAGAACCGCCAGGGTCTTGAAATTGCGGTCTTCATGCTGTTTTCACTACACGTCCCAAAAATCGCCGAACAGTTCCCGTGCATGTTTAGTCTAAGCCGCGCAGTTAGCGTGGGTTTTTGCCACGTTATGAGGGGAACGAAATGAGATTCAAGAATCTTCTGGTTTGCTTGCTTGTGTCGTTGTTCGCGCTAGCTGCCGCTACCGTCATTCAGACGGATAATGCCCAAGGAACGGGACGAGCAGTCAGCGGCGATGGCCACAGGGCCTACTTTACGTTCAATGCAACCAAGGTGTCGCACAACAGCAGTAGCCACATTAGTGGCACCTTCGACCTTCTGGTTCCGGGGGCAGATGCCAATCACTCGACCCGTGTCCACGTCGATCCGGTGACGACCATGAACGTCGTTACGAATACGGCGCGATTCGGAGGGGACGGCATTCTCCGCATTCAAGACGGAACGAACTTGCACTATTATCATGGTTCCGTCGTGGTCTATGCCATCAGCAACCGCCATCCGGGCGAAGCCGGCGACCCCGACCGCATCGCGGTGCACTTCGTGCCCGCCACGGCCGGCGACCCGACTTTCGGGTTCGAAGGGAATGTCACGGATGGCGACATCGCGGTGACTACGAACCTTTCTTACTAGCTCGTGAGAGACTTGAAGAGCCCCGGCACAATGGGCCGGGGCTCTTCATTTTGGTAGCCTGTTTCGATGCTCGCCGACGGAACTTTGTCATCGCGCCTGTTCGAGCAGAACAGAGCTTTCTTCTCCCACCTTGCTCCTGCGGCACGGGAGATCGGGATCGATCCAGCCGAGGCGCTTCTCGACCTCGGCGAGTCATTCGCTTTCTTCGCCGGCGAGGGATCGCCCCTGACCCAGGCGAACGGTTCCTTCCTGGAAACGCATCTCGACGCCATTCAGGACTTCTTTCGAGGGCGAGCAACAGGATGGGAAGCGGTTCTCACTCCTCTAGATGGCCCGGAAAGCCTTCAGCGAGTGTTGAACCGCGGAGCGACGGTTATGGGATGGGAGTCCAGGCTCTATCTGCCTCTCGCCAGCTTTGTCTCGTCGTACACGCCGCCACAGAAGCTGGAAATCACCGAGATCGGCCCAGCTGAGCTGGCGGTCTGGTCCGAAATCGGGCAGAAGGCATTCTTTTCCGAGCCATCCGTAGTCGCTACCACGCTATCGCGCCTAATCGAGCATGCCGCCCACATGCGGCGTTATATCGCGTACTGGGACGGAACGCCTGCCGCTGCTGCGAGCCTGACCACGGCCTTCTGCGACGTGGCCTTCTTCGGCGGCGGTGGCACCCTGCCGGAGTTCCGCGGAAGGGGCATCCAGACGGCCTTGATCCACCGGAGGCTGGTTGATGGGGCAAAAGTTGCGGACGTCGCAATCCTCAACGCCAGCCCGGGTTCGTCTTCGCACCGCAACGCTGAGCGTGCGGGATTCCGAGTCGCGCATTCGCAGCTGAGCTTAAGGGTGCCGGTCTAGATCCAGGCTGATATTAGGGTCTAAGATACCAGTACATTATTTGGTACGCTTGCTGTGATGACCTATAAGCGCTTTGAAGACCTGCCGGCTTGGAAAGCTGCAGCCCAACTCATCATCGACCTCTATCGGTTCTCCGACCGGTGTGAATCGTTGCTACGAAGACGCTCGGATTTGCGGAGCCAATTTGAGAGAGCGGGCCTGTCCATCTCGAACAATATCGCGGAGGGCTTTGAGCGGGGAACTACCAACGAGCTCATCACTTTTCTTTACATTGCCCGCGGCTCTGCCGGAGAAGTTCGTTCGATGCTGTGCGTCATCGAGATGCTCCAAGGATTTGACGATTTGAAATCTCAAATTTCAGATTTGAAATCGCAAGCGGAAGGCATATCGCGACAACTCCGCGCGTGGCTTGACAAGCTTCAGAATTCTGACATCAAGGGTCAAAGGTATCTAAACGAGTCTTCGCGAGCCGAATACCTCCGCAGCCAGGAAGCGGAGCGGATCGAGACGGAGCGAAGGGAGTTTATGGAGGAGATCAAACGGATTGTGACCGAGAGTCGAGGATTCTGAAGCTGGCCTGGGTCCGAGACACCGGGCAACTGGTTCCACGCCGGCAGGTCCTCAAACCGTTAGTATGTGCCTGACGGAATGCTACCAAAGGAATCCTACGTATGTCCGAGTCACGAGAAATCTGACATCTCAAATTTCAAATCTCAAATCGCAGGCTCTCGCCAACTACGGGTCTGGCTTGACAAGCTTCAGAATTCCAACGTCAAAGGTCAAAGGTACTTAAACGAGGCCTCGCGAGCCCAGTATCTCGCTCAACAGGAGGCGGCCCGGTTAGCGGTCGAACCACCTAGAAATCTGACATCTCAAATCTCAGATCTCAAATCTCAGTTTCTAGGCAACCGACCGCCTATCGCAGAGTATTAATCGATTCCTAGCCGATGCTGGATCGTCGTCCAGGCCCGCTCATACCATGGCCGGTTGTCGTCAGGCAATTCTAGCGTAGTGCGGACGCCATTTTCCGGCGGTTCCATCTTTGTAATCGTGGCTCCGCGGCCGCTTGGCAGAATGATGTCCTGACAGTTGGCGCCTTCCCCGCAGCTGTAAGTGCTGTCGTAGTCGCGATGATTGATCGAATTGGCGACGGCGCCGCTCGAATCCGTAAACGAATACCAGAGGCTGGCTCCCTCCCGCTTTGCCGCCGGATGAAGCTGCAGGATCCCTGCCAACTCATCCTCAGGTCTTGCCAAGAAGCCAATTCCGATACTGAGTGAGAAGAGGGCGCTACCGCCGATCCAAAGCCACTTGCGACGAGCCAAGCCCCTGAACTCCTATCGGCTAACCAAACCGATTCCCAGCTTGTCTCGAACCCGCTTGAATGACTCGAGGGCAAAGGCGAGATCCTCCTGAGAGTGGGCGGCACTCGGCATGGTGCGGATTCTCGCCTTGCCGCGAGCGACGGTTGGGTAGGAGATGCTGAGCGCGTAAACGCCCTCATCCCAGAGCGCGCGCTCCATTTCCTGGGCCCTGCCTTCTTCGCCGACATAAACCGGCGTGATCGGAGTTTCGCTGCCCATCGTGTCGAAGCCGGCTTCGTTCAGAGCCGACTTCCACCATTTCGCGTTATCCCAAAGCCGGCGCATCGGCTCGGGGTCGTTTTCCATCACATCCAGCGCCGCGATTAGGGCGGCGGCGACCATCGGCGGATGGGCGGTCGAGAAGAGATAGGGGCGACCCCGGTTAATGAGCCAATCCTTGAGAGCGGCCGATCCCGCGATATAGCCACCAACCACTCCCAAGGCTTTCGAAAGGGTTCCGAGTTGGATATCGACCCGGCCGTATAGATTGAAGTGCGAGGTCGAGCCGGCGCCGTTCTTGCCGAGAACGCCGCTCGCATGAGCGTCGTCGATCATCACGAAGGCATCGTATTGTTCGGCAAGTCTAACGATGTCGGGCAGAGGAGCGATGTCTCCATCCATCGAGAAGACGCCATCGGTGATGATCATCCGCTTCTCAAAGTGCTGGGTCCGCTTGAGGATCTCCTCCAGGCCGCCCATGTCCTTGTGCGGGTACACGTAGCCTTCCGACTTCTTGTAGGCCGCGCTCGATAGCCTGACTCCGTCGATGATCGAGGCGTGATTCAGCTCGTCCGAGATGATCACGTCTTTGTCGGTAGTGACCGCGGGAATCGTTCCCGAGTTGGCGGTAAAGCCGCTCGTGAAGACGAGGACGGCTTCAACGTGCTTGAACGCGGCGAGCCGGCGCTCCAACTCGTCGTGCACGGCCATCGTCCCGC
>CAZNUL010000008.1:0-70265 GCA_964576205.1 uncultured Fimbriimonadaceae bacterium | reverse complement strand
TGGGGCCGTTCTTCTCGGCGAGGTGGCCGCCGATGCTGGAAAGATTGACGACCTCCTTCCCGTTCATCCTCACTCGCCCGCCCGCCGGACTCTCCAGCAGCTTCGGCACTTTGTAGAGGTGCTGATCTTTCAGAGTCTGAAGGTTCTGCGCAAGGAAGTTTTGGAGGGTCGCATTCATAGATGTAGGTTACCGTGGCCGGATTTGGAGTGCTTCCACCCGCTGCGTTCCAGCATTGTTCACGAGGCAACTTGGAACCTGTAGCCGGATTCGAGTATCCTAGAATTGGACAATCGTCCAAACTATGGGTCAAACAACCAATACGAGGAAGCAACTCGACCCGGCCAAGACCCGGGAGTCGATCATGCGAGCCGCATTTAAGCAGTTCGCCGACAAAGGCTACAAGGGAGCTTCTATCGCCGACATCGCTAAGTCCGCACATGTGCGCAAAAGCCTGATCCAATACCACTTCGGCACCAAGGAACAGCTTTGGAACGCTTGCTTGAGCAATCGGGTCGAGCCGATCGTTACCGCTATCGACCACATGCTCGAGTCGGGCGACCACAACTTCCCCCAGATCGTTCTCATGCGATTCAGAATGATCCGGGACAATCCGGACGTTCGAAGACTGATCGCATGGGCAAGTCTTTCCGGGATCCCGGCGCCGCAATTCCTGATCGACCGTCGCGAGCGCATTTTGGCGAGGATGTCGGCGGCTAAGGGCTCGCCAGGGGACCCGGATGGCGGAGGTCCAGAGAAGCTCGCCTACATGCTATTCGCTTTGGCGGCCTCAGACGGCTGGCTGCACTTTCGCAGCCTCTATAGCCTGATCGCTGGAGACGAAGTCCTCGAGCCTGAGGTCGAACACAAGTTCCTCGAGATTCTTTCGGAGGTGGCTTCCAAGATTGAGTAACGAAACCGATCATCCGCAAGAGACGCGGGTTGGACGCCGGTTCCCCGTTCGCCCTGTCGTTGCAATCCTCGTCATCGCCGCGATTCTCACAGGCGGATACTATATCGACCGGAATCGCAAGGCCAAGGAGAGCCTCCTCTCGGGTTACTTCGAAAGCCAGCCTGCGATCGCATCGTCGAGGATCGGTGGGCGAGTCGTCAAGATTCTGATTCACGAGGGCGACTCTGTCAAAGCGGGCCAACCTCTCGTACAGCTGGAGGACACCAGCTTCGCAACTAACTACGAGTCGCAAAAGCAGGCCGAAGAGCAGGCGAGGCAGCAGTACCTCGAAACCGCGCGAGGCTCCAGGCCCGAGGAGATTGCCAAGGCTCGACAGGCTGTCGCGGAGGCCCAGTGGAATTACGACAAGCTTCGGAACGGATCCAGGCCCGAGGAGGTCGCGGCTGCTCAGGCGAATGCCGATGTCGCCCTCGCGAAGCTTCAGGCGGCCGAGCGCGGCCTGACAAAGGAGGAGCGAGCCGGACTCAAGGCAAGGCTCGATGCGGCCCTTGCCGACGAGGACAATGCTAGGAAACAACTGGCCCGGACGCAATTCCTCTACGATCAAGGCGCGGTGCCCAAGCAGCAACTCGACACCGCGATCTCAACCGCCGGCCAGTCGAGCGCTCACCGGCGCGACGCCGAAGAGACGTACCGTCGTGCTCAACTCGGGACGCCGAAGGAGGAACTTGCTCAGGCTCGTCAAGCCTATCGGCAGGCTCTAGCGCAACTCAAGCTTACGAGAGAAGGGAGCCGCAAGGAGGACATTGAGGCGGCAAGGGCCCATCTGGGCCAATTGGGCTCGGCCCTCGAGGAGCTGACTCGAGGCAACCGGCCCGAAGACATCGCCAAAGCACACGCGGCGCACATGCAGGCGGCTCTCCAAGCCAAGAGCACGGCTGAAAACTTGCGCGAGCATGTCGTGTCGGCAACGAGCGACGCCAACGTCGATCGCATCCTCGTAGCCGACGGTGACCTACTAACTGCGAACGCGCCAGTCGTCCAGTTAAGCAACCCAGCCGACATCTGGCTTCGGATCTACATGCCGGAGTCGGAGCTTCGAAGGGTCAAGGTCGGCGACGACGCCGATCTCGTACTCGACGGAGTCGATGGGATCGTCAAGGCAGTTGTCGAAACCATCGCCACGCAAGGAGAATTCACACCTGCAAACCTCCAGTCTCCCGAGGAACGCGGCCGGCAGGTCTTCGCCGTAAGGCTCCGCCTCGCCCGATCCGATCCTCGAGTCAAGGCAGGCATGTACGCAACCGTCAGGCGGGTCGGGCAATGGCCGTAGAAAACGCGATCGAGTCGAAGGGCCTTACGAAACGGTTTGGATCGATGACAGCAGTCGATCGTCTCGATCTGAGCGTCGAGAAGGGCACGATCTTCGGCATGCTCGGACCGAACGGAAGCGGCAAGAGCACATTCATCCGCATGCTCTGCGGCGTGCTCGTACCGTCGTCTGGGCAGGCAACCGTAAACGGATTCGACGTCGCTAGGCAATCCGAAGACGTTAAACGCTCGATCGGATATATGAGCCAGTCGTTCAGTCTCTATCGCGACCTGTCGGCTACGGAAAACCTCGAGTTCTTCGGAGGGATCTACGGTCTAAGAGGGCAACAGCTCAAGGAGCGGATGAAAGCTGTCGTAGAGCTCGTGGGCCTGGAGAAGTATCTCGAACAGCCAAGTGGAACCTTGTCTGGAGGCTGGAAGCAACGGCTGGCCCTCGCGTGCGCCCTCATTCACGAGCCACCGCTGGTCTTCCTCGACGAACCCACCGCCGGCATCGATCCGGTAGCTCGCCGCCTCCTGTGGGACCTCCTCTTCGAGTTGGCCGGCAAGGGCAAGACCCTGTTTGTCACGACCCACTACATGGACGAAGCCGAACGGTGCAGCCAAGTGGCGTACATCTATCTCTCGAAGCTGATGGTACACGGAACGCCTGCCGAGCTCAAAGCGCTTCCGGAGATCTCGCCATCGGGCACACGACGGCTCGCTGTATCCACCGAGCATCCGCCGGTCGCTCTGCAGGCACTCAAAGGGCTGCCCTTCGTTAAGGATGCGACACTCGTCGAATCAGATATTCACCTGCTTGTCGATGAACATGCTGAGGATGACCAAATTCGAAGAGCGGTCGAAAGCGCAGGCGAGAGAGTTTCGGCTATCCGGGCTGCCGAGCCATCGCTGGAAGACGTCTTCGTGACCCTCACCCAGAGGCTAGCGAAGTGAATGGCTTTATCAGCGTGCTGAAGAAAGAATTCATGCACCTGCGACGCGACCGCGCCACCCTCGTTATCGCCCTTATCGTGCCGCTCATCCAGATGGTGCTGTTCGGTTACGCAATCGACTTTGACGTTCGCCACATCCAGTCGGTTGCCCTCGACCTGGACCACAGCCGCGAAAGCCGCGAGTACCTTCAGAGCCTCCAGGCGAGCCAGTACCTCGATTTCATTGCCCACACGCAATCTCCGGACCGAGCAACTGAAATGCTTAAGAACGGAGATGCCCGAGTCGCCGTTACAATTCCGGCCGGCTTTGCTCGGACAATGGCGCGGGGCGGAAATCCCCAGGTTGGCGTCATGATCGACGGATCGGATGCGCAGGTTTCCCTGCGAGCCCGTTTCGCATTTGTCTCGCCTCCCGCAACACAGACACCGGGAGCGCCGCAGCCTCGGATGAACGTCCTTTTCAATCCGGACAGCCGCACCGTGAATTTCATGATTCCCGGCCTACTTGTCGTAATCCTACAAGTGGTGACTGTTGCCCTAACGGCTTTCAGCATCGTTCGGGAGAAGGAGCAAGGCACGCTCGAACAGCTCATGGTCACGCCGGTCGGCCGGCTCGCCCTCATGCTTGGCAAGCTTGCGCCATATGCAGTGTTGGCGATGGTTGAGTTCGCAGTCGTTCTTTTCACGGGGGACGTGGTCTTCGGGGTACAGCCTCGCGGCAGTCTGATCGCCCTGACCCTTCTCGGGATACCGTTCGTCTTGGCTTCGCTTGGCCTGGGACTGTTGATCAGCACAATCGCCCAGACTCAGGGTCAGGCCCTTCAGTTCACTCAACTTACTTTGATGCCGGCAATCTTACTTTCGGGTTACGTGTCACCACGCGAGACGATGCCGGGATGGCTCTACATCATCTCGACGGTCATGCCGGCAACTCATTTCATGCAGGCCACCCGCGGGGTGATCATTCGGGGGGCCGGATTTTGGGATCTGTTTCCCCAGTTCCTGACTCTTTGGCTCATCGCGGCCGTCCTGGTTCTGCTTTCGACGGCTCGGTTCAGGAAGAGCGTGAGCTAAGACTTATTCGTTTTTTCCGCCCCGGTCATCGCCCGCAACGTTGCTTTGCGTGTATCCGGCTTCCATCGCCTGATCGACGGATCGAAAGAAGACGCGGCGGTCATTCGGAACCTTTTCGGCGTCCTTTCCCACGTTTTTGTAGAAAACCTTCGTCTGAGAGTCGCCCACGTAAGCTTGGAGCTGTGCGTCTTTGAGTCCCTTGCATCCGGCAAGCGCCAGAAGTGCCGCGGCGAGTACCCACAGTTTCATCACCATGGTTTTAATCCGATCCAACAGAAGGTTGCAAGCCGGGCGGCATGTTAGAATTGGCTGAGTTGATCGCATGGTGACCCAGCAGCTCGAACGGGCAATTGGTCGAACTAGGCAGGTTTACCGCTGGATTGTCGAGACGCCTTCCGGCGCCGTAGTGGGCTCGTTCGTCGCTCTGCTCTTGATTGCATTGGTGGGGAGCGTCGCGATCCATCCATTGTCATTTCAGCGGTGGGTCAAGTTGTTCCGAGAATTCCTGATCCCGCTACCAGCATTCTTCGGGGCAGTCGTCTGGTTTCGGCGCTCCTCCATCGGCGAAAAGATAAAGCCATCCTGGATGTCGTGGCCGGGCTTTGCCGGGCTCGCTTTGCAAGTCGTGATCGGTGGAGTTCTTGGTGGCGTGATCATCGCCAATTGGCTTGGCTATCTTCACACGGTTCCTGGCGCACAGCTTTGGCCGCCAGCTTTGTGCGTGCTCCCGTGGACCATATGTGCAATCGCGATAGCCGTTGGCATCTATCGCAACCGGTGGTGGGCCTTCCTATTGGAGGTACCCCTCCTCTGGTTGGCAATTATTGGCGCCTACACGGACCCGACGCCGTCGGTACCCTCGCATCGGTTAGCAATCGAGATCCCGTTCATGCATGATTTCCACGCGATGGTCGAGTGGATCGGATTCGCGATGTTCAATCTGTGGCTAATCCGCAAGGGCTGCATTCGATTTCGCGAACAGAAGCTCGAACGTCGAAGCCAAGTGGCCTGATAAACGGCTATAGTGGTGCCGTCATGCTTAAGTGGCCGCTCCTTATAACGTTCGTTTCCCTAGCCTGCCTTGCCGTAGCGAGCGGCGCCTCGAAGGGCAAGGTCGCGAGGGCCGAAACCAAGGCTCAGAAGGAATCCCGAATGAAGTGGTGGGAGGAAGCCCGCCTCGGCATGTTCATCCACTGGGGCTTGTACTCGATACCGGCGGGGACGTGGAACGGCAAAACGAATTACGCCGAGTGGATCCGAGAGGAAGCGCATATTCCCGTCACCGAGTACGAGAAGCTGCGCGATCAGTTCAACCCCGTCAAGTTCAATGCCGACGCTTGGGTCAAGATGGCCCACGACGCGGGCATGAAGTACATCACGATCACGACCAAGCACCACGACGGCTTCAACCTCTTCGATTCGCCGTTGACGGATTGGAACGTTGGGCACACGCCATTCAAGCGCGACATCATGGCCGAGATGGCCAGGGCCTGCAAGAAGTACGGCATCAAGATGTGCTGGTACCACTCGATCATGGATTGGCACCATCCGGACTACCTGCCAAGGCGTTCCTGGGAGGTCGACCAGCGGCCGGCGGACGGCGCCGACTTCCGGAAGTTCGTCGACTATTTGAGGTCCGAAGTCTCCTGGCTGCTCACCCACTATGGGCCGATCGGGGTCATGTGGTTCGACGGCGAATGGGAATCGACCTGGAACGCCAACGACGGCAAGAAGCTGTACGACTTATGCCGCAAGCTCCAGCCGAACGTGATCGTCAACAACCGGGTTACGGTAGGCCGAGGCGATATGGAAGATTCGACGCTCCAAGCCGGAGACTTCAGCACTCCCGAGCAGTACATACCCCCAACCGGCCTTGGCGACGTCACCTGGGAGACCTGCATGACGATGAACGACCACTGGGGCTACAACTCGCACGACACCCATTGGAAGTCCTCGAAGGAGCTGATCCGCAACATCGTCGACATCGCCTCGAAAGGCGGCAACTACCTGCTCAACATCGGGCCGAGATCTGACGGGACATTTCCGCCAGAGGCCGTTCAGCGGCTGCACGACATCGGCGCCTGGATGAAAGTAAACGGCCAATCAATCTACGGAACCAAGGCATCGGTTTTCGAGAAGCTCCCGTGGGGCCGCTCTACGACAAAGCGCGCGGGCAGCCGGACGACCCTTTATCTGCAGGTTTTTGATTGGCCCAAGGACGGCAAGCTCGTGGTTCCAGGGATCGGCAATGAGCCCGTATTCGCCCATCTGATGCTCCATGACCGGACGCAGACGGTCGATCGCGCCGGCTCCGACCTCGTTATCCACGTTCCAACGACCGCTCCCAGCCCGGATTGCTCAGTCGTGGTACTCACAGTCAACGGCGCTCCGATCATTTACAACGCGCCGAAGATCATGACGCCAAGTGCAATCCTTGTCAACAGGACAACCGCGACGCTGGAAGGCGGATCGAAGGAGCTGCAGGTCCGATACACAACGGACGGGTCCGATCCGACCAGCCGGTCTGATCTCTACCAAAGGCCGATCGCAATCGAGAAGACGCTGGCGCTGAGGGCCGCTTCCTTCCACAAGGGCAAGCGGGTTTCGACGGTTACGACTCAGAACTTCACGAAAGTCACGCCTAGGCCGGCGGTCATCGTGCCGCGCGCGTTACCGGGAATCCTATGTGAGGAGTACAAGGGCGATTGGAACGCGCTGCCCGACTTTTCGAAGCTGAGCCCGCGCACGACCCGGACCGTGTCCACGATCGGAATCGAAAACTCCAAGGAAGAGTATTGGGGACTTCGACTGAGCGCCTTCCTGACCGTGCCCAAGGATGACGTGTATGAGTTCGCGTTGACGTCCGACGACGGGTCGAAGCTCTGGATCGACGGAGAGCTTGTCGTGGACAACGATGGATTACATAGTGCCTCGACAAAGACGGGACATGTAGCGTTGCAACGAGGCGCTCATCGAATTGTCGTCGGATGGTTCAACAAGACGGGCGGGCTCGACCTCTCGCTATCCTGGGGTGCGGCGGGATCGAAACTCAAGCAAGTCGCCGCCGGGGAAGTGACGCATTAAGTGGATTCCAGCCGGACCGTGGGTTTCCAAACCCGCGGCCCGACGGTTGGAAAGCGATGCCGGGCTCAGCCCTTCGCCGGCTTGCCGATGAGCTGTTGAAGCGAGTTCGCGGTGGCCTTCTCGACGTCGTCCGTGTAGGACAAGTCCCACTTCCAGGTGCCGCCGTCGTTAATCATCTTGGCAAACCCATTGAAGTGGAGGGTTCGACCGTTGACGGTGATATCGGCGGAAGTTGGAACGGTCGCTTTCGTACCCTTAACGGCGGGCGCTCCAACCTTGATGTTGCGGATGCTGTTGAACAGGTCGTTGACGACCTTGGTGTTTCCGCCCTGATCGATCCCCGATTTCACGTCGGCGGCGAACTTGTCCGGACCTTCGAGCTGCTTCTTGATCGCCGGTGAGAAAGAGGCAAGGTAGTAAAGGGCGTGCCAGTCCTGCTTATGGATGGCCGTATAAAGGGCCCGCGCTTGCGACGCCGCATCGGAGGCAGCGTTCGCGATGGCGCTGATCGCGCAGAGGACGATAGCAATGCCGAAATTCCGAACCTTCATGGTTCGGATTATCGGCGTCGAATGTTGCTCTTCGTTAGGCCAGGATCGCCTACGGATCTCCTATCAGGCCAAAATTGCGTTTCAGGATTGCAAAGTCCGAGAGCCCGACGGCTCCGTTGCCGTCGAGATCTGCGTTCGCATTCCAGTTCGAGTTGCCTGGCAGACTGCCAAAGGCTGCCTTCAACTGTGCGAAATCTGACAGCCCAACCGCATTGTTGCCATCGATGTCGCCGTTGATGAGGCTCGGCGTCAGGCCGCTCGCGCCGCCCCCCGTCACGGTCACGTTTGCAACCAGTCTCTTGAGCCAATGGACGGCTTTGAAGGCGAAATCGTAGCTGCCTGGCGGCGGAGCCAAGAACGAGAAGTGGCCACCAGAATCCGGCGTAACCGTGTAGGTGTTAAGGTCCGACGAGGAGCCGTGGTTCCTCACCTCGACGGTAAGCGGCATCATCGCTCCGCTGTAGTCTTGGAGGGTTACCGTCCCAGTCACAGTCGCTGCGCTAAAAGAGATCGTGCGGTCCACGGTCGTCGAGAGTCCAGCGCCGTCCGTATAGGTCGCCCTGAGGTAGTAGCTCGTATTGGGCTGAAGGGTAAACCCGCTGATCGTGGCGGCCGTGCTTTCCGTAACGAGTTCGGTGTCGGGATAGACGTCCGTCGCGCCGAGAGTCGTACCGATCCTGATCTTGATCGAATCGAGACTGCTTTCAACGTCGTAGCCCCACTGGGATAGCGAGATGCTTCCCGCGGCGACCGTATTGATCGTAAAAATCGCGACTGTCGGATTCGTGCTCTGGAACGGGTTGCCGTTCGCCCAGAAGTCGACACCGGTTGCATCGCTGCCGTTGCTGACGATGATCGTCTTTTGTTTGAGAGAACCGAATGGCGCAGCTTTAACGATGTACTTTGCCGCCGGCATCGAGTCGAATCGGTATTCGCCGTCGCCATGGGTCGTCGTAGAGTAGATCGTTCCCCCAGTGGTGGCTTGGGCTCGGACCTGGACGTTGGCGACAGGCGTGCCTCCGTAATAGACGATGCCTTCGATCGATCCCACCGTGGCTCCCCGCGAGTCGGCGTCGGACAGTAGATCGAATGCGTCGAGAACGCCATAGCCTTGAACAGGCTCCCAGGAGCCATTGGCTGCACCCGCTACGCTTTGGGCCGACTTTTCGAGCGCGCGGTAGGCTCGAATGTTGACGTGGCCCTGACCTTGGCGGAGTCCAAACCTGCCGTAATAGAGGGCGGCTGCTCCCGAAACCTGGGGTGTCGCCATGGAAGTGCCGGCGAGGTACGCGTAGTCGAGGTCGTACGGCGGATAAAGGGTTCCTCCGTTGCTCAGGTCATAGAGGCTGCCAGGGCCGCCCGCTACTCTCATGGCCGTTGAGAAAATGAACTGGATCAGAATGAAGTTTGGGTCCTGGATCAAGTCGCCGCCGGGCGCGGCGATGTCAACATAGCTGCCATAGCCCGAGTAGCTCCCGGTCGCCGGCGCCCAGTTGGGGCCATCTGCCGTCACGCCAAGCGCTCCACTGCATGCCGCCGGATAGATCGGCCCGAGGTTTCCACCTCCGTTGCCGTTTTCGTTGCCCGCCGCGACGACGAGCGAACCCTTTTGCCAGGCGTAGGTGACCGCGTCTTGAAACACCTGTGAGTAGTTGGCGGTGCCGAGGCTTAAATTGATAATGTCGGCGCCGTGATCGGCGGCGTACAGAATCGCGGCTGCGGCATCGGTGTCGGTACCGCTGCCGGTCTGATCGATGACTTTCAGGATCATCGCCTGGGCGTTGTAACCGGTTCCAGGAACACCATGGTTGGCATCGGGAATGCCAAAAGCGCTGTGGCAAAAGAAGCCGAGATTGTTCGCGGCAGCCACCGCCAGGCCTGTGACATGAGTGCCGTGGCCGTTATCGTCGTCCCAAGAGGCGCCATCGGGAGCTCCGGCGCTAAAGTGGGCGCTGAGGGCCCAATTCAGCTGTCCTCCGAGAGCTGTGTTTGTGCTCGAGCCTCCCGAATTGATAAAGTCGGGGTGGTTTTGGTCGCAGCCCGAGTCGATGATCGCGATCATCGGCGGGTTGGCCGGCTTTGTTGCAGAAGTGTAGTACAGACCCGGGTACACGTCCCATGCCGCTCGGGCGAAGGATTCGTCCAGGTGCCAGAGGCGCGTAAACGATGGGTTCGAATCTCCGCTGAGGTCGAGTACTACATCGGGATTGGTCGTTTCGGTCTCCTGAACGCCGTAATCGTAATCGTTAGGGTCGGCAACCAGCAGATAGACCTTGTTGACCGGCTCGGCATACGAGACGGCTGGGTTGGATCGTACCGACAATGCGGCTTTCCTCGGATCGACACTCCGGGGGATGCTCCACAAGGTCCAGCCCATGTGTTGCAAGGAGTTCACAAAGCTCGAACCGGCGGGAAGGCCGGCAAGGGATTTTGGAATCGGGGCGGGCTTGCCGTTCTGAGGTTTCAGCTTGACGAGCAGCCGGCCGGCGACGATCTCATTCTTCGGGCCGAGCGGAGCGGACAGGCTTGGCCGCCGCATGGATTGGCTGGAGCCAAAGGCAACCAAGGCGATAGCGCCAAGCGCGCAAAACAACTTTAAGCTCATCGTAAGAGTGCCCCTCATGCGTCCGTTGCGCATGTAACCCTTAGTATAAGGCAGGTCATTTGCGCGGACGCCGATATTTGACATGCAGACGGACAGCGGTTCCGAAGTGTTCCCAGGGAGAACGGATCACTTGCAGCCTCGGACCAATTCCCAAAGCCATATGAGCGCCGGGCTAGAGGGACTTCCCCGAAGGATCCCGATTCCGACGCAAGAAGCCGCATCCGGGGTCCTTCGCTCCAAACCTCGCGCAGCTCGGTTTTCGCCTCAGGATGACTTCCGGGAGGTATGGCGCGCCTTCCAAGGGGCCCCCTTGGTATCGTCCACAGGGCTCCGAGTAGCATAGGAGCATGCTTCTTGGCATCGCCGCAGCCTTCCTTCTTCAGGCCTCGAACCCGGATCGGATCGAGGCGCGAGTCGACGATCTGATGACTCAACTCACGCTGGAAGAAAAAGTCGAGCTTTTGAGCGGCATCAACGACTTCTACACGCGGCCGATTCCCCGCCTGCACATTCCGAGGTTCAAGATGTCTGACGGACCGGCGGGCGTTCGCACCTGGGGCAAAACAACGGCATACCCGGCCCCGATTTGCATGGCTGCAACCTGGGATCGCGATCTTATGCTCCGGGTTGGCGAATCCTACGGCCGAGATGCCCGGGCTCGCGGCGTCGATTTTCTGCTTGCTCCGGGCGTGAACATCTACCGAGTTCCCCAGAACGGCCGCAACTTCGAGTACTACGGCGAAGATCCTTACCTGGCCAGTCAAACTGCGGTCGGCTTCATCAAGGGCGTGCAAAGCCAGGGCGTCGCCGCCACCGTCAAGCATTTCGCCGCCAATAACCAAGAGCATGACCGGACGGGAACCAGTTCGGACGTCGACGAGCGAACGATGCGCGAGATCTACCTCCCAACCTTCGAGGCTGCCGTAAAGGAAGCCAACGTTCGCGCGGTGATGTGCTCCTACAATTTGCTCAACGGAACTTACGCCAGTGAAAACGATTGGCTCGAAAACCAAGTGTTGAAGAAAGAGTGGGGATTTAACGGGGTTCTGATGTCCGACTGGGGTGCAACCCACAGCGCCGCGAACGCCGCGAACCACGGCCTCGATCTCGAGATGCCGGGCGGCGACTTCTTCACGCAGAAGACCTTGCTTCCCGCAGTTCTCTCCGGCGAAGTAAGTCGCTCCACCATCGACGACAAAGTCCGTCGGCTGCTCAGAGTAGAGATGTCCATCGGGGCTTTTGATCGCACTCCCCCAACGACGACTCCGGTCGACGACCCGCAATCCGGTGCGGTTGCCCTCGAAGTAGCTCGCGAGGGAATCGTCCTTCTCAAGAACAAGGGCAACCTCCTACCGCTTTCGAAGGTGACAAGAATCGCGCTCGTGGGTCCCAATTCGGATCCGGCAGTGGTCGGCGGAGGCGGAAGTTCGCAAGCGACTCCGTTTCACAGTCTAAGCGTGCTCGACGCCATCAAGGAGCGTGGCGGTTCGAGTGTGATCGTCGATCATGCGCCCGGTGTGGTGGGAAATGTAATCCAGGCCTCGCGGTCGAGCATCTATGACGGGGGAACTCTTAAGACCGAGATATTCGCGAACCAGACTCTGTCCGGGCAACCTTACGCAACTCGGGACGACCGTCGAATCAGTTACTCCTGGCAAGCCGGCCCCACGCGGGACATGGGTCATGAGAACTTCTCTATACGCTGGAAAGGATCGATCACTCCGAAGGTGACCGCCGACTACGAGTTCATGGCGCGAGGCGATGACGGCTACCGGGTGTACCTCGACGACAAGCCGATCATCGACGAATGGCGCAACCAGGCGGCGTTCGATTCCCAGAAAGCCGTCCATATGGAGGCGGGCCGTACTTACAAGCTCAAAGTGGAGTACTACCAGGCCAGTGGGGACGCGGAGATGCGCTTCGGTTGGCGAGTTCTGGAGAAGAATCCGTTCGCCAAAGCGGTCGAGGCGGCGCGCAAGGCCGACGTCGCGATCGTTTGTCTCGGCCTCAACCCGGCGATCGAGCACGAAGGCGACGATCATTCGTTCTCCCTCCCGGCCGGACAGGACGATCTGGTCGAGGCCGTCCTTAAAGTGAATCCGCGTACCATCGTCGTCCTCAACTCCGGCTGCGCCCTGGACTTGACGAAGTGGATCGACCGCGTCCCCGCGCTGATCATGGCTTGGTATCCGGGTCAGGACGGGAATAAGGCTCTGGCCGGCATTCTCTTCGGCGACCTCTCACCTTCCGGTAAGCTTCCAATCTCGTTGGCCAGGCGCTGGGAGGACTGCGCCTCATATGGCAACTATCCCGGTGTCAACCACCACGTCAAGTACGCGGAAGGCATCTTCACCGGCTACCGATCCTTCGATCAGGGCAAAGTTAAGCCGCTCTTTCCCTTCGGCTTTGGCTTGAGCTACTCGACGTTCGAGTACAGCGGCCCCAAAGTAGAACCCATGAGCGCCCAGGGTGGCGTAACCCTCCATTTCTCGGTCATAAACACTGGGAAGAGGGAGGCCGACGAGATCGCCCAGGTTTACGTCGCGCCCCAGAATCCCGCCGTTCCACGCCCAGTAAAGGAACTCAAAGGGTTTGTGCGGCTGCACCTTCAACCGCGTGAGATGGCGAGCGTGGATGTTCACCTCAACCCCCGATCGTTCAGCTATTACGACGTCAAGACCCACGATTGGATTGTCCAGCCCGGCGACTACCAGCTTCTCATCGGAAGTTCGAGCCAGGACATCCGATTGCATGGACGCGTGAGGGTGCAGGGCCATAGAGCTAGAGTCGAATGGCAGCCAAAGGATACGAGTTCGAGGGCTGGGAGCGACCAAGCATGGAGTCCACGGATCGCTTCGCGGGTCCGGACATGATTGAAGTGCCGAAAAGTGACGGAGGAAAGCGAATGGCCAAAGAGAGCAAGCTCGAAGGATTCAGTGAAGAAGAAAAGTCCGCGATGAAGGCGCGGATCAAGGAAATGAAGGCAGAGGCTCGTCTGAGCGCCAATCGAGCGGAAGGTGAGCAGGCGCTGCTCGCCGCGATCGCCGCGATGCCGGAGCCGGGTCGTGAGATGAGCAAGCGTCTCCACGCGATCATAACGGCTAACGCTCCGGCGCTGGCGCCGAAGACTTGGTACGGGATGCCGGCCTACGCAAACGCGGACGGAAAGGTCGTCTTGTTCTTTCGCGGCGCGGAGAAGTTCAAAGAGCGGTATATGACCTTTGGCTTCAACCAAGAGGCGAGGCTCGACAAGGGGACTTTTTGGCCTATCGCGTACGCTCTGACCGAGTTGAATGCAGCGGTAGAAAGTGAGATCGCGGCGCTGGTGAAAAAAGCCGTGGCGTGACGTTGATCGAGACCTGAAAGATCGAAGCCGCTCTCGAGCCTCGCCCGGCCTCAGTGCAAAGACCGGTAGCGGTTCAGTTTGCATTTTTCTCGTGGCTCCGGCATCTTGCCGGAGTGTGTCGAACGGCTTCCAGCCGCCGGAAGCAGGAGCTGGAAGCTCCTGGCACACATCGCCTAGAAGGCGATGCCACATCCAAACTGACCCACTACCCAAAGACCCCTTCGACAAGCTCAGGCGGTAAACTCGGCGACTGCGCCCGAGGGCGCGGCGTTTTCACGATGATTCAGGATGCACTCGCGGCCCAGTTTCAGAAGGAGATCGAAGGTGCTTCGTCCGTCCTCATCGGAACGCATCTGAACCCAGACGGCGATGCATTGGGGTGCGCCCTTGCGATGAGCCACTATCTGGACGGCTTGGGTATCCAAAACGAAGTCGTCTGTCACCACCTCGCCCCAAAAAACCTTCAGTTCCTGCCGGGGGTTAATCGGATCAAGCTGGCTCCCAGCCAGGAGAAGTACGACCTGGGCATCGTGCTGGACCTCGATTCCCTGGAAAGGCTCGGCAACGCAGAGCCATACTTCGCAGGCTGCGGCCGAATCATCGTCCTCGATCATCACGTTCCTCACCAGGCGCCTGGAAATTTGAGGATCGTCGATACGTCGGCGCCAGCCACGGCAGTTATCCTTACCCGGCTGCTGATCAACCTGGAGGCGGAGATTACTTCCGAGATCGCGACATGTCTCTTGACCGGGATCGTCACCGATACCGGGAGCTTTCGTTTCAGAAACACGACGGCCGAGGCATTGAGCCTTTCGGCCGGCCTACTCGAACATGGCGGAGACATCGCCACCGTCGCGGAAGAGATCTTCCAGCGAAAACCGCTCGCTTCGGCCCGGCTGCTGGGACGAACCTTGAGCAATATGCGGCTCGACACGGACGATAAGGTGGCCTGGTCCGTCCTGTATTATCCGGACTTCGACTCAATGGGGGCGCAAGACGAAGACACCGAGGGATTCGTCAACGAGCTACTTTCTATCGAAACCGTGCAAGTCTCAGCCCTGTTGCGAGAAGTTAAGATCGGCCGCACTCGATGCTCGCTGCGCAGCCGGGGCGACCTCGACGTCGCCGCGATCGCCCGCCATTTTGGCGGCGGCGGACACAAGAATGCGGCTGGTTGCACCTTCGAATGTCCGCCAAACGAAGCCGTCGAATTGCTTGTTCCGGAGATGCGGCGATGCTTGGCGTCCTCTTAGTCGACAAGCCGGACGGGTGCACGTCCCACGACGCCGTGAACGACATCCGGCGCAGGTTTCACACGAAAAGGGTCGGGCACGCGGGAACTCTCGACCCCCTCGCAACCGGCCTGCTCGTCGTCGCGGTCGGACCGGCGACCCGGTTTCTTCAATACCTTCCGCTCGAACCTAAGGAGTATTTGGCGGAGATCCGGTTTGGCAAGACCACGACAACTTTCGACCGCGAGGGAGACGTGGATTCTCAAAGCGAGGTTCCGGGCGACCTTCCGGAGGTGGTCGCAGGTCTATTGCCAAAGTTCCACGGACTCATCCCGCAACTTCCGCCGATGTATAGCGCCGTTAAGGTCGAAGGTAAGGCGCTTTACAAATATGCTCGTGCCGGAAACGAGGTCGCGCGAGAGACTCGCAACGTTTTTATCACGACCTTCGAAATCCTCGAGTCGGGAGCCGACTGGCTGCAGGCGCGGATCGTTTGCTCCGGCGGCACCTATGTCCGAGCCCTGGCCCATGATCTCGGACAGGCGGCCGGGTGCGGAGCGCACCTGTCGGCACTGCGGCGGACCAGGGTCGGGCGCTTCGGTATCGCCGATGCCACGACTCTTGGCGATGTCTCGGCGAGGGATTTGCTGCCGTTAGAGGAGGCTCTCGCACCGATGCCGATGGTGCGTTTGAGCGACCAACAGGCCCACAACGTACGCGAGGGACGACAGGTCGGATGGCCCGAACTCATCGATGCGCCTCTGGTTGCGCTGATCGAGCCGGAGAACGGCGTATTCAGCGTTGCGAGAGTTCATGGAAACCTTTTGCAACCTGAGTGCGTGATTCCAAGTGAGGCGATGCGTGGCGTTATTTGAGCAGGCCGTCAGCAGACGGACGATCTCCGGCCAGTTGCTGTACTTCGGCGGCTGGGCTGTGATCACGACCATTGCCGCCTTCCTCCATCCGAGCAGAACCGGACATGGAACTCATGAGCAACTGGGACTGCCTCCGTGCCCTAGCGTTCTGCTCTTCAACCGGCCATGCCCGGGATGCGGCCTAACCACGAGCTGGACCGCATTCGTACACGGCGATCTCGCATTTGCCTTCCACGCGCACCCACTCGGACCCTTTCTGTACCTGTTTTTCACTGCGACCGCTCTGCTAGCGCTGCGAGGCTGGGTTACTCGGGAAAAGTTCCTCGTTGACTCGCCCAAGTTCAATCGTGTGATGCTAATCGGCGCCGTCATTTTCGTGTCCTTCGGGCTCGTCCGCATGGCGATCACTCCGAACTATCGGACCATGCAAGATATCGCCGCACTGCGGTAGCCGCGAACCTACGACCTTCTGGGATTGACGGGCGGGCTCGGGACCAAGTCGAGCACGCGGACCTCGAAGGGCTTCAAGTCAATGGCGACTTCGCGCCCAACGAGAAACTCATAGGCCGGAGAACCGGCATCTGCTTTCCACGGGCTGCGACCCGTGTAGGATTTTGCGAAGTTCGCAGGCGTCTCGAGGGCTTTTGCGATATCGAGAGAGTACGACTGCGGCTTGTCGCTCGGATTCCGCAAAACGAGAATACTCTTCTTCGGCGACCAGGATGCCCAGCCGTAGACCGCTAGCTTAACCGGGTCTCCGCCGATCCAGTGAGTGTCGCGAAGTACGCTGGCGTTGTCGCGCGACCATTTGGCGGCTTCGGCGAGGTCGTCCCAATTCTTGTTCGACAGCTTGTCCGGGCTGATATAGAGTTCCTGAAGCTGCGTGCCGTTACCAAAAAAATCGCGCACGTCGCTCACAAACTCGTCGTGCGGATCACCGGTAATGCCATGGTTCGCATAGATGACCCCGTGAACCATAAGAGAGTTCAAAGGGTAGAGGGGACCGCGTTGGACAACGCCACGGTAGGTATCTCCGTCGCGATATGTCATGTAACGCTGCCGCTCCGATCCGACACCCGCGAATGAGTGGTCCTCGCCTCCCCGCCAAGTCGAATCGGCGAATCGTAACCAGAAGGGAGAGGGCCACGTGCCGGTCGTCAAATTGACGAAAAGGTCCGGGCGTGCCTTTCGCAAGTCGCCAATCAACGAGATCGCGGCATCGAAATCGCTATCGAATCGGCTCCCCTTCGTCGTTTTGTCGGGAGACCCGGTTCCGTCGAATTTGAACTGATTGATGCCTTGCCGCGCGACAAAGTCCATGGTCACATCGTGAAAGACCTTGTAATAGCGCGGCCCGGAAAGTGCGTATCCCTGAGAATCGACCTCCATGCCGTGAGCCTTGCCAAAGGCCAGACGTCGCGTCCGTGCATCGCCGTAGCCGCCCCAGGGAGAGAGCCAAACGCCGACTCCGGCGCCAAAGGTGGCGGCAAGATCGCGCATGGCCAGGAAGTCATGAGGGAATCCGGAGTGGAACTTCCAAACTGAATTCGTGTCATCCCACCCGTCATCGAAAAGAAACGAATCAACGGTCACCCCTCGCTTCCGAACCAGCTCCGTGCCAACCTTTCTGATCCTGTCCAGGCACTCGGGCTCGCTGAAGGGATTGCCGTAACCGACGTCGTACCAGGAGTTGTAGTGAAGAAACGGGTTGTAGGGGCGGGCCCGTTCGCTCTCGACATAGGCGAGGAAGGCGCGCCGCATTTGGCCGGCAGGGGTCACACCAAGAACGGCCGAGTAAACGACGGGGTTGCTGGGTTTGATCGGGAGGGCCCGGCGCATCGCGCAAGTCACGACACCGTTGGTCGCGGTCGACCACGACATCGGGTGTTCGACTCCAAAATAGACGTCGCCTTCGACCACGGGCGATCCCTGGGTCTTTCCGACCACTTTAGCGGTCGCCGAGTTGAACCTAATTAGGTCTACTTCGGCGACGTCGACGTCGCGATCTCCGGCCTGAAGCACGACCTCGACGCGGGCGTAGCTGCTGTCGTCGCGAAGGGTGGCTCGCCAATAGCCGGCCAACCCGAGGGATTCGACGCCAAAGGGAATCACGATGCCTAGACCTCGGTGGCGATCCGCGAGCCTGCTAGCGAGGGGTTGCGCTGGAAGAAGCTGACGGCCAGGCTTCTTGCCGGAGAGGTTCACCGAGATTGCCTGACCATTTCGCAAGACCAACCGAATGGCAGCCGGCCCAAGGTCGGTCCAGGCATGGGTCCACTTGTTTTCGACTTTGAGACTTCCGCCGATGATGCCGGCCTTAAGGACGTTGTTCTGAACCGAAGCATCCCCACCAGTCGCCAAGGCGGTCGCCCTCCCCGGCGGGCTGGGCGCCCACGAGAAGTCTTCTGCGACTGAAATTGAGGCAGCAAGGCACAGAGAGACCAGGGAGGCGAGGCGAATCACTTCCTAAGGATAGCCGGTGGGGAATTTGGGCTTTAGAATTTGGACTTTAGAGTTTGGAGTTTGGAATTTGGACTCAGACTGGGAAGCTATGCAATCGTGACGGTCGAATCCAGGTACACGTCCTGGATCGTGTTCAAGAGTTCCACGCCTTCTTTCATCGGCCGTTGGAAAGCCTTCCGTCCAGAGATGAGCCCGGAGCCACCTGCGCGCTTATTGATCACCGCGGTCTTTACCGCGTCGGCGAAATCGTTCGCTCCAGAAGCGCCGCCTGAGTTGATGAGCCCCGCGCGGCCCATGTAGCAATTCGCGACCTGGTACCGGCAAAGATCGATCGGATTGTCGGAGGTCAGCTTCGTGTAAACCCGCTCATCCGTTTTGCCGTAGTCGCCTGCTTCAGCTTTGAGGACCTTGTAGCCACCGTTGTTTTCGGGCATCTTTTGCTTGATGATATCGGCTTCGATGGTGACGCCAAGATGGTTGGCTTGGCCCGTTAAGTCGGCGGCGAGATGGTAATCCTTGTCCTGCTTGAACGCGGGGTTTCGGAGGTAGCACCAGAGGATCGTGAACAACCCGAGCGAGTGGGCGAACTCGAAGGCCTGCGTTACTTCCTGGATCTGTCTCGTAGATTCGTCGCTGCCAAAGTAAATCGTCGCACCTACCGCAGCCGCTCCCATATCCCAAGCCTGCTGGACGGAGCCAAACATCACCTGGTCGAACTTGTTTGGGAAGGTGAGGAGCTCGTTGTGATTGATCTTGACGATGAACGGGATCCTGTGCGCGTATTTGCGGCTGCAGATGCCGAGCACGCCAAGGGTCGAAGCGACCGCGTTGCAGCCGCCCTCGACGGCAAGCTTCACGATGTTCTCAGGATCGAAGTATTCCGGATTCTTGGCAAACGAGGCGCCGGCGCTATGCTCGATGCCTTGGTCGACCGGCAGGATGCTCATGTAACCCGTGTTAGCTAGCCGTCCGTGTCCGTAGACGGACTGCATTGCGCGCAACACCTGAGAATTCCGATCGCTGTTTACGAAGACGCGATCGAGGAAATCTGGCCCGGGCAGATGGAGGTGCTCCTTCGGGATCGTCTGGCACTTGTGGTCGAGCAGGGCTGCGGCATCAGAACCGAGAATGCCTTCGAAGTTTCCTTTGGGAGGGGCGATGGCCATGGGTTCGTTTTACCCGCGTTGAGGTTTGGCCGCAAGGATCATGGAAAGGAGCCGCTCCACTATGGACTTACCAGTTTTTTTGCGCGTCCTCTTGCGCAAAACAATAGCATGCCGCAAGATGGGCGCAAATGAAGGCGCTTCGTCTGTTCGTTGTGGCACTTGTAGCCTGCAGCCCGCTATTAGCCGTTTCGCAGGTGGCCTATTATCCGGGCACCGGTCACTACTACGAGTTGGTCACCGGCACTGGGCAGATTTCGTGGACGACCGGTCGTAACCTTGCCGCTTCCCGCAGCTACAACGGTTGGCCGGGGCACTTGGTAACGATCACGTCGAGTGGCGAAGAAGCCTTTCTCAATAGTCTCGGCGACCTGGTTTTTATGTGGACGGGTGGCGTCCAGGCGGCCGGCTCCCAAGAGCCCGCCGGGGGTTGGGGCTGGTCTACCGAAGAGCCGTTTGCTTATACCGATTGGGCGCCAGGCGAGCCTAATGACGATCAAACCTCCCATGGAAACGAGAATCGCATCCTTTTCAAGAATGCGGGTTCTCCCGGAAGTCGTCCATGGATGGACATCCCCGAAGACGGTGGTTTCGCGACAATCCAGGGCTATATCGTCGAGTATGAGCCACCGCTATATATTCGTTGGAAGGGAGTCCTCAACCCGCCGCCCACTTATGTGGGTCTCGCAATCCTGCTCACGGACGGAACGGTCATGTGCGCCGAATCGGATACTGGCACCTGGTGGCGGTTGACTCCCGACATCTTCGGCAGTTACGAGAATGGAACTTGGTCAGCGACGCCGAGCCTTCCCTCAGGATATGGACCTCAATATGCGGCGACTGCCGTGCTTGCGGATGGAAGAGTCGTGTGCGTTGGGGGCGAATATAATTTCAGCAGCTCGCCGGTTTGGACGAGGCTTGGAGCGATCTATGACCCGGTCGCGAACACATGGACCTCGTTGCCGGGCCCCTCGATTTGGTCAAATGTCGGAGATGCCCAGAGCTGTGTGCTTCCAGATGGCCGGCTCATGATCGCAAATCCTTTCGATAACACGGCGGCCGTGCTGAATCCGACCAACCTCACCTGGAGTTCGATCGGGACCGGAAAAGTCGACGGCAACGACGAAGAAGGCTGGACCCTCCTTCCCGACGGCACGGTCCTCACCGTCGATGTTGGCAACTCGCCAAACGCCGAGAAGTTCGTTCCCTCGACGAACTCGTGGATTTCGGCGGGCACGTTGCCTCAGAGCCTTGTCGATGCCAGCTCAGGTGAGATCGGTCCTGCCGTTCTTCTCGCGAACGGAACGGTCTTTGCCACCGGCGCAACAAGTCATAACGCGATTTACACGCCCGGGGCAACGCCAAGCGATCCAGGCTCCTGGGCCTCCGCTCCTGATTGGCCGAGCGTCAACGGGGCTCAAACTCACATTGCGGACGGCCCTGCTTGCCTGCTGACGAACGGAAAAGTACTTTGCTGCACGAGTCCTGGCCTCTTTACTGCCCCGGACTACTTCTTCGAATTCGATGGCTCCAACCTGAACCAGGTTCAAGGCTCTCCGCGAGCGATGGTGGCCCATTCCTCGCATGGGTCGATGTTGACCCTGCCGACAGGCCAAGTGCTCTTCACCGACTACAGCACCGATGTCGAAATCTACAACCCGTCAGGCAACTATAGTGACTCATGGAGACCCACGGTAACGGCCAGCCCGACTGTTATCGGGCCGGGAGAGACGTTTATCCTTCAGGGCACCCAGTTGAATGGCCTTTCACAGTGCAGCGGTTATGGAGACGATGTCCAAACGGCAACAAATTATCCGCTCGTGCGAATCACGAACGTTGCGTCCGGACATGTGCAGTATGCCCGCACGCACGACCATTCAACGATGGCGGTTGCCACAGGCTCGGGGATCGTGTCCACCTTCGTTACACTACCGCCCGGCTTAGAGTTGGGGGCGGCGAGGTTGGAGGTCATCGCGAACGGTATTCCGTCATTGCCGGTCCAGGTTACGGTTTCGGCCGCTTTGGTGACCGGCCAGGTTGCTCTTGGGAACTGGTCCGCATCGAGACTCTATGTCCCGGTGAGGATTGAAATTCGAGCAGTAGGATCAACGACTCCGCTGGACGCCCAAACCGTCCTGTTGGACGCGCAGGGAAACTTTCAAATGGCGACGAGTTTGCCAGCCGGCAATTACGATATTGCGGTGAAAGGCTCTCATTGGCTCCGCCAAGTCCTTGCTAACCAAACGATCCACGCGAATGGCTTGGGAGGCCTGTCGTTCTCCCTGCTCAACGGCGACATCGATGGAAACAACGCGGTTGGCCTGTCCGACTTCGCGCGCCTCAAGTCTGCGTTCGGCAGCTTGCCTGGCAATCCCAATTGGAATCCAAACGCGGACCTCGACGGCAACGGCGCCGTCGGACTGTCCGACTTTGCGATATTAAAACTAAATTTCGGAAGAATCGGCGATCCCTAGAAGCTTCGGTTCGATCGGCGCGACGCGCGACGAAAAGGACTTACAATGTCCGCATGGGGCTCATACGGCTTCTTGTGGCGGTTGTGATCGCGGCAGGTTGTGCGATCGACGGGTTCGCCCTGGTCTTTGTGAGCAGCCGTAACGCGCTTCACGCGGACGATTACATCGACTGGGGTCAATTCAACTCGACTCACGTCGATCCGCCCTATTCCGGGTTCACCAATCTTGGCCGGCCGTTCAATCTCAACAATAACGACAACCTGTTTCGATGTGGACAGGGCCAAAACTGCTTTGGAGATTTCGCGAACGGCGACCAACTCCTCGTCACCTACAACGGTGTTGTCGATATCGTGCTGAGCCAACCCGTCGAGGGGATCGGTACCCAACTCGACGTGATCTACCAGGGCGACGCTTACGTCGCCCATATCGAAGCTTTCAACTCCCAAAACGCGTCGCTCGGATCTTTCGATGCCGACGGAACCTCCCGCGGGCTTGGAGACGGCAGCGCACTCTTTGTCGGCGTTGCCGACAGTCAACCCGACATTGCGAGGCTTCATCTCACCGCAACCTACGCGAACGGGCCACACTTCGCCATCAATCGCACGTCGATCGCCACGGTACCGGAGCCTGGCGCCCTGGCTGCATTCGGTCTCCCGGCCTTATATCTCCTAATGCGGCGCAGGAATCTCCAACCGGCTGATTCCTGAGTCGACAACGAACCGGCACGAGGCCATACTGGTCAAATCTTTGTTTGCCCGTGGGAAACTAGAGAGGCCCACACGGCTTGCATAAGTGCTTCGGGGAGCAGGGCCTTTTGTCGATCCTAGAGAGTTTTAAGAACGCATTCATATTTCATGCGCATAAACTATCAGGAATGTCTGAGGTTCAAGCGTATTGAAGAAGCTCCTGTCGTGGGGTATCCCGGCTTTACTCCTCGTTGGACTCGTGGTATGGCGCTTCACGGTTAATGCGGCTGCCCAAGCTCAAACCTCGGGAGCCCAACGTAATCGGCAGCGGGCGGCAGCCTCGGTCGAGGTCGCAACCGCCGAGCCTCGAACTCTCAGCAACTCCTTGCAAACGGTGGGGAGCGCTCAATCGCCATTCAAGGTCGAGATAGCGCCGAAGACGACAGGTCGAATCAACTTTCTACAGGTCCGGGAGGGAGATTCCGTCAAAGCCGGCGACGTGGTCCTCAGGATCGATCCAAGCGATCTCCAGGGTGCCGTGGTTCAGGCACAGGCCAATGTGGCCGATGCCCAGTCAAAACTGGCGCAGGCCAAGATCACTCAGCACGCCAACAGTGTGAGCGTCAATAGTCAAGTTTCACAGCAACAGGCAGCCGTCCGAAGCGCCAGGGCCGATCTCGACCAAGTTACGAAGAATTACCAAGCCAATAAGCAACAAGCCCAAGCCCAAGTCGACGCCGCCCAGGCAGGCGTGAGGAACGCGGAAGCTGCCTTGGACAAGGAAAAAGCAAACCTTCGAAACGCGCAGGTGAAGTACGAACGGACGAATAATCTCTACAAGCAGGGATTCACGGCGGCGCAAGACGTGGATGATGCCAGAACAGCCGTCGAGGTCGAGCAAGGGGCGGTGGGCGTTCAACAGGCCCTTGTCAACTCGGCGGAATCGCAGCTCAATTCGCAGAAGCAAAACCTCACGATCGTCACTCGAAAAGGAACGTCCGACATTGCCGACAGCCAGGCGAAAGTGGACCAATCGGTCGCGACTCTCGCGACCGCCAGAGCAAACCTCGCGCAGACTCCGGCCTACCAAGAGCAGCTTCAGGCCCTCCAAGCCGAAGTCGGGGCCGCTCAGGCCGGGCTGACCCAAGCCCAGGCGCGTCTTTCGGACACGGTTATCACGTCGTCCATCTCCGGAACCGTGACTGCCAGAAAGGCTGATCCAGGGGCATTGGCCAGTCCAGGCACACCCGTCCTGGAAGTCCAGTTCCTCGATTGGCTCTATGTCGCTGCGAGCCTGCCGAGCGAGGTCGAGGCTCAGCTGCACGTCGGACAGCAGGCTCAAATGACGTTTGACGCGTTGCCCGGAAGGACCTTTACCGGCCCGGTCACCAACGTTAATCCAGCGGCGGACCCGCAAAGCCGGGCGATCAGCCTCATGATCCGAATCGACAACAAGGATCATGCCCTCACACCGGGAATGTACGGCCAGATTACGATCAGCACCGGAACAGTGCACGCGAAGGTGACTGTGCCTCGTGAGGCCGTGACCACGAATCCCGACAAGACCCAAACCGTGACCGTGGTCGACCAGGACAACGTCGCCCACGTCAAGCCGGTCAAGCTTGGCGCCGGAGACGACAAGGGTTTTGAAGTGCTGGCCGGCGTAAACGCCGGAGAAAAAGTTGTCGTCCTTAGCTACACACCGGTCAAGGATGGCGGAAAAGTGACCGTCGGCAAGCCTGGCGGCAATGGCCAGGGAGCCGGCCAGGGCCAGCGATCCGGCCAGGCGCCGGCAGGTGGCCGGCGAAGGAGACAACAGCAGTGAACATCGGCCGATTCTCGGTTTCGCGACCGGTAGCCGTTACGATGCGGATCGCTGCGCTGTGCCTCCTCGGCTACATCTGCCTGATGAAGACGCCGATCGACCTGCTTCCGAAGATCGCGATCCCCACGGTAGCCGTCAACGTCTCGTGGCCAAACACGCCTCCGGAGACGATGGAGACGCAGATCACGCGTCCTCTCGAGCAGGCTCTATCGAGCGTCCCCGGGATTTACATGGTCAGTTCGACCTCCCAACTTGGAAGCTCATCCGTCCGTCTTCAGCTCAATTACGGCATCGACGTCGACACGGCGGTCTTAGCAGCTATCCAACAGGTCCAGCGGGCTACTCGCCGGTTTCCAAATGACCCCAATATCTCGCCGGCGAGTGTTTTTAAGTTCGATCCAAGCTCGTTGCCGATCCTGTCGTATGGCGTGACCGGCGATCCTAATCTTGTCCATCTCCGCGACATCATGGACAACGAGATCAGCCAACGGCTGCAATCTGCCGATGGCGTCGCCCAGGTCAATGTCTCGGGCGGCTACACGCGCTCGATCATCATCGATATCGACCCCGAAAAGCTTCAGGCTTACGGCATTTCGATCGACACCATCGGTAAGCGCCTCTCCGCCGAGAACATCAGCCTTCCCGCGGGCTACGCAATTCAGGGCCACACCCAATACAGCTTGCGTAGCATCGGCTACCTCAAGAGCATGGAGGAGATCCGAAAGCTGCCGTTGGGGAGCTTTAACGGCCACCTGGTCTCGCTTGGCCAAATCGCGAAAGTTAGCGACGCGACCCAGGATGTTCTGTATTACGTCCGCATGAACGGCGAGGATGCCGTGAACGTCAGCGTCACGAAGCAAACGGACGCGAACACGGTCGACACGGCAAAGAGCGTCCAAGAAAAGCTGGCTTCTGTCGAAAAGAGCTATCCAAACCTTGTTTTTCGGCCTGTCTACGACCAATCCAAGTTTGTTTCGAATTCCATCGATGACCTCAAGCGGACTGCGATCATAGGCGGAATCCTCGCGATCGTCATCATCACGTTCTTTCTGCGCAATCTTCGGAGCACCTTCGTGGTGGCGCTGTCGATTCCGATCTCAATCGTGTCGACCTTCGCTCTGATCTATTTCTGCGGCTTCACGCTGAACACGATCTCGCTGAGCGGCATCGCGCTTGCTTCGGGTCTGATTGTCGACGACGCGATCGTCGTCCTCGAGAACATCTACCGTCATATCGAACGCGACAAGAAGCGGTCGCCGGATGCCGCGGTTTCCGGCACTCAGGAGATTGTGTCCGCGGTCGTAGCCTCGACCTTTACGGTGATGATCGTCTTCTTGCCTCTTCTACTGATCAAGGGGCAGACCGGTCAGACATTCACCCAGTTCGCGCTCGTCGTGGTCTTCTCCATGGCCGTGTCTCTTCTCGACGCGACCACGGTCGTGCCGATGCTTTCGTCGCGAATGATCCGCGAGAAGGACGTGATCTCCGAAGCCCACCCAGAACTGCGCGATGAGCTGGGGATCAAGTCGACATGGATGACCCGACTCTTCGACCGAGTCGGAGACTGGTTCCACAACTTCGACAACTCGTATCGAAAAGGGCTTAGCTGGGCGATCCATCACCGGATTGCGATTATCGGCGTGGCCGCGGCGGCCATCGTAGCGGCCGGCGCTTTATGGCCATTCGTGGGTCGCGAAACCATGCCTCAGACCGACACCGGCAACATCAACGTCAACCTTAAGATGCCGATCGGCACTTCGCTCGACGTTACCGACAAGGCGGTTCGACAGGTTGAGGCGATTCTGCAGAAGGATCCGGACGTTGAGACTTATATCGTGGGGTCAGGTACGAACGTCGGTCTGCGAGGAGCCGGCGGCGGCGGGACGCCCAACCAGGGTGGCATCACCCTCCAGCTCAAAGAAAACCGGAAGAGCTCGACCAACGACGTTATCAAACGGTTGCAGCGCCAATTCGGCCGGATCGCGGGCGCTCGAGTCACCGCAACCCCGTTCGATATCGTCGCGAACCTCGTCGGCGGAAATAACTTCGGGCTCTCCGTCGACATTTATGGTTCGAACTACGCCCAGCTCACACAGACCGCCAAGAACGCGATCGGTGTCCTCGACAAGGTTCCCGGTCTCGACGCGGTCGACATGTCGATTCAAGAGAACGCGCCTGAAATCCAGTGGAACGTAGATCGGGACAAAGCGCAGATGCTCGGAGTTTCATTTACCGATGTCGCAAACACGCTGGCGGACGCCACAAACGGCCGCCTGTCCACCTATTTTCAGGACCCGTCGAACGGCAACCAATATCCCATCTACCTCCAAGTTCCTCGGCCGCTGCGACTTGACACCGAGCAACTGGGCAAGCTCCCGGTGGAAGGGACCGAGTCCAGGCCTTCGCCGGTGCTGCTGCGGCAGGTTGCTAGTCCGGTGGTCGGGGCGGGACCAAGCCAGATCCAGCGCCAGAACAACCAACGCTACATTAACGTGGGTGGCCGCGTCGTCGATAGGTCCCAAAGCGATGTCGTCGCAGACATGACGAAGGCGATGAATTCGCTTCAAATGCCCGAGGGCAGCTATTGGACGATGAGCGCCCAGTACCAGCAGAGTGCCAAAGATTTTTCCGGGCTGGGAGTATCGGTTTTCCTTGCCGTCGCTCTGATCTATATGCTTTTGGCGACTCAGTTCGAGTCCTTCGTGTACCCACTGATCGTGCTCTGCTCCGTGCCTTTGTGCGCGATTGGACTCGTGCTCGCCCTGTTTCTGACCGGCAGGTCGTTCGGACTGACGGCGTTTATCGGCCTGCTCATGTTGATTGGCATCGTCGTGAAAAATGGGATTCTGCTCGTCGACTACACGAACCAGTTGCGTTCGAGAGGCGTGCCTCGCGACGAAGCGATTCTTACCGCTGCTCCAACCCGGCTGCGGCCGATCCTCATGACGACGCTCGCGGCCATTCTCGGAATGATGCCCCTCGCCCTCGGACTTGGTCAGGGTTCGGAGATGTACGTACCGTTGGCCACTTCCGTAATTGGTGGACTGGCGACCTCGACGATGCTGACCCTGTTCATCGTCCCGACCGTATACACTATTTTCGACGACATGGCTCGTAGGTTCAGAAAGGACAAGCGGGACCTGGACCGGCCGGTTCTCATCGAACCCACCGTGGCGTCCACAGGCGGGCTTGAGCCTGCCGAGGTTCACGAGTGACGGTTCCGGAAGCAGCCTTGCGCCTTGAGGCCCTGCTGCCGCAGGTCATCATGACGCTCTTCTCCTCGGGAGAATTCGATCCATTGCGACACCACACCGTGGGCCAGGCCCGGCTCATGCGGATTCTCATGGAAGGGAGCAAAACGGCTAGCGAGCTCAGTCATACTCTCGGGCTTTCGCCCAGCTCGCTTACTCA
Organism: uncultured Fimbriimonadaceae bacterium; assembly: GCA_964576205.1. Classification (GTDB taxonomy): domain Bacteria; phylum Armatimonadota; class Fimbriimonadia; order Fimbriimonadales; family Fimbriimonadaceae; genus JAEVZK01. The sequence goes on along the minus strand of CAZNUL010000008.1, from coordinate 42,298 downwards.
GATGGCTGCCCGAATGATTCAAGCAGGACTCGTGATGAAGGAACTGGACCCGCACGATCGCAGGGTGAGAAGGCTAAGTCTTACCCAGTGCGGAAAGGAACTTATGGCGAGCCGCCAGGCAGTGCGTGCACGTGCGGCCGCGACCATTCTGGATCAAATGGATCCCGAACGGCTCCAAGCGTTCTTCGAACTACTCGACGAGATCTTGACGCTTCGATCGGAGCGCGGGATGGCCTTCGTGGAGGCCACAGTTTGAGGAGGATGCATCGAACCCCAACCTTGTGGAAAGGGTTCGTTATAGCGGGATCCTTGGCGCTATTCGCCACCGCCAATAGCCAGACCCAACCCATCCAGCCGAAGACACCCGACGTCAAAGTTCCGCCCCAATTGACCTTGCCGCCACCTAAGGAAGTGACCCTTGGAAGCCAGCCTTTGGCCGCCGATGAGGCGGTCGCCATTGCCCTGAAGAACCAGCCGTTGACCGGCATCGCGAAGGGAAGTCTCATGTCGGCTCAGGGCCGGACTCAACAGGCAGGATCGGGATTGCTGCCCGATTTCAACGCCAACGCGGCCTACACCCAAACCAGCTTTATCCGAGGAACCCAAACCGGCAGCTCCCAATCTGGCTCTCAATACACTTCTTCGGCCAGCGTGACTCAGCTTCTGTTCGACTTCGGCCGAACCCGCGATTCCCTTCGCCAGGAAGAGGCGTTGGAACGTTCTTCCGGGCACCTCGTCACCCGCACGCAGCAGACGGTCGCCCTCGACGTGAGGCTGGCGCTCCATACCTTTGCTCAGAGCATCGAGGACGTCGGGACCAGCGATGCCAACGTCACGAACCGGCAGCGTCAGCTGGACGAGGCCCAGGCCAGGCTGAATTCAGGGCTGGGCGCGCCGGGAGACGTTGTATCGGCCAAGACAAGCTTGGCTTCGGCCGTAATCGCCTTGACGAGCGCCCGAGATACGGCACTCAACTCGCGGGTTGCGCTGGCTCAGCTGATGGGGATCGATCCGAGGACGCCGATCACTCCCGCCGCGTCTACCGAGCCCAAGCTTGAAAACGAAGGAGATCTGCAGCGGCTTGTCGAGACCGCCTTGAAAGATCGACCGGACCTGAAGTCGGCGGAGGATCAGGTAGCCGCCGCACGGTATTCGGTTTCCTTCGCGGAAAAGGGCAATCTTCCCAAGATCACGGTCGGAGCAGGTGTCGGATCGAGGGGGCAGACCGATCCTCTTGCCACCGAAACGGGGACTTTCAGCATCAACCTCACCTGGAATTTCGCCGACAGCGGATTCACCGCCGGCGCGGTAAAGACCGCCAAGGGTAGCGAGCTAGCCGCCCACCAAACATTGATCCAGGTCGGACAGCAGGTTGTTTCCGACGTCAGCCAGGCGTTCGTCGACCTGCAATCGGCTAATCAGCGGGTTGACTTGGCGAACGTCGAGGTTGCCAATGCGCTCGAATTCCTGCGCATTTCCGAGGGCCGTTACAACGGAGGGATCGGCGTTTTTCAGGACATCCTGACCGCTCAGTCTGCCCTGGTAACCGCTCAGCGGGATCAGTCCCAGGCCAAAGCCGACGTGGAACGCGCTCGGGCGCGGATGCGGGCGGCAATCGGGTCCCTCTAAGGGCCGCCACGACTAGCCCCAAATCGCCTTCTGTCGAGCGTGCTCGTCCGGCCAGTGGTAGATGTGGGCGACTTCGGCGTCGGTCAGCCACTTTACTTCACGGTGCGATTGAAGTGCGCCGAGCAATACTCGCGCCGCTTTCACGCTCATGAGGCATGCGCTCTCGACCTCTTTGGCGCTCCCGCCGGTGGCAATCAGCCCGTGGTTCTGAAGCCACAGCGTCTTGGGATCGATGCCGTACCGGCTGCGGAAGGCGGCCAACTCCTGCTGGATGGCCTGGGCGAGCGCCAGCCCGGGAGCAACATAGGGCACGAAGCAGCTGGCCGGGCCACAACAGACGACTTCGTCGGGAAACAGGCGCTTGCCGACCCAATCTCGCACATTCGCAAGAGACAGTATCGACAAAAGCGGAGTTGGATGCACGTGAGCTACGAACTCGACACCGCTAAGTCCCAAGAGCAGTGCGTGCATGAAGGTTTCGGTCGACGGAGGCGGGCCACCGAGGCATGCCTCGTTCAGGGCGGACCGGATCGCGAGATCGTCTTCAAAGTGTCGATGGATCGACGCCTGTACCTTCTCGAGGCTGACTCGGGAAAACCCGCCCTGCGTCATCGACGCCATCTGCAGACCACTTCCCTTCACCCAAAAACTGCCGTCATCGCCGATTGCGCTGACGTTGCCCTCGGCAAGAATGACCATATCCGCCTCCGCGGACGCCAAGTTCCTTGCGAGCTCGCACAACTCGTCTAGTCGGGATGACATTGTTTCATTGTAAGCGGGGGGCGCTTTCGAGATTAAGGTGCTGGCCTAAATGCGGCAACTTCGGTCGGACGGTTCTAGAATGTACGTTATGAACCTTGGCCGTAAGCCATCGATCGTTACCGTCTTGATCGCCGCGATTTCGATCGTCGCCGGTTGCGGGGGCGGCGGCGGCAACTCCACGTACATGCTGTCGGTGGCACATGTCAAGGAGTTGAACCACGCGATGATCCTCTACGCTGGCGACTATGACGACGTCTTCCCACTGGCTGCAAATTGGATGGACGGTCTCGGCCCCTATGTTCCCGATCCAGCAGACTTTCGATCGCCGGCCGTGGCGAAGAACGGGTATGGGTATTCGCTAAACTCCGCCGTCGCGGGCAAAGTCCGGTCTACGATCGCCTCGCCCGACACAACACTTTCGATCTTCGATTCAACCGATCTGAGTCGCAATGCCACGGGTGGAGTGAACACGCAACCGGCTCCGCCCCGATACCATTTCTCAAACACGATCGGCTACGCGGACGGACACGTGAAAGACGAGTTGGGTGTCCATCCGTCGATCGACGCCCTCTACGGCCAGTCGGTTACGCGGATCAAGTCGCTGAATACGGGATTGCTAATTTATTCGGCCGATTACGACGGGTTTCTCCCTCTTGCTTCCAACTGGGTTGACGGCACCCTCCCCTATGTCCGGACGATCAGCACGTACCGGTCTCCATTGATCGACCGCACGAGCCTTTCCGGGTTTGGCTATGCCTATAACCTCGCAATTTCGGGTGCCGACTCGAGCGGCCTAGATCGAGGGACGACCGTCACGCTTTTCGATTCGACGATCCTGACCCGCAACGCCGCATCTACCCTTTCGACTTTGCCGAGCCCAGCACGCTACAACCGAGTCAACACCGTCGTCTTTTTGGATGGTCACATCAGAGATGAGTTTGGGGCGAACCCGACGGTCGACGAACTCTACGGTCAGTCGGAGACTCGGCTCAGGCAATTGAATCTCAGCCTGCTGAACTACGCATCTGACAACGACGATCGCCTTCCTTTAGCAAACCAATGGATGGACGCGACCTATCCTTATAACCACGATTCCACTTTGTATCGTTCTCCGTTGGTGGAGCGCAGGAACCCGACGAACTTCGGTTATGCCTTTAATATCGAACTGGTTGGGATCGATCTAAGTACGATCCTGGATCCTTCGGCAACACCTACTTTGTTCGACTCGACCGTCTTGGCGAGGAACGCTACGGCATTACCCTCGACAATGCCTGCACCTGCCCGCTACAACGGCAAGAACACGGTCGGGTATTCAGACGGACACGTGCCGTAGCAATGGTTTGACTGACCAGATTACGGTAGGAAAAGCTCCCGCTCCGCGAGAGTCGGCAGACGGCAAGAGTCCCTCTTACCCCAGATTCGATACCGCATCCTGGCAATCCGCATATACAGCCAGTCCCGCATCGGCCTCGGGAGCCACCAGAGGATCGTGCCGGATAACTTCCAAAATCCACCCAGTCCCTTAAGGGTTTTCAGGATTGCCGATGAGCGAATGAACTGTCCTTCGCCAGTTACGAGAACCACCGTTGAAAGGCCGGCCTCCTCCGCGTACTCAGGAACAATCCGATGCGCGGTATCCCCCTGGAGCGAGCCGTATCGGAACAGCCGCTTCTTATCGTGCCGGATCACGAAATCGACGGTTGAGTTGCAGAGGTTGCAGACGCCATCGAAGAAGAGCGCGGGGTGTTCGGCAAAATCGATCACCGAGTCATCGCCAACTGGATCAGATCTCGGCTGGGTTTGAATGTTACGTCCTCCTTCACGGTCTCCAGAACATGGACCGGAATCTCCGGATGACCCTTAATAAGCGCGCCGATCACCTGTTCTACGAGATCTTCGGGAGTCGAAGCTCCGGATGATATGCCAACGCACTTGAAACGCTCCCGCCACTCAGGCTTGACCTCGTGCGGATTGAGCAGGAGATGCGCCTCGGCGCCAAGCGATGCGGCAACTTCGCGAAGACGGTTCGAGTTTGACGAGGTCTTGGAGCCGACAATCAGCACCAGGTCGCATTGCTTCGCCAGCTCTCGGATGGCCGATTGCCGGTTTGTCGTCGCGTAGCAGATGTCTTCCTTTTTCGGCGTCTCGATATGGGGAAAGCGCCGCTTGAGGACGTCCATGGTTGCCTTAACCTCATCCACGCTGAGCGTCGTCTGGGTCAAGACGGCAAGACGGTCGTAGTGAGGCAATTCGAGAGCCTCGGCATCCGCCGGAGTCTCGACGAGCACCATGCGATCGGGCGCCTCGCCCATCGTGCCTTCGGCTTCGACGTGGCCCGCATGGCCAATGAAGACCATGAAATAGCCCTTCTGCGCGAAGTGCTTGGCCTCGTTATGGACTTTGGTCACAAGCGGACAGGTCGCGTCGATCACCGTGAGGTTTCGGGCGTCGGCTTCCCCGCGGACCTTCGGCGAAACGCCATGCGCCGAGTAGACGACGACGGACCCGCCGGGGATGTCCTCGATCTCTTCGACGAAGACAACCCCTCGCTCCTCAAAGCTGCGAACCACATGCTCGTTGTGGACGATGGCATGTCGCACATAGACAGGCGCACCGTGGATTTTCAGGGCAAGATCGACGACCTCGATCGCATAGGCAACGCCCGCGCAGAACCCGCGCGGCGCGGCGAGGATGATCTTGTCCACAGGTTCAGTTTATCTTACGGACCTCCTCGGTCCCGGATAGTCCGGTTGACCGGGCTATCCTAGGTCATGGATCCCGCGATTCTAAACCGAATGCTCGAACGCAGAGTAAAAGATCTCGCTTCGACGAAGCGCGGATCAACGAAGGACGATCTTGAAGCTCGCCGGCGCCTCGTTCTCAAGGCTATCGGTCTCGAGCCTCTGCCACCAAGGTCCGATCTGAACGCCCGAGTCACCGGCGTCATTGCCCGAGAAGGGTATCGAATCGAAAAGCTCCGGTATGAATCTCGAACGGGTCTTCTCGTTACTGCCCACCTTTATGTGCCGGAAGGCCAAAGTCAGCGTCCGCTGGTGGTGAGCTCTCACGGGACCTGGAAAGGAAAGAAGTCGGCCCCAGTATCTCAAGCCAGGGGCATCTCATTCGCCCTTCGCGGCTTCGCGACCCTCATTGTCGATGCGCCGGGGAGCTTTGGCGACGACCTCAGCGTTGACGAACGCGGGGGCATCGGCGCCCCAGGAGATCCCGCCTTAGTAATGGGAGCTCCATGGATCGGCCAATACGTTTGGGATTTGGTACGTGGCGTCGACGCCTGCATTGGCCGGACCGACATCGACCCGGCGAAGGTAGCCATAACCGGAGAAGGAGACGGCGGGATCGCGGCCGCCTTTGCCTTTGCCGTCGAGCCACGTTTCGTCTGCGCCTCCATTGCCTGTACGGCGCCCAGCATGGAGCAGAATTCGCTCGAATCGATTGCCCAGCTTGGCGTTCCGGGGCTGGCTCTATGCGGCGATTTCTCCGATATCCTCGCAATCCGGCACCGTGCCCCGATTCAGTTGTTGGCGGCAACCCTGGATGACCGATTCAGCGCCGAAGATATTGCGAAAACCGCGGAGAAACTCGGCAAGAAGACACGGTTCGACTCGTTCGAGGGTGGACATGATTACAACCGACGGATGCGCGAATCGGTTGCGGCCTTTCTCTCCGAGCACCTGCTCGGCCAGCCGTCGAGCCCATACCTTCCAGAGCTTCGGCCCCTCACCGACGGCGCTCAAAATCCGTATCCCTGCGGAACCGCGGCTCTGGAAGACTTCGAGCTATTGGTTACGGATCCTGGAGGCCGCACGACTTCACCCTTCCGGGAAGTGCTGAAAGAACACATGACGAACGCGCATCCGGAGCCGGTACACGTAGAGGACCGGTTGGTCGCCTGGCCGAAGTACGCCCCGATCGGCAAGCTCGATTCGGCCTCAATCCTCGGCTTGCACGACACGCCGGGTACCGTGGTGGCTAAGATCACGCCTTCGATCGGGCTCCCCGTCGATCTTGTGGATATGCGACTGGCATGGCTCGCGGGCTTGGGAGTCGCCGAGTTCTTCGCCCAAGTTCTTCACCAGACATTGCCGGGACGGCCCGAGACCTGGGAAAAGGAGGCCATCGGAGGAGATGGCCTTTCCGCAATGATCGCAAGCGTTAAGACCTTGGTGAAGTCGGCAGCGGTCGAAAGCGTGCCGCTGAAGGTCGTCGCCGACGGGCCGGTGGCCAGCCTCACGTCGCTCTTTCTGCGACTCTACCGCCCTTCCCTTCAGATCGAGACTTCTCACTCCTGGTCAGGTTGGACAGATCTTCTGGGAACGCCCGTCCCCCAGCTGATCCAGCCACAGGCGCGCTATCTGGAGTGGCCCTTCTAGCTTGTCTCGACTCTCTGGTCTTTAGCTAGTTGTAGGGTCCGATTTCCTTCAAGGTCTGAATCCTCCCGGGATTTTTAGTCTTGTAAACTCCTCGATTGCGAACCGATCGGTCATGCCGGCAACGTAGTCGATCGCCCCGCGAACACCCTCGAAGCCGGCTGGGAGGTTGGCGGGTTCGACGTAATAGGCGAACAACTCTCTGACCACGTTCTTCGCTTTATCCGAATCTGGATAGAGCCTTGGATATTGAAGATACACGTTGTCGAATAACCAGTCTTTGAGGTGATTCATGGTTTCGAGCAGGACCTCGGAGATCACGATGGCCGGAAGCTCACGGCTGTTGAGGATGACATCTTGAACCATACCGCCGATGCGCTTAGAGTGGCTTGCGCCAAGGACTTCGAACTCGCCGGGAATCTCCTCGATAATGCCGGACCGTAGAGCGTCGTCAAGATCGTGGTTCATGTAGGCGATCCGGTCGCTTACCCGAACGACGGCAGCTTCGAGTGTCGACGTCGGCTGCCCGTCGAACGACGTTAGATCCTTTCTGCCCTTGCTGTGACCGCCGATGCCATCTCTGGTTTCTTCGGTGAGGTTAAGTTTTTCGATCACGTCGACGACGCGAAGAGACTGCTCGTAATGGCGGAATCCCGACGGGGCGTCTGACCCCAGGAGTCGAATCGCCTCGTCTAGGGCCTCCTCTCCGGCGTGGCCGAAGGGCGTATGGCCGACATCGTGGGCCAGGGCGATCGCTTCGATAAGGTCCTCGTTCAGCCGCAGGGCGCGGCCGATCGTCCGCGCAATCTGGGCGACCTCGAGCGAGTGGGTCATTCGCGTCCGGTAGTGATCGCCAACCGGGTCGAGGAACACTTGGGTCTTGTGCTTAAGCCTCCGAAAGGCCTTGGAATGGAGGATCCGGTCGCGATCCCTCTGGTAACAAGTACGTACGGGGTCCGGCTCTTCGGGAGTCTTGCGACCGATGCTGTCGACCGACCGGGCGGCATACGGCGATAGCCAGTCGGCTTCTCGTTGCTCGATCAGCAGGCGGACATCGTGAGACACCAGTTCTCAGACGAATCGGCGCCGCGATACGGCGTTAAGTCAGCGCGTGCCAGACCACCAAGCCGGTGTAAGTCAGGCAAAGGAACGCGAAGAGGGAGGTCAAGAGGGCGTGGCCAATGACGAATTGGATTCCACGCGGCCAGTCCTCGTGCTTGTAATAGAAGCAGTCGATTCCGATTCGTAGGAGCCAAAAGACGGCGATGAAGCCGGCGAAGAACATGGCTGGCCCAGATCCGGCCAAAAGCTCCCGATGCATTGCAAGTGTAAAGATGCCAAAGGTCACGATCGTCAGCACGATAAAAGCTCCATAAGCAACCATGAGCTTTCGGTTGAATGAGGAAAGGCGCGGCAGTTCTTCACGCCAATTGAGCTTGGAAGGAACCTGAAAGCTGGCGGCCAGAACCAGAAAGTGCGCGATGCCCATGACCCACAGCCCGCGATCGAAGTACCAGGACACGGGACGGGAGGCGAGCTCGGCGTGCAGAGCATTCGCTAGCGGCAATGAAAAGGCGTTCCGGAACGCGCTCGTGAAGACGAGCGGCAGAGGACCTAGGATCGCCAACCATGTAAAAAAGCGCGAACGGATCTTCCATCGATTCTCCGCCAATATGAGCAGACCCTGGATCGCAAAATAGGCAGTGGGCATCCCCCAACCGCCGCCGGCCGGATAGCTGATGGCCATTTCGTGGAGGAGTCCAGAGATCACGAACGTGCCAAAGATTGCGCGCCTGTAGCCGAGCCGGCGGACGAGTTGAGGAAGAAACAAGCGCCTGTCCATTTCGACGAAGGCCGCGTTCCAACGCCTCGTCCAAAACTCGTTCAACGTTCGCGCCGCGAACGGCTGGTTAAACAGAGGATTGACTCCGAATCCCATGATGCGGAAGCCGCTCGAAATGATCTCGGACAAGCCAAAGTGAAGGATGAGTAACAGGGCAACCAAGGCGGCCCAGCCAGTCAGCGGCGGTGACAAAGGGGCCAACGCGGCAACCAGCAACAGAGCCAGACCCAGACAAACAAAAGCCAAGCCGCGGGGAATCGGAAAAGCGTCCCGTTCGGAAGGCTCCCGCTTATTCGCCAGCCGGGTTGGATCCATTCCCGGCCACAGAAGGAAGGCGATCGGCCTGAGGTTTCTCGCTTCTTCCAAGGGCCAGGTCAGCAGGATCGAGGCCTTCATCACATAGAGCATGCCTAAGCTGGCGGCAATGAGCCTCTGCAAGGGCTCCGCCTGTCGCGACCAAGCAAGCAAAGCGATGCCGCTAACAGGCAGCAACCATATCAGCGCCCGACGAAGCCATTGCGGGCGGACGATTAAAGGGGCGGCCACGGAAGTCGACATAACGAACAACCATCCCATAGTTTCATTATATTCTGAAAGTTCTGAAAGTTGATACTAGACAGCATAAGACATTCATCTATATCGTTAAATCAGCAATAAGATTTACTAAACTCGGGCGAACGAGACCCGTCGTATCCAATGAGGAGGTCTCATCGATGAGCTCTTATCAAAGCTCGACGGTTGTTCGAGCGAAACCCGAAGACATCTTTGGCTTTGTCAGCAAGCCGGAGAATATATCGAAATACGTCTCATGCATCAAACAGGCTGACCTCGGTGTCGACGACGCGCTCCATATCAAGGGCAAGTGCCCTCACGGCGACTTTCGAGGCGTCGGCGCCTTGCATATCGAGACGGAGCTGCTCCGAATGCGCTGGGACTCCAGGGCAAACCTCTACTATCGAGGTTGGCTAAAGGTCGCCGACCATGGCGATCACGCCACGGTGACCATCCACGTCGAATTCGACCCGGGCGCCGACTTAGATTCGAACAAGGAGTTTGCTCACCTGTTAAGGGATCATCCAACCGCGATCCAGGAGGACTTAGACAAGGCTCTTGCTCAAATCAAGAAGGTATGCGAGTCGGTCGCTGCGCCGGCGTAGGAGCTCTTATGGCTTTGCCCCGCTCTTGATCCAAGCGTCGATTCTCGCGACGTCGGCAGCGGGCAGCGTCTTTCCCGGGGGCATGGCCGACGCACCCTTCGAGTGATGAATAGCAAGGGAGAGACGGCTCGAAGCCGGCTTTCCGGCGATGACGACCTTGCCTTCTTTGTCGCCTTTCATCAGGTTCGCATAGGTAGTGAGGTCAAGCCCATGCTTGGGGTGAGCACCCATGTGGCAGCCCGTGCAGTTCTTGATTATTGGGGCAACCGCGGCGTACGGAAGGGGTTTGACTTTCTGCTTGTCGCCGACTGCGAAGGCCAAGGAAAGAGTCGAGACGACGGCGATGATGCCGAAGATGGCCGTTGTAGGCGGTCGCTGCATAAAGGAGCAGACGCACGGCGGGCCGCTGAAAGTTATGAGAGAAAGATGAAATCCGAGGTTGGGTTTCCCGTTGATCGTTGGTTGCAACGACTCCAAGATATGCGGGCAGGCCGACATGTCGGCCAATACAAAGCGCCGATAAATCCGCGCGCTCCATATGGTTCTCAGCGAACAATCCTCCTAGGCCAGCGCTCGGTGGCGGAAGCATGAGACGACATGATCGTTGACCATCCCGGTCGCCTGCATGTGGGCGTAAACGATCGTTGAGCCGACGAAGCTGAAGCCACGTTGTTTGAGGTCCTTGCTGATCGCATCGGAAAGTTCGGTGCGGGCCGGGATGTCGTCAAGCGACTCGTGCCGATTGACGATCGGCTTGCCGTCCACAAATCGCCATATGTAAGCGTCGAAGCTCCCATGCTCTTGCTGCACCTTGAGAAAGGCCTGGGCGTTTTGGATCGCCGAATTAACTTTGGCTCGGTTCCGGATGATGCCGGCGTCACCCAACAAGCGCTCTTTATCGTTCTCGCCATAAGATGCGATCTTGTTCGGATCGAATCCCTCAAACGCTTGCCGGTACCCTTCCCTTCTCTTAAGGATCGTAATCCAGCTTAGGCCGGCCTGCGCGCCGTCGAGAACGAGAAATTCGAAGAGCTGTCGGTCGTCGTGCACGGGCACGCCCCATTCGTCGTCGTGGTAGCGAACGTAAGTCGGGTCATCGCCACACCATGAGCATCGGTCAACGGACATTGAAGTATTTTGCCTCCGGGTGGTGTACGACGATTGCGCTCGTCGATTGCTCGGGATTCAGCATGAACTCCTCGGTGAGCTCAATGCCGATCTCCTCCGGCTTCAACAAGTCGAAGAGCTTGGCTTGATCCTCGAGGTTGGGGCAAGCCGGATAGCCGAACGAGTACCGGGCGCCACGGTATTTGGCCGAAAACAGGAGCTTCATATCGGCGGGGTCGTCGCCTCCGATCCCAAGTTCGGCTCGCATCTGCTTGTGCCAATACTCGGCCAGCGCCTCGGCCGTCTCGACACCCATGCCGTGGACGAACAGGTAGTCCTGGAAATCTCCGTCTGCGAACAGTTCGCGCTCGTATCGAGAGACCTCGTCTCCGATGGTTACGATTGAGAAGCCCACAACGTCGTTAGCGCCGGCCGCCGGACGGTGGGGCTTGCCGGACGCGTTCGACTGGAGGGGACGAAAGAAGTCGGCGATACAGAGCCTGCGTCCGTCCCGCTGACGAGGAAAGGTGAAGCGCATCCGCTCCGTCGCGTGATCCTCCTGAAGGATCACGAGGTCGTTGCCCTCCGAGGCGCACGGGAAGTAGCCCCATTTGACCCGAGGCTTGATTCGAGTTGCCAATTCGCGTTGAAGCCGCTCATAGATTGGGCGAGCCTGCTCCTCTAACCGGGATGCGAACTCCACGTTGCCCATCCCGTCCGGGCGCTTGAACTGCCACTGGCCCCGAAAGAGCGCGATCGGGTTGATGTATTTGTAAATCTCGAAGACGTCAAACTTGGTCTGCTTGCGTTCGCCGAAGAACGGCAGGGGAGGCGGGTTCTCAACCGGGACGATCTCACTTCGGCCGCCGGTGAAAACGTAGAGCTCGGGATCGACGATCCCGACGCGGTGACTATGAACTCGCTCCGCCGACGACTCCGGCGTTGAGGGAGTAGCCAGGCCGGCATCGGGGTGAGTCGCCTCCGTTGTCGATTCGTCTGCGTCTTCGCCGGATAACCTTCCCATTAGATCCAGTCCCTCAAAGGCATCCTGGGCGTAGAAGACGCTACCTTCATACAGCGACCGCAGGTCCTGTTCCACATAGGCTCGGGTCAGAGCGGCGCCGCCAAGAATGACCGGGTATTCGGACAACCCACGCTCGTTCATCTCGAGAAGGTTGTCGCGCATGATCAGCGTCGATTTGACAAGCAGTCCGCTAAGGCCGATGACCTGGCATTTGTGCTCCGAGGCCTGGTCCAAAATGTTGTTGATCGGCTGCTTGATGCCGATATTGACCACCCGGTACCCATTGTTCGAAAGGATGATATCGACTAGGTTCTTGCCGATATCGTGAACGTCTCCGGCTACGGTAGCAAGCAGGATTGAACCTTTATCGGAACCTTCGATCTTGTCCATCAGCGGCTCGAGGAAGCGGACAGCCGACTTCATGACCTCCGCGCTCTGCAACACAAACGGAAGCTGCATCTTGCCCGCGCCGAACAGTTCGCCGACCGTCTTCATACCGTCGAGCAAAACTTCGTTGATGATGTCGAGCGGGGAGTACGTTACGAGAGCCGCCTCGAGGTCGCGCTCCAAGTTCTTCTTGATGCCGTCGACTATGTGCTTCTTGAGGCGGTCTTCGACTCCCAGCCCTTCGAAGGGATCGACCGAAGTGTCGACGGCACGCACGTTTTCGAATCGAGACATTAGCTCGATCAGAGGGTCATACGTGACCGTTCGCTCCTCCGAGTTCTCGTCGGTCATGGGGGACCTATAGGATACCGAGGATACAGCTTGTGTCTTTATAGGTTCGAGCTATTCCTTGAGCCCGGCCTTTTTTAGGTCATCGAATAGCTGCTGTTTTTGCTCGACGCCAATCGAATAGCTCGATAGGTTCCCTTTCGCGTCGATGATCGCGACGCAGGGAATGCCTTCGACGTGGTAGGCCCTTGCGAGCTTGCCGCCTTGATCGAGAAATGCCGGAAACGAGTACTTGTTTTGTTGCAGAAATGGTGCGACGGACGATGCGTCCCCATCGTCACTGTCGACCGCAAGCACCTTCAGCCCTTTCGAGTGATACCGTTGGAAGGCCTCGTTGGTGTTAGGCAACGATATGCGGCAAGGGCCACACCATGTGGCCCAGAAGTCGATCAAGACGACGCTGCCTTTTAGCGAGGACAACTTGACCTTCTTGCCGTCGAGTCCCGCCAGTTCACCGTCCGGAGCGGGCGAGCCGATGGGCACCGGCGAATCGCCCTTCGCTTGGGGCGCTTGGATCGTAACGCCCGCGGGCAGCTTGGTATCGAATGCGCTTGACGGCAGGTTCTCATCTGTCGACACATGGATGAAGGCCTCGTGCAATTTGACGTGGGGAATGGCTTGACTGGGGTTCTCGGCCATGGCCTGCTGACGGAATCCATCTTCGTCGCAATCGAGCGAATGCACGAACCCCGTTTTCATGCCAATGACCGCTTCGACGTGGCCGGCGCCACGAGTTCCATAAAACAGAACTGTCTTCGAAGCCTCTCCATCCGCGGTGACGTCTTTCCCGAACACCACGGAACTCTTGGACACATCGACGAGGCCGTCGAAATTGTCGGAACCGCCAAAGAACTGATAGAGCAGGCTGCCGCTCACTCGAGGGTCTTGCATGAACTCCGATTGATCCGCCGATATCGTCGCCGGCGCCTCGCCGGGTTTGGCATTACTGACCCGCCCCTGAACGTACTCGACCATGGCCTTCCCATCACTGACGGTGGTCATCTTCGTGCCATCCGGAGCGACGGTGAAGATCTTGAATCGATTGGGATTGGCGATCGCGATCGTTCTCGTTTCGGAAAGCTTGTCGGTTCCCCCGGAAGTGGTCAGCGACCAAGAGGCATCCGCCTCGTAACTCTTCAGTGCGGCATAACGATTCATGCTCCAACGAAGGAACTTTTCGGCCTCACTCGCCTCGGTGGAGTGAGAAGGCGGCTTTACTTCCGCCTTGGCCTCTACGGGAGGGTTGGAACATCCCAGTGCTGCCAGAGCCGGCAGCGCAAGAGTCAGCAATCGGATGAGTCTCATGTTCAGAGTATGGGTCGCCATTAGACCCTTCGATCGTTAGGCCAGTACGTTCTACGACTTGGAACAGACTGTTAACGCGAAAACGTTCCCGGCTAAGCTCGACGGGTGAGCGAGATCTCATACCGATTCGGCACGTGCGATGACTCCGCCGTCTTGGCCCGGCACCGATGCGAGATGTTTCGTGAGATGGGCACCCTATCGCCTAGAGGCTACGATCAGCTGATGCCCGCTTCCATCGAGTATTTCCTCGACGCGATCCCCTCGGGCACATACTTGGCTTGGCTAGCGGAAGAAGACGGCCGAGTTGTCGGTGGCGGCGGGATGATCCGCAATGCGATCGCTCCTCGCCCTGGCCCGGACGGCCTGATGTTGCCACCAGGGGTGCAAGGCTTGATTCTGAACGTGTTCGTGGAGGCTCACGCGAGGCAGCGAGGGATCGCTCAAGAGCTGATGTGGCGGATGATCGAATTCGCCCGCCAGGAAGGCATCGCAAGTCTTGTGTTGCACGCCTCCAAAGCGGGTAGGCCTCTCTACGAGAAACTCGGCTTTACGGAGACGTCGGAGATGCGCCTCTATTTGTGAGGAAACCGGTTTGAAACTCCATGCATCGTAACGCGAAGCAGTTCGAGCCGTATACTTCACTGTCCATGCGAAGCAACCTAGTCGCAGCGATATTCACCCTGACGCTAGCCGCCGGCCCTCTATTGGCCGATGACTTCGGCTCATCCGAGTGGAAGGATGAAGTCGCCCACGGTTACCTTCCCTACCGTAAGCTGAAATACGAAGATTTTCCGATCGCCGATGGGATTCCCACACCCCACCTGATGCATACGGAAGGATTCTTTCACTACAGCTACAAAGCTCGATGGAGTCAGGACGGCGATTCGTTTACGGCTCGGATCAGCGAGCTCACCGTTCGGTCCGGATTCGACCAAAATAAGTCTTGGAAGCAAAGCACTTTCCGGGAAACTAAAGCGCTCCTCGACCACGAGCAAGGGCATCTCGATATCAGCGAACTGCACACCAACGAGTTCCGCAAGTCGAGAATTCCGGTTGGGTCGGGTGATACGGGCGTCGCCGCATTGGAGGACCTCAAGACCAAAATCCGCGAGATCAGCGACCGGTGCAACCAGGAGTCCAGGGAGGAGCAGGCCAAATACGACCAGGAGACTAGCCACGGTGCAAATACCGCTTCCCAGCAACAGTGGACGGCCGCACTACGCCAAAGGCTCGATGAAGCACACGTCACCTACTGGGATTCGCCACGGCGGCCGTAATGGGCCAGACCGGCGCCGTCAATAGTCGACAGGTCTCAAATAGGATTCGCCGATCGCGGAAGAGCTGATCATCGCGACCGTAGGGAGACGCCGCTTCCAGTGGGTCGAATCAACCCTTCGCAACACCAAATCCACGTCGGGTTCGTCGAATCCCATCTCAACCAGCTTTCTGCGGCTGTAGCCCTGGGTCAGGTAGTGGAGGATTTTGTCGGCGCGCCGATAGGTAATCCCGAAATCGTTTTCATCGGTTTGCCCCTCAATCAAATCGGCGGTTGCCGGCTTCTCGATAATCCGGGCTGGAACTCCAAGCGTCCTTGCCAACTGCCAGACCTGCGTCTTAAATAGGTCTCCGAGGGGATTGATCGGCGGCGAGTCGTCGGCGTGCCACGTGTAGTAGCCGAACAGCCGCTCGCTTTTGTTGCCGGTCCCGATCGGCAGTCCTCCGATCTTTGCGCTCTGATCGAAGAGGATAATCATTCGCGATCGCGCGCAGATGTTTCCGATTCGAGGACCCGAAATGTCCGGATCAGTGGCTACGTAGCCGTCGACCATCGCCGTAATGTCGATCGTCTCGTGCCGGATCGAGAGATCGTCTATGACGAACTGGGCGTCATCGAGGCTCTCCCGAGAGGAGACCTTATATGGCATCCGATAGGCGAACACGTTTTCCGGCCGAAACGCCTTTGCGCATAGATATGCGACGACGGCCGAATCGACGCCGCCGGATAGTCCGATGCAGACACGACTCATATTCCTTCGCCGGATGCATTCGTAGCGAAGGAACTTCACGAGCCAATCGGCTACGGGCGGAGCGTGGAGGACGAGGACATCATCCGATAGGGGGGCGTTTAGCCGGTCGCCAATGACGCGCAAGGGCATATCCAAAGGTTACCGGCTAAGCCGAAGTCGGCAAATAGTCCCGCGCCTCATCCGCGCGCATGTGAATTGCTGTACATTAGGTCGGGGTGCAATCCCCGGAGAACTGAAAGAAATGTCGCAATCGGCGAAAACAATCCTCGGCCTCGTGTTCGGCCTCATCGCGGTCGTCGTGGTCTACAAACTTTTGGTGGGCCTTGTTAGCGCGCTCCTTGGCCTCCTGATCCCCCTTGCCATCTTGGGCGGAATCGGATACCTGGTCTATGCGCTCGTCTGGAAGCCCAACTCTCTTCCGGGCGGACGTCGCTTCCTGCCGTAGCGAGCCTTTCGCGATTTGAAGGGCAGCCGCCGGGCTTTGCGGCTGCCCTTTCTGTCGGGTAACTTCACGCCGACAGGGAGGGGGCCATTCACCTATAATGGCTTCGATGCTCTCCCTCATTTGTGCGGCCGCCTTTCAAGGTTCCGACCTCGTAGTTCGCGACGAATACGGCGTTCCCCACATCAAGGCGCCCACGGAGGAGCAGGCGTGGTACGAGGCAGGCTATGAAGTCGCTCGCGACCGCCTTTGGCAGATGGAGCAGAGCCGTCGGCTGGCCCGGGGCAAGATGGCCGAAGTCTTCGGAGCAAGGTTCGCCGCCTCGGACACCGACATCCTCAAATCCGGATACACGGATGACGAAATGCAGCGCCAGTTCGAAGCTATGTCTCAACGCGCGAAGACCGCGATCGAGGCGTACGCCCGGGGGGTAACCGACTTCGAGAAAGCCGGGCCGCTCCCTGCCGGATACGCCCAAGCCGGATTCAAGCCAGAGCCTTGGACTGTCCTTGACTCTATCGCGATCTCGATCCGGCTTTTCCAGCAGTTCGGCCGCGGCGGGGCCGGCGAAATCCGGAACATGGCCCTTGTCGGATACCTTCAGGGGCGCAAAGAGACCAGAGATCGATTCCTCGACGTTATCGACGACTTCGCCTGGCAGAACGACCCGACGGCGACCTGTACGATTACACCGGGCGACGATCCTCTCGCGAAGGACCATCCGACCTTTCCGTCCTTTGATCGGGCGACGACGATCAAGCATCTCGCAATGCTCCCGAAAATGGGACTCCTCGAGCTGCTGCCCGGCATCCGGCTTTCCACGAACGAGGACTCGAAGAAGATTGCCGAGATGGTGTCGGCGCCCTACAAATGGGGCAGCTACGCGGTAGTCGTCGGACCCCAACGCTCGCTGACGGGCGCGCCGATTTTGTTGAGCGCTCCTCAGATGGGCCATCGCCAGCCTTCGATTCTTCACGAAATGTCGGTTGATGCCCCGGGGCTCACCGCGGTTGGCGTCGACGTGCCTGGTGTGCCGGGAGTTATCATCGGCAAGACGAACCGACTCGCATGGGGTTTGACGAGCGGAGTTGCCGATACCGACGACATCTTCTTTTCCCATGCCGACGGATCGGACGGCTACACCTACGGAACTCAGCATCTGAAGCTCGAAGTCGTGTCCAGGTCCTTAAAAGTGAAGGGCGAGCCAGATCGAACCGTTACCCAGACACGCACGCGGTTCGGCCCGGTCGTGATCCAGAACAAGAGCTGGATCCTTTCGAGGCGGTCGAGCTATTGGATGCGGGAAATGCTGTCCTTCGACTCCGTCTTCAGCCTCTATTCAGCGTCGACGGCGGAAGAGATCGATAAGGCCACCCAGTCGTCGCCGATGAGCTTCAACTTCTTTTGGGCGACGCCTAAGCATTTCGGATATCGCTACGCGGGGGCAATGCCGATCCGGGCTGAGGGCCTCGACCCCCGGTTCCCAACTCCCGGCGAGCCGGAATACGAATGGAAAGGCTTTATCCCGCCGGATCAGATGCCTCATGTAATCGATCCGAAGTCGGGCCTGTTGGCGAACTGGAACAATAAGCCGGTCTCTTGGTGGCCGAACATGGACACGCCGGTCTGGGGTCGGATATTCCGGAATTCGGCGGTGCTGAGAGCCCTGGACAAGAACCAGCTCAATGAGCAGGATGTCGAG
Source organism: uncultured Fimbriimonadaceae bacterium (assembly GCA_964576205.1). Classification (GTDB taxonomy): domain Bacteria; phylum Armatimonadota; class Fimbriimonadia; order Fimbriimonadales; family Fimbriimonadaceae; genus JAEVZK01. Next base: position 24,177 of record CAZNUL010000008.1, on the reverse strand, counting down.
ATGGTCGCATGGACGATCGCTCGGACCGATTTCACCTGGCCCTACTTCAAGCCGTTCATCGACGCTGAGGTCAAGAAGTACTCACAGGCGATTGCGCCTCAAGGCGATTACCGTGGACTCTATGCCAATACCCTGCCTGGCTATCCCGACTTTGTGAAGGCCGGCGAACCCGTTTTCATCAATGCCGCGGCATCGGCCCTCGCCGCATTCGACGGCAGACTCTTGGCGGGATCGCGCGGGGCGGCTGCCTATCTGGCGTTCATGGATGCCCTGCAAGACGAACTCTTCCTACCGACGACGGGCAACTTCACATCAAACGACAACTTCCGGCAGATCGCCCAGCCTACGCTGATGCTCAAGGCTTTGGAGCGGAAGACGAAAGTCGACTATCTCGGAAGGAGGACGGTATCCGAGGTGGTGACGGCCGCGATTACAAAATGCGGCGATTCGCTGACCAAGCAGTTCGGTCTAAATCCAGCCGATTGGCGCTACTCGCCGCCCGGGATCAAGTGGGGTGAAGAACCGCTCGTTCCTTACTCGAACCGCGGCACGATGATCCAGGTGATCGATCTTTCGACAATGTCTGGCCGCAACATCGTCCCACCCGGAGTGGCGGAGTCTGGCGAGCACGCATTCGACCAGGTACCCAACGCTCGCGCCTGGGTGCTAAAGCCGATGAAAAACCGGCAATGAGTTCCTCGCCGGCGTGCTGTTAAGATTCGCTTGGCAAAAGTCCCGAAGAGCTTGGAAACCGGTGTTTAATATCGGGCATGAGAGGAATTCTTGCTTTCTCCGCCACCCTCGTTCTTGCCGCCGTGTCGTTCGCCGATGGTTGGATGCTCAAGGCGCCCTACGAGGCCAAGTCTGTACTGACCTGGAACGTCACCGTTAACGCGAACGTCGGCGGGCAAGATCACGAGGCCAAATTTAAGAGTGTTCTTACGATCAATTCGAAGACCGACAAGGAGACGAAGGGGTCCGGAACGTGGACCAACCTCATGCTGGACGGAGCGGAGCAGACCCAGGATGATCCTCCGAAATGGGATGTCGTCTTTAACCCCAACGGATCTTTGGCGTCGGCAGGCGAGAGCGCAGACTACGCTCGCATGATTTCCCCGATGACTTTCATCTACCCCGATAAGGAAGTCAAGGTCGGGGACAAATGGTCGGCAAAATACAAGCCGAAGGACGGCAAGGACATTAGCGTCGACTACGAAGTGCTCGAACAAACGAAGGTCGGCGAGGTCGATGTTTTAAAGATCAAGGGAAAGATTAGCGAGGACGGGCCGATGAAGGGCGATAACGTCTATTGGGTCGGCAAAGACGGCAAGCTCGTCAAGTTCGATCTCAGCCTGACGGCGTGGACGGTCCCGATTGCCGGCGGACCAGGCGAGATCGATGCGAAGATCAAGGGTGAGATCGCCAAGTAGTGCCATCGCCAAGGGGCCACAGTTGCCTGATATAAAACAAAGGCTCTCGACCACGATGGTCGAGAGCCTTCATCTTAACTTCGGAATGAATTCCGGGGTCTAGGAGAGCAGAGGGAGCCTCCATGCTCCGACCTCCGTTTCCACCGTGCTTGGTGCCTCTGCTTCAATTGTTATACCGTCTGAAAAGTGCGCAAGTTACGACTATTTTGCGAGTCTGGAAAACCTTTTTGCCCCAGGCCATCGAGCGAAACCGCTAATGTTACGAGGCTTCCGACGCTCCGAAACGGTGTCCTAACGACGTGGCCGCCGACGCTATTGAGCCGGTGGCCAGAAGCGCTCGATCTTGGATTCCTGGTGAAGCCGCTGGGTGAGTTGTTGCTGCCCGGCTTGCAAATAGACTTGCCTTAGCTCTTCGAGGTCCTTGCCCTTGGCATCTTTTCCCAATGCCTCGAGCCGGAAGATCTGCATCCCGTTCTCGGTCTTCGCCGGGGCAGTAACCTGGCCCGGGGCAAGCTTTTTGAGGTCCTCCCGGACACTGTCGGGAAAGACCGATAAATCCCTCCAGCCGATTAGGCCTTTCGACCCCTTGGCTCGCTCATCTTTCACCATGTCGTCGAAGACGGCGTCCCACTTTTCGCCACTCTTTAGGCGAGAAGCGGCGCGGTTTGCCAGATTCAGGGCGTCAGCCACGGAACTGGCCTGCTCGTTGGCAAAGCGAAACACCATGGTCGAGACCTTGACCATCTTGTCCGGCGCAAACGAACGCTCGACGATTTTTTGCATCAGAAGCTGAGTGCGCCACCGAAGGAATAGGCGCGAACGAGTCATGCCTTGTGCGGCGAGCGCCGCATCGACGGGAATGCCAGGCTGAAGCTGCTGCTTGAAGCGATCCTTGAAGGTATCGATCGCACTTTCGACATCGGCTTCGTTAACGTCTGCCCTCACTTTTTGGGCTTCGGCGTGGATGACCTGATAGCTTATGAGATCTTGAGTAGCATCTGCCCCCCACCACTCCCAGAGGAGCGGCTCGACATCCTTTGTCGTGATGTCCACACCGTTTACGCGGGCCAGCACGGCTCCCGAAGCGGGCGCCTTTCCTCGATATTTGGTGGGAAGGTCGGCGATCGGCGAACCGGCCTGCATCGCGACCACGGCGAGGCCGCAAATGGTTAAGAAGCGCATGCAGTTAATGACGGAAGCCGGGCGCCTTCGTGTTTCCCCCGACTCCTCGATTGTCGAAGAGGCCTTCGGCCCGAATCGCTATCGTGGCACGACTTGACCCGCGAGAATGCTCGCGAGAACGCGGTCGGCGTTGTAGCCTTCGACTTCGGCCTCGGGCCGAAGGAGCACGCGATGTCTTAGAACCGGAAGCGCGAGCTCCTTGACGTCGTCCGGGATCACGAAGTCGCGATCGCGAAGAGCGGCGAGCGCCTTGCTGCAATTGAGCAGCGCGATACCGGCGCGAGGCGAGGCCCCGACGAGCAAATCGTTCGAATTGCGTGTGGCTTTGACGGTCTCATGGATATAACCGAAGACTTTGTCCTCGACGGTGACTCGCTGGACCTCAGCCTGCATCTCTGCCAGGACTGCCGAGTTCACCACCGCCGTGATTCCGGCTTCTTCCAGGTGCTGCGGCTTGAACCCCGCGTGGTGCCGCCGCAACACATCCATCTCCGCCTCGGCCTCGGGATAGTCCACGAGCACTTTCATTAAGAATCGATCTTGCTGAGCTTCCGGAAGCGGATAGGTGCCTTCGAAGTCGATGGGATTTTGCGTCGCAAATACCAAGAATGGCGGCGGGAGTTGGTAGCGGTCTCCGTCGATCGTAGCGGTCCGCTCCTCCATGGCCTCGAGAAGAGCGGCTTGGGTTTTCGGCGGCGTACGGTTGATTTCGTCCGCAAGAAGGACGCTCACAAAGATCGGCCCCTTTCGAAGCCGGAAGTCGTTCGTCTTTGGATCGAACACGTTGGTTCCGATCACGTCGCTCGGCATGAGATCGGGCGTGAATTGAATCCTGCCATAGGGCAGGTCCAGCGCCTTCGCCAGCGAGCGGACCAGGAGAGTTTTGGCAACTCCGGGAACGCCTTCGAGGAGCACGTGGCCGTTCGCCAGGACGGCGACGAGAGCCTGCTCGATGACCGCGCTTTGGCCTGCAATAGCCTTGCGTACCTCCGCGCGTATCTCCTGGGCCCGGCTCGCTACGTTCATAAGTACGCTAGGTTACCGCGCCGTTACCAAGATGCAACCCTCAAGGCCAGGTTGGCGCTCGGGCGCCCTGGTTTCGGGAGCTACTTGGCCCGGAATCGCTGCACGTAGCTGTTGGAAGCGTCCGCGTACGCGACCCAGACGTCGTGCGTTTTCGGATCGACCGCGACTCGGTGACAGTCGGCGCCTACCGCCGCGCTTCCCGCAACCGTTCCGGTACTTCCCGCGATTTGCACGATCTGGATCGCGCCCCCGCCGGGAATGTAAAGCCGCTTGAGCCCCTCATCGTAGGCGATCTGATCGCTGCCCTTCACGACGTCGACCGTGCTGAGCAGCTTGCCGCTGCTCGCGTCCAAAATCGCGAGCTTTCCATTTTTACCGGCGACAAAGATCTTGCCGGTCGCCCGATCTTCGGCGAGGCCGTGTGGGCTCGTCACTTCACCGAGGCTCCATTCGGCCAACACCTTGTGCGAGGCCAGGTCGATCACTTGCACCGTGTTCGTCGATTTGATCGCCTGGAAAATGCGATTACGGCCCAAATCGACTTCCATATACTCGGGCGCCTCTTTGATCGTCACCGAACCTCGAAGCTTCATCGTGGCGGGGTCGACGATCCACAGGTTGGTGCCGTCATCGTTGTCGACGTAAACGAGCTTTCGACTCGCGTCGAACTGCACGCAGTCGCCCGGCCCACCCAACGCCAGGCTCCCCGTCGCCTTCATGGATTTGGTATCGATCCGGACGAGGGTATTGCCGGGCCCCGCCGCGAAGGCTCGCTTCCCGGCCGAGTCGACACCGCAACCATTGCAGGCCGCTCCCAAGCCGACGTCGCTAACGCGATGCGTCGTAAGATCGACCACGGCCACCGATGACTTGCCGGGATGGCAGGCGAACACTAGCCGGTTAACCGGATCGATGTTCATGAAGTCGAAATGGCCGGCCCCTCCCGGAACGACCATCGGAGCGTCCGCAGTCAGAGTGGCTTTCGCCGAAAGGGAAAGAAGCAACAGCCCGCAAAGGTTCTGAATCATCGGTCGACTTACCTGCCTTTCCGCCGCTTGCCTCGCGCCCGAGGCGGAGCGGCGGACTACCTAGCATGATACCGACGCGTTAAGCTTCTGTTGGCGCTTGGAGGTTTCCAAGGAATCGACCTCTCTTTCCCTTAACTGTTTGTTAACGATAGGTTAACGCCGACGAAACAAAGGTCGGGCAGGCTGTGTCCGTTACGGGAATCGAATAGGAGCCTCCATCTTATGAAGCGCAATGGTTTCACATTAATCGAATTGCTGGTCGTGATCGCCATCATCGCGATCCTGGCTGCAATACTGTTCCCCGTCTTCGCCCAGGCTAAGGAAGCAGCGAAGAAATCATCCTGTCTCAGCAACCTGAAGCAGACCGGCCTCTCGTTCGCGATTTACACTGGCGACTACGACGACACCACTGTCCTTCAGAACTCGCCGTCGAGCTTTGTCGGTGGCCAATACATCTACGGCGGTTACTGGTTCCGGCTTCTCCAGCCCTACGTCAAGAACTGGCCGCTTTGGCTTTGCCCGGATCGATCGCTGACCAGAACTGGCGCGTTTAGCGCGAAGTGGCCGGCTGAATTGAACAACCATCTCATGGGCTATGGCTATAACGACGGTTTTGTAAGCGACAGCGGATTCGGCCTCACCGATCAGCAGCCGGCACCCCCCGCGGGAGATGGAGGACGCCATGGCAGAAACATGTCTCAGATCGTCTTCCCGGCCGATTGCGTGGCGTTCGGCGACACCTACGATACGCCCGGCTATTCGATCGCGATGGACAACATCTTCAGCGGCGCGGACGGGCCGTCGTTCACCAAGCAAATCCGGCACACCGGAAAGCTGAACTACGCCTTCGTCGATGGCCATGCGAAGATCATCGTGATGAAGGCCGGCCAGTACTCCGGGTACGGACTCACGGCCCGAGCGGCGAGCCAGACGGATGCCGTCAAATGGTGCTACGACCCGAACGCTCCGTCGGACTACGCGGCATTTAATGGAGATACTTCCGGTTATCCGGTGAACAGCGTGAACGAAACCTGCCAGCAGGTTGTCGCTGACTACTTCAATCCGGCTTATTGGAACGAATCGCCTTAGGATCGCATCGCACGCTAGTGGGCCGGCCCGGGTGGCCGGCCTTCCTGGCTTTCTATTAGGAGGCTCGAACATGAGAAGCAGAGTGCGCCGGATCGCGGAGTGGTTCGCCTTCACCGTCTTTGTAACGGCTCTCGTCGGATGCCAGGGCCAGGTGGTCGGCGTGAAGCCGGGCGACGATCTCAACAACACGATGTCTCAGCACCAGAAAGACGTCATCACCGCCCACAAGAACCGGCCGATCTATTAGTCGTCCGTTTTCCAAAGAAGCCAATGCCGCTGTTAGCAACCCTCGTTCTCAGCCTCGCCATTCGCCCCTCCGGAGCCGACCGATTTCGCTTCGTCGTCTACGGAGATTGCCGGGACGGTCATGACATCCACCGGAAGATCGTGGCCCTGACGATGGAGCAAAAGCCGGCGTTTGTCATCCAGACGGGGGACCTCGTCCACCGCGGAAATCAGGACGACCTTTGGAAGATCTACGACGACATCACCGGGGAGATGCGGAAGAAAATCCCACTTTATCCAGCTCCGGGAAACCATGATTTCGGCGGCACCGGCTATCAGGCTCGCTTCAATTTGGCGACGGACAGCGGGAACAAGATGTATTACTCGTTCACCCGCGGCCGCTGGCACTTCGTCACGCTAGCCGTCGACGAACACATGGCCTACGATTCCGCCAGCGACCAGTACAAGTGGCTCGAAACCGAACTTGCCAAAGCGAGAAAGGCCAACCAGGACATCGCGGTGAGCTTCCACGTTCCGCCCTATTCGATCGGCAGCCATGGATCGAATATGGACGTCAGATCGGCCCTCTGCCCGCTTTTCGAGAAGTTTGGCGTGGCGCTGGTGCTCAACGGACACGATCACATCTATTACCGCACCATCAGGAACGGGATTACCTACATCGTAACCGGCGGAGGCGGAGCCCCCTTGTATCCGACTGATCCCAACAAGGGCGCGCTGCCGGAAGATAAGTGGATTTCGGCGAATCATCTGGTCGTCCTAGATGTCGACGGCGATCGCGTCCATGGGAAGATGCTGAAAGTGGACGGTTCGGTCTTCGACACGTTCGAGGTAACCGCGCGGTCCGCGGCGTCTCGCTTGAACAACCTGGTCGCGTACAGGCGCCTTCCCGGCGCGCGATAACCCGATTTCAAACCGTCCACGATCGTTGTCGTCAAATAGGGATGCAATACCAAGAAAGCGACTTCGTGCACGCTTGGCGGCCCCACTTGCAAAGCGTGTTGCGCATGATTGTCGGGTTTATGTTCATCCAACATGGAGGACAGAAGATCTTCAATTTCCCGCCGAGTGCCCATCCCCAGGCCTTTTCGATCGCCACGATGTCCGGAGTCGCCGGAGCCCTGGAATTCGTTGGCGGAGCCTTGATCATTCTGGGATTGCTGACCAGGCCTGCGGCGTTCATCCTGTCAGGCGAGATGGCCGTCGCTTACTTTATGGTCCACGCACCGAAAGGGTTCTGGCCCGTTGTGAACCAGGGCGAGTCGGCCGTCTTCTACTGCTTCGCCTTCCTTTACTTCTCCGTAGCCGGCGCCGGCTCATGGAGCCTCGACGCGCTTATCCGTCCGCTCTTCGTTCACACGAAGCCGCCCGTGGCACCGGGCATCGATACGAGACACCCGGTCAGCGGATGAAATTCGATAACTGGGGCGCGAATTCGACCGCGCCGCGCGATACACGAGGCTCGTCGGCCTCCGTCACCGGGCGCGGGCGCGCGGAGGAGTAAGAAGGTCTAGAATCGGATTCAAATGCCGCTCGCCGTAGCTCTTTGCGTATTTATCACCCTGCCGGTTTCAGGCGCACGTTTTCCGGTTCACCTATCCACTCATTCCCCCATCCGCGCGTTCCGCTCCGGCGGCCAGGCGACCCAACGACCTACCGACCGCTTCCGCTTCGTCCTCTACGGAGACTGCCGTGACGGGCACTCGGTGCATCGGAAGCTCGTCGGCCTCATCCTGAAGCAGCAACCGTCCTTCGTGGTCCAAACCGGTGACCTTGTCGCCGATGGCGGCAACGCCGCGCAGTGGCAGAACTACGATTCGATCACGGGAGACATGCGGCGGCAGGTGCCGGTCTATCCCGCGCCGGGCAACCATGACTACGGCAGCAACGGCTACCTGGACCGTGTGACTTCGCGAATCTCAAGCGGGGACAAACGGCATTATTCGTTCGATCTTGGCCGCTGGCACTTCGTCAGCCTCGCTGTCGATCTGCACATTCCCTATGGGCCGAAGAGCGAGCAATACCGGTGGTTTGTGTCCGACCTGCAAGCTGCTCGTAAGGCCAAGCGGGACATCGCCGTCTTCTTTCACGTTCCGCCATATTCGATCGGCGGCCATGGCTCCGACCTGGATGTCCGCTCTACGCTATGCCCAGTTTTCGCGAAATATGGAGTCAGCCTCGTGATGAACGGCCACGATCATCTTTACTACCGGACGGTTCGGGGCGGCATCACTTACGTGGTCTCTGGCGGAGGCGGCGCCCCGATTTATCCGGCGTTTCCGGGAACGGGAAACATCCCTGGCGACAAATGGCTGGCCGACTACCACATCATCGTGTTCGACGTCGAGGGCGACCGCATGAAGGCAACGGTGCTAAAGCCGGACGGCGCGGTCTACGATCGGTTCGAGGTCGCGGCGCACGCCAAGTAGCGGACTTCCCCTCACGTGCCGATAGGTATAATCTGACTCCTCACTGCCGCATAGCTCAGTTGGTAGAGCAGCTGACTGTTAATCAGCGGGTCCATGGTTCGAGTCCATGTGCGGCAGCCATTTTTCATTCCCTACAGTTCGGGCCGACTTTGCTTCAGAGGCCTTCAAGTCGAGGTTGGCTGGCTCCGCTGGCAACGTCCTGATTCTGCCCGAGAGCCTGGAGGGCGGCTGAGTCGTGACCACGTTCTTGGAGACGCGCTCGAACCTCATATCCGAAAACCACGCTCGACCGCTGCCCGACGCACCAAAGCCGAACATGATGACCTTGGCGCTTGGGGGAACGTCGAGAACCGTGCTGAGCCTCGTCCATAGCGGAGATCATGCCGGCGCGGGTCATGAGCGCAGGGCCCTCACAAGTTTGCCTAAACCTAGTCAGGGATCGAGCTTGCGGATCGAACCAAACCGAGCGATTTCGAATGGGACCGATGCAAGGCCGCCGATCTCGCGCGCGAAAGCGTCAAGAGTGCCGTCATTTGTGCCGACCATTTCAAGTGACAGCCTTTTCGATGCCCTTCGGCAAGGCGGAAACGAACGACCCAAATGATGACTCGCCAAACTCTGGGAGAGCTGCTCGTCGATCGCGGAATCGTGAGCAAACAGCAAATCGAAGCCGCGCTCGCGTATCAGAAGTCCGCCGGCAAGCCCCTCGGAGAGATCCTCATGGAGCTCGGCTTTTTGGCGGAGGATCAGCTGGTCGAAGTGCTCGCGTCCCAACAGCATGTTGAGACGTGGGACCTCCTAGCGAACCCTCCTTCGCCTGACGCAGTGAGTCTCGTCGCCGGAGAGACTTGCGTTAACAACCTCCTGGTTCCCGTAAGAATCGAAGGTGACAGCCTGACCGTAGCAATGCGCAACCCCGGCGACCTCTCGGTTATCGACCGGCTTAGCGCGCTCACGAAGAAGCGCATTTGCCCGGTCCAGGTGAGCGACACTGCGCTCGCATCGATTTTGAGCAAACTCTACGGCAGCGATCCCACTCTGAGCGATTCCGTCGACTCGTTGGTAAACAAGGCCCTTTCCGAAATGGGCACGGATCACTCTTGGGAAGATGTCGATTCGGATGTCGACGAGGAAGAGGAGACGCGGCCGGTCATTGGCCTAGTAGATCAGATCATCAACGATGCCATCGCCCTAGGCGCCAGCGACATTCATATCGAACCGCGGGAGTCGCGCGTCGAGCTGCGCTACCGGATCAACGGCACATTGGTACACATGCGGGACATTCCAAGCAAGTTGATCCGCAAGGTTGTCGCCAGGGTCAAGATCATGGCCGACCTCGATATTACAATCAGGCGACATCCCCAAGACGGCCGAATCGAATTCAAGAAAGATAAGACGTCAACCGATCTTCGGATCAGCTGCCTGCCCACTCAGTTTGGAACGCGAGTCACGATGCGGATCCACGACCGTACGGTTGCGGTGAGAAGGCTCGACGACCTGGGATTCAACGACCTGAACGCCAAATTGTTCCGCAAGCTCATTCGACGACCTTACGGAATCGTGCTGTTGACGGGACCTACCGGGAGCGGAAAGACGACCACCCTCTACGCCGCGGTCAACGAGATCAAAGACGGCCATACAAACTTCATGACATGCGAAGACCCGATCGAGTACAGCATCGACGGGATCAACCAGTCCCAAGTCGATGAGAAGTCCGGCCTGACCTTCGCGGTTCAGTTGCGGTCCATTCTTCGCCAGGACCCCGACACGGTCCTCGTTGGAGAGATACGGGACGCAGAGACGGCGGAAACGGCCATCAGGGCCGCTATGACCGGACACCTCGTCCTCAGCACCGTCCACTGTAACGACGCGGCAAGCGTTGTTCCGCGACTGATCAACATGGGCATCGATCCGTTCCTGCTGAGTACGTCGCTCTGCGGCGTCGTCTCTCAACGCCTGCTTCGCGTCCTATGTCCGGACTGCAAGGAGATGGCGAAGCCGACCGAAGAAGACGTTCAAACCCTGCAAACCCTCGGCGCCGGAAAAGTCGACCGGATTTGGACGACCGTCGGCTGTGAAGGTTGCTACAACACGGGATACAAAGGGCGCGTCGCCGTCCATGAAGTCATGCCGGTTTCGGAAAGCGTCGCATCTCTCATCGCCAAGGGAGAGTCGACGGCAGCCATTCGAATCGCGGCCACCGAGTACGGCTATCGACCGATGAGCGAAGATGCGCTGACCAGGGTCTTGGCGGGACAGACCACGCTGAGCGAGGCGCGCCGTCTCGTAGCCTTCGACGACTTCGAGAGGGTGCCTCACAACGCGGAACTGATCGACCTCCAGATCGCCGGGTGACGGCCGGAACAATTGGCGTACGCTCTCGATCAAGGCAGGGGAAGGCCACGATCTGGTAAGAGTTGAATTCGTGTCGGGGCCATATTCTGCCCCGGAAGCTTAGGTTGGGTTTTGCAATCATGAAAGTAGCGGTCGTAGGAACGGGATACGTCGGGCTTGTCACGGGAGTCGTTCTCGCCGACATGGGTAACCAGGTGGTCGGGGTCGACAAGGACCCGCAAAAGCTGGCACAGCTCAGAGCGGGCATTTCACCGATCTACGAGCCTGGGCTCGAGGAGGTCCTTAAGAGGACACTTCAAGAGGGAAACATCACGTTCACCGATTCCATCGAGTCGGCCGTCGCGGATTCGGAAGTCGTGTTCATCGCAGTCGGCACCCCGCCGGCGGCAGACGGGAGCCCTGATCTATCCGCCGTAAAGAACGTCGCTTGCGCGATCGCGGGCGGCATCAAGAAATACACCGTCGTCGTCAACAAGTCGACGGTGCCTGTCGGCAGCGGCGACCTTGTCGAGAACATTATCCGGGATCGCGGCGTCCCCGACGAATTCTTCGACGTCGTCAGCAATCCCGAGTTCTTGCGTGAGGGCTCGGCAATCCGCGACACCATGGAGGCCGACCGCATCGTGATCGGCGCCAAGAGGCGGGAAGCCGCGATGAAGCTGGTGGAGCTTTACGCTCCGCTTGAGAGGCCGATGCATATCACGGACCTGGCGAGCGCAGAGCTGATCAAATACGCGAGCAACAGCTTCCTCGCCATGAAGATCAGCTTTATCAACGCGATCAGCCGCATCTGCGAGCTCTGCCATGCGGATGTCGGCGATGTGGCTAAGGGCGTCGCCGCGGACCAACGCATCTCGCCGCTCTTCCTCCAGCCCGGACTCGGCTGGGGCGGAAGTTGCTTCCCTAAGGATGTTCAGGGCCTGATCAAGGTCTCCGAGGACCTTGGATATCGCTTCCGGTTGCTCGAAGAGGTCATTCAGATCAATGGCGAGCAGACCGTCAAGTTCATGGATCGCCTGAGCGATCGGATTGGCGGTTTCTCCGGCAAGCGGATCGCTCTCCTCGGGCTCGCCTTTAAACCGAATACGGACGACATCCGCGATGCCAAGTCGCTGGTGATTATCGAGCGCGTGCTTTCGGAGGGCGGCTCGGTCTGCGCCTACGATCCGGTCGCGGCCGATAACGTTCGCGCGGTTTTTCCGGACATCGACTATGCGGCGAATGTGTACGAGGTCGCCCGGGACGCCGACGCGCTCGTTCTCGTCACGGAGTGGAACGAGTTCAAACAGGTCGATCTCGCCCGGCTTGCTCAGTCGATGAAGCAGCCGGTCCTCTTTGATGGCCGCCGCATCTACTCGGCGGCGAAGGCGGCGAAGGCGGGATTGGAGTATTACGCTATCGGCGTCGCCACTTCCTGAGCTGATTGAAAGGGATTCACCGGCGTAGCCGCCCGCCTCGGGGCGAATTCGACTACGCGCTGCTGGCAAGCGTTGCCGGGGCCGGCGAATTCGAATCCAACTGCTCGTGGATCACGTCGGCGAGGGCTTGGGCGGCGTACCTGATTTCGAAATGGTTGTCGAAGCACTCCAAGCTTCGGCTCGCCATGGACGCTTTCGCCTCATCCGTGAGGGCGAGCCACTGGGAAATCAGTGAGCTTGTCCCCTCGAGCGTATCGTCGGCGACGATCCCCGCTCCGGAGGCCCGAACTTCCCGCCAAATGTTGACCCGGTTCGAGATGAGGACTGGCTTGGAGCAAGCCAGGGCTTCCGCGACGACGATCCCGAAGTTCTCCTGATGCGAGGGCAGAACAAATGCCTCGCATGCCCGGTAGGCGCCCCACTTGATGTCGCCGACGATCATTCCGGGCCAAACGATCCGGTCCAATACGTTCAGGGATGCAGCCAGCTTGCGCAAATCCGCTTCCCATCCAACTTGATCGGGGCCGGCGATCATCAGTCGCAGGGAAGGGTCGTCCGAGCATGTTGCGGCAAATGCGCGAATCAGCATGTCGCAGCCTTTCTTTGGATGGATGCGGCTCAAATATAAGAGGAGCCGCTTGTAGCGCAACTCGGGAAACGCCGCGTAGAATGCCTCACGCTGGCTGTCGGGGTCGTTCAAGGGAACCGAAGTCCCGTAATGGACGACGCGCTCATTCGCCCGGTACATCGAGAAAGACTGTCTTGCAAGCAAGCGTTCCTCGTCGCAGGTGAAGAGCACGGCTGCCGCATCGCGCAGGACCCGGTATTCGCCCCAGGGCCAGTAAAGCAGCTTCTTGAGATGCTTCAATCGGTACGTGCGTTTGAACCAGGGATCGAGCATCCCGTGGGTGTAGACCAGATATGGACGGCGGAGCCGCCGCATTGCCCGCCAGGTTCCGAAGCTTGTGTACTGCCAGATCCCGTTCACGATCACAATGTCGTACTTGGGAGCATTGTCGAGCAGCCATGGGGTCAGTTTAGGGGCATAGGAATAGCGACCCTTGGTCGGGCCGACGGCGTGAACCGGCAAGGGAAACTCACGAACCCATGGATCGTCGGGTGAATCGCAGCTAAGAACCTCGATGCTGTGTCCGAGGCTAGCCAACGTACCCGCCAGCTGGCGAATGCCTTCGATGGGCCCGCCGTGACGAGGGTCGACGGACTGGATCACGTGTAGCAGGCTCATTCGGTAGCTATACATGTTCCTCGTCTATATCCTTTCACGATATAAACGTCGGAACCATCCCCCAGGAGCATTAGGTATGGCTGGATTGTCGAATAACTCGCAAATCGACCGATACCGCTAATTAATTGTTCCACAGATTGCTGATGAAGCAACTTCGTTTGGAATCGCTTCAGCTATGAGTGACGGCGGGCTACCACGCGTGGGATACCCCTTCGGGCGCGCTTAACTGCGCTGACAGAGCAGCCACAATGGTAACTGAGACCGAATGCCTTTGCGGATAGTAGGTCTCCGAGTCAAGGACGGGAACGTAGGCTCGCCTTAGCCATTTGAATTGTCGACGTACCAGCGATAGGCCAGCCCTATTCCAACGTCGAGGGGAATTCTGTGTTTCCATCCCAGGGAATTGATCCTAGACACATCCATCGTCTTTTCGGGAAAGCCGTCCGGCATGGTGTGGTCCCATTCGATAGGGCCGCGATGCCCTGTAACCCGTTGGATGATCCCCGCTAGTTCGGCGATTGTCACAGACGTCCCCGTTCCGACGTTGATGAGGCCAGCTGCATCGTTGTTCAAGAGGAAAAGGAGAGCTTCGGCAACATCGTCGCTGTGCAGAAACTCCCGCCTCGGGTTGCCGGTGCCCCACACGCGGACTGGCCGATCCGGTAAAGCTTCATGGAACTTGCGGATGAGCGCCGGTAACACGTGGCTCGTTTCGAGGTTGAAATTGTCGTTCGGGCCATAGACGTTGGGTGGCATCGCAGTGAAATAGCGCTTGCCGTATTGCTTGGAAATGGCGTCGCACAACGTGATACCAGCGATCTTTGCAACGGCGTAAGGCGCGTTGGTGGGCTCCAGTCTTCCGGTTAACAACGCGTCCTCCCGCAGCGGCTGCTCAGCCTCACGCGGATAGACGCAACTGCTGCCCAAGAACATGAGGGTTGGTACGCCGGCGAGGTGGCTCCCCCAAATCACGTTATGCTCGATCTCCATGTTGTCGGCGATAAAGTCCGCCGGAAACTCGGAGTTTGCGCGGATCCCGCCTACCTTGGCCGCTGCGACGATGACTACGTCGGGTCGCTCGGCCGCTAGAAAGGAGCGCGAGGACCCTTGATCCTGGAGGTCGACCTCGGCGCGGGTTCTGGTGACGAGCCCATTGTAGCCGTCAGCCCTCAACTTACGCACGATCGCCGAGCCGACTAGGCCGCGGTGTCCTGCAACGAAGATCTTAGCGTCCTTCTTCAGCGCTCTGGTAAACATGGTAGCCCTCTCGTTTCACGATTGCGTCTCGCTGAGCCGCGTCGAGATCGGCTGCGACCATCTCCTTGACCAAATCGTCGAAACTACAGTCCGGATGCCAGCCGAGTTCCCGTTTAGCCTTGGTGGGATCGCCGAGCAAGGTAGCAACCTCGGTTGGGCGGAAATAAACCGGGTCGATTTCCACGACAATATCCCCCGTCTTTTGATTAATCCCCTTTTCATCGACCCCGGCACCAGTCCAGTCGATCGAGATGCCAACGTGACCAAAAGACTTGACGATGAGTTCGCGGACCGAATGCTGTTCGCCCGTGGCAACAACATAGTCTTCGGGCTTGTCTTGTTGAAGCATCAAGTACATGGCGCGGACAAAGTCCCGCGCGTGACCCCAGTCGCGCAGGCTGTCCAGATTGCCCATATAAAGCTTCCGCTGCAATCCGGTGGCGATCCGAGCCGCTGCCCGGGTGACTTTGCGCGAAACGAACGTTTCTCCTCTCCTCGGCGATTCGTGGTTGAAGAGGATGCCGTTGCAGGCATATATGTTATAAGCCTCGCGATAGTTCACGGTAATCCAGTAGGCATAGAGTTTTGCTACCGCATAGGGGCTGCGCGGGTAGAAGGGAGTCGTTTCCCGCTGGGGAATCTCTTGAACCAGACCGTATAGCTCGCTCGTTGACGCCTGATAGATCCTGACGCGCTCCGCCATGCCTAGAAGCCGCACTGCCTCGAGTACGCGCAGTGTGCCAAGAGCGTCTGCCTCGGCCGTGTATTCCGGCTGATCGAACGATACTTTTACATGGGATTGTGCGCCGAGGTTATAAATCTCGTTGGGCTGTATTTCCTGGATCGCCCGTATCACGGAGGAGCTGTCCGTCAGATCCGCATAGTGCAAGTAAAAGGGTCTGCCAGCCTCGTGTGTGTCATGAAACAGGTGATCGATCCGCTCGGTATTGAACAGTGACGAGCGCCTCTTGAGGCCATGAACCTCATAGCCCTTGTCGAGCAGGAATTCGGACAGATAAGAACCGTCTTGTCCCGTGACTCCGGTGATCAGTGCAATTTTATTCAAACTATCATTCCTCGATTAAGCCGTTCGAACAGGAGAGTATGGGTTGTGCGATTCATTTTGATCCAGTTGATCACTTGCTGGCCTCCTTTGCCGCTGACTTCAAATCCGCCGCTACCATTTCCCCGACCAGGTCGCGGAACTTCGTAACCGGTTCCCAGCCGAGCTCCACGCGCGCCTTCGAAGGGTCTCCAACTACGTTGTCGACTTCCGATGGCCGGAAGAACGCGGGGTCGATCTCGACGACGACCCTGCCAGAGTTCGCGTCGACACCCACTTCGCTCGTTCCCGAGCCCCTCCACTCAATCCGCGTGCCGGCGATCTCGAACGCGGTTTCAATGACGTCCCTGACCGAATGTTGCACCCCGGTCGCAACAACATAGTCGGCGGCAGCATCCTGCTGCAACATCAGATACATCGCCTTGACGAAATCTCTTGCGTGCCCCCAATCGCGCTTGCTGTCTATGTTTCCCATCGAAAGCACGGAGTCCAACCCGACGGTGATCCGGGCAACCCCTCGAGTCACTTTCCGGCACACAAAGCTTTCCGGGCGTCGAGGCGAGTCGTGGTTGAACAGGATCCCATTACAGGCGTACATCCCGTACGCTTCCCGGTAGTTCACCGTGATGTAATGGGCATACAACTTTGCAACGCCGTAGGGGCTGCGCGGATGAAAAGGCGTTGACTCTCGCTGCGGCGTTTCCTGCGAAAGTCCAAATAGTTCGCTAGTGGACGCTTGGTAGATTCGGACTTGGCCGGCCATGCCAAGCACCCGGACTGCCTCCAGAATCCGCAGCGTGCCGAGGGCGTCGGCCTGGGCCGTATATTCGGGCTGCTCGAAAGAAAGGGAGACATATGACTGTGCTCCGAGGTTGTAGATCTCGTCTGGCTGGATCAGGTGGATCGCTCGAATTAGGGACGATGTGTCGTTTAGGTCGGCGTAGTGAAGCGACGATCTTCGATCTGCCACAGGTTGGGCCGTCGCCGGAGGCCGCCGAGTCAGGCCGTGGACCTCGTATCCGTTCTCGAGCAGCAGCTCGGACAGATAGGAGCCGTCCTGTCCGGTGATACCGGTGATGAGCGCGCGCTTCTTCAAGAATCTATACCTTCACCGGATCGGCCGAGAGGATTGTGACAAACCGGTTCGCGATCGCGCCGATATCAAACGTTTTTTCGGCATAGTTTCGAGCGTTCGCGCCGAGCCGTTCTCGGTACGACTCGTCATTCAAAAGGCGCCCGGCATTAGCAAGAAAGGCGTTCGTGTCGGTTGGAGGCGAAACGAGTCCAGCCCCAGCCCGCAAGACGATCTGGGCCGCAAGGTTCTCGGGCGGGATCGCCAGGAGGAGGGGCTTGGCCGCACAGAGATAGGTCAGAACCTTGGAGGGGACCGCGAACACTCCGGCATCCGGCTCCAGGATCGCAACAAGCACATCGGCCGTTGCGAGCATGTCTGGCATCGCCGAGAAAGGTTGGAAGGGGAGGATTTGAAGGTTGTCCAAAGCCAGCTCGGCCTTTCGGCGCTCGAGGAATTCGATCGTCGGCCCCTCGCTCACAACAATCAGTCGGGCCCGGCTCTGGAAGGGAAGCTTCTGGCTTCCAATTGCCTTGGCAAGCTGGATCAGCAGTTCGGGATTGTGCTTCATCCCAAGTGTCCCGGAGTAAAGGAAATTCAGACCCTCGGAGAAGCCGTGCTGCCGGCCCCAATCGTTCACGTTCGGGCGAACGGGAATCTCCGAGAGCGGCGCCCAGTTCTCGACGACGTGAACCTTCGGATCGTTCTGAATCTCCGCCGGCAGGTACTGGACGAAATCCTGGGCGATGACGATTACGAGATCGCTCTCGATAAGCATCCGGTTCTCCAGAGCGACATAGTGCGAGCCGGCGATCGATCCCACCCCGAAGTATTTCCCTGCCATCAGCCGCTTGATCGCCTGTCCGAAAAGGTCCTGAACCCAAAACGCGAAGCGGATTCCGTTTTGATGGGCGGTCCGCAAGATCATTTTCTGAGCGTCGAGGGGCGAGTTCGCAGACAGAATCACGTCGGGCTTGAACGCGAGGATTCTCTCTGCGGCTCGCCGGCCATGCTCGATATCTGCGAGACGCCGTTTGAAGACGTTGCTTTTGTCGACCTTCCTTTCAAGGTGAATCGCTTCGATTCGTAGGGTATCCGGATCTCCTTCCACGGGCTCCAAAGAGCCGTGAGGCGTCAGGAAGTTCTTGCAGTACAGATGAAGAACCTCGTGGCCTCGCCCGGCAAGGGCGCGACTTAGCTCGACTTGGAATGGGTGCCCCGAGTAGTCGTGGACGACGATTCGCATTGACGTATCCATTTTGGATTGCGCGGATTCATCCGTGCTTCAAAGGGCCGGTCCTAAACCCACAGCCACGAAGTTTTGGGGCACAGTCGCCACCGGGGGGTCCCACCGCAAAATCAAACTCGAGAAGGGATGTTGCTAGTCATCTGGTCGAAGATCCAGGCGTAGGTTTTCTCCATGCCGGTCCGCAACGAGATCGACGGCTCCCAGCCCAACTCCTTCATGATAAGCGTGTTGTCGCTGCTTCGACCGCGAACGCCCTTTGGCGCGCTCAAGTTATAGCGTCGATCGAGCTTGATTCCGGCAAGTTCCTCTACGATGTCGACCAGTTGATTGATCGACACCATCTCGGAGCTTCCCAGATTAATCGGGAACTCGATGTGGCTATCGATCAGCCGTTTAATGCCATAGGTGCAGTCGTCGATGTACATGAAGCTTCGGGTCTGCTGCCCGTCGCCCCAAATCTCGATCGCATGATTCCCTGACAGCTTGCTGCTGATGACCTTCCGGCAGATCGCCGCGGGCGCCTTCTCGCGGCCGCCGTCCCAAGTCCCATGCGGCCCGTACACGTTGTGGAATCGAGCAACTCTCGTTGTGATGCCGAAGTCCTCCCTGAAGTGGCGGCACATCCTCTCGCTGAAGAGCTTCTCCCAGCCATAGCCGTCTTCGGCGAGGGCCGGATACGCATCCTCTTCTTTCAGGCCGGGATTATTCACGTCTTGCTGCTTGTCCCCGTTGTAAACGCAGGCCGACGACGCATAGAAGAATCGGCTGACCCCCGACTCGCGGGCGGCCATCAGAAGGTGCGTATTAATGAGGACGGTGAGCATGCACAGGGCCTTGTTGTTCTCGATAAAACCCATTCCGCCCATGTCCGCTGCCAAGTTGAAGACGGTCGAGCAGTCCCGCGTCGCCTGCTGACAGGCGTGGCGCTCGCTCAGATCGAGGGATTGGTTCTCGGCCCAGTCCCACACCTGATACCAATCTTCGAAGGGCTTGATATCGACGGCGACAATGTCCTCAACTCCCTGGTCACGCAAATACTTAACAAGGTGGCCGCCAATGAATCCGCCTGCCCCTGCCACAAGGGTCTTGCTCCCAGCCATATTGATTGGATTCTACCGTCGATAGCTTCAAAAGCCCCAAGTACATTACTCAGGGTGAGGGTGAGCGGGCCTGAAAGTTCGACCCCTCTCGGGCCTTCCCTAAGGATATGCCGGGGAGGATGGACTCATGAGAATCACCGCCTCCCGCCTCGTTTGACCACCCGTTGCAGCGCCTCCAAATATCGCCCAGCGACCGCCTCCGCGGTGAACTTCCGCAAATGGTCCGGCGCCGCCGTTCGATACCTCGCCCTTGACTCACGCGAGCCCAAGAGCTCTAGAGCCAACTCCGCTAGCTGGGCAGAATCGCCATTCCGAAAGATCGCACCCATCGGCCCGACCGCCTCCGGCAGGCCGCCGTTGTCGGAGGCGATGATAACGCAGCCGCAAGCCGCGAGCTCTAGCGCCACGATCCCGAACGACTCCGCTGCCGTCGACGGCACGACGGCAATCTCATGCCGCGAAAGCTCCTTAGTCAGGGCCTCGCCGACCAATTTGCCCACGAACGCAACTTCATGGTTTAGCTCTAGCTCACCCGCCAACTTCTCCAGCTCCGATCTTTCTTGGCCATCGCCGACGATCGTCAACCTCACTCCTGGATTGGAGTTCTTGACCAGCACCATCGCCCGTAACAAGACGTCGACACCCTTGTCGCTCGTCAGCCGGCCAAAGAACACCAGATCCTCGACTCGCTCGATCCCTGAGGCGGGCTTGAAGAAGGCGTCGTTGTAAGGATTGCCAACGATTGTCGGCTTTCCGAGAAACTGCCGTGCCTGGACCTGGCTGACCCCCAGTTGCTCTCCTGACAGGAGCGCCGCGCGACGCTTAAGCCGGTTCTTCCAAGCCATTCGGTCCCGATCGTCTCGGGGCCAAGTGTGATTTGCACAAACCCATGGCTTGCCCGACCGCACGATTGGCCAAACCCAGGGCAGGCTCATGTTGTTCATCAGCACCGCGTCGGCCCATGCGATGTGCTGCGCGAGTTCGGCCTTGCCCGGATTGCGGATTACAGTTAGACCAAGATCGTCGTCTCCGCCCCCTGGCGTCCGCGTGATCACCCGCACGACTTCCCCCCGCGTTTTCCACGACAATGCGACTAACGAGCTGACCGTTTCGATGCCGCCGACCGCCGGACTGAAACCGTGGCATAGCAGGGCAATCTTCATGCGAGTCCACAGCGGGTAATCGGCCCTAGCAGATTACCACGTATTGGCGATAATTGCGCTCTGGGCCACAACAATAGCGAAGCTGGTATTTCTGCAGGTTTTAGGATAAAAGGCGTGCGCGAAAGCGTCAAAGGCACCATTCGTGATGCAATTATAGATGCGTAGCCCAGCGTTGGGTTTTTGCATTTGATTTAAGGAACGACGTATGACGCCGTATTCGAGAGAGGTGTTGGCCTTTGGTCGCGCAGCCTGCCCGTAAACTCCTAATTTCTGATCACGACACGATACCGCTGCAACTGCCTCGGGTCGAGTTGAAACACGTACCCTACGCTATCGCCAAGCGAGCGATCGACGTCGTCGCCTCGCTTGTCTTGTTGGTACTGTTGTCTCCGCTCATGCTCGTCGTCTTCGTCCTGGTCAAGCTGACGAGTCGCGGGCCGGCTCTCTACAAGAGCGAGCGGATCGGAATGGGCGGACGCCCATTCATGTTTCTAAAGTTCCGCACCATGCACGCTGACGCCGACGAGCGGCGCATCGAACTGATGGTCAAGAACGAGAAGGACGGCCCCGTCTTCAAGATCGCTAAGGACCCTCGGGTCACCTCGATCGGCAAATTCCTACGCAAGACCAGTATCGACGAACTTCCTCAGCTGATCCACGTTCTGACCGGCCAGATGACGCTCGTCGGCCCCCGGCCTCCGATCCGGCACGAAGTGATGCAATACGACGCAGCTGCCCTTGAGCGACTGTCGGTCAAACCGGGGATCACTTGCTACTGGCAGATTTGTGGACGCAGCGATCTCTCGTTCGAGCAGTGGATTGAAATGGATCGCCAATACCTGCGCGATATGAGCCTTCGGACTGATCTAAGCATTCTCGTGAAGACTCCGATCGCGGTCATCACTTGTCGCGGCGCCTACTAGTCGCCGGGAAAGCCTGTGAACCGTCTAGGGCTCTCGATCCCGGCCTTCTCTTGAAGCGCAACAACGATTCGCAACGGCTTCCGCGGGCCTGTCACCGGGTTTTCGCGGGATGGTCGCGATGACATCCTCCGCCTAGCTCGGGCCACTCGAACACAGGGAATAGGTAGGTTCCTGGTATCCTCTAAGGAATCTTTATATCGCTTGGAAACGGGAACTGGCTCGGCTTGGGTCTTGTCGCCAATAAGCGGTAGTTGTTTTTGAGAGCGCCCGCGTCGCGAACAACCGGGGCGAAACGGGCATCTATGTTACATCGGAGGTAGTTGGCGGTTGCGATTTCGGCACGTTAACGTGTGGCTGGAAAGTGTTAGCGCGACGTCCGTGGCAGGTTTCTTGCATGTTGACGTTTAGTCGCAGTTCTGTACTTGCCGACAATATAGTTGTCGCCTCCGGCGTAGCTAGAACTCTGTGGATCTCTCTAACCGCACCACGAACCAATCATGGAACCTCTGCCTAAGCAACTGACGTTAAACGGCTTCTTCAACATACTTTGGAGACAGCGATTCGCAATGGCCGTGATCCTTGCGGTCAGCCTAATCGCGGGTTTTGTCGCCTTCAAATCTGCGAAGCCGGTGTGGGAGTCCACGAACGAAGTCAATATCGCCGGAACGCCGGCAGCTCCTGGAGAGAACGACCCTATGAAGAGGGTTGGCCCAACGGTTGTCTCCGCAGACGTGCTCAGCCAGATCGAAGTGCTGGAGAGCGACAAGATGCTGCGCCTCCTGTACGCATCTGCCGAGGGGATCCAACTGCTCAAGGGAGCCGTCTTTCCGGAGCAGCTTAGCGCAGAGCAACGTGATAATTACCCCATGGTCCATTGCGAGCAGGTTCCCGGGACCACCGTCGTTAAAATCTCCGTGGATTCCGCCGACCCTGACTTAGCCTCCACGATCGCGCAGCACCTGCCGGCAATCGCCAATACTTACCTCAAGGACGAGCAGCTTCAAGACCTCGATAACGCCATCCGCTATTTGGAGCAAACCCGGCTCAAGGGTGAAAAGGACGAGTTCCAACAGGCGCAAAAGGAATATCAAGAGTTCAAGGCTGGTCGTAAACTTCCCGCGCTTGAAGGCGAAGCCGCCTATCGGGCGGGCCGGGTAGCGAGCACTCGAGACGTGCTCATCAAAGCCTCGATCGCGGTAGCCGCGACCGAAGAGAAGTTGAACGGCCTGAAGAAGGAGAAGGCGGCCTTGGCCGCAATGTCGCCGTCCCGCACCATCGAGCCCAACACGACCCAACTCGAGGCTCAGCAAGATAAGATCGACGGCCTCCGAGCCGAGTTGGCGGTACTCCAGAAGACTTACCTAGACAAGCCGGCCAGAGACGGCTGGGAACGGCCCGAGATTGTCGCGAAGAAGACCGAAATTTTAGCTGCCGAAGCCCGATTGGCAAAACTTCCCAGGGTCCATGACACCAAGGTATCGCGAACCCATCCGGACTTCCTTCCCCTTGATGAAAGGATCGCGACCACCCGCGTCGATCTTCGCGCCGCCCAGACCGAGGAAAGCAAGGATTCCGACGAAGCGGCCATAGCCCTTAAGGAATTCAACGACTACAACAAGATCGCGCCCGAACAGGACATGCTCCACCAAGCTTTGCTCGACAAGCAGTCTGCCGTAATGCAGACCCAGAGAGCGGTCGACGAACTGAACATGCGCAAGGCATCTTCGCAGAAAGACACGATTACGTCGCTGTCGGACGGGGCATCGATGGCCACCAAGGTGAAGCCCAAGGGCTTCCAATACATGCTTCTCGCATTCATGATGGGGCTGTTTGTAGCCTCCGGATTCGCCCTCACCAAGGATGGAATGGAGGACAAGCTGGCCTCGGCAGACGAGATCTATGGTCTCACCGGCCTACCCTCACTCGGCGAATTACCCGCACTTCCCAGCCGGCTGCCCGTGCTGGCTGAGGGCCCGGTCAACGAAGCCGCCCTCGAGAGCTACCGCGTCCTCAGATTCAATATCAAGTTCTCAACCTTGGCCAGCCCGGTGAAGTCGATCGTCGTCACGAGCGGTGGCCCCGACGAAGGCAAGACGGAACTCGCCTGCAACCTCGCCATCGCCGCGTCCGGCGAAGGCCGCAAGGTCATCCTCGTTGATGCCAACCTGCGGAATCCGGGCATTCACAAGAAGATGAACGTCGCCGGCAAACCGGGTTTGACCGACGTCGTTGCCGGCGAAGCCGACCTAAATGAGAGCATGCATTGGACCTCGATTCCGGGGCTCAGAGTTCTCACATGCGGCAGCCTCATCGCAACTCCCGCTGAGATGTTCGCCTCTCAGGAGATGCGGGACGTTTACGACAAGCTCGTCGCGGATGCCGACCTGGTGATTTTCGACGCACCCTCCTGCATGGCTTTCGCGGACACCCAGATCTTATCGAATATCGCGGAGTCGGTCCTCTACGTTGCGCGATCTGGAAAGACGAAGCGCCTCACGGTTCGCAAGGGAATCGAGACGCTCCGCCAGGGAAATGCGCGGATTCTCGGGATCGCAACGAGCGGCGTCGGCGTCAAGACGGTAAAGAGCTAAGCCGGCTATGAGCGCCACCGAGCCGGTCGCCAACTTAATAGACATGGGAGCGCCTGCCATCGAGCCTGCAGATAGCATCGCTGAGCGAGAGCCCATCGGCAAGGAGGTTTCGGAGGAAAAGCCGCTTGCGATCCTTCGTGCCCGTAAGGGCTTTAGCCCGATCCCGTTTGCCGAGCTGATCCAGTTTCGCGACTTGCTTGTCACCCTTGCCATCCGAGACGTGAAGCTCCGCTACCGCCAAACCGCGCTCGGCGCCGTCTGGGTTATCCTCCAGCCGCTGATCGGAGCCGGCGTATTCACGTTTGTTTTTGGC
>CAZNUL010000007.1:47464-87664 GCA_964576205.1 uncultured Fimbriimonadaceae bacterium | reverse complement strand
AACTCGTCATAGTACTCCATCACTATGAATGTAGATTGCGGGACCGATAAGGCGGTGGCAACTGCAGTCACGAAAACGTGCATGGAATCTCCGACGCGCATGATACCAGCCCCCAGTCACCCGCAATGGCACGGGTAGGTGCTTTGTCATCGGCAAGGGTAGGGCTTTGTCATCCCGAGGAGTTTTGTCATCCCGAGGAACGAGGGATCTCCGCATGAATCTCGCTCCCATCCCAGGGCAACCCCTGCCGCTACCGCCTATCGCAAGTCATCCTGACGGCGTCCTAAAGCGCCGAAGCCCGTTCACTGGCTACGGAGGGCCTCGTCGAGCCGTTTGACCTGACCGAGAAGCTCCTCCGCCCGGTCGAGCGGCCATTGGGTGGCGGGGTCGGAAAGAGCCTTGCCAGGGTCCGGGTGGACCTCGAGAAATAGGGCGTCGATCCCGACAGCGACGGCCGCTCTCGTCATCGCGGGAATTGACTGGCGGACGCCTCCGCTCGACGTCCCAGCGCCTCCTGGCCGTTGAGCACTATGCGTCGCATCGAAGCAGACCGGGACCCCGAACGAGCGCATAACTTCGAGTCCGGGCATGTCGACGACCAGCGTGTTGTAGCCGAAAGATGTGCCGCGTTCGGTGAGCATGATCCCATTCGCCCCGAACGAATTCAGCTTGTCGACGATGTTCTTGGTGTCCCACGGCGAAAGAAACTGACCCTTCTTCACGTTCACCGGCATGCCCGTTTCGGCGCAGGCTCGGAGGAGATCTGTCTGCCGGCACAGAAACGCGGGCACCTGGAGGAGGTCGATAACTTCGGCCGCGCGCGCGGCTTGATCGGCCGTGTGAACGTCGGAGGTCGCTGGGCAGCCTTCGACTTCCTTGACCCTCTTTAGAATCGCAAGTCCCTCCTCCATCCCCGATCCTCGAACGGAGTCGACCGAAGTGCGGTTGGCCTTGTCGAAGGAGGCTTTGAAGACGTAGTTGAAGTCGTACGCCCGGCAAAGCCGGCTCATGTGCCCGGCGACCTGGAGACACAGCTCCTCCGATTCGGCTAAGCACGGACCCGCGATGATCGTCAAGCGCTCGGGGCCGATATGGGAGAGGCCGACCTTCACTTCTTGATCAGAATCTTAGCGGTGCTCGAAACGGTCTCGGGTGGATAGCAGGTCTGATCGTTGCACTGCTGATAGTGGACGGTGATCTTCACGCTGCTTTGGCCACCGGTTTTGGGAACCGTGACCGTAATTGGGAACTTGACTTCGCCTTCGTATACACCGGTGGGTTTAGGGTCGCCGCCGATCGCCTTCATCACTCCCTTTGGATAGGCGACCTTGAGCGAGAAGCCCTTCGTATCTGCGGTGATCGAAACGGGGATTTGGAACTTGTCGATAGGCGGGTTCTGGTATCCGTGCAGGCCCTCGGCGAAGGTGACCTCCACCGTCCCTTTGACCATCGAACCGGGCTTGGCGTCTTTAGGAAGGGTCACTTTCACCGTCGGCGGCGTATTGCCTTGGGCCATGGCGACCGCCGCGAGGAGGGCGAAGAAGGCGGAAATGAGAGGTCGGATCATTGTTCTTTTTAACGGCCAAGGCTCCAGCCGAGTTTCAATTGTAGCCTCTAGACTGAGACTGATTCTGCTAGCCCGCGTAGAGCGTCAGCTCTACTCCGGCCGGGCAGCGGATGTTGCGGCCCTTGAACCGGCCTTCGAGATAGCCCGAAATTCCTCCGCTGAGCCGGCCCAGTTCGCGGACCGTCCGGGCGGCCAAGCGAGCGGGTCTCCCCATCGGAGTCACCGTCAGCAGGGCATCGATCAGCCGGCCATGGATGACGTCACGGATCGCGTTAACCGCTTGATTGAACACTCCCGTTCTAATCGCTTGCTGGACAGCGGGCAACTCGACATTGTGCAGGATCAGAACCTCAGCCTCCCTTTCAGAGAGGGAAACGGATGCGTCGACGAACAAGGCGTGGACTTTCTGCATCGCCGATCGGGCGGAAGGATTCGCCCAGGCTGAGCTGATCTCTTCCGAGCGAGTCGCCGACGGTGTCGGGATCATCGCCCGAGTCATCTGGAGATCCCCGCTTTTGTTCGGATTCGCAACCAACTTCACCTCGTTGCCGTCGATGTCCCGAATCGGTTCGAGAGATAGGCTGAGCCTGGCCGGCCTGTCGAAAACAGGGGCAGACAACGGCCCTTCTCCGCGGCACTGACTAACCTTCGCGAAAGCCATCGTCCCTTCCGAAATGATCACCCGGCCATTGAACTCGACGTCCCGGGTCACCACCAGGGGAACCGTCTCGCCGACCTTAGATCCCGAAGAGCTGACGTCTTTCAAGAGCATGACCGGCACGGCTATACCGTGCGGCGCCTCGGCTTTGGCGAGGGCGGAGAGACAGGCGGCGAAAAGGAACAGTCGCCTCATTTGCAGCATTCTAGACGAACGCAAAGACGAAAGGTGTCGCCCTACGGACCGGCCCATCGCTCATGAAGCTAACCAACGACGCCTATCTCGTGATGCCCCACCGGCGCCAAGGAAGCCAGATGAACTCGGAGCGGCCGATGACATCTTCGCGAGGCACGAGGCCCCATGCGCGGCCGTCGTACGAGTGATTTCGATTGTCACCCATCATGAGTACAAATCCTTTTGGCACGGCGGCGGGAGGGGAATCCTTCAGTTCCTTCTCGTAATCCAAATCTCGGTGTGGATCTAGATCGCTGACCGGCTTCCAGCGGTTCACATAGGACAGACCTTGGTCCGCATCCGGAGAGACACCCATCGCAAAGTCCCGGCAAGCCCCCTCGATGTCGTAGTTGGCATACAGCTCGTTGGGGTCAGGCTCACCGCCGTCGGAACTCCTCTTCATCTGAACAGGGATATACAGGCCCTTGAGTTCTGGCCGCGCGCTTCCTTTGTAAAGGACAAGCTTCCAGTCGAGGTCCATCTTGGTGTCCGGCCCACTGGCGATCGCGTTCCCGTTGGCCGATGACTGATCGCCTCCTTTGTCGGGAGAATCAGTGAGATAGGGCTCGTCGATCGGGCGCCCGTTTCGCCACAGCTTGCCTCGACGCACTTCGACGACGTCACCGGGGACGCCCTGGCAGCGCTTGATGAAATCCATATCGTGCTGCCAAGAATGAAGGGCGCGCTGGGGCGGTCGAAACACGATGATGTCGCCAACTTTCGGATCCGTGTAACGATAAATCGCCTTGTTCGCGACGATAAAGTCGTTCACCCAAAGGGTCTGCTCCATGGAGCCGGAGGGGATCAGAAAGGCCTGGACCGCGAACGGCCGGATTAGCATGAAGACGAACACGCCCGCGTACACGATCGCATCCATCGCTTCGTTGGTAACCTTGCCGACCGCGTAGATCCCGTGCCGCCGGTGTGGCGCCGTGTTTCGGAGATAACCGTACAGCGCAAGACGAATGATCGTGCATACCGCGACGAAGATTACGATTTGGCTCAGCGGCGTCCGAGCCAGCGTATCGATGGTTTGCTGGAAACCGCCGGCATCGCTGCCGTCGTGTTGGGCGAGAAGATCCAGCACGATTAGCGGCGCTCTTTGATCCGGGCGTCCTTTCCGACCTTATCGCGGAGGTAGTACAGCTTCGCGCGCCGGACTTTGCCGCGGCGAGTCACTTCGATCTTCGCGACGTTCGGCGAGTGAAGAGGGAACGTCCGCTCAACGCCGATCTGGCTGCTGATCTTCCGCACCGTAATCGTCTCAGCGATGCTGCCGTGCTTGACCGCGATGACCAAACCTTCATACAGCTGAATCCGTTCCTTGCCGGCTTCGCGGACTTTAACGTGAACCTTGACGTTGTCCCCGGGCCAAATCTTGGGCAGGTCGGTTTTCTTCGACTCCTGAACCACACTCTCTAAAATCGCTGATCTCGACATCTTCTTTCTCTTTGAAGCCTCCGGCGGGGACTGGCGTGTGAAGAAACACCCGCGCGATGAAGCCGGTTCCGCTGTCTTGGCGCAACTCGGAAAGATAGCATATTTGAGCCATTTGACTCAACCACGGGCTCCCTTCGCTCCGCCGGCAAACCCTTCCCGGCCTTCGCGCCCGGACGGGGCAACAACGCGGCCCAACGGATCGCACCGTGGATGTATGGTAAAATTGCGCTAAACGCAGCTAAAATAGACAATACGCATCCAGTCTGAAAGTTGCTTGCTTTCGCTTCTTTGACACCCAGGAGGTATGGAGAGAAACGGTTAACCCCTCTTCACTTGATTCTTTTTCGGGAAACCAGAACTATGAAAACGGCAACTATCGGCAGTCGCTTTGCGCCGGATCCGGTGACCTTGCCAAACAGAGATCGCCACGGTTTGGAAGAGATGCGATCGGCGAATCCTGATCGCGAGGCAAAGTCGGCGCGGATCGAGGAATTACTTTTCGAGAAGCTTGACGACGCAGTACTGGTCATCGAGAAGGACGGCCAGATCGTCTACGCCAATCGAGCAGCCCGGTGCCTTGCCGGCCGTCCTTTGCAGCATGGCAATCTGTGGGAAGTTTGGTCCGACCTCTTCGCGTCGAGCATGTTGGCCGACATCCGAAAGGCGGCAGATCAAGGGCACTGCATATCGCTCGAGCATGGAGACGAAGTGGCGGGAGCGTGGACGGAATTGCGTGCGTTTCCGATCGACGCCGGCTTCGCCATCCTCGCCCGAAACATCAGCGAGCGCAAGAGAAGAGAAGCGCTCGAGCGAGAGCGAATCGAGGCCGAGGTTCTGAGCCTTGGGCAAACAATGAACCTGAGGGTGCGCGAGCGAACGGCCGAACTGGAGGCCGCGAACGCCGAAATGGAGGGATTCACTTACTCGGTCTCGCACGATCTGCGGGCGCCTCTAAGGGCGATCATCTCGACGAGCATGATGCTTCTCGAGGACTCGAGGGGCAACCTGAACGACCAGGCGCTACTGCTCTTGAGGCGTCAGGCGGACGCAGCCAAGAAGGTTGGGATACTCATCGACGAGTTGCTCCAACTCTCGCGAATGTCGCGCCAAAAGCTCGCGGTCGAACCTCTGGATTTGGCCCTCATTGCTTTGGAGCTCGCGGAGGAAATGAGGCAGGACGGCCGCGCCAAGGACATTCGATTTGAAATTGAGGGAGGCTTGTCCGCCGAAGGCGACCCGAGACTGTTGCGGTTCGTCCTGTTGAACCTGATGGACAACGCTTGCAAGTTTTCTCCGCGGGGCGGCGAGATAAGAATCTCGAAGAAGGATGAGTCCTTCTTCGTTAGCGACGATGGTATTGGATTCGAGATGGCCTACGCCCACAAGCTCTTCCTGCCTTTCGAGCGCCTCGTCAACGAATCCGAATATCCGGGAACCGGCATCGGGCTGGCCAACGTCCAGCGCATCGTCCACCGGCATGGGGGTCGGGTTTGGGCCGAATCGGAGCCCGGAAGGGGCGCGACCTTTTTCTTCACCCTCGGAGAGCAGGTTGGTCGCTAGCTTGGAAGTGTCGACCGAGTCGCGACCTCCCTGCTAGCACCCTCCACTTCGGGAGGGTCGGTCGTCTAAGCGACCGGGGAGGGTTAGCTTGCTCCCGGAACGGGAATCTGCAGCACCCAACCGGTTCAAGTAGGCTACAACGAACCATGCCCACCCCGGTCCGTCCCAACGTCCAGCGAATGCACCCTTACCAGCCGGGGAAACCGATCTCGGCGGTTAAGCGCGAGCTTGGCTTGGAGCGAGTCGTCAAGCTGGCAAGCAATGAGAACCCGCTTGGCCCGTCGCCGGAGGCCGTAGCCGCGATCCGAAGGGCGCTGGGCGAGTTGAATCTCTATCCGGACGGAGCCGCATTCGAGCTCAAGGCAGCCCTCTCCGAACGGTTCCACGTGCCTGCCGCGCAAATTGTCGTTGGAAACGGCAGCGAGGAGTTGATCGCCAACATCGCTCTCGCCCTGATCGTGGATCGTGAAGACGAAATCCTGACCTCGGAGCTCTCGTTTCCGCGCTACGACGCCGCAGCCGAGCTTGCGCCATGCGTTCTCAAGAAAGCGCCGCTCACGCCCGATTGGCGGTTCGATCTTGCCGCGATCGCCAGAAACGTCACCCAGCGGACCAAGATCGTCTACATCGCCAATCCGAACAATCCGACCGGAACGATTGTGACTCGAAAGGAACTCGGCCGGTTCGTCGAGGACATTCCAGACTCCGTCCTCGTGGTGGTGGACGAAGCCTACTTTGAGTTCGCACGGCACTGCGAGGATTACCCCGACGCTTGCGAGTACGTGTTGCAAGGTCGCAACGTCGTCGCGCTGCGGACGTTTAGCAAAGCCTACGGCCTTGCCGGCCTGCGGGTTGGATATGGATTCGCTCCCGAATACCTGGCGAGGGCCATTGATCAAGTAAGAGCGCCGTTCGACCTGAACAGTCTCGCCCAAGCCGCCGCGCTTGCAGCGATCGAAGACGACGAACACGTCGAGAGGACGTTGCGCAATAACGCCGGTGGGCTGGCGGCCCTTCAGGTCGCATTCGAGGAACTCGGTTGCCGTATTACGGCGAGCTACGCCAACTTCCACTTCGTTGACCTCGGCCGGCCGGCCGGTCCCGTCTTCGATGCCCTTCTCGCAAAGGGCTATATCGTAAGACCGATTCCCGCAGCTCCGAATCACATTCGAGTCACGGTTGGAACTCCGGATGAAAACAGGAAACTCGCAGATGCCTTGCGGAGCGCCATGGCCGGCCTGAACCCGCAGCCTGGACAACCTGTGAAAAATAGCGGATAATGCATTCGCATGCGTCCCAGTTCAGGGACGCTTAGGGAGAATTCAATGAAGATTCTGGAATCGAAATTGACTACTGTGTTTGCTTCCACTTTGGTCGCAGCCACCGCGATGGCTGGAGGCGCCGGCAAGCATAGCTTCGCCGTTAACGGCTCTTATGTCGAAGGCTGCTCCTGCGGGAAGCCCTGCAAATGCGAGCTGACCGGTGTCGAAATGGGATGCGAAGGAGTTGGCGCCTTCAGCTTCTCCGGCGGGTCGTTCGACGGAAAGAGCATTGCCGGGAGCCGCGCCGCTTATGCGACCAAGCCGGGCGAGTGGGTGATCATCTACATCGACGCTCCCGCCTCTAGGCGCGCTGCTGTCGAGGGCCTGATGAGGGCCGCCCTGGGTCCGTTCGGAAAGATCGAAGCCGTTAAATCGGCAAAGATCTCCTTGGGCCACAACGGCGACATGGACTGGGCCAAGATTGACGGTGGCAAAGTCATGGACTTCAAGAGCAAAGCAATCATGGGCGGAGACAACAAGACCCCCTTGACTTACAGCAACATCCATGACCCTGTTCATCCGACCGTCATGCAAGGCGTCACCACCAGTTGCTCCTATGTCGACGGCGATCGGAAGATCGACCTCAAGGACAGCAACGCCTTCTTTAACCACAGCATCAAATCCAAAGGGAAGCTGTAAAACGAGCCGCCGATGGCTGATCGTTGCTGGGCCTAAGGCCTTAACGCCCCAAAGCCCAACGCCGCAAAGCCGAGGACCTTGCCCACTCCTAGCAATGTTCGGCCATCAAGCTCCTACTTCAGGCCGTAGATCGCCCGGTATTTCCCGTTGGCATAGGCGAGCCATGGTGTTGCCTCCATCTCGCCTCCGGTAATTCTGCGAACTAAGTCGCGGGGAGCAAAGCGCTGTCCCTGCGAGTAGATCTTCTCCTGCAGCCAGGAAAGGATCGGTTTGAAATTCCCAGCCCTCATCAGTCCTTCGACGTCGCCGATGTCGCGATTCAGTACCGCCCAGATCTGGCCACCGATCAGGTTCCCCATCGCGTACGTCGAAAAGTATCCCACCGAGCCGCGGGACCAGTGCACGTCCTGCAGACATCCCTCGCCCTCGTTACGTGGCGTGATCCCAAGATAATCGGAGTACTTGGCGTTCCAAGCCGCGGGAAGATCCTTGACCTCGACCGCCCCCGTCAGGATCTCGCACTCGAGTTCGAAGCGGACCAGGATGTGCAGGTTGTACGTCAACTCGTCCGCCCCAACCCGGATATAGGTGGGATTCACCTTGCTGAAGGCGCGATAGAAGGACTGAGCATTGAAGGACTGAAGGATCGGGAACGATGCTTGGAGCTTGGGAAAGAAGTGCTCCCAGAATGGCAGCGACCGGCCAATGATGTTTTCCCAAAGCCGGCTCTGACTCTCATGAATGGCGAGCGATGTGCCTCCGGCCAACGGCGTCCGGTCCCACTCTGCCGGCGAACCCTGTTCGTAAAGGCCGTGCCCCATCTCGTGAAGGGAAGATGACAAGATCCCCTTGATGTGCTCGCTCGGGCGCGTCGTCATGCGCACGTCTCGCGACGTCGAACCGCCGCAGAAGGCGTTCGGCGCGATGTCGAGCCGGCCGCGCTCGAAGTCGAACCCGATGGTTGCGGCAGCCGATTGAGCGAACTCGCGCAGCTTCGCCTGATCCCAGTCGCTCGTGAGCAATGAGTCGTCGTTGGGCTGACCCTCCTCCTTGATGCGTCGCACGAGCTCGACGATCGGCTCCTTAATCTGCTCGAACATCTTGGCCGCGTACGCCTGAGTCGCTCCCTCTTCATAGAGGTCGATGAGCGGATCGTAGATATGGGTCGTGTAGCCGAGCAGCTCCGCCTGCTCCCGAGCTAGCTCGAAGAGCTGCTCGTAGTAAGGCCGCAGCAGGGCGAAATCGGAAGTCGCCTTCGCCTTTTTCCATACCTCGTAGGAGTCGGACGATGTCTTCGCCTTGCGCTCGACGAAGCTGAGGGGCAGCTTCGTTTCGACGGCTAGCTCACGCCTCAAGACGCGGATCGTCGCCGCATCGTCCGATCCCGGCGCCGCCTCTCTGCCCGCGTCCTCGACGAGCCGGCGCATTTCGTCGGAGGTCAGAAGTTCGTGATGCATCCGCGTGAGCCGCCCAACCTGCGCGGTTCGCGCTGCCGCCCCTCCGGGAGGCATGAGAACCTGCCGATCCCAGTTCATGAGTGCGATCGCCGACGATATCGCGTGCAAGTCCTGGTAGAGCTCGACGAGCTTCTTTACGGCGGAAGACATGCGGCCAAGTTTACGGCATCGGATACCGGCGAGCGTCGCGATCCGGTAAACACCCGGTTATGTTTAGAGTCGCATGGATTGCCCTGTCGCTGATCGCGGCCGCTCAAGTTAGCGATGAGAAGCCGCTGCAAGTCCGGTATTCAGAGGTTGGCAGTCGAATCCAGATCGTAGGACGGTTCGGAATGCCGCTGGGAACGATCCTGCATCTGGCCGGTCACTGCACACCGAATCCGAGGCGGATGTCGATGCTGGGCGGCGGCAATTTCGAGATCGATCGAGTCGGGGGCAAAGCGATCAAGGGAGTAGTCGTTTGGGTCGACCAGGTCCAGGGCTTGGCGCCCGGTTCGAAACGAACGCTCGTAGGTTATGAGACTGGTGGCATGATCGGCGTTCCCGGAGAGGCAGTTAAAGAAGGCGCCGGCTTGGCGCAGGCGGTCTGGAGTTTCCACGTGGAGCTACGGGTAATCCGCGTCGATAAGTAATCGAGCACCCTCTCATCAGCTCACCCCCACCGCCTCACTCCCTCACTCCATCAGCCCACCACCCCTCAGGGTTTTGCGCTGTACGTCACACTATTCCTACGCCCCCTTCCAGGGGCGACTTCCTTTCTGCGGAAGTCAGCGCAATATCGCTCTTTAACGCGGAATCGACCGATTAAAGGTCGTCAATGACCGATAAGATGGCTAACAGCACGATGAGCAAGGTTCTTGAGCTCCCCATCCTTGGGCTTGACGAGACTTTTCCCGACAAGCTCTACGTTCTTCATCACGCGCCGACCAAGCGATATGGTTGTTTTTGCCACGAGGGAGTGCATGGCCTCGCTTGCTTCAGCACCGAAGGCGGAGCCTTCCGATTCGCCGAATGGATCGATCTTAGCGGCATGCAAACCGAGGAGCTATCCTTCGAGGAAGCCAGAGAAGTCGCCAAAGATCGCCCCATGCCGGTCGTCTCGCTGATGCTGCTCGACCATATCAACGACCCCAAGATCCACTACGTCCGATAGATTTCCAGCCCTTATAAATAAATCCGATGGGCGGCGCTCGAACGAGCGCCGCCCTTTCATTTGACAAAGCATCTCGTTGGGGGCGCCTCTGCCGATCGGAGCCGAGCGTCGACTTCCAGTTCCGGACATGGACCGAGTCGTTCGAAGACGTCCTTCTCTATGCCGGGTTTGCTAGAGTGATAGCCTCGAAGACGGTCTCGGCGGACGAAACCAAGCATCGTCTCGAAATCCAGGCCCAAGCGAAGTCTGCCCGGCGCCGGCATGTGGGCTGGGCCGAAGACCGATCTTCCTTGATTGGGCTTACCCTCCCCGGTCGCTTAGCCGACCGACCCTCCCGGAGCGGGAGGGTGCTAGTAGGATGCCAGCTGTCTGACTCCACTCCTCGACCGCGTTTTCGGATGGCGCGGTCCTATTCCCCTCCCGCTCCGGGAGGGGCTAGGGGAGGGTTTTCCCTCTTTCGCACTGTAGCCCGCCGCCCGTGATAGTTCTCTCCAAATAGCAACTTGGCGCGTTCGACGCAAGAGGCGCTGATAGACTCGGATATCGAGTCGCAGTCGTTGATCACAGACATATTGTCGAAGCGCAAGAAGGCAAACCCCATTCCTTCGAGCTTGCTCTGGCGTTCGATGTCGCCCAGGCGCATGTCGTCATGCGACCAACCGTCCAATTCGATGATCGTGCGGGCTCTCAAACAGACGAAATCGACGACGTAGCCTTCGATCGCGTATTGAAACCGGAATCGAAGTCCGTCGAATCGCTCGCCCTGGAGCCGTGCTTTGAGCATGCGTTCTGCCTTCGTCGCGGACCGCCGATTCTGGCGCGCGAACTCGGTAAGGTACTTTGGTCTCCCGAGCATTCTGACGTTCATTATGAGCGGGCTTGCCCTCCCCGTCGCTACCCGCTCCGACCCTCCCGGAGCGGGAGGGGGTCTAACCGCTCACCGTTTACTACCCACCGTTTGGCACTCGTTGCCCAAAAGTGCCAAAAAACCGTTGCTTCTCGAGCCCGACCCACGCCATAATTGGCAGTTAGAGCGCGTGAGTGCTAATCAGTGAACTGTAAGCGGTAAGCGGTAAGCAGTTGGCGGGACGGAACGGCAAACGGCCAACGGCCAACGGCTAACGGCTAACGGCTAACCGCCAGCGGCCAACGGCTAACCGCCAGCGGCCAACCAAGACCAGCAAGGAGAGAATATGTCCAAACTAAAACCCCTCGGCGATAAGGTCGTCGTCGAGCTCGTCGAGCAGGAAGAGAAGACCGCTTCCGGAATCTATCTGCCGGATAGTGCCAAGAAGAAGCCGCAGGAGGGCAAGGTCATTGCAACCGGCAACGGCCGCATCCTCGACAACGGCAAGCATAACGATCTGACCGTCAAAGTCGGCGACCGCGTGCTCTTCAGCAAGTACGGCGGCAACGAAGTCACGATCGACGGGAAAGATTTGACCATCCTCGATGAAGATCAAATCTATGCGATTTTGAACTAGGGTGGATGACTACGTCGGTGGATGGCTGCGCCGTCTGATGCGCTTCGCGCGGAGGATGGCTGGCGCCATAGCACGGACCAGTTGAGGTCTTTGAATGGCGAGCGAGTTCGGATACGAAAAGCTGGAGGTCTGGCAACTGGGCATGGCTTTGGTTGACCGGCTCTATGAAATCACCCGGACATTCCCAAAGGAAGAGATCTATGGCCTTATCGCACAGCTTCGACGCGCGGTCGTGTCGATTCCATCGAACATTGCTGAAGGCTATGGGCGTGGGTCAAAGGCCGCATTTGCGAACTGCTGCAAAGTGTCGCGGGGTGAATTGTGCGAAGTTCGAACACAGGTCGAAGTTAGTTACCGGCAGAAAATGATAGACGCCGGCTCGAACAAGTCCCTCCGCGCCGAGATGGCGACCTTAAGTCGCAAGCTCAATG
Source organism: uncultured Fimbriimonadaceae bacterium (assembly GCA_964576205.1). Classification (GTDB taxonomy): domain Bacteria; phylum Armatimonadota; class Fimbriimonadia; order Fimbriimonadales; family Fimbriimonadaceae; genus JAEVZK01. The sequence continues at coordinate 75,719 of CAZNUL010000007.1, read as the reverse complement.
CCTTCATCGATTATCTGGAGGGAAACTAGATGCTCCGCCCTATGGCTGTGCCGTTAGATGCGGTGCGCGCGGAAGATGGCTTCGACATTGGATGGCTTCGCACGGAGACGCGAAGCATCAACTACGAAGTATCCAACGCGAAGAATGCGGCGGCCGTCAGGCCATTAACGAAGTATCCACCCGCAAAGCATCCAACGGCTCGAAGAGCCATTCCACACGAAGTATCTAACGGCCGAAAGGTCATCAACCGGCCCGAAGGGCCATCAAACAAGGAGAACCAGAATTGGCAGCAAAAAACTTAATCTATAGCGAAAACGCACGAAAGAGCCTCGAGAGAGGCGTCAACAAAGTCGCCGAGGCGGTGAAAGTCACCCTCGGTCCGAAGGGACGCAACGTCGTCCTCGACAAGAAGTGGGGCTCGCCCACGATCACCAAGGACGGCGTCACCGTCGCCAAGGAGATCGAGCTCGAAGATCCCTATGAGAATATGGGTGCGCAGCTCTGCAAAGAGGTCGCCTCCAAGACCAACGATGTCGCCGGAGACGGAACCACCACCGCGACCGTCCTCGCCCAGGCCATCGTGAACGAGGGCCTCCGGTACGTCGCCGCCGGCGGCAATCCGATCGCCGTTAAGCGCGGCATCGACCACGCCGTCGAGAAGGTCGTCGCCGAGATCAAGAAGATCTCCAAGCCGATCAAGGACAAGGAGCAGGTCGAGTTCGTCGCCACCATCGCGGGCAACGATCCCGAGATCGGCAAGCAGGTCGCCGAGGCCATGGATAAGGTCGGCAAGGACGGCGTCATCACCGTCGAAGAGTCGAAGGGCCGCGAGACCACCATGGAGATCGTCGAGGGCATGCAGTTCGACCGCGGCTATATCTCGCCCTACTTCGTCACCGACCCGGAGCGCATGGAGGCCGTTATCGAGAAGCCGCTGATCCTCATCCATGAGAAGAAGATTGGCTCCGCTCAGGACTTTCTGCCGTTCCTCGAGAAGGCCGCTGCTCAGCGCCGGCCCCTGCTCATCATCGCGGAGGACATCGAAGGCGACGCCCTGGCAACCTTGGTTCTGAACAAGATCCGAGGCGTGCTCCAGGTCGCAGCCGTGAAGGCGCCGGGCTTCGGCGATCGCCGCAAGGCCATGCTCGAGGACATCGCGACTCTGACCGCCGGCAAGTTCGTCTCCGAGGACCTCGGAACGAAGCTGGAGAACGTGGCGATCGACATGCTCGGCACCGCTGAGAAGGTCGTGATCACGAAGGAAGACACAACGATCATCCAGGGAGCGGGCAGCAAGGATGCGGTCATGGGCCGGATCAATACGATCAAGAAGCAGATCGAGACGACCGACTCGAACTACGACCGCGAAAAGCTGCAGGAGCGGCTGGCCAAGCTCTCCGGCGGCGTCGCCGTGATCAAGGTCGGCGCCTCGACGGAGACCGAGCTGAAGGAGAAGAAGCACCGGTACGAGGACGCTTTGTCCGCGACCCGGGCGGCCGTCGACGAGGGCATCGTGCCCGGCGGCGGCGAGACGCTGCTCCGCGCAGCCGACTCACTGGACGTTTCGAAGCTCTCTGGCGACGAGCTGACGGGCGCGAAGATCGTGACCCGCGCGCTCGAAGAGCCGCTGCGCTGCATCGCGAAGAACGCGGGCCTGGAAGGCTCGGTGATCGTGGAGCATGTGCGCTCTGCCAAGGCCGGCCATGGGTTGGATGCGGTTTCGGGCAAGATCGTCGATCTCGCGAAGTCCGGCATCGTCGATCCGGCCAAGGTGACCCGGTCCACGATCCAGAACGCGGCTTCGATTGCGGGTCTGGTTTTGACGACCGAGACCTTGGTCGTCGAGAAGCCCGAGCCGAAGAAGCCGGCCGGCGGCAACGGCCACGGCCACCCCGGCATGGGCGGCATGGGCGACATGGATTTCTGAGGCCGTAAGGCCGAGGAAATCCATCCCGTCGCCCCTGGCCGGGATGGACTTCTAAAGCCCTTCTTCCCCCTCCCCTCTCCTTGTCCGATGATTGTGCGGATAGGGAGAGGGCCTGTGGCCCTGAGGAACGAAGGGGAACAGGGGTGAGGGTTTCTGGTCAGCCCATCAGGAATCAGCCCATCACATCATCAGGAGGCGAAGGCTGGGTTAGCAGCGGTCGTCGAACCACTTCCTTGCGAGGCATCGGATTAATCGTGTTGCCTCTTCTAGCGCCATCGGGTTCTTCATAGGTCTGGGATCAAGCTTTGCATGACGTGCGGCTCTGCCCACGGCTGAGAAACTGTTAGCGGTTCCAGTCAGGCGATTCAGCTCTGCTTTGGTAGCATGACCTCCGTGGATCGCCCAAGCCATGCCGCCGTGCTCCATCAACAGTTCGTGAAGCTTGTAAATCACGAACCAATCCGGATCTCTCGAAAGGAACCACAGTATCTCGGTCGCGACAGGATCGCTCTCCGCGAAGCGTAGCCATTTCAGAACGGGGTGTGTCTCCGGTGGGGCATGCGTTCCGCCCACGGTGCCCTTAGCTGTCAACCTCATCCCTCGGAGCTGTATATGTGCAGTACCCACAACTTCGTGGATGTTCTTGTTGCCACCTGGTCCGACTTTAATGGCGGTCGATGCGACCGCAATGTTCTCGTGATCTCCAAAGTGGAGCCGCATCCCCCCGTTGATAAGCTCGACCACTTCCCTGGCCGCATTCAGGACATCCCCGGCATCAGCGAGGGACTGAAATGACGCCGCTGTGAGGTACCACTCTCCCTCGTCTTCAACGCAGGAGAAATCAACTTCGCTTAAGACTTCGGAAAGACTCTCGACGTCCATGGGACTGCCGCTGACTCTGACGTACCAACCTGGCTTTAACATATCTGCCTTTCATCCCTGCTCATTTGGTGTCTCGACAGCCCGGCTGTTGACGCGTCTCGCCACGGCCCTCGCATGCTCGCGGCTCTTGCGTAGTGCCACGGCGGATTGTCAATGGCGCCCTACCTGATGGCTTCCTTCCAAACGGCTAAGAAATGCGAGATGAAGGCCTCCTTTACACCGAGGTTGGCCTCATCGAATTTTAGGACCGGGTAACTTCGACTTTGCATAGGTTGCCCAACAATACACGTGTATACTTCGTAGTCAACGTGGAAGGTGATCTGGGTCGGAAGTTCATTGTAGAGCCTAACCTCGACGCGGCTCGTGTCGAATTTTGCTGCGAACGTCTTGACTTCGTCGTAGGCCCTTTGTAGCTGATTCCTGAAATTCCCTGGGTCGAATCCAAGCTGGCGAGCCCTTTGCGCGGCAATCTCGCTCTGGGGGTCCAAAGTAAGGATTCTCAGCTGAACTCGTTCGTTGCTCTCGATCGCTTCGCGAATACACTCCCAGTCGCTCTTCTTGGAAAGAGGATCCTTTTCTAAGAGCCAACTTAGGTTTGTAGTGAGAATGTCAATGCCTCGCTTCGCCCCAGAGAACACCTTGCCGAGATTAGCGATCGCTCTGTCCTTGTAGCAGGAAACGTGGTAGGTCGGTGCCAATTGTAAGGTTAGCCTTCGCGCCTCGCGCTCAAGAGAGGCGCGCCTCAGTGACCCCAAAATGCTTAACCGGATTTGTCTGCTGAGCTCGTCCAAGCCGCCGGCAGTCGGGTGGTATACGATGAATAGCCGGTCTAGGAGGTGTGTGCATACGTCCTCCTTCTTTTGCGTGCACAACAGCACCTCTTTCCCGGACGCGATCGCCAAGCCGACCTCAATGTGAACGTTGGGGTTCTTGCCAGTGACGTCAGCTACGAGAATGTCAGCGTGTTCGACTTGGATCTCGATGTCCTTGTGAAGGCTCCCGTAGTCTTCACGAGGCGAAGTATCTACTCGAAACACATCGACGCGAGCACGATGCATAACTTTCTCTATCGCATCAAAAACAGCCTCAGACCATGGTTCCGTGAATGGCATTGCGACCATACACCTCGGGGTCGGCGCATCGTCGTCGATTGCCAAGGGAGGTTCGGTTGGGGAACTCAACTCCACTGCCGCGGCTGAAGATAATCTTGTCTGGGCTTCCTTCATTGATACCCAGTATCTATGACGCCCCACAATAAGTCAACTTCCTTGCGCACACTGTGGATAACTTTATCGCAGCTTGCGGACTTGGTCTCTTAAGTCGCGCCCACCCACAAAAACATTCCTCCAGTCAAAGGCTTCTGGCGCGAGTACAGGCTGTCGAGGGTGGATGCCTCAACAGCCTCGCAGTTGACGCAGCATAACGGGACGCGAATGTGTAGCGAGGCATCGGCGCCGCGCGACCGTTTCCCGAACGGTGTTACCTGATCCGTGAGAACGTCTCGAGTTCATCCGTTCCCAGCTCTTTCACCGAGAAGTGGTCATTGTCGATCCAGGTCATCTTGCTCGCCTTGGAGTTTTTATGCCTCAGGCCTCGCGTGACTCTTCCTTCCTACCATCGCTCGATACAGGCCTGAGGCTTGCTACCACATCCTCATAAGATAAGCCGGTCTCCAACGACAGCTTCCCGGAGAGGACGAGCCGGGCGCTCGACCACCGATAGTCTTCGGCCGCGTCCACGTATCCCGCCTTCACCGGATTCAAGTGAACGTAGCCAACCTGTTCATCCCTCGGCACGGGAGCGCTTCTGCCCATAGTCCTTCTTCCGACAAAGTGCCGAGGGTAATGCGCTAAAGCCTCGGGGTTTCGGACTTGGCAATCCGCGACAGCAAGCCCTCTTGCGAACCCCGAGGCATGGATAACGGCAAATCCAAGGGTCTAGATTCTCACGCCCTCTTCGACAAGAAGAGCCCGGTGTCGATCGATGCCGCCGGGCAGCTTTGGATTTGGTTTTCCGTCTTTCGTGACTCGCCACCAGGGTGTGCGGTCGTCGATTCCGTCCGCCAGATTCTCGTCAGCTGCTTCGGCGATGAGCTTCCAGAAGATGCCGGCTACGAAGGGGCAGGTCGTCCCGGCGCCGGATTCTTCCGCGAGCTCATCCCGAATAGCCTTGAGCGTCATCGTGCTGCCCTTCGGGATTGCGGTGATGGCCTGTCGGACTTGGTCAGGCGACGGGATGAGCATGGTTCGGGCTTTGAACCGAGCGGCTTTCGTGCCGTCGAGAGGTTCTATTGTCGGCTCTGGGCTCTCTCGTAGTCTCTGCCTCGCCGATTCTGTCATCGCTCGGCGAGGCCGAGCCTTGTTTATCACTCGGCCCGGAGCCGCATTTCACCTGGGAAAGCCAAAGACGAGGCTCCCCGAAGGGTTTCTGGCGCCTCGGTCGAGCTGGATTACAGGCCCCTGCCTTGTCTAAGGCAGGAACGTGTTATTCGCCTGCGCAGGCAGGTAGCTGTAGGTAATGCCACCAATCGATGGTGAGAATGTGTTCGGGCTTACCCATCCGAAATAGCCTTGGTTCGCAGGCGGAGTGTAGGAGCCGCGAATCACGACGTCGGTGGACCGCATAATCCACTGATCCGTCGCATAACCATAGGCGGTGACGATGTCGCCCGGTTGGACGCATCCCGGCGACGCAACGTACTGCGTCCATGGATCGGTGATCACCGTCACAGAGGTCACCACGATTCCGTAATTGCCGTCGGGGCCCCGGAGCATAAAGCCTTCCGGCCCGGTGCTCAGGACGACGCCGCTAACCGACGCCGAGTAATCCTGTGCGCCGGCTACGCTGCCTGCCAGGACTGCGACGCCAACGAGCAATGCTGTCATAGTTTTCATCTCTAGCCTCCTCTAATTCTTGTTGCTACTTGTTAGGCGACACCCGACCCTTCCGGGTGCCATTCGGAGACCTGGCGCAGGTCTGCACGCGATCGGTGGGCGGGCGACTCTCACGAGTCATGTTGAGATGTATCCGGAGGAGCTTGCTCCGCAGGATGATATCGAAACACCTACGACCGGACGTAGCCTGCTTTTGCGAGTTTCGCAAACTTATCGGGTGACCTCGAGGGTAGGTTCTTCGACCCCAAACTCCCGAGCAAGCTCTTCCGATTGGGTCTCAGAATGACATGCCAAGTGAAGCGTGTCATCCTACTCAAGACTTTTAATGCCTCAACAGCCCCGCTGTTGACGCCCTTTCCGCGGCGGAACCCTGACGCACTCTTTATGCAAGACGCCGGAAAACGGCACATATTGTTCTTACCAGGTGTGCTTCCCTGGAAGGAGAGAGTTCATGTCTGTTACGTCAAAGAGCCCGTTCTCGGGCCGGACATTCGTTGCCACGCTCGCCGTTCTCGCCGCCGCCATTCTCGGCGGTGTGTTCCTGCTCTTTAGCCGGGCTCAAGCCCAGACTCGCCAAGCGAATCACGACACGACCTTCGCGCCCGTGGATCTAGCCGATATCAGCACTGCTGGAGATCTGGAGCTCCTACCGTCCATGTTCCTGCCTGCCGTGCAAAACGCGACCACACCGTTTCGAGTCCAACTCCTGTTCGACGGCGGGTCCGTGACCATGCCGATCGCCGAGGGGCCGGCTAGCTCATTGTTGCTCGAGGTGTGGATCGATACCAATTCGTCAACCCTCGTGTCCCACATCCATCTATACAACCCATTTACAAACGAAGAGAGAACGTCGACCTTGGCCAACAGGTTCTCCCTGGTTGTAGTTCGCATCCTGCCGGCAGTCTCCGCAACCGGTCAGGACATCACCCCGGTGGCGGCCACCATGCTGGACTACGGCACCCAGTACGACGGCAATACGAACACGTACGTGCCCTATCAGTACAGGTTCAGTCCCGGCAAATAGAGCCGGCGATCTTGGATGCCTCCAGACGCTCCGTCTGGGGGCCCCCAAATGTCGCGGAGGTGGAAAGACCGAGGGTGTGCGACCCCTTCAGGCTCGGGATTGGGCGGGCCGCGTACCCAGGGTAGGGTCGCTAGGGCTCCCCAAAACCCTGGCTTAGTTCCATAACCCTTCGGGGTACCGGATTCGGAACCGGTGACCGGGTTAGGTCCTGGATCTTCCGTAGGCGCGTCGTCAGGCGAACCCGAGGCATGGAAAACTCCGAACTGGCCCTCGAATGGATTCAAGCGACGGGGATCGAGCACACACTGACGCCGTCAGGCTCGACACCTAGTAATGCTGGGTGGCAACCGCATCCATTCTATCCCTCCACAACCACGCTCTGGACGGTTCGCGGTCAGCAGTCCCGCCAGGACATCGACAGCAAGACTGTTGAGACGTCAATCGGTACCCAACGTTAACACGCGATTACCACTTTGTTAGGGTTAAGTTAACCAGTATCTATTCGGTCTCGGCCTTAACATTGCCTGTCAATCATGAAGATCCAGGCCGATTCAGGGCGAATCGTTCGGCCGGGCAATGTGGCCTGGAAAGCGGCGAAATCGTCGCCGCATCGAGAAGGACATGAAAGACGATAAAGGCAAAGGCTCTTTATCGCCACGACGCGAAACTGGAATACTGCCCGGGTGGCAGCATTCCCAAGAACACGTACGGGTCTACAGAGCCTACTCTCGCCTCCGAGCCCTCATTGAGAGCGACAGATGGCAAATCCTCTCCTCGCCCGAAGCGAGGTCCGAAGCCGAGCGCTGTCTTAGAGACGGCCTCGAGAAGCTCCATAACGAACAGTTCGGTAAAGCCCTGGATGCATTCTGGTCAGCGACTGAAGCGATGACCGAGTATCTGAAGAGGCAACAGGCCTACGAACTTGACGAATTGCGGCGACTGGGATTCGACAAACCGCCCTTCGTTTAATGGCTTCGTACCGAAGGGCCGAGGGCTACGCCCTTGGCCCTTTGATCCCCCCAAACGCACCGAAGCGACGGCTTCGGTCGCAGTTTTCGCCTAGGCGCCGCGGAACGCTTATCCGTATGATGGTGATGTTCTCAGCTTGAGGACTTTGGCTGAAGTCCTTGAAGTACCTCCTGGTTGGAGTGATCACACTCGCGCTATGTGCGGCTGATGCGGTGATGCCCTGAAATCGGGCTGTGAATCCCGATCAACAGCTAACATCTGAACGCGAAGAACCTTTAACGATCTAAGCCCTGCAGCCCTGGAAATTGTTCGTTAGTTGCGGACGGATGACCCCCCTTGATGGAATCTGGCACTAGTGATACTATCAATGTATGGCGTTGAGAGTTTCGATTCTTGCAGCCGGCGTCCTTGTAGTACTGGCAATAGGAGCCTTTTACTTCCTGAATTGGCAACAATGGACGACGACTGACCTCTCGCCCTTGATCGCAAAAACGGATCTCAGTTTGAAGGGCTGGGACGCCAGGGTCGATGAAACAAAGACCCTCTTAACCATTGCCCTAGCAGCGATCGGCGTGGTGGGCGGACTGCTTTTCGCGAAGAAGGACGAAGCTCGAATTCTAATTTCGGATCGCTACAGTCTGACCACCCTTTTCATTGCTTGCGCCGCGCTCGCCGTCTCCGTTGTCGTCGCCGAAAAGACCAATACTGTGATGCTGGACGACTTAGTTGTTTGCTCGAATCAGAACGCCAGCAACGAGGTGAAGCGATTCGACGAGGCTGTGACCAAAGGCGTTGATCCAGCGAAATTCGCTGATCATATATACGATCCAAATATCGTGGACCCGACTTGCAACCGACTCGAAGTCTTGAAGCTGATGCAGGCCATACCCCTCGGCGCCGGCCTCCTCCTATCGTTTTGGCTCATGGTCTACGTGCACCAGCTTGTTCCGCGCGAGAACACTAATGCTTAACCTAATGCTTGCCTTCATCACGGCCTCGATCCACCAACCGGTGCCGGCTCGTGCCGTCGAAACCTCTTCGTTCACTAGAGCCCGAAAACTCATTCTTCGCACCATCCCGGGAATCAAGCAGAGTGACCTGGATGCAGACGCGCCAGCCATCGAAGCGGCATTTGCGTGTATCGCAGACCGAGCTGAGATGCTGGAAGTGAAAGCAAACGAGAAGACGGGAAACCGCCCGGAAGTTTCGTTTAGCAGAACGGAAATGGAAGATCTGCTTCCCGCAATTTGGTACCAAATGCGGACCAGCCCAGGGGCCGCCAAGTCACCCATCACTCCTCAGAGAATCAAAGCGTTTGCCGACGGAACCGAGATCCTCTATGTCGACTCCCAGGGGCGAGATGCCCAGGCCTGGGTAGATGGCTATCCAATCAGACCGACCATATCGAAAACCCTCGCCGCGACAGGCTTGCGTCGAGTCAAGGTGTCGAACGGAGTTAGGACCTTAGAAAACGCTACAGACGTTGTCGTAAAGAAGAACCAAATCTGCGTCGTCACTTTCGACTTCAAGACCGGCAAGAGTAAGGTTAGTTACAAGTAGTCCTTAGCGGCTGTCGCACTCCCCAACACCCGTCACCCGGCACCCGTCACCCAAGGCCCGACACCGATCGCCGAACACCCCAGCGCCTCAAGGCCCTCAGCGCCATAAGGCCCCAACGCCCAATCAGGACCGTTGAGCCAGCGATAGGCTGATCCGTTCCCCCGTAACCGCCCAGCCCTTCGATATCGCCCGTGCCTCGCCTCCGGCGATGCCGACGGAGTATGGGAAACCCCGAAAGCTGTACGACACCCGCGTCGGCTCGACCGAAGCGACGCGGGCCTTGGATGGATCCCACTCGAATGCCATCGTTAACCGGCCAGCCGAGAGGGAGGCCGTAATCCGTCGATCTTCGAACCTTACGGTTAGGAGCCTGACATCTGAGGTCAATGCCCCCAATCCCTCGGGAACGTGCACGGGAAGCTCCAAAACGAGAGTGTCACCTTCCTCCCGGATGACGGGTTTGCCCGACAGCCAGAGAAGCTGGTCACCTTCCTTGAAATACCCACCTGCTCCGGCCGGTCCGCGCCAGTGGTAGCCGTCCATGATCGCCGGCATCCGTTGCTCGACGTCGTGGTCTCGGGTCGCCTTCTCGAGAAACGGCTGGGAGAAATGGTCGCTATAGACGGTCAGGTCTCGCAGGTAGGGAAGGTCGCCCTTGAAGTGCAGATTCGCCCGGTAGGACCGGCTTTGGTACCAGACCGTCGTTTCGCGCGGCGAGTTGCCAAAGGGGTCGGTGAGCTGAACCTGGGCTTGCGCAGGAGTCGTCGCGAATGCCCTTTTGAACCGGCGCCCGGATTCCCCCATCGTCTCGACGTGCACCCCGCCGAGATCGCGCAAGGCGGCGAGCGCCTTCATCTGGGGGGCGTAGCCGGCCTCCTGCTGGGTCCAAGGGAACGAGTTCTCCTGGCCCATCTGGGCATAACCGAACTTTAGCGTTGGAGCCTCCTCGATCATCTTGAGAAACGAGCGCACGAAGTCCGGCGACCGCCCCGACGTCCAAACCGGCTCCATCGTGTCGGGCTCCCGGAGCTTGCGGCCACCCGGGATGGTCCACTCCTTTTCGTAGTAGTAGACCGGATCCTGGCCGAGCATCCGAAACACCGGCGACGAGATCTGGTTCTTACGGTCGAGGGCGGGGCTCCAACAGTTCGTCTTGCTCGGATAGTAGCCGGCGATCGGCGCGCCCCAGATCGTAAACCCGTCTGTCGCGATTTGGTCCCGGCACACCGCGAAGGCGTCGACCCGATAGCGAGAGTCGAGATGAGCCATGACGATCGCGTCGAGATTCCAACTCGCGACCGAACTCGGATACCTGCCCCAGATGGCCTTGAAGCGGCTCATCGCGGTATCCGCCAGCTTGATCCGCTCCTCCGGGGTGTAGCCGATCGTGAAGGCGACGCTCGGGTTGTAATCCCATTCGTATCCCGGCCTCCCGCGCCACTCCACTCCCGCGGCCCGGCAGTGCTTCTCGTTCATCTCGAACCAGAAGCCAACCTCGTGGCTCTTGGCCATGTGGTCCTTGAGGAACTTGACAAACGGGCCGGAAACGAGGGCATCGAACTGGAGCAGCCATGTCGCGGGAAGACGGTTCTCGAGGATGATCTCCATCTGCTTCTGGACTGGCAATAGCATGTCCGTCTCGAATCGCGGCTCGATCTCGCGTATGAAGTTGACGACGTTGATACATCTCACCGATCCCCCGCTCGCCCCTCCCTCTTCCCGACACAATCTTTCAGTAATGGGAAGGTTCCCGACCGCGCTCGCGATCGGCGCGCAACCCAGAGCCAGCGCGGACTGTCCGGTCGACTTGATAAAGCCTCGACGAGAAACCCCGCCTAAGATTGGCAACTACGGGCTTCTTTCCGCTTCCGGAAACGGGGGCGGGTGCCAACCAACTCCACCATGCCAGCGGTCGACTTCGCCGCATAATAGCGTCATGCGAAGCTCAGCCGCCCGCACTCTTTTCTTCGCCGTTGCCAGCGCCCCCTTCTTGCTGGCCTTGAGACAGCAACCGGCTCAGCAGGCCCCGACCTGCGAGCAGGTGTTCAAGAACATCCAGGTGTTCAAGGGCATTCCGGCGAACGACTTGATCCCGTCGATGGAGTTCATGGCGGCTTCGCTTAAGATCGAATGCTCGGATTGCCATACTGCGGGAGATTTCTCCGCGGAGACCCGGATGAAGTCGATCGCGAGGCACATGGTCAACATGCAGCGCGACATCAACGCCAAGAACTTCAACAATCGGAATCAGGTGACCTGCATGACCTGCCACGGCGGCAAGGAAAATCCCACCAACGCTCCGATTCCGCCGGGAGTGACGATGCGCCACGCCAGGCTGGATAGTCCGCCGAAACCGGAAGAGTTATTCGCGAAACATATCGCCGCGGCGGGCAAGCAGTCCGGGGCTCTCGTCAGCTTGGGAACGCTCACGGCTCCCAACGACGTGACCCACAAGCCTGAAACCAAACCGCTCGAGTTCATCCAAGCCCCTGGAGGCAAATTCCGCATCGTAGCGGGTGAGCGCAAAGTAGGCTCCGATGGTAATCAGGTCTGGTACGGCGCCATGGCGATGTCGGACGAGCCGGCGGCGATATTTGGCCGCATCGGCCGGGCATGGCGAGGCGACGACGCCTTCGCCGGACTAGAGAGTCCAACCGTCTCCGGAAAGGACACGATCGACAAAGCTGGTGTCATCGTGGTTCGCGCCACTCGTCCCTCGACCTCGTCGACCGAGGAACTGTCGTTCGACGCGAAGTCGAACCTGCTGGCTCGATTGACAAACGCTCGCCGGTCGTCGTTGGGGACGGTGGTGTCCTCGATCGACTATTCGAACTATCGAAGAATCGGCAATGTCGAAGCGCCGATGAGGGTCGTGATGACATTTGCGGGCGGGGAACAGTGGATTATGGATTTCAAGTCCGCCAAGCTGGACTCTTCGATCCCCGATTCCACGTTTGCGATCGGGAAGTAGCCCCGGCGGAGCTGGTTCGATCGTGGCATCGCCTTCCAGGCGATGTGTGTCAGCGGCATCCTGCCGCTCAACGATACTCAGCTATGTGATCCTGCCGGCCGGCGCGGGGCTGGAGTCGAAGTAAACTCCGGTCATGTCTACCGTCGCTGAACCAACCCTGCGAACCCCTCTGTACGACGCCCACGTCAAGGCCGGGGGCAGGATGGTTCCGTTCGCCGGCTACGACATGCCGGTGCAATACGCGAGCGTGATCGCCGAGTGCAAGGCCGTGCGCGAGCATGCCGGCATGTTCGATGTAAGCCACATGGCGCGACTTCGGCTAAAGGGTCCGAGGACTCTCGAATACCTGGAGTGGATTACCGCAAACGACGTCAGCAAGCTGAGCGACAACACCGGCCAGTATTCGCTTCTGACGAACCTCGACGGAGGCTGTGTGGACGACATCATCGTCTATCGGCTCGAGCCGGAAAAGTTCGCGATGGTCGTCAACGCGGCCAACCATGCGAAGGACGTCGCCTGGATGAAGGATCAGAACTCCTTCGGGGTCGATATTAAGGATGAGACCGACGAGACGGCGATGATCGCCGTTCAGGGCCCGGCCGCGGTTGGTCTCCTGGCTCAGCACAGTGACGAGCCGGACGCCATGCAAGCTGCACCGGCCTTCGGCGTCGTGCAAGCCGCCATTGGCGGAATCGACTGTTTCTGCGCGCGTTCGGGTTACACGGGTGAAGATGGCTATGAGCTGATCTGTCACGCCGAGGAGTCGCCAGTTCTGTGGGACATCCTGCTCGAGATGAGCGTCGTCCCGTGCGGTTTGGCTTCGAGGGACTCTCTTAGAGTCGAAGCCGGCTTGCCCTTGTATGGCCATGAGCTGGGGGACACGATCAATCCGATTTCGGCCGGCCTTGGCTGGGTCATCTCGAGGACGAAGAAGTTCATAGGCAGCGACCCGATCGCGGAGGCACGGGCAAACGGAACGGCTAGGAAGCTGCAGGGGGTCAGGCTCGACTCGAAGCGGCTCCTGTCTCCGGGCTTGAAGGGGTTCGTCGGTGGTCGCGAAGTCGGCGAAGTCTCGAGCGGAGTCTATAGCCCGGTTCTGGAGACATCGATTGCCTTCGCATTCATCGAGTCAGATGTTGCGCTCGACACCACCTGCGAAGTCGACATCCGCGGAAAGATGGAAAGTGGAACGATCGTCAACAAGCGGTTCTGGAAGCGACCAAAGCAATAGCAAACACCCTCCCGCTCCGGGAGGGTCGGAGCGGGTAGCGACGGGGAGGGTCTGCTTGACTCGGTGGGGATGGCGATGCTCCTACCTAACACCCTTCCGCCCCAGGACCTGGAACGATCCGAGAGGACGGCTCCTTCGTAGAATGTGAACATGTCCCAGCGAGAAGTCGAAAAGACAGAAGATGAATGGCGCGGAATCTTGACTCCGGAGCAATACCGAGTCCTCCGCCAAGCCGGCACAGAGCGGCCCTTTACCGGCGAATACTGGAACGTCAAGGATCCGGGCATCTATCGATGCGCCGGATGCGGGGCCGAACTGTTCGACTCGACCACCAAGTTCGACTCCGGCTGCGGTTGGCCGTCTTTCTATGAGGGGCTCGACAAGAGCCGGATCGAGGAACTGGAAGACGATAGCTTCGGGATGCGCCGAGTCGAAGTGAGGTGCAAGGCGTGTGGCGGCCACCTAGGCCACGTGTTTCCGGACGGACCCCAGCCCACTGGGCTGCGGTATTGCATCAACTCAGCAAGCATTAAGCTGGAGAAGACGAGTTGATTACGGGATGAACCGATGACTAGATGATGGGAGGGCAATCCAATCCGCTCATCAGGTCATCCTGTAATCCCGTCATCCAAAAGCCCTAGGCTCTCCGGTTTTCGGCCACCCCTCTGCTACACTCCGGCCCAATGGATGCGGGCGTTAGGACGGTTGGGCTCAAGAAGTACTTCGCTGATCCGAAAAAGGGCGTAGTCAAAGCGGTCGACGGCGTCAGCATAGCGGCCCAGCCCGGCCAGATCTTCGGCCTTCTCGGCGTCAACGGAGCGGGGAAGACCACGATGTTGCGGGTCTTGTCTACCGTCTTAGTCCCGACCGAGGGGATTGCGGAAGTTGCCGGATTCGACGTCGTGCAACAGCCCGAGAAGGTAAGGGCGAGCATCGGCTTTATGTCGACGTCGACCGCGCTCTACGGCCGGCTCACCTCGAAGGAAATGATCCAATACTTCGGCGAACTCTATGGCCTGTCGGGAGCCCGGCTCAAGCAGCGGATGGACTTTGTGATCGAGAAGCTGCAGCTTCACGAGTTTCTCGACCGGCTCTGCGACAAACTCTCGACCGGCCAGAAGCAGCGAGTCTCCATCGCGAGAACCATTCTTCACGATCCGCCCGTGCTGTTTTTCGACGAGCCGACGGCGGGCCTCGACGTCGTCACCAGCCAGACTGTGATGGAGTTCATCGAAGAATCCCGGGATTCGGGAAAGACCGTGGTCTTCAGCACCCACATCATGTCGGAGATGGAGAGGCTCTGCGATCGCGTAGCGATCATCCACGACGGAGTTATCAAAGCGGAGGGAACGGTCGACGAGCTCAAGGAACTGGCTGGTGAGCACAACCTGGAGCGGATGTTCCTCAAGCTTGTGGGCGAGCTGAAGGTGGTCGCATGAACCCGATGTTCATCGTGATGAAGAAGGAGCTGAAGGAGCTTTTTCGCGACAAGCGCGTACGGACGAACGCGGTGATCATGCCGGGCGTAATGATGATGCTGTTTCTCGCAATGTTCGGATTCATTTCCGGCGTTGGCGAGAAGGAAAACCAGGTCGTCCACGTTCTTGGCGCCAACAACCAGCTTGTGGCCAGGCTCAAAGAACAGAAGTTCAAGGTTGTCGAGCTGTCCACTCTCGACGAAGGAGACAAGCTGATCCGGCAAGGAAAAGCGCGGCTGGTCCTCAAGTTTGAGCCGGACTTCGACCAGAAGTTCGACCGTGCGACCCCGACGACGATTGAAGCCTATTACGATCCTCAACAAGACACCGGCAAGATAGCCCTCAATCTGGTTAAACAAGAAATCGCCAAGATCAGCGAGGTCACGATCTCCAAGGTCCTGCACGAGCACAACGTTGATCCAAAAAGTCTCTCACCCGCGATGGTCGAGGAGAAGCCGGTCAAGGTTGGCGAAAGCAACGTGAGCGAGTTTGTCGTTGGACTACTTCCCTACCTCGTCATCCTCTACGCCTTTGTCGGCGCCATGGCCTCGGGAAGCGATATGGTCGCCGGTGAAAAAGAAAAGCTCACCCTCGAAACCCTCTTGATCGCCCCCGTCAAACGATCGCAACTCGCCCTTGGCAAGTTTCTCGCCCTCGCTTTCATCTGCTTCTGCAGCAGCTTCTCCGCTCTACTCGGCGTCGTGATCGCCGGCTCTTCGCATAGCTCCCTATACTCGAAGATCTTCCCGACCGGGCTGGGGAT
This sequence comes from uncultured Fimbriimonadaceae bacterium, assembly GCA_964576205.1. GTDB lineage: Bacteria > Armatimonadota > Fimbriimonadia > Fimbriimonadales > Fimbriimonadaceae > JAEVZK01. The sequence continues at coordinate 60,020 of CAZNUL010000007.1, read as the reverse complement.
GACGGTTGAGCAGTTTCTCATGATGATCCTGGTGCTCATTCCCGCCGTCGCGCTGTTCGCCAGCCTTTTGATCGCGGTCAGCGCCTACGCCAAAAACCCCCGCGAAGCGCAAAGCCATATGGCGATTATCAGCATCGCGGTCATCATGCCGGCCATCGTCGGGCAGTTTATCGGGCTCACCGATCTTGCCTCGAACTGGTGGATCAGGCTGATTCCGGTTCTGAATACGTCGGTCGTGCTACGTGAATCGTTGCAGGGCAAGTCCGACAACTTGGGTCTGGCACTAACGGTGGCGGTGGGTGCTCTGCTGGCCGTGATCGGCATTCGAGTTGCGGTGCAGCTCTTTAGGCGCGAACAGGTGCTCACCCGGGTCTGAGCCCGCTTAGTGCTTGGTTGAGGATGAGGACGAAGTCGAGTTCAGGCCGAATCCGCTCGCGATCGATTGCCCCTGCTGCTGAAGCTGGGCGATCGCGGTTTCCATGGCGGCGAACTTCGTCTGAAGTTGGGTGGTCAAGTCCGCAACCTGCGCTTGAAGCTTGGTGATGCTCGCGTTGATGTCGTTTTCTTGGGCGGTGAAAGCAGCGTCCCGGGCTGCCAGAAGTCCGCTTACTGGATCGGTGAATTGCGTGATCATGTCTCCGATGGTTGCGGCGACGCCTTTGTTGACCGTGACCGAGCCGACGAAGCCGGTTGACGAACCCGTGTATTGAACCTGGAGACCGTCGGTGTTCGCATCCCCGCTATTGCCCGTGAGCATTCCGTTAGGGCCACCGGTGGCCGGCTCGTTATTGATCGATCCCTGGATGTCCGTGCCGACAACGGATGACCCGTCCGCGCCGGTCGTCCCGATGCCGCTGGTGTCACCCTGCGCATCTTCAGCCAGGTTGCTGACAACCTTGAAGTTCCCGAGCGAGCCGGATTTGAGGCTGGTGAGCTTGAGGTGGCCGCTCCCGTCAGTGCTTGCCTGAATCAGGGTGTTGAATCGGGAGTCGTTGTTGATCTGGTTGATGATGTCGGACTGGGTCTCGCCTTGGGTGAGCACCATCGTAGAACCCGTGCCGAAGAGGGCGCCGGAGAATGTCAGGGTTTCGGTGGTGGCCAGCGGCACCGATTGGGCCGCAGCGGCGGTATAGGACGCAGTCGTCGGCAGGGCCGTAATCTGCACGTTGTAGGTGCCTGACTTCGCGTTGTTGCCCGCAGTGATATATGTCAGGCCAGATCCGCTCGAGCTTCCAACGGTCTCAAAAAGGCTGTTTAGCGAATCGCCCGATGTATTGATTGCGGACTCGAGCTGGGTCTTGTCGATGGTGATCTTGCCGTTTTGATCCAGACCGAAACCGATCGAGGCGAGGTTCTTGTAAGCGCCGGTCGCGCCGGGCATGTTGCTAAACAGAAGGGAAGAGACGCCGCCCACAACCTGCTGAGCGGTCGGATCGCCGAACAGAGGTCCGGAGGCAAAGCTCTTGGAATCGAACTGGCTGTTTTGGTTTACAAAGTCGATCGCGTTGTTGTAAGCGTCGGCGAAGTTCTGGATGTTCTGCTCGATCGAGCTCACGTCTTTGCTTAGCGAGAGAGTCGCCGCGCCGGGATTGGCCGTCGTCCCCTTCAGCAAGGTAATCGTCGCTCCCGGGATGGCCGACGTAATCGTATTGCTCGAACTCGTGAGTGAGACGTTGTCGAGCGTGTAAGCCGCGTCCTTGGCGGCAACGAGCTGCGAAGCCGGCGCCTGCTGCAGGACGCCCAACGATTGAAGCATGTTGTTTGGGTCGCTGAAGGTGTTTCCACCCGCTTGGCTCGCGATATCCAGCTTGTAAGTCTTGTTCCCAGACGAGTCGGTGACGGTCCGGACGCTCGCCGGCACGCCCGCAGTCGTGATCTTGGCCGCCAGGGTCTGCAGAGTATCGGTCGAAAAGTCGACGCTGACCGAGTTGCCGTTGACGGTGAAAGTCCCCGTCGTTAAGCCGGAGTTGGGAAGGAGCTGACCGAGGGTCTGGGTGTTGCTCCCAAAATTGAAGCTGGTGACTCCGTTCGAAATCGTCTCGCGTGGTGCGGCAGGTCCGCTCAAAACGCCGAGGTTATTAAGGACATTGCCCGTCGCATCCGCGATCTGGATCTGGTTCTTCAGACCGGTTGCGGTCGCGGCAATCGTGAGATAGGCGTGTCCGCTTCCGCCATCGATAAGGCTGGCGGTGACTCCGGCTCCGGCGCCGTTGATGCTCTGAGCGATCTTCGTGAGGGAGTCGCCGGCTGCGACCTGGATCGTCTTGCCGTTGATCACGAAGGTTCCGGCTTGATTGAGCGCACTCGTTGTGTCTGCTTGAGCCGCTGAAGAGATTTTCTGCGCCTGGGCAAGCTGGGTAACGCTCAGGCTATAGATGCCCGCGGCCGCGCTCGTGGAAGTCGAAATCGTGGCGACGGTCGTATCGGATGAAGATGCCGCGACCGGGTTGAAAGCGTTCGGAGCATTCAGCGCGGACGAAGCCGTATTGATGGCCTGCAGGGCGACCCGAAATGACGCAAAAGTGCTTTGCTGAGTTTGGATGTCCTGCAGCTCCGACTGGTAGGTCGAGATCGGCGCGGATTCAAGGGAGACGAGCTTCTGGATAATGCTCGTCGTGTCGATCCCGCTGCTGAGACCGCTGAATGAGATGCCGCTGAGTGATCCGCTGGTACTCATTTCCTAGGCCGCCGTCAGTAATCCGAAGAGGGCCGAAGCTTCGTCGACCTTGCGCATCGTCTTCGTTCGTAAGTCCTCGAGTTCCGATTCATCCATGTCGAGCCACTCGAGGGCGATCGGGTCCATCGGCGTCATCATCGTGCTGTCCGAGCCGAAATAGAGGTGCTGGGTCATGTTGTCCCCAGCGTGCACGGCGAACAACGTGGGCTCGTCGATCGTTACGAAAGGTCCCTCGTGCTTTGCGATGAGCTCGATTAGCGATTCCGGAAGCTTCCACATGGTGGCCATGGTCGCTCCAATCTGGCTGTGGTTGAGGCCCAGAAGCTTGTCTTCCGCTTCCAACGCAGACACCTTCTTGTCCTCGGCGTACTTCAAAACCTGGTCGTAGGTTTGGGTGAACATGCTGTAGAGGAACAGCCTGCCGATGTCATGGAGCAATCCCCCGAGGAACAAGGCCTCGGTGTCGTTGACCCTCATCTTCTTTTGGTTCGCGATGATCTGGGTCGCGGCGGCGGTTCCAAATGCATGTAGCCAGAAGAACTTGAGCGTCTCTTGCTGCCGAGCCGTCTTAGGCTTCATCGCGCTGATGGCGCTCACGCTCAGAACGAGATTTCGAACCTGGGGCATACCCAGGATCATGATGGCTTGGCTCAGGCTCGTGATTTGACCCGACAAACCGTAGAACGCGGAATTCACCACTCGAAGGACTTTTGAGGCCAAGGCTTGGTCTGAGCTGAGCAGTTTTTCGACGCTTTGGGCGGAGGCATCCGGGCTTTCTGTTTCTTTCAGAACTCTTGCAACGATGTCCGGGAGCGCAGGTAGATCGCGGAGGGACTTCTCAATGCTCAGGCGAACAAACTTGTTATCCAAATTCAAAGACATACAGAAAAACTCCAGCCCCATCGCCGTCCTGGGCGAGGCTTATTCAAAATGTTGGCTTTTAGCAGGCTGATCCTCAGTCGAAGCGCAACGATGTTTTTGAGCGTCTATAGCAGGTAGGGCTTGCGTTGGCATGTTTGACAGCCACGATTAAGTTGGGAGACAATACAGGAGTTTTCTGATTCTCCGAAAGGTGGCTGTTCGCATGAAAATGAGACTGTTCTTTGCGCTCTTGGCGATTTTCGCCTCTGCCCTTGCCGGTGCCGTGGGCACACTCACCGTCACATCGCCCACTGAAAACGCCTTCCTGGGCGCAACGAATACCTTAAGCTTCAATATCACCGGCGCTTCCGTCGAGGTCGAAGTCACCGTGACGGTAACCGGTCCAGGCGGAACGACCACCATTGGCCCTCAGCCCTTCACACCCGACAGCGACGGCAAGATCACGGGCACAATTCCCGTCAACTTCTCGCAGTCGTCACCGGAGGGCGCATACACGATCGTCGTTTCCGCGACGGAAGCCGGAAGCCCGTACACCCCGGTGACCGTCCACGTCACCGTCGACGTGACGAAGCCCAAGTTCTACGACTTCAACCCGATCGCCAACTCCTTCGTTAAGGGGCCGATCGTGCCGATCGTCGTGAAAATCATCGAGGCAAACCTTAAGTCGTGGCGTGTTCAGATTAACGGACAGGACATCCCCAACAACACCGGGACGACCCTGGACTCCGATAACACCTTCACCGTCAACTGGGACGTTTCCGGAATCCTCCAGGATGGCCCTCAAAGCGTTAACATCGACGTGAAGGACAAGGCTAACAACGACTCGACTCAAACATTCACGGTGACCATCGACCGCGTGGCTCCCACCATCACGATCCAGTATCCGAGGTCCGATACGAGGGTCCGGCCGCATTCGACGGTTCCGGTTACCGTAGACGTCAGTGACACCCAAGGGGCCAACGCGGTCGACGTGACGGGCATGAATATCGTGATCAAGGACATGTCCGACCATCAAATCATGCGAGTGCCAAGGACCTCCTTCCAGTCGGGGCGCTGGACAGGTAGGATACTGAGCAGCGTTACATTGCCGAGCAAATTCAAAGTGGTTGCGAACGCCGTCAATAAGGCGGGGACCGCTGCGATAACGCAAACGACAATCGTTACGGTCGGCTAGGATTGGCGGCAGCGCCGCATGCCGGTGTTTGAGGAAAGGGATTTTGGGAGGAACAATGAGCGCACGGAGGCTACCGTTCATCGTCTTTGGCGCCGCCGCAATGGCGACGCCTGCATGTGCACAGGTCCCGGACCTGTTAAACGCGCTGGATGCGGGCGGGCGGGCCATGGGTGTTGGAGGGTCCCTGTATCCAACGAGCTCAGATACCCTTTCTTCGTATTACAATCCCGCCGGCCTCGGATATATCAGCCAGAGCACGGTCGGCGCAGCCGTGCGCAACCTGCCGCGATCGAACACAACCGCGACGGGCGACTTCAACAATCCGTCGCTAGTCTCGACCGGCACTTCCGGCATCCGAGACATCACCCACTTCGGAGCGGTTTTTCCGTTCGCCAAAGGCGGCCTTGGCCTTTCCTACACAGTCGGCGGATACGTCGATGACTTTCGGCAGGGCAACGTCACAATCGGCGGCAACCCCGTCCAAGGCTACGCGGAACACCTTCGATCTAAGACCGAATATTTCAGCTTGGGCTACGGCGTCTCATCGCGCGATCAGGCCTTTGCTTGGGGAATCGCCGCTCAGTTTGTCCAGGAGTCGCTGGAAGATCAGTTGACCGGCACGGTTAATGGTTCGCCGCTGAGCGGAACGCCTCCGGCAACCAATAGCGGTGTCGCCGGCCTGGTCGGAGTCCAAATCACGCCCAAGGGTTCGAACATGAGCTGGGGATTCAGCTACCGGACCGAAACCAAACTTTCCAACAACGGCTCAACGAGCCTGCTCGTCGACAAGATTCCCGCGCGATTGTTGGGAGGAGTTGCGATCCGGCAGGACGGGCTGCGACAGGGCAAGGATTTCCTCCTGCTGGGACTTGACGTCTCGCACTATTTCTCGGCCAACAACGGCGGGCAAGACTTCCAGCGCAACGCGCAGACAACCGCGGGCGCCGGCTTCGAATACAACTATGGCTTCGGGGCGGGGCGTGTGCCGCTCCGTGTCGGCTATGCCTACGTTCCCGGCGGCGGGGCGGGTTACGGATCTCGCAACGAGGTGACCTTCGGTCTCGGTTACCGCCCGAACAACAACGATTACACGATCGATCTAAACGTCGGCTCACCAGCGCACGGCGGATTTGACTTCGGGATCAGCCTAAGCTACAAGCTTGGAAGCATTAAATGACAAAGGGAAGAATCTTCTTCGTCGTTCTGATAGCACTTGTGGCGGCTGCTTCACAGGCCCAGTGGATGTCCGCCTATGAGAAGGGCCTTCGCGCCGCAAGGACAAACGATTGGGCCGAAGCCCGTATCTCGTTTCAGCAGGCCATCGCCTACCGGCCGGAAGACGCCTCGGGGCCGACCACGATGCCTGGGCCCGTGACGGAGCGTAGACAGTGGCGCGACGGCGCGGCGTATTCGCCAAACTTCCTCGCCGCGTACTGCGAGTACCGGCTGGGCCTCGCTGCCAAGGGCGGCGACGAAAAGTCCTTGCTCCAAACCTCGGCCTCCGAGTTCGAAACACTGTTGACGAAGGGCCAATCCAGCAAGGAAACGTTCTACTACCTCGAGCAGATCTACACGAAGCTTGGCGATACCGCCAAGCGGATTGACATCGAGGCTCGGTACGCCTCTGCCAAGCCGAAGTTCCGGGTCGACACGGAGGTAGTTGCACCGGAGGATCGCGCCCTCATTACCGGCACGCCGGCCGCCGGCGGCCGGCAGGGTACCGGTCCGCAAGTTACGATTATCCATTCCGGCCAAGCACCGATTCCCGGGCCAAACCTGTCTCCATCGAATAATTCAGGCGCGATCGCGCCCGCGGTCGGTCCCGTTCCCGTGGCAACCAACAAGTTCGCCCTCGTCATCGGCAACTCAACGTCCCAGCTCAAATCGGGAGCAGTGGGCTTTGGGGCGGACGACGCGCAGGCGATCCGAGAGGCGCTCGTGATGGATGCCGGTTATTCCGAGGCTAACGTCGATCTCGTCCTGAATACGACGAGCGCACAGCTTTTAGCGAGCGCAAAGGCTCTTGCCGACCGAATACCGAACGATGCCACCATCTTCTTTTACTTCGCCGGCAATGGATGCAACATCAACGGGAAGGATTATCTCGCCGGAGTCGACAGCAGCTCAGACACGGATTCCTCCGCGATGACCGCGAAGATGGATATCTATCAGCTGTTCATGGCGAAGGGCGCCAAGGTATTCGCCTTTTTCGAATCTCCCCGGCCGATCGCCAACGGCAGCTACTTCGGGAAAGAGATACCGATGGTCGGGCAGATGGCTCAGGTACAGGCCACAATCCCCGGAGATGGCGTCTCGTCCGAGGTCCACAACGGCCGCGCTCTGGGAATCTTCACCTACGCGATCGTCTCCGCCCTGCACGAGATTCGTTCCAACCGCATCCCCATCATGGAATTCGGATGGCAGGTCTTCAACCGAAGTCGCGGTGGCGGGACCACCGCGAACGGTATCGGCGCCCGGCAAGTGCCCACACTGCCCGTCTTGACGCATCTCAGCGATCAGGACCGATTCTGACCTTCGGTCTGCTCCTTCCACTGATTCGCGGAAACTCGCTTCTTGCAATGGCTTGGCCCTGCGCGCCAAACTCCGGCTGTGGCAAAGAAGGTTCTCAACGTCGGTCTCATCGGTTACCAATTCATGGGGAAGGCGCATAGCAATGCGTATCGCCAGGTGGGCCATTTCTTCGATCTTCCCGTCGATATCCGCATGCACACCCTTTGCGGCCGGCACAAAGAAGCCGTTGAACAGGCGGCCGCAAAGTTTGGTTGGGAGGGGGTCGAAACCGATTGGCGCGCTGTCGTCGACAACCCTGCGATCGATATCGTCGACGTATCGACCCCTGGCGATAGCCACTGCGAGATCGCTGTCGCCGCGGCAAAGGCGGGAAAGATCGTCTTCTGCGAGAAGCCGATCGGAAACACGCTTGCCGAAGCCAAGCAAATGCTGGATGCGGTCAACGGCGCCAAGGTGCTGCACGCCGTCTTCCACAACTACCGAAAAGCGCCCGCGGTCGCTTTCGCAAAGAAGATGATCGAAGAGGGGAAGCTCGGCCGCATCTACCACTTCCGTGCCACCTACCTCCAAGATTGGATCGCCGACCCGGGCTTCCCGCTCGTATGGCGTCTCCAAAAGGAGCACGCGGGCAGCGGCGCCCATGGCGATATCAATGCCCATATCATCGACCTCGGTCGCCATCTCATCGGCGAGATCGGCGAGGTTAGTGGCCTGCTTCACACCTTCATCAAGCGCCGGCCGCTTGCCGGAGAAATCGATGACAAGCTCGGCGCGAAAGCTTCCCAGACGATGGGAGACGTCACCGTCGACGACGCCGCCATGTTCCTGGCGAAGTTCAAGAACGGCGCCATCGGAACGTTCGAAGCCTCCCGCTTCGCCGTCGGCAGGAAAAACTACAACCGCTTCGAGGTAAACGCCGAAAAGGGCTCGCTGGTCTTCAACCTGGAGCGGATGAATGAGCTCGAGTACTACAGCAACGACGACGCGGAAGGCGTGCATGGCTTTCGGCTCATCCAGGCAACCGAAGCCGTCCATCCCTATGCGGGTCAGTATTGGCCCGCCGGCCACATCATCGGCTACGAGCACACGTTCCTAAATCTCGTCGCGGACGCCGTCACCGCGATCGCCGAGAATCGGCTCCCAAGTCCGAACTTCTTCGACGGTTATGAGAACCAGCGCGTTCTCGATGCGGTCGAGCGCAGCAGCGACACGAAGAGCTGGGTGAGCCTGTAACGGAGCTGGTGCTAGTTCCGGCGCCCCGCTCGATCCGGGCCAAGAAGTCGGAATCCGCAGGTGTTTCAGCTCCTGCCGGCAAGAGTCTCAACTTACCGGCCGATTTCCGCACCAGGAGCTAAGCTCACCGGCCGATAACGAAAATCAAAAATGAACCGAAAATGAGCGTAATCCCGGCACGTATGCGAGGTCTAATCCAGTAGATCAGCATTGACGTGCGATGGATCGTGCGTGGAACGTCGTTGGGTAAGACGAGAGTCCAGGGATCGAGTCCGGGTTGCTCCGGGCGAGGGCCTATTTCGTAGCTTGAAGCAGGCTAGAATAGGATAGGGGATATTGGCGAAGCTTAGCTGGAGGACGATAGGTTGGGTCACACTAACCGCGCTGCCTATGGTGGCGACGGCCCAGCTCACGTTTAATTCCAAGAACGATCCATCGTCGCCCCAGAGCGCCGTCGGCGGCACGCCTGCCTTCGATCTCATCTATCTGGATGGTCTCGGACCTGGCGTTCCCTTGCGCAAGGGAAATGTGATTCCCGGTTCGGAGCGTGTCCAGCTAAACGGAGAAGTCCTTAAGTCTGGCCTTGACTACGGGATGGATTACGCTGCCGGCGTCGTTTACGTCGAGCGTGCGATCAAACCCGGCATGTCCTTGACCGTGTTCTATCGCTACGACGATAAGGCGCAGCCATCGAATTCGTCCGGCGGCCTTAACGCGATGGAGTTTGAGCTGCTGCCCGGCCAGCTGTCGATGATCGCGGGCATGGGCATGGCCGAGCGCAATCCGGACGGATCGCTGGCCAGCACGAACCTTTTCGGAATCAGCAACAACTACGATGTCGGCGCCGGCAAGTTGGGCGGCTTACTCTTGTTCGGCCAAAAGAAGAGGGTCCAGTCGCAGCAGTTGATGGGCTTCCAGGGCGCTGAAGGTCAGCAGCAAGCCGGTAATTCCGACCTCATCCTCCAGAACTTCTCTACAAATGTTGGGAAGGGAAGGATCGACGCCAGCTACCAGGACATCAGCAAGAACTTCTCCGATTTTGGTTCTGCGCTTGCCGCTGGTTACGACGCTAAGGTCGTCGATCAGCTCAACAAAGAGAAAGGCTTGAAGCGGCTCGGCTTCGGCATGACCGGCATGCAGTTCGGCGGGCTGGACGTCAGCAACTCCTTTAAGTCCGTTAGGGACGGGGCCAACGAGATCGATTGGAAGAGCTTCGGTCTCAAAGAAGGCGGATTTGGCTTCAATTTTAGCTCGCAGTCGGTCAGCAAGGGCTTCTCGCGATTCGCCGATCTGTCCGAGGCCGATAAGGCGCAACTTGCGAAGGAAGCGGGTATGAGCCGCCAGAATATCGGCGCCGACTTCGCCCAAAAGTTCGGAAAGCTCTCGTTCACCGACAACTCGATCAGTGATGGCGCCGGCCAGTCCATCGATCGCAAGGAGCTTTGTCTCGACTCCTCAAAGTTCAAATTCAAGCTGGGCGACCAAACGGTAGGACCTCATTTCGCCCGTATCACGAGCGTCCTCCCAGCCGAGCAGGCAATGTACGGCGCGGAGCTTGGCGTGCATCGCCAGTGGATGGCCCTCGACGCCAACCTTGACAAGAACCTGCAGCCGGTCCACTTGGCTCTAACGGACCTGTCCACGACCGCGGGTTCGTTCAAATCCAGCGATTTTTCAGCCGGTGGTAAGACGTGGAGTCTGGAGCATTCCGATCGTGAGTTCAGCAAGGGGTTCGCCTCGTTCGGCGCCCTTGGCCCCGATGCCCCGAACCAGTTGAAGACGATCGCGAACATGTACCAGAAGGACCCGATCGCCTTCCGTCCGCAGGATTCGCAAATCTATCTCAGCTCGCCCGGAATCAGTCGGGACTTCAACAGAATCACCCTTGCCCCGGTCACAGGTTTCAATCTCATGGCGCAGCGCCTGGAGATCAAGACGCCAGGATCCAACAGCGTCGTGGATACCGCGAATCTGACTTCGAAGCATTTCAAACTTGATTTCCGCCACGAAAACCTCGGCGCTGGCCTCGACACTAGCCAGCTGATGCTTTTCGAGCGGGATCGCCTCGGCGCTCTCGCCGGCATCAACCGGACCGACATCGGCTTGTTAATGGACCTTGGTCCATCGAAGTCTCTGACCGTCTCACAGACCCAGGCGACGCTCGGCGCAGACAGTCTGGCCCACGACTCGGCCGAATATAAAGACAAACGGATCGACGTTCAGGCGAACATGCGAAACGTCAGCCCGGGATCGACCTTCGTCAATCAGCTCGTTGATCCCGATCAGAAAAATCTCGCGACTCTCATCGGCTACAAGGAGCGGGACGTCAAGATCGCCTGGCAGATCCTCCCCGCGATGAAACTGGAAGCCTACAACTTCGATGCCCAGTCGGACGCTCTAAGCCAGAACAAGAAGCTCAGCAACCTGCTTTTCGACTGGAAGCCGAACAAGACGACTGACGTCAACTATTACCACTACCAAAACCACAACTTCGATCCCACCCAGATTCTCTTTGCCAATTCGATCGACCGCTTCACCCTCTTCAAGGATTTCGGCAAGCTCGGCAAATTCCAATTCATCGACGAAAAACAAAACAACGACGGAAGCCAGAACACCGCTCCCGGCTCCGAAAAGCAAAGCATCACCTACGAAGCCCAGATCGACAACCGAACGAGCGTCCGGACCGAAGAGACCTCGACAAAGTACGACGACGGCACCAAGGAAGACACCAGCACCCAAACGCTGAGCACCGCCCTGACCAAGCACATGGGGGTCTCGGTGTCCGACGTCAAGATCGACCGTCCTGGAACGGCGCAAGATCAGAACAAGCGGAATTACGGATTCTGGTTCGACGTTGGCCACGGGGTCCGCTTCAATTACGGCTATGCGCGACAGCTCGACGGCTCGGCCGGCTTCCTTCAGAACCAGGCGTCCCTAACCGGCGGTCAGATCGGTGACTGGCGCGTCGGCAATGGCGCCTACACCAACAACTTCTGGGACACCGGCGACCGAACTCAAACCACCACTCAATTCGCCCTCGGCACCGTGAAGCCGGTCAAGCTGGCGTTTTTCAAGGACGTGACGATGAATCTCGGCTGGGACACGTCGGCCGACCACTCCGTCTGGCTCAAGGAAAACAAGATATTTGGCTTTGCCGGCAAACTCGGCTACAACCAGCTTGGATTCGACTATCATAGCCAGGTCCTGCAGACGAATCAGCGTGGCATCGACCGAGGTTTCACATTCAAGACCGACCCCAACGAGAAAAAGTGGCTTCGCTCCAACATCGCATACAAGGAGCGCGTGATGCCGGACGGTACCAAGATTGCAATCCGCAACTTGACGAATACAGCCCGCGTCGCCCCCGGAATGGAACTAACGAATTCCGTCGTCACCAATCCAGAACAGCCCAATGCCGGCGTCCTTCTCGGCTCGGTGCCGCTTGCGAATCGCAAGAACAGTTGGAAACTCGAGTTCAAGCCTCTCCACCAGATCGACCCGTACCGGAACAGCTACAGTTTCGGGGCCAACTGGGATGAGCTCTTCAACGATCAGAACAAGACGCTAACACGCACCGCCGGCGCAACGTACAAGATCTCGTTCGCCAATCGCCGGCCCTCGCGGGCGATCGGCGCAAACACTACGGACGGGATCGCCGCCGACGATCCGCTGCATTCGGCGCTGACGTTCTATTACGGCATCGAGCAGAACGATACGACGGCGCTTCGCCGCCTTGCTCAGCGCTACTACTTCCAATTTGACCAGCGACCGGGCGCGAACCAGTCCCTGAACCTGCTCTTCGGCAACCTCAGCTACGAGCACAGCATTGCGGATGGCTTCCACCGCGATAACTGGACAGCCGGAGTCAACTACCAGTTCCGATTCTAATTCGCGAAACCCTCTGCGCGACGAACTCACGCAAATCCGCTCGCTGCGTGGATGGTTTTCACTTCAACGACTGCGGGGAGTCGCTGGTGTAAACTTCGGGCGACTTCACCCCGCGCTGCTGCCTGGCGATTTGACCACTTAACACCCAGCAACGAACACTGGCCACCATT
>CAZNUL010000007.1:0-47454 GCA_964576205.1 uncultured Fimbriimonadaceae bacterium | reverse complement strand
CTGGCTGCTGACCCCGCCACTCTTGCCGGCGAGTTGCGACACTGCGCACTGAGAACCGGGAACTCGAGACCATCACTGACTCCTGCCCCCTGCATCTGCTCCCTGATTTAGGAGAACTCTGAGCAACAAGCGCGTCTACCTCTTCCGCGAAGGCAATGCCGGCATGCGCGACCTTCTTGGCGGTAAGGGAGCCAACCTCGCCGAGATGTCCAATATCGGCCTTCCCGTCCCTCCCGGATTCACGATCACCACCGAGGCCTGCATGGCCTACTACCGCGAGGGTGGCAAGATACCAGCCGGACTGATGGGCGACGTGCAGGCTGCCGTTAGAGACGTGGAGCAGCACATGGGCCGCGCCTTTGGCGGATCGGACAAGCCGCTCCTTGTGTCGGTGAGATCGGGCGCGAAGTTCTCAATGCCTGGCATGATGGACACGGTCCTGAACCTCGGTCTCAACGACACCACGATCGAGGCTCTGATCAAGGAAACCGGCAACCCGAGATTCGTCTGGGACAGCTACCGCCGCTTCATCATGATGCTGTCCGACGTTGCTTTCGGCCTCAGCAAGCATGGCTTCGACGAACACATTTTTGCGGAATACAAGGCCAGGGTCGGGGCCAAGACGGACCTCGATCTCAACGCCGATCAGCTCAAGGAGGTCTCACAGCTTTTCCTGCGTCATGTCAAGGACAATGCGGGTCGCGACTTCCCGCAGGATCCCTTCGAGCAGCTTGAGATCGCTATCCTGGCAGTTTTCAAGAGCTGGAACAACGACCGCGCGATCACGTACCGCCGCAAGGAGAAGATTCCCGACGAAATCGGAACGGCGGTCAACGTCCAGTCGATGGTCTACGGGAACGCAGGCGAGGATTGTGGCACCGGCGTAGCCTTCACGCGCGATCCGTCGACGGGCGAAAAGGCGCTCTACGGCGAGTACCTCATCAACGCCCAAGGCGAGGACGTCGTCGCCGGTGTGCGGACTCCGGTTCCGATCAGCGAGCTCGGCAGGCAGAGCCCCGAGATGTACCGCCAGTTCGTCGACCTGGCCGACAAGCTTGAGCACCACTACAAAGACATGCAGGACTTGGAGTTCACGATCGAGCACAACAAGCTGTTCATGCTCCAATGCCGGTCCGGCAAGCGAACCGGTCCCGCAGCCGTAAAGGTCGCCGTCGACATGGTCAAGGAAGGGCTCATATCGAAGGAGGAGGCGATCCAGCGGGTAACCGGCTCGCACGTCGACCAGATGCTCCACAAGCGCATCGATCCCGCTGGCCTGGACCGAGCTCACCTCTTGGCCACCGGGCTCGCGGCGTCTCCCGGCTCGGCTGTCGGGATCGCCGTCTTCGACGCTAACACGGCGGCGGAGCGCGGCGTACACGGCGGATCGGGCGAGAAGGTCATTCTGGTTCGGGACGAAACCAATCCGGACGACGTCCACGGCATGCTGGCCGCTCAGGCCGTCCTAACCGCCCGAGGCGGCAAGACTTCGCATGCGGCCGTCGTCGCCCGAGGCTTCGGGATCCCCTGCGTGGCGGGCGCCGAGGCCCTTGATGTCAACACTGGGTCGCGCCAATTCAGCGTTAATGGAACGGTCGTCAAGCAGGGCGACCTAATCACCGTAGACGGCTCGACCGGCAATGTCTATCTCGGCGAGCTGAAGCTGATCGCCCCCGAAGTGAGCGGAGCTTTTGGCGAGCTGATGGGCTGGGCGGATGAGGCTCGCAAGCTCGGGGTTCGGGCCAACGCGGACAATCCGCGCGATTCCAAACAAGCGCTCGATTTCGGCGCGCAGGGCATCGGACTTTGCCGTACGGAGCACATGTTCTTTGAGGCTGACCGGCTTCCGCTCGTCCAAGAGATGATCCTGACGAAGGACGAGAAGGTACGCCAAGACATGCTGGACAAGCTCCAGGTCATCCAGCAGCAGGACTTCGAGGGGATCTTCGAGGTTATGGAGGGCAAGCCCGTAACAGTCCGGCTCATCGATCCGCCTCTCCACGAGTTCCTGCCCTCCCACGAGGAATTGATCAAGGAGACCACCGCCTTGTCCACCCGGATGTCTCTTGGCGATAAGGCGGTCCACGACAAGCTCGAAGCCAAGATGAAGCTGCTCAATGAAGTCGAAGCCATGAAGGAGCAGAACCCCATGCTCGGACTTCGCGGTGTTCGGCTCTCAATCATCTTCCCGGGTCTCGTCGTAATGCAAACGAGGGCGATCCTCCAAGCCGCGGCTAAGCTGATCAAGCAAGGAAAGCGAGTCTATCCGGAGATCATGATCCCGCTCGTTTCGACCGTGAACGAACTTAAGCTCGTCCAAGGCCAGCTCGAAGCGGAGGCCAAGAAGGTCGTTCAGGAGCAGGGAATCGATATCCCTTACACGTTCGGGACCATGATCGAGCTCCCGCGGGCCGCTCTGACAGCCGGCGAGATCGCAGAGTACGCGCAATTCTTCTCGTTCGGTACGAACGACCTCACGCAGACGACGTTCGGCTTTTCGCGGGACGACGCGGAAGGGAAGTTCCTCGGCCGCTACGTCGACCAGAAGGTCCTGCAGCGGAATCCATTCGAAACGATCGACCAGACCGGCGTTGGCCGCTTAATGCGGATCGCGGTTGACGAGGGACGCAAGTCTCGGGATGGCCTGAAGTGCGGCATTTGCGGCGAGCACGGCGGCGATCCGGAATCGATCTACTTCTGCCACGAGCTCGGGCTCGACTACGTGAGCTGCTCGCCGTTCCGTGTTCCGATTGCCCGGCTTGCGGCCGCTCAAGCCGCGATCCGGGATCGGGTCAAGGTGACCGTGGACAAGTAGGGGCGAGGGGTAGCTCGTTACCATCATACGGATTGCCGGTTTAATGAATTAGGGGGTCCTTTTTCGTCCTGAAAGCGTGGCGACCATTCTCCTGATTGCCGACAATTCAGAGAGGATTGAGCGAAGCGCCCGGCATTCAGCGGCTTCTCGACTTGCTGCGCGAGTTAGGAGTCAGGACCCTTGACGACCGCCTTGTCGATGGTGAGTCGGGCTTCCCGGTGTGCGTTCAGCTCGAAAGCGGGGGCCACATCGTTCTCGACCTCCCGACTCCGGCGATGCTTGCCTCCCTCGATCCGGAAGGAGTCGGAATCGCGATTATCGATCCCCTCGGCTACGTGAGGCGGACCTGGGGCGTCGCGAAGCGAATCGATTTCTTCAAGCAGGGACGCACGGTCCTCGAAACCCCGCTGTCAAATCTAATCGAAGGAAGTTTTCAAGGCGCGCACGGCAGCCTCTATCTGAACGGATTCCGCTATTTCAGCGCCGGTCTGACCACCGGAGAAGTAAGCGATGTCTTCATCCTCGTAATCAGCGCAATCGAGGAGCGACAGGCGCGCTTGCAAGCTAGCAAGAGCGCCCGCATGGCGCACGCGCTCCAAAGGCTGGGAAAGTCGCTGACGATGAATCAGCAGATCCAGGCTCTATGTGGCTCTGCCGCTCACGAGATCGCTTCGGTGACCGAACTGGCCGCAGTCTTGATTTGGGTGAACCGCTCTGACGACGACATGCTGGAACTGGTTGCCAGCGTCGGAGCGAACCGGCAGGGACAAACCGTTCTCGCAAGGATCGCTCCCGACGCCGGCGGCACGAGCGTCGCGGAATTGGTTGCCGCATCTCGGAACAGCTTCCATCAGGCAAGTGTGCTCGACCATGTCCTGACTTCGAATCTCGAAGCCAAGTTCTGCTATCTAAGGCCAGGAGGGATCGCGGTCCACCCGCTGGTTATCTCGGACAAGCTTCTTGGCGTGCTCGAAATCGTGGGTCGGGATACGGACGCCAACTTCGAAGAAAACGCCGAGCTCTTCGAGACGATTGCCGAGCATCTGGCGCTTGCGATTAACTCCGCCCTGCTCTTTGAGAACTTTGAGCGCTGGGCAACCCACGACGCTCTGACCGGGCTTCCCAATCACCGCACCCTCCACGAGTTTGTGAATCAGCGCGTTCTCGAGGCGCGGCGCACCGGTCAGGAGATTGGCATCGCGATGATGGATGTCGACCACTTCCGGTCGTTCAACGAAGAGGAAGGCCACGATGCGGGCGACGAGGTTCTCAAGCTGGTGGCCGAAGCGATTCGCTCCTGCCTGCGGCCATACGATCTCGCCGGCCGCTACGGTGGAGAGGAATTCACGGTGGTCATGCCCGGTTGCTCCCTGGCGAACACCTTTACTCTTGCCGAGCGAATTCGACAGAAGGTCGAAGGTTTGCCTTTCGCGACCCGGTCGGGGCGGGAGCGACACATCACGGTCAGCATTGGGTGCGCCGCATTCCCGCATACTGCCGCAGACCCTGCGGCGCTCATGAAAGCGGCGGATGTTGCCCTGTTCGAGGCTAAACGAGCGGGCAGAAATCGAGTCGTCGCACTAGAAGGCGAGTACCGAGGGCCCTCTGAGACCCACCAACTTCAGCTCGAAAAGATCCCCACCTGGATTCCCGAGGAGGAGCGTGCCGTGTCCGAAGAGCGGCTGTCCCGATACGAGGACGAGATCGTCGAGCTTGCGAGCGCGCTGCACCTCTCGCCTTCACAATGCGAGATACTGAGGGCGCTCCTCCTGATCTCGCCGGCCTATGCCCGAGTCCGGGACGAAGGCGCGGAAACACTTCAGTCGATGGAATCGGCCGAGGAGTTTCGGCTGCTCCTGCCAAGCCTTCACGCCCTCGAAGAGCGGTTCGACGGGGGAGGCAAGCACGGTATGCGAGGCTCTCGCATACCGCTGCTGGGCCGGATCGTTCAGGTCCTCCTGGCTCTTGATGAGGACGAGGGACGCCCGATCGTGGAGGACCCCCGGAAGTTCGACCCCGAGATAGTCTCATTGGTCATGGAACTTCGTCACGCGGCTTAGCTGTGGGCGCCGCAACTCTAGGGTTGTATCACTCACCGCGAGCCGTCATCTGAGCATAGCGGCAGGGCTTGCCCTGCGATCCGGTGGCACATGCCGGTCAGACCAAGGTGAGGTCCACGGGTCCTGGATTCTCGAGAGTAATGCCGACCGCGAAGCGGCCACGAATCTGCCCGCGGGCGACTCCCGCGGGTCGGCGAGCGGCTAGGGCCATTCTCCGATATCCCGGCTAACCACTGGGCTGCAAAGGCCGCCAACGAGTTGAAGAAGGCGGGAATCCTAGTCGGCTACGACAGCGGACGATTTGGAGGCAAGCATCAAGCCTTCGGTGGGACAGGCCATTAAGTTAGGCCGCTGAAACCTCCTCACCCAAGCTAACCGGGTCTAGCGTGCTTACTTCTTGCCTTTCTTCGAGAAGTTGTATCGATGAATGTAACGTGGCACCGGGTAGGGGTTTCATCGCGGGATCGTATCCACGACCCCATATCGAGCCAAGCCCTTCCATCTGGCGTCAGCGAGGCCGGAACTCGGTATACGATCTCGTGCCATCCCGTGATTTCCGTGCCAGGCCCCCAGCGTTGGTCGAGTCGAGACTTCATCTTGGCGAATGGGATCGCGAACTCCAAGACACCATTACCGGATCGGTAGTGACGCTCGATATGTCTGAAACTCCGCAGGAAGGCGAGTTCATTCAGCGATGATGAACGCGGCCCGTTTGAAACGAACGCTAATATCAGCGGAAACCCGAGCCACATTTAGCAAAGACTACTACGGGAAGGAAAGCTCTTTCTCATGCCTCGGGTCGCGCATGCGATACAGTGCTCGATTGTCGATACCCAAAGCGCCCCGAGGCTTAAGCATCTTGCTCCTCTTCTCATCTAATGCTTGAAGCCTGGCCGGGCTCCCCATATAGCTCGCAAGATTGGCATTGAGTTGTGTAAGCCTCGGGGCGTGGGCCGTGGAGGACGATAGCGGTGCCTAGGAGCGACCCGAGGCATGAGAGTCTGAGACGAGGAACGCGAGTCTCTCAGGCGAAGGACCTTGGGTTCACTGCCGGGCGTTGTTTCTGCGGAACTAAGGCCGCGATTCACGAGGACATCGATTCCCGTAGCGGCAGGGCTTGCCCTGCGATCCGGGTGGTACACGCATTGGTTTACGATTTGACCGAGGTCTCCGCCCCTTCCCTTTGGAGCCCACGCGTCCTGGCTTGTTGGGCTTGCCGTGGTTAGCGACCGACAAGTTGCTCAGATAGCAGTCCAAACACCGAACACCGAATACCGAATACCTGGCCTAACGCCGTAACGCCCTAACGCCGTAACGCCCTAACGCCGTAACGCCCCAACGCCGTAACGCCCTAACGCCGTAACGCCCCAACGCCGTAACGCCGTAACGCCCTACCACCCCAACACCAGACCCTTCAACTGGCTTTCTTGGTCTCGAAGATCGGCTCGTATTCGGCCGCCGGCTTAAGCACGGCTGCCGCGATCAGTTCGGCGCCGTTGCGGCCTTGACCGGGTGCGCATGCCTCTCCGATCTCGACCACGATGCCGGCGGTAGCCGCGACGCGATGCGCTAACCAGGAAGAGATCTTGTTGAGAAGCCGCTGGCGAACTAGGGCGACGTTGTGGCCGGTGGAAGGCAACACGATTCCAAAGCCTGTCTTGCCGTATCGAGCCACGATGTCGAGGCGACGCACGTTCGACTTGAAGAACTCTGCCGCATCGGCCATGAAATCGATGACGCTCTGTTCGCCGTAGAATCCGCGCATGCCATCGAGCCCCTTGAAGTTCACGAGCACGAGGGCGACCTGGCCGTCGCTGGCCGACGACCGGTGGATCTCCTCCTCGAGCCGCGAGCGGAAGTACGCATCGGTGTATGCGCCGGTTTCCGCATCGATAATGTCGTAATCGATCGCGGACGACTGGCGTCGGAGGACGCGATCCCGCTCTTCCTCGTTGCTGAGGATCTTGCGAAGCTTCGCGAGTGACTGTCGGAGGATGTGGCTGACGTAATTGCACGAGATGCCGAGTTTCGCGGCGATCTCAGTCTGATTCATCGAATCGAAATGGAAGTGGAGAAGGACTTGGCGCTCGAGATCGCGCAGTTGCTTCATGGCGTGCTCGAGAACCACGCGGTCCTCGACACTCAGCTGCTCCGGACAAAACTGCGCGCTGTCCAGCTTCTCGACCTCGCTGGAGCCGTCGTCGTCTCCCTGGGCAGCCTGGTCGAGTGAGGCGACCCGGAGCATCTCCTGGGTTTGGAATACTTCCTTGACTGCGGTTTCGCTGACGCCGACCTCGTCGGCGATCTCTCGCTCGGTCGGAGTGCGGCCAAGCGACTGCTGCAGCATCTGGCCGGCCTTTGTCACGCGGTGCCTCAGCTCCTGGAGCCAGGCTGGGTGGCGGATCGTCTGGGCGCGGTCCCTCAGATAGTGCTTGATCTCCCCCGCGACGAGGTAGGTCGAATAGGTGTTGAACCGGACTCCAGCTTCCGGATCGAACTTAGTCAAGGCGTTCAATAGCCCAATAAAACCAACCTGGACCAGGTCCTCGAAAGGTTCGATGCCGGCAAACTTACGAGCAATGCGCTCGACCATGCTTGCGTACTGGACCATGATGAGGTCCTTCAAATCCGGCGTTGGGTTTTTCAGATACCGCAACACCAGGCCTTCCGCATCCTGATGCAGACTTAAAAAGTCAGACATTAATCACTCCGTTGATCGTGTCCCAGAGCGGCTATCCATGCCGCTCTTGTTCCAAGTTGTTAGCGGTTGGCGGTTAGCGGTTAGCGGTTAGGAGCACTCTCAGCCAACCGCCAACCGCTTACCGCTAACCGTTCTAGTGCACCGCGTTCACCAGCTTGAACATCGGCGTCATGATCGAGATCGCGATGAATCCGACAACGACTCCGAGGAAGATGATCAGCATCGGCTCGATCATGCTCGTAAGTCCCTTGACGGTCACTTCGACCTCCTGGTCGTAAAAGTCGCCCACCTTGACCAGCATCTCCGAGAGTCGTCCAGACTCTTCTCCGATGTCGATCATGCAGGTGACCATGCTTGGAAACAGGCCCGATTGAATGAGGGGCTGCGACAGCTTGTTTCCTTCGCGAATGCTGAGGCGCGTTTGATCGATCGCGTCGGCGAGGACTCGGTTCCCCAAGGTCTCTCCAACGATTTCCAGACTGCGCATCATCGGAACGCCCGAGTTAATAAGGGTGCCGAAGGTCCGGCTAAAGCGTGCGATGCTCATCTTGAGCGAAAGCTCGCCGATGATCGGGAGCTTCAACTTGATCATGTCGTACTGCCAGCGGCCCTTCGGGGTCTTAGCGTACGCCTTGAGTCCGAAAAATGAGCCGATGCCAAACAGAATGATCATCCACCAATAGGCCTGGCAGAAGTCTCCCATCGAGAACAGCGCTTTCGTTACCGGCGGCATCTCCACGTTCATGCCGGTGAAGATTTCCTTGAACTTCGGCAGAACGAACGTGAACAGAGCGAACAACATGACCTGCGAGAAGCAGAGAACCAGGATGGGATACATCATGGCGCTCTTGATCTTGCCTCTGATCTCGGCCTCATATTCGAGGAAGTGAGACAGGCGATCCAAGATCGTGTCGAGGATGCCTCCGAGTTCCGCGGCGCGGATCATGTTGACGTAGAGCTTGTTGAAAATGCGCGGATGCTTCGCCAAAGCATCGTTGAGCTGAGCTCCACCTTTGACGTCTTGGGTGACGGCCTCGAGAGCTTCCTTGAGTCCCGGGTCCTTCATCTGGCCCTGGAGGATTTCCAGGCAACGCAGGATCGGGATACCGGCGTCGATCATCGTCGCAAATTGACGCGAGAAAACGACAAGGCTCTTGGGCTTGAACTTCTTCTTGCCGAAGCTCCTAACGCCGCCTTTGGAGGCTTTCCGAACCTCGGTTGCGGTTAAGGACTGCTCTCGCAACTTGGCAAGCACCAAGCGCTCATCGTCGGCCTCGATCGTAGCTCTGACCGTGCGCCCAGATGGGTCGATGGCAGTATATGCAAAAAGCGGCATCCGTTCCTCCGAGACTTTGTTCGGGTCACCGCGACTTTGCGGCGCAAGGCCCCGACAGTTAAGATTCTCGGTTGGGCGGAGTCGCTAACCAACGAGGATTGACAGGATTACAGTTTTTTGTTTTGGATGCCGATAACACCCGGCACGGCGCCGAATCGCCCTTCAATACAGCATATTCCACAGGATTTCGCGAAAATCACGCCCAATGAGGTGATGTACACGGTCCGCTATCGTGCCTCAGGTTCTATGCCGTACCTAGGCGTTGACCGTTTGCCGTGAGACGTAAACACCATCCAAGGCGCCATACATCGACGCGCATACGATCGCGCAGGCGGTCTTCGCCCGCTCGAATTCCGCATCGGTCAGCGATTCCACATACTTCTTCAGCAACTCGACCTCGGCGATATCGTCGGCGTGAACCCGGAAATACTCTTTCCCTTCGTTGCTGACTTGATAGTGCTCATTGAGGCCGTCGAGCTTGGCTCGCGACGTGTAGGGCTGTTGAGCCTCGAAAGCGTAGAGGGCTCCGATGGCTTCCGGCTTATTCTTAAATAGATTTCCGGCCGCGGTAACGAGCGTCTCGGTGCTTGGAAGCACGCCCGTACCCGTCGCGCCCAGCGACCTTCTGAAATCCGACCAGAGGACTTCATGCTCTCGCTCCTCGTCAGCGAAAAACGTCTCCCCGAGGGTTTCCCAGCCGTCCGCGATCTTGCCGACGAAGTGGCCGTATTGGTCGGCATACATTCGGAGTTGCCATTCAGGCAAAGTCCCAGCCTTCCATTCGGCATAGAACGGGTGCCCGTTCAGTTCAAACTGCTTCACGATTGCGTCTAGCTGGTCCACTCGGGTCATGACAAGAGAGACGATACCTTGTGGAGATGATGATTAATGGCTGGCGATTGATCTCCGATGTCGCGTCCCCCTGTGCCCTGGGGTTCCAAACCCGCGGACCGGCGGCTTGGGAGCCGTCGGCACATCCGGCAGGATTCAGCAGCCAGTACCAATCGGTCATCATCCCAACATGCTCTCCTTTGTTGCCGCCCTCGTCACTCAGACTTCAGCTCCCGCCCCGACGGCATACAGCCAACGGCAAACGGCACATGGCTCCTACAGTCCGGCCGGTCCTCGGATCGAGGTGACGATGAAGAAAGGCGGAAGGTTTACGATCGCGACAGATCCAAAGACCTCGCCGAAGACGGTCGCTCACATCCTCGACCTCGTCGGCAAAAAGTTCTACGACGGACAGCGCGTCCACCGGGTCGAGTATTGGGTAACTCAATGGGGCGATCCGCAGAGCAAGAAACTGCCGATGACCGACAAGAAGATGGGAGACGGCGATACCGGCTACCGGCTACCTTTTGAAATGGCCGACGTGGACTTTGTGCGTGGCGTCGTCGGCATCGCCTCGGACGGGCTCCAAAACGGCGGCGACTGCCAGCTCTTCTTGTTCAAGCAGGATCGCCGTTACCTCTATCACTCGTATGCGGTGGTTGGCAAGGTGACAGAGGGGATGGACGTCGTTGACAAGGTTGACAAGGGCGACTGGATCGCATCGATGCGGGTCCAGAAACCGTAAACCTTTTGTTCGCTAGCCCCTCGGATGTGCGCTGCGGTATCGACGACGAACCTCGTCCATATCGAGCTGGGTGTAGATTTGGGTGGTCGCGATCGACTCATGTCCGAGCAGCTCCTGGACCGCTCGTAAGTCCGCGCCGCCCTTCAACAGGTGGACTGCATAGGTATGTCTAAGCACGTGGGGACCGACGTGGTGCGCGATGCCGGCAAGACGTGCCAGGCGCTCCAATGTGACGTACACCTGCTCGCGCCTGAGCGCTTTGCCATGATCGGAAACGATCAAAAGAGAAGTTGGTTTCTTCGCCAGGCGCGGTCGAGCGTCCTGAACGTAAAGGCGAAGCCAATGGACGGTCTGAGCGGGCAAGGGAACCCATCGCGTCTTTCCGCGCTTGCCGGTCACGCGGATCGCTCCACCCTGGAGATCTACGGCCTCTCTCTCAATGCCTACTGCCTCGCTCACTCGGAGGCCGGCGCCGTAAATCAGTTCCATAACGGCTCGATCGCGTAGCCCGGAGGGCTTGGAGAGGTCGGCGGCGCCGAGGACGGCTTCGAGCTGGTCTCGGGCCAGGGCCTTCGGCAAGGTCTTCGGTCTCTTGAACCCACCGGTGCTGGGTAAATCCGCTTCAGGTCCGGCATCATTTCGCTTGAGGAACTTGAGAAAGGATCTCAGCGAAGATAGGCGGCGTTGAGCGGTCGTCTTCGCCACAGGCGGTCCAAGCGACGACTCATAGCTGAAGAGAGCGGACGCTGTCAATTCGTCCCAACGACTGATGCCCCGCTTTCCAAAGAAGCTCGCTGCTAGGTGAAGATCGTTGGAATAGGCAGACAGGGTGTGGGGCGATGCGCCGCGCTCGACCTTGAGATGATCCAGGAACCATTCGATCGACTCCTCGGACCCATTGACCAGCGTCGATGGCGGAGGATCAGCCTCGCCGACAATGTCGGCTTTTTCTCGTGGTGCATTCATCCTATCGAAGGTCGTTGCGCTTGAAGAACCATATCGTAGGACGAACATACATGAGGTCGTGGATCGGGACGTCCAACCCGCCGATTCCGCCGAATTGGGTGGGCGGCGACCGATACCGATTGAGAAGCTCGGCGACGAATTGCTTGTACCGATCGACGCTTGCCTGAGTGCCGGCATCGATCCCGCGAGCGTCCTTCAATCGCTCCAGATCGACGGTTTCGAAGCTCGAGAACACGACGTAGTCCGGTTTCGAATCGGTCAGCAACCTGACATCCCAGTCGACGCGAGAGCCAAAATCCCCATTCGGAATGTAGCGCATCAACCTCGGGTGCTGGGCTCCATTGATCTCGTCGTAGATTCGTGAGAGCTTGTCGCGGTTGAGACCGGCGTCCGGTATGAGAGGAGGAGTGTAGAACCAGGGGTCGGAAACGAAGCCCACTGATCCATTCGCGGCGATCTGTTTCAAGGAATCGGCGGCCTCGTCGCGGGGATCTTCGGACACCATCGCATACGTGTATTGCGCGGCGCCGATGAGACCGCCGAAGTCCAGGACTAACGGGTTGCCGCTGAGGGCGAAAACCCCGATGACCGCGAGCGCGTGGCCGAGCCTTCCCTTTTTCCGAAAGGCAGTGCCCATCGCATACCCGTAACCGATTGCCAAGGGCAGGAGAAGAGGGAACGTGTATCTCAGGAACTTGACCTCGGCGCGTCCGATCACGAAGTAGTAGGCCAATGCGAAGGCGAGTAGCGCGATCGCCCATCCGTGCCGGCGATAGGATCCGAAAGCCAAAGCGACGACTCCGGCGACTGTCGCAAACATCCCGAGCCCGACCGCGAGATTCACCAGGTGATAAACGAATCCGGACGGCGTGCCGATAAAGATGAGGCCGTGGCCTCCGGCCGAGTGTCCCAGCTCGAAGCTCACATCCCGCCAGAACTTATCGGAGTCGAGAAGGAATCCAGGTGTCGACAAGGTGAACGCCGCAAGACAAACCACGCTCCCGACCACGCCGCGTACCCACCAAAGGGGCCGGCGACTGATTCCCAGAGATATCCAGAGGACGAGCAGGACGAGAATCCCCGTGTACTTGGTTCCCGTGCTGATGCCGGCGAATAGGCCGCTCAGGAGCGCGTCGCGCCAGTCAGTTGAAGCCCGGGCATCGGATTCGGCAAGAGAGCCTGACAGCGGGCCAAGGGTGCGCAGGGCGAAGAGGGCGCTGAGCCCGAGCCAGAAGGTTGCGAAGACGTCGACCGTCTCAAACCGCGAATGCACCAAGAATCCGGGCGCGATGGCGATGAGGGCCGATCCGAACACGGAGCCGAACCGCGTCGTGATCCGGCGCAGAATCAGCCAGACCACCACGACGGTTCCCGCGCCGGACAGTGCGTTCAGAATGCGCCCGACCAGGATGTCGCGGCCGGCGGCCCGCCAGATGTCTTGCTCACGCGTCGGCCCACCGCCGCTATAGGCGGCGACCACCGTGTCGGCGACGCTCTCCGCGATGAAATAGGCTGTTCCGTAGTTGTAAAAGCCCGGGGTCACCTCGCCGTGCGCGAGATTGATTTGCCGCGAAATCCCATAGTTGACGAGCTCATCGGGATGATAGGTCTGGTTGTGGCTGTCGTTGGGCATTCCCCAGCCGATGCCAACCAACCGAAGAAGAAGGGCGGCCAAGAACAGGGCAACGGGGACCAACACGCCGGGCCTCCCGAATGCGGAAAACCGATTCGCACCGAGTTTTTCGGCTTGGCCCGGTTCTCCTGTGGTCACCGCTTCATTCGCTCCTGCCCAATGACTCCACCCAGGACGTCGACGATCCTCGGGCAATACTCGGAACCCCGGCCAGTCGCGATCCGTTCCTGGGCGACCTGTTCACCCATTTGACGAGACGTCCAGGCGTAATCGACGCATACCTTGAGCACGCGTGCCTCGATCGGAATCGCTTCACCGGCGGGGCAGCCTTCGGTGCCGTCGAATCGGGCATGGTGGCAGCGAACGATCTGCGTGATGTTTCTCAATGACGGAACCTGGATGAGCATCGCTTTGCTTACCGCTGGGTGACGATCATAGGTCGCTCGCTGTTCGGGAGACCACTGGTCGGAGGGTGTCACGTTAATGAGCGCGTATGGCAGGGCGCAAAGACCGACATCCTGCAGCCGGGCTGCCGTTCGCAGCCGCCGCATCTGATCCCGGGTAAAGCCGAGGCGTGAACCCAGCCGCAGGGCCATACCCTCGACGTCATCGGAAAGGTGGGCCTGGCCGGGAAACCGAAGTTCAACCGCGCGGCTGAAGGCGCGCATCGAGTCGAGAAAGCGGTCCTCGATACGTCTTGGAAGCACCATGTTCACGTAGACGACAAGCCACAGCGTGGCCGCCGCCGCGGCGCCAAGAACGGTCAAGGAGACGAGGTCCATCAGGTTCCCTTAACCACCTGCCGGAAGGCCCGGACAACGGCCGCGTCAAATTGGGCGCCGGCGTTCCTTTCAAGCTCGTCGAGAGCCGCATCGACGGTCAGGGGAGATCGATAGGGACGGCCGGGCTTACCGTCCTGAGTTGAATCCGTCATTGCATCGAAAGCGTCGACCACAGCGATGATCCGGCTCTCCAGGGGAATTTGGTCGCGACTTAGTCCGAGCGGGTAGCCCTTGCCGTCCGGCCGTTCGTGATGTTTGAGTATCCACGGCACAATCGGGGCAAATTGGCGAACCGGCGACAAAATGTCCGCTCCCCACTCGACGTGCTTGCGAACATGCTCAATCTCGTCTGGCGTCAGCGATGTCGGTTTGTCGAGAATCGTCTCGTCCACCGCGATCTTTCCGACGTCGTGCAAGACGGCGGCTTCGCGGATGAGCTGCGCCCGCGAACTCGACAAGCCAAGCTTTCTCGCAACCTGCTCGGCGGCGTCCGAGACCCGCTCGAGGTGAGCGTGGGTGTACGGGTGGGCGCGCTGCAGCATGAGGGTCAGCGCAGTGATGGTTTCATAGTAGTGGTCGTACAAGTCGGCCTGTTGCTTGAGACCGGTGCGGATTGCCCAGACGGGAACGAGAGTCAGTGGCACGCACCAAATCATGTTTTGTCGAACCAAGACGGCGACCGCGGTTACCAGTAGGACATACAGCAGGAAGCTCCGAAAACCGACTTCGAGCGCTCGCGCGGCGTTATCGGAGAGCGATCGTCCCGAGGTGCTCCACTCGACATAAGCCACCAAAAGGAAATTGACTACCGCATAGGCTGCCGTAAAACCGACGGCTTGGGCTTCGAGCCGCGCGGTGAAGGATTGGACGCAGGCCAGAGCGATCAGGCCGGACGCCACGCCAATGGCCGCAATGGCCGCGTTAATTCCGAGGAAGGCAGGCTCGACGCTTCGTTTCCGGCCGCGCAGGGCCCCGGCTGCCACTGTCGCAAGAACCTCCGTTGAGATCGCCCACACGGGTCCGGCAACCAAAGCGATCGCCGCAATATAGGGAAGCGTGAAAGTGATCCGGAGCCCGCGACGAGAGACCTCGACCGGTAGGACTTCGGCAAGGAAGGCAAGAGCCGGCAAGATAACCCACAACGGTCCCGGTCGCATGGGCACCCGCACGAACCATGAAGCGAATACTGCGAGGGCGATCGCGGCGATCGTAAGCTGGCCAA
Source organism: uncultured Fimbriimonadaceae bacterium (assembly GCA_964576205.1). Taxonomy (GTDB): domain Bacteria; phylum Armatimonadota; class Fimbriimonadia; order Fimbriimonadales; family Fimbriimonadaceae; genus JAEVZK01. The sequence continues at coordinate 32,363 of CAZNUL010000007.1, read as the reverse complement.
AAAGGCGATTGGCGGTACGAATGATCGACGTCCGGTGCATGGCTGGGTTCTCGATTGGGAGCGCCAACTTGGATCGGTCTCGCTCGCTGGCGAGTCCGAGCAGCGCCACGAGAGGTGTGGGGCCACATCCTGTAGACGGGAACGAGCCTCCGAATGGAGGCTCATTCTGAATCTGGCGAACCCGCCGATTCTAGGGCCGGTGGCCGCCTGAGCCGTGCTTTGCCACCGTCTTTGTTGGGGCCGAGACGCCGATTGCCACGAGATGCATATCCGTAGTCCCGGTAAGTTTTTCTTCTATCAGGGGCTCGTCGGTGTCGGTAATCGTGATGTTGAAACCCCCTTCAGCAGCCGAGTGAGCCGCTACTGTGCGCTTGTTGGCCATGTCGAGATCGAAATCGATCTTCTGCTTTAGCTTGAGGGGTATCCCTTTCAGATGCGTTTCCGACGGCTTTGCGTCGAGCAGTTGGTTGATAAACGAACCAAGATCGGTGTTCAAATCCAGGGTTGCGCTAACCCGATGATATTGCTTCCCGCTAACCGTTACGAGCCCTCTATACGTGAACGTGTAGTCGAGCCGCTGAACGGCTTGCTTGCCATTCTTTCCCTTCATCGTTTGTGGCTCGTAGCTCACCGTTTGCTTCCAAGTGTCGCCAACCTTCACCTCGTCGAGAGGAAGCTTTGGCGAGAAGTCGAGCGCGCTGTCCATGCTGCCAATGTTCAGCGATAGACGATAGAGCTCGCCGATGAATTGGCCCATCATGCCGCCGAGAGGATCTTGTCCACGAACCGGCATATGGGCGAACAGCTTGAGCCCTCCGTCGCCGCCATCGTCGCCATCGCTCTTCTTCTTTGGCGGCTTTTTCGGGTTCAAGTCCTTCTCTTCTAGGATTGCGTTGATCGGGCTAACGGTGAGGTCATAAATCCAGTCGATTTTGTCGACGGTTGTTTTCGACGGACGCTCCGCCGTTGCCCCCTCAACCGCCACGATATTCGGCCGGGCGTAACGGAGGACGGCGACGCCGTCGCTCTTGAGATCCTTGACTTCGCTCGTGAACTTGTAGCTCAGGTCGAGATCGTCTGGAATAAAAGTCTGCAAACCGTATTGGCGGGCTTCCGTGTGCAGGTTGGAAGTAATCGCATACTGCAGCTTTTCTCCCTTGGTGAACACTCGGGCCAAAGTCACGGGCTTGGCTTCGGGAGTGGGGGCGACCTTAGCCTGCTGGGGGGGCAAGAGGGTGACGGTCAGAGCGATGGCGGACAAGAGCATTCGGAATACCTCAAGCTGTAATAACGATTGACTGGGATGCGGTCGTTTCAATTGTACGTGACATTGAGGCAAAGCGAAGGTTGGAATCCCAACGGCGGCGCGATCGCCAACCGGTAAAATCTCAGCTACATGGCGAGCGTCGCGCGAAGTAGGTCTCCGCTGAAGATCTACCTCGAAATGATCAAGATCGAGCATTCGATCTTTGCGCTGCCGTTCGCGATGGTGGGCATGATGTGGGGCTCGCTGGTCGCGTTCCAAACGGCGTGGCCGGGCTGGTGGATCTTCGCCTGGATCATCGTGGCGATGGTATCGTGCCGAAGCGCGGCGATGGCTTTTAACAGGATCGCCGACAGAGAGATCGACGCCCTGAATCCGCGAACAAAGATGCGGGCAATACCGGCCGGGCTGCTACAGCTCAGGCAGGTGAATCTGTTCTTTTGGGCGAGTTGCGCAATCTTCGTCTTCGCTTCGGCAATGCTCAATCCGGTCGCGTTGGCGCTGAGTCCAGTCGCCCTTGGGATCACTCTGTTCTATTCGCTGACGAAGCGGTTTACGGCCATGTGCCATTTCGTGTTGGGTCTCTCTCTTGGCATCGCGCCGGCGGCGGCCTGGATCGCTGCGACGGGCAAGCTTCAGTGGGCGATTCTGCCTGTAACCTTTGCCGTTCTGTTCTGGACGGCCGGATTCGACATCATCTATGCCTTGCAAGACGACGACTTCGATCGCGATCACGGGTTGCGATCGCTTCCCGCGTCGCTCGGCAAGCGGAAGTCGCTGATGGTTAGCCGGCTTTGCCATGTCCTCGCGGTGGGCTGCCTGTTTCTAGCCGGATACCTGTCGGGCGCGGGGCCGATCTATTTTGCGGGAGTGGTTGGGGCGGCCGCGCTGCTGGCCTACGAGCAAAGCCTTGTCCGGCCAACCGATCTGCGACGGGTTAATATGGCGTTCTTCACCCTCAACGGGTTCGTCTCGATCGGCGTTTTTGTCTTTGCTCTCGCGGACGTGCTGGTGAGGAGGTAGGGCAGTCACCCCAATTTCGTCTGTTAACGCCTCGTAAGATGGCCCCGGGTACCCTTTACCGATGGCGAGCCGCCGGAAGCTGGAGGAATCGCGCCATGAGTGACGCCCAGTACGGCCTTTTTCTGAGTGCAAGCGCGGGGCTGTGCGCGATTGGCGCGGTCATCAATTTGCTGAGACTGAAGCAGCGTGGCCATTCGGCCCTGATTCTTTCGACGGCGTTCCTAGCCCTTGGCGCCCTCTTGTGGATCGTTAAGAGCCATGGCGCGCAGCCAGTCGTGAGCCTCCTTGGGATTTTGGTTGCCGCTCTTCTTGTCGCCGACGTCGTCGTCCGAAGCCGCCAGCGGGAAAGGAGCCGATGAAGGTCGGGGTCGTTGGACTGGGGATAGCAGGCCTCAGATCGGCGATGCTCCTAGAGAAATACGGCGCCGAGGTCGAGCTCTTTGAGGCGCGCGGCCGGCCCGGCGGGCGGCTTCACACGATCGACGAGGGCGAGGGCGCCGTTTACGAGGCCGGCGGCGAATGGATCGACGCCGATCATACGAGGTGCCTCCATCTGCTCGAAGAGTTCAGCCTCGAGCCGATGACGCGGCCAAGTTGGCCCGGTAAGGTCGTCTATGGCGGCAAACATTGCACTGAAGCGGATATCTGGAGCGACGCCCTCGAAGACGACTTGCGGGTTGAGGCGGCGGCTCGCGAACTCTGTCGCAACCTGGTCCAGCCTCCGTGGAGGAACAGTTCTGCGGCCGAACTCGACGATCAGGACCTTGCTTCCTTCGTGAGAGGACTCACGACAAGCGACCGAGGCCTATGGTGGGTCACCGCGAAGTATCGCAGCGATGAGGGAGACGACCTCGATCAGATCGGACTCCTCGGATGGCTATCGGGCTACCTCAACTATCTCGATCGCGACGGGGACGTGATGAGCGCCTACCGGGTTCCTGGCGGCTGGCGAAACCTGTGCGAGCGGATGCTCACCAGGCTTCGGGCATCGGCCCATTTCGGCCGGACCCTCCAGCGGATCCGGCAGGACGAAGATGGCGTAACCCTGTACTTCGACGACGGAAAGACGAAGCTCGACCGGGTGATCCTTACTTTGCCGCCGCCGGCATTGGAGCGAATCGTCTTTGAGCCCGCGCTGACGTGTCCAAAGCGGTGTGCCCTGGAAGCTTGCCAGATGGGAAGATCGGTAAAGATCTGCTGGGAGTTCGAGGAAGCTTGGTGGCTCGATCAAGGCTGGGGCGGGACCATGATGTGCGATGGCCCGATTCAGCAGACCTGGGACGGCTCGATGGGCGATGCGGCGATCCTCAGCTCATACGTCAGCGGGACCGACGCCGTGAAATGGTCCGGGCTTGGCGATCCGGTTCGAGCCGGACTTTACGAGCTTGCGCGCATTATTCCCGAGGCCGCGAAGACCTTCAAGCGAGGTTGGTATCACGATTGGGTGACCGATCCCTTCAGCCAGGGCTCGTTTTCGCACCTGGCTCCAGGCTACGTGTTAGAGCACATGGAGCACATCGGGACTCCCATCGGCCGGGTTCACTTCGCGGGAGAACACACGTCACTTTGGACGGGCTTTATCGAAGGCGCGCTGGAAAGCGCCGAGCGAGTGGTGCCGGAAGTCCTCCGAGCGTGAAATGCATTGGAGTGAGCGGGTGACTGATATTTCGGGAGCGGAGGGTCGGCTGCCTCGTATCTATTCAAACTTCAGGTGGGGTTTTAGCGGCGAGCTACAGTCCATGCTGGTCGCCGACGGACGGGTAGTCGAACGAGGAGCCGGAGTCACCGCGGACGCGGAAACCGTCGATCTCGATGGGAAGTGGTTGATGCCTTCGTTCATCGACGAGCACTGCCATATCCTTCCAACCGGACTTGATCTCCAGAAGCTCAACCTGGGCCACTGCGACACCCACGAAGCGGTTGTCGATGCCCTGCGCGACCGGCTCCCCGATATCGAGCCGGGTCGTTGGCTAAGCGCTGTCCATTACGACCAAACTCGTTACCCCGGAGGGGAACACTTGACCCGGCACGACCTCGACAGGGTCAGCACCGAGGTCCCGATCCTCATCAGGCACGTGAGCGGCCATGCGAGCGTTGCCAACACTGCCGCACTGGTGGCGGCCCGCGTCCATGAGAATGAGGCCGACATTCCAGGCGGAACTTTCAGGAGGGATGCGGCGGGCGTCGTGGACGGCGTTCTTCTCGAGCACGCGCACGAGAAGGTCTCCGCGGCATCTCCGCATCCGACTTTCGACGAGACGGTCGAGGCAATCAAGCTTGCCGCTTCGAAGATGGCGGATCTCGGAATCTCCTGCGCCAGCGACATGATGACCGGCCGGTTCAATCTGGATCAGGAATTGCGTGCCTATGGGATGGCAGCTGCGAGGGGCGCGCCGATCCGATTCAGGCTCTATCTTCAGTGGGGCGCGGTATTTGGCCCGCGCAGGATCGATCCCGCGCGGCTAGCCGAATTGGCTTCAGCGATGGATCGCGACACTTGCCGGATTGCGGGAATCAAGATCTTTGCGGACGGCGCCATCGGCTCGGGTACGGCGGCAATCTACGGGAAATACTCGGGCGGTCCGAGCAACCCGGACAAACCCACGCATTCCAGGTCAGATGTGAGCGGGACCCTCATGTATCCGGTGGAGCGGCTGAACTCGATGGTCACAACGGCCCATGAAGCCGGATATCAGGTTGCCATCCATTCGATCGGCGACCATTCGACCGACCTCGTCATGGATGCTCTCGAGGCGACGGGCGAGCCATCGCATCACCGGATCGAGCACGCGATGATCTTGAGCGATGCTCAAATCGAACGGCTGGCCAAACTAGGATGTTTTGTCACGATGCAGCCGGAGTTCTTGATCCGCTTCGCCCATGCCTACCTACGGCAACTCGGCCCCGACCGTCGTTCTCGCCTCAAGCGTGCCGCTTCCTTGATCCGGGCCAGCGTGCCCCTCAGCTTCAGCTCCGACCGTCCCATCGTCGCGGGCGATCCTCGAGATGGCATCGGAAACCTCGTGAGCCGGCCTGATGGCTACGATCCATCCGAGAACATTTCAGGGAAGGAAGCTTGGCTCGGCTATACGGTGCGGGCGGCTGAGGCGAACGGAGATCGCGAGTTAATGGGATCACTCACTTCGGGCCAGCTCTGCGACTACCAAGTATTCGACCGCGACCCCCTCTCGGTGCCCTGAGGGTAGCCACTGAATGCCCGGCTCCGTCAATGAGAGCCCATCGGAAGGACCACTCCGTCCAACCTCACTTCCTGGGGCAAAAGGCATTCGTATTCCGTGCATGCTTGGTAGCCGATTGTCACCTCGAAGTCCTCGCCTTTCGAGTTAGGCGGCAGCTTGACCACGAAAGGAATCCGCAGCTCCCCGCGGAATTGGTCCTCTGGCGCGGGAGGGAAAGAGACCTCCGAATCGAGCGGTTGGATCATGACGGACGTTGGTGTCAGCCAACGCGCCGGCGGCTCGTGGCTATTGATATGCTGACCCGGGGGGATCCGGACGACAACTTCGCCACGGCCGATGCCATGTTCGTTCACTCTAATCTCGCTCGGGATCAGCACCGCCGTCACCTCGAGCAAGTCGCGCTTTGCTTGACCGGGGACAGGAATGTCTCCGCTACGGGTGCTGTCGAGCAGTTCCATCGCGGCTGCGTAGAGAGCCTCGGTCGCTTGGGGCGCGCGTTCCATCCAGCCGAGAAATGCGTTTACCATCGTCCAGGCTCGGTCGATGTCGCCGATCTCGATGAGGCACCGCAGGGCCAGGGCATTTCCGCTCGGCGTCGGCGAGTCGAAAACCGGCTTCGACCGTCCGAACAGCTCCTCGTGTGCTGCCGATGTCGAGAAAAAGCCTCCAGCCTCGACGTCCCAGAACAAATCGATCATTTGCCGCGTTAGTCGCTCGGCGTGTCCTCGCCAAACTGACGCGGTGCAGCCGTCGAGCTGCATCGCGAACGGAACCTTGGACGGGCCCTCTTCGACATAGGCTCTTGACTTGGCGCGCTCAAACAGACCTACGGCAAAGGCCGCGTAGTCTTCCAGAAAGGCGGCTCCGCTTGGCTCACCGTTGGCGATCTGATGGGGCAAGGAGCCAAAGTTCGATTCCGCGTCTAGGATTGCGGCGGCGGCCGGTTCTGCCATCTCGGCTGGGAGCGAGGCGATCGCAAGTCCGTTCCAACCCACGAGCACTTTGCTATCGAGCCCAGGCCTTGCTCTCGACTCCCGAACCTCCCGAAGTTTCTCGAGCTCTGGTTTGAAATCTTCGTGAGCATCGTGCATCTTGTGCAGAACGTTCGCGCCAGTCAGTCTTCCTGAGCTTTCGTCGCGGAAGTTTCCCGTACTGGAAACCTGAAACGCGGTCATGAATTCTCGCGCCCGGTCACCGAGGTGTTCTTCGATCTCCGCTTCGGCCCAAACGTAGAACCTGCCTTCCTCGCCTTCGCTGTCGGCATCGACCGCCGAGAAAAAGGACCTGTCCGGCGCGGTCATATCGCGCTGTACCCAAAGCAAGATGTCTTGTCTTGTCAGGAGATTCGGGGCGTCAAATCCCAGCTCCGCCAAGGCCGCGCAGTTCCCCGCGATGAGGGCGTTGTCGTAAAGCATTTTCTCGAAGTGGGGAAGATGCCATTCGGCGTCCGTCGAGTAGCGATGGAAGCCGCCGCCGACGTGGTCGTGAATGCCACCAAGAGCCATTTTCTCCAACGTGAATCGGGCCATATGAAGCGCCCGTTCACGCAGGTCGCTCGGCGCGGCGTCGCGCTTCGAATACCGAAGCAGGAAATCGATCGCCGTGTGCGGTGGGAATTTTGGCGCGCCGCCAAATCCGCCATGCTCCGGATCGAAATCCGCGGCGAGCGCCCTAACCGCGTTCGCCACGAACTCCTCGTCGAATTTGGAAAATGTCGAGGGCGGCTTTTGGCCGATCGACTCGGTCAGGCCAAACGCGAATGCGTTCGCGTTTTCCTCGATTTCATCGCGCTTCGACTTCCACAGAATGGAGATTTGGCGGCAAATCGTCAAGAAACCGGGATGTCCGCCACGGTCTTCCCTCGGAAAGTAGGTACCGGCGAAGAATGGCTTCTTGTCCGGGGTAAGAAACACGCTCATCGGCCAGCCGCCGCGCCCGCTCGAGAGTTGGACGGCGGTCATATAGGTTTCGTCGACGTCCGGCCGCTCCTCGCGATCGACCTTGACGCTGACAAAAGCCTCGTTCAATGCGGCGGCCACACCGTCGTTTTCAAACGACTCATGCTCCATGACGTGACACCAATGGCAGCTCGAATAGCCGACGCTGAGAAAGATCGGCTTGTCTTCGGCACGAGCCCGGGCGAACGCTTCCTCACCCCACGGATACCATTCGACAGGGTTGTCCTTATGCTGAAGCAGATAGGGCGAGGTCTCGGCCGCGAGTCGGTTGGCCATGGCCCTACTCGAAAGTAAAGACGACCTTGCCCGCCCTTCCCGCTTTCATCAGCTCCATCGCCTGTTGGAACTCGGTGTAATGCATGCGATGGGTGATGACCGGCTCCAGATTGAGCTTTCCGCTCCGGAGCAAATCTGCCATCTGATCCCAGGTTTGCCACAGCCGGCGGCCGACGATGCCCTGGACGTCGATCCCCTTGAAAATGACCGTGTTGATGTCGACTTTCTGGACGTTTTCTTGGAATACGCCGAGCATCGAGATTCGGCCGCCAGGACGGGTGAATCTCACTGCTACGTCGAGCTGAGAAGGGTGGCCGGACATTTCCAATGTCGCGTCGAAACCGCCCGGAGCCAGCTCATCGAGCACGCATTCGAAGCTGCTTGTGCGGGGATCGAGCACGTGGTCGACACCGACCTTGTGGGCGAGTTCCGTGCGGTAGGGGCTGATCTCGGTGCCCACGACCTTGGCGGCGCCGAGGGCCTTGCAGACGGTCGCCGCGAAGAGACCGATCGGACCCATGCCCGTGATGAGAATGTTTTGATCCTTGACCGGTCCCGCCATAGCCGTGTGGATTCCGTTTCCGAGAGCGTCCTGGAAGGCGGCGATTTCCTTGGGAACCGATCGGTCGGTCGGGCGCGCGTTGTCCTTGGGAATCACCGCGTACTCGGCGAAGCCGCCATCGACGTCGACGCCGAGGATCCGCGTATTAACGCAAACATGTCCTTGCCCGTTCAGGCATTGCCGACAGTGGCCACAAACGATGTGGGACTCGCTGGCAACAAAGTCGCCGACTTGGCGGTCGTCCACGCCGTCGCCGACCTCGACGATCGTGCCGCAGAACTCGTGACCGATAATGCGGGGCGGCTGAATCCGAGAAGCCGACCACGCGTCCCAAGAATAAATGTGGAGATCGGTGCCACAAACGCTTGCGGCTTCCAGTTTGATCTTGACATGGCCCGCTTTGACTTGGGGCTCGGGGGCATCGATGATCTCAACGCCCGGCGCTGGGCGGACTTTGGCGATGGCTCTCACTCTAGGGAGCCAGTGTACCGGCCTTTGGAATGTACCGGTGGCTTAGGGCGATCGGGCACCAGCCCGATTCTCAGGCTGCTCGACTTCCTGAAACACCATGATGCTGCCTGAATAGCAGCACACCCAGAGGCGATGGGTGGCCGCATCGTAGGTGATTCCGATTGGATGCTTGTTCGCGTGTACTTTAGCGGTGACCTTCATATCCGAGGTTCGAACCTGGGAAACGGAGTCGGAATTGTAGTTGACCACGTAAAGCAGCCGGCCATCCGGCGTAAGAACCATGCTGCGGGGCTGCGTCCCCGTGGTCGTTTTGGTAACCAGCTTGCGCTTCCCAAGATCGACCTTTGCGACCTTGCCCTCGCCGTTTAGGCTGGCGTAGACGAAGCGGCCGTCAGGCGCTAGGCAGAGATGCCGTGGAGACAGGCCGACGCTCTTGATCCAGGAAACCTTATAGTCCTGAAGCCGGATATCGGCTAGATCGGACCCACCAAGAAGTGCTACATAAGCATGTTTCGAATCGCGATCGACGACGATGCCGCGCGGATATCGTCCCAGCCTGATCCGTTTCACCTCCAGGTTCCGGTTTGGGTCGACGACGCTCAAGTCATAGCTCGCCCAGTTCGTGACCAAAACGTGCTTTGCATCCGGGGTGACCGCGACATACTTCGGCACTGAGCCGACCTTAACCGCGGCCGTGATGTTCAGCTTGTCGGTATCGATCCGAAAGAGGAAGCTGGGGTCATAAGTTTTGCTGTTATCGCACCTGTCGAAGCCTGGATTGTCAAACCCATTGCCGTACATCTGGTAATTGCTCACCCAGGCCACGCGCCCGTCTGGCGTAAAGGCGCATTCGACGGGAGCCCCCTGGTAGACACCTTTGAAAGCGATTTGTCCCAGCTTGCTGAGCTCGACACGATCAGAAATCGTCTTGACCAGCTTGTAGTCACGGTCGTAGACCGTGATCTTGTGGCTGTACATCATGTTCTGGGCGAAGAAGAGCCCCGTTCCCGATGCGACGATCGACTTGGGAGAGATCGCTCCTTTGATGACCTTGATCAGCCTCAGATGAGGGGGAGGCGCCATCAATCCCAAGGCGCAAACGGCAGGCACGAGCATCTTCGCCGAAGGTTATAGCATGATCGTTCCAGCGCGGGACCTATAAGGCGGACTCGTAGGCTCGGCGAAGCCAGGACTTGACCTCGTCGTCGATCTCATCTACGGAAGAAATGGGGATGCGGTGAGTGATTCTGTCGCCCTTTGCTTGTCCTCCGGTGTCGATCAGCCGGCCTTCGGCGGGTACGCCGCGTAGGCAAAAACCCAGATCGACTCGGCTGTTGGTGGCGGGCTTGATCTGCGCGAACACGTTCTTGCGATAGAGCGGCACGATCGTCGCGCACGGGCACGCCATGACGTCGCCTCCGAGAGCGAGAGCGAGTTTGAGCAATTCGTCGTAAATTGGCCGCAGGACGGCCTTCTTACCGGCGTACTGCGCTTCGACGTCGGCGTCCGGATCATAGCTGTCGATGCCTCTGCCGGCAGCGCCGTCGACAACCCAGCCGGCGTAGTTGTTCGTTAGGCCTTTGGTCTTTAGCCAACCTCGCTGCTGCTCTTCCTCCGCCGGTCCGTCTCGACGAAGAATCTCGACCCAATCTTCGTAGGTCTTGCCCGTCCGCTCCACGATATTCCGCTTAGAAGTTGCCAACATCTTGAAGCCGGGATGCAGGCTATAAACGGTGTCCGGTCTCATCACGACCTGAATTATCCTCGGTACGGACCGTGGGCGGCTTCTCGAATCTTGCGCATCCAGGCCCGCCGGGCAATCTTTACTCAAAGGCCGGTTTGCGGGGAGCCTGATTTGGACTAACGATATTAGGAAACCAAAAAGAAGTTGCATGCGCAAGCATCGGCCCCGCCATTCGTGGGTCATGATGTTCCCATGAGCGAAGCAACCACTACTCGCCCGCACCAGTTCGAGACTCTTGCCCTCCATGCCGGGCAGAACGTCGACCCTGGAAGCAAGTCCCGCGCGGTTCCGATTTATCAAACGACGAGCTACGTCTTCGACGACACCGCCCATGCGGCGCGCCTTTTTGCTCTCCAGGAGTTCGGGAATATCTACACGCGGATCATGAATCCGACCACCGACGTCCTCGAGCAGCGACTCGCCGCTCTCGAAGGCGGCACGACGGCGATCGCGACCGCGTCCGGCCAGGCCGCCGAGACCCTCGCCATCCTTAACCTCGCGGGTTCAGGAGACGAGATTATTTCCGCGACATCCCTTTACGGCGGTACCTACAATCTCTTCCACTACACGCTGCCGAAACTCGGAATCACGGTCCGCTTCGTCGACCCCTCCGATCCTGCGGGGTTCGCCAAGGCGATCAACGCCAAGACGAAGCTGATCTTTGGCGAATCGGTCGGCAATCCAAAGCTCGACGTCTTCCCGTTCGATGAGGTCGGCAAGATCGCGAAAGACCACGGCGTTCCCGTGGTCATCGATAACACGCTCCCATCGCCTTATCTCATGAAACCCCTCGAGCTTGGGGCGAACATCGTGGTCCATTCGACGACCAAGTTCATCGGCGGGCACGGCACAACGATCGGCGGGGCCCTGATCGATGGTGGCAATTTCGACTGGGGCAGCGGCCGGTTCCCCGGATTCACGGAGCCCGATCCGTCCTATCACGGGCTCAAGTTCTGGGAAGTCTTCGGCAACTTCCCGGGCCTAGGAAATGTGGCCTTCGGGATCAAGGCGCGGGTTCAGGGTTTGCGAGATACCGGCGGCTGTCAGGCCCCGCAGAACTCGTTCCTCACTCTGCAAGGCATCGAAACGCTGCACCTGCGGATGGAGCGACACTCGACCAATGCCTTGAAGGTTGCCCAATTTCTCAGCAGCCACGCGAATGTGAGCTGGGTCAATTTCCCCGGTCTAAATCCGAGCGCGGCCTCGAAGAAGTATCACCACCGCGGCCTGTACGGTGCGATTCTCGGATTTGGCGTGAAGGGCGGCTACGACGCGGCGATCAAGCTGATCGACAACCTCAAACTGTTCTCGCTGCTAGCCAACGTGGGGGACGCGAAGTCCCTCGTAATCCATCCCGCTAGTACGACCCACCAGCAGCTCTCTCCGGAGGAGCAGCTGAGCACGGGGGTCACCGCGGACTACGTCCGGCTAAGCGTTGGGCTCGAAAACGTCGACGACATCATCGCCGACCTGGATCAGGCACTGCGCGCCTAGGGTGGCACGGACTGTCTCCCGATGCCCGAGTAACGGGTGCCGGGTCACAATGACTTTGTGACCCGAATCCCCTACGATTCCCTCACCCTCTCAGCCGTGGTCTGGGAGATGCAGGCGTTCGTCGGGGCCAAGGTTCAGCGGATCAGCCAGCCCGACGACTTCACCGTGGGCATCGGGATGTATTCGAAGGATGCCGGGGCGGGAATGCTGCTGATCTCCTGCCATCCCGAATTCGCGCGGGCTTATCTGACGACAAAAAGGCTGCAAAACTCACCGAATCCGCCGACCTTTTGCTCGACGCTTCGGGCTCGATTGGAAGGAGGCTTCGTCAAGAGCGTGGCTCAAATCGACTTCGATCGAATCCTCGAACTCGAGATCGAACATCCCGAGGGAGTCTATCGCGTTATCGCGGAGCTGATGGGGAAGCACTCGAACATCATCCTCGTCGATGGCGAAAAGAAAACGATTACCGCCGCCAAGTGGGTCGGAAAAACGAAAAGCTCGCGCCAGATTCAGCCCGGCGGGAAGTATCACCGGCCGCCGTTTCCGGCTCGAACACCGATCTATGAGATCAATCCAGCGGATCTAACCGAGATCACGAAACAGAAGTCCGGATCCCGTAGTGGGCCCCCTAATCCCGGCGCGAATATCCAGCGAGAGGCAGCGATCTCTGTCGCCGGCGCGTCGCCGTTTCTCCTGAAACTTCTGCAGTCGGACGCGGCGGTACTTGACTCCGTAAAGGCGGTTGCCCTCGAGGGCCGGGTGCATGCGGTCCTCAGCCCGGGTCACGGCGGCTATCCGATTTCAGTCGCGATTCTCGGTCTCAAGGAATTCAGTAGGTCCAGCATTAGCGTCGCCCTGGAACAGCATTACGATGCTTATATTCCAGCCCAGGAAGCCGGCGCACTCAAGAAGTCGCTGCTTGGCCAGATCCGGAGAGTGATTCTTGCCAGGGAGGTTGCCCTCCGTGACCTGGGCCAGGCACGAGACCTCGGCGGTCGAGCCGCCGAGATCCAGCACACAGGTGAGTTGGTTCTGGCCTACGCTCACCTGGCCGTCGACGGAGCCGGAAGGCTCGAAGCGATCGACTTCGACGGCAATCCGATTACGATCGATCTCGATCCGGAGAAGACGGCGTACGAGAATGCCGATGCGTTCTTCGCGAAGGCTCGCAAGGCCAAGAGAAGCATGGGGACGGTTCAGGATCAAATCGACCGGCTTTCCGCGGAGAAGACCGAGTTGGAGAGCCTGGCCGTCAGGATCGAACAAACCGAAAAGTTGGAGGAAATCGAAGTTCTCCAGGATCAGGCGAGAAAGCGGCACTGGCTGCATTCCCGCGTCGTCCCTTCCAAAAACAAGGAGGACCGACCTTTCGAGGGCCACCGGGTCCGCGAGCTTCTAGGTCCGGGAGGGTGGACCGTCTTCTATGGCGAGAACGCCGAGGCCAACGACTATCTCATCGTACGAATCGCCAAGCCAAACGATTGGTGGCTGCACGTTCGCGGCAACACGTCAAGCCACGTGGTGATCTCGACGAAGAACCAGCCTGAAAAGGTTGGTAAGGAAGTGATCGAGTACGCCGCGAGGATTGCCGTCCAACACTCGGTCTTGAAGCACTCCGGCTACGTGCCGGTCGACTACACGTTACGCAAGCATGTACGCAAGCCGCGCGGCGCGGCCAAGGGCACGGCCCTTTACACGCACGAGAAAACGATCCACATTGAGAGCTAGAACGGATTGGGGCCTTCGAAAAGACTTCCTACGACCTGGCTCCAACCGGCTCTTTCGGAAAGATCGTGAGCCCTGCTTCGTTCCAGTCGTCCAGGAACCGTTTTAGCCCGCTGTCCGTCAGCGGGTGCTTAAACATCATCTGCATAATCTTGAACGGCATCGTGCAGATATGCGCGCCAACCTCCACTGCCTGGACGACGTGGAGCGGATGCCGTACGCTCGCAACCAAAACCTCCGAATCGAAACCGTAGGTGTTCACCATCTCGACGGTGTCGGCGACCGCATCCATTCCGGTGTCGCCGATGTCGTCGACCCGGCCGACGAAGTTAGAGATGAACGTCGCGCCGGCCTTTGCGGCAAGGAGCGCCTGGTTGACGCTAAAAACGAGCGTCATGTTCGTCCTGATGCCTTTGTCCGACAGTGTCTTTACCAGGGAGATGCCGGGCTCGATGCAGGGCACCTTCACGACGATCTGCGGCGCCCAACTGGAAATCTCGAGAGCTTCCTTGAGCATTTGATCGTATTCGGTTGCGACGACCTCCGCGCTGATCGCCCCGTTGGGAAGGATGTCGCAGATCTTGAGTACGGTTTCCTTGAAACCATGCCCGCTCTTGGCGATTAGAGTCGGATTGGTGGTGACGCCGTCGACAATCCCCCAGTCGGCGGCCTTCTTGACTTCCGAGACATCTCCCGTATCGACGAAAAGCTTCATAGTTCTTAGACTACCGCGCGGTCATCCCTGGTTGTCGCCGACCTGCGGATTCCCGCAGGCGGTTTCATATTGGGTTTCCATTCAATCAGAATCTGACCGTGGACATGGAAGTCATCTCCGGGCTCGGCATCGAGACCGTGCTCACGCATCGGGGTGAGGAGCAGAAGAATCAGCACGCGGTTGTGCCCCCGATTTTTCAGGTTTCTACCTTCGTATTCGATGAATACGAAGAGCTCATGCATCAGATGCGCGAGGATCCGCTCGGACCGCCGTCACACTACTCGCGGATCAGCAATCCAACTCTCGACGTGGTCGAACAGAAGCTTGCCGCTCTCGAAAAAACCGAGGCGTGCAAGCTCATTCAAACAGGGATGGGCGCCAGCTTCATGGCGATCATGGCCTGCGTTCACCAAGGCTCCCATGTCGTCACGTTGGACACGTGCTACGGCCCGGTCAAGCAGCTGCTCGAGGCCTATCTGCCAAAGTTTGGCGTCTCAACGACGTTCGTGGCAGGCACAAGCGTTGAGGAGTGGATCGATGCGATCCGGCCCGAAACGACGATGCTCTACTTGGAATCCCCGAGTAGCATCGTCTTCCGCCTCCAGGATGTCGAAAGGATCGCCTCCGAGGCGAAGGCCCGCCGGATCACGACTGCGATCGACAACAGTTACTGCACTCCGTTAAACTCGAACCCGGCGACGATGGGGGTCGACATCGTGCTGCACAGCGCGACGAAATATCTCGCCGGTCACAGCGACCTGACGGCGGGCGTGATTTGCGCTTCGAACGAGTTCATGCAGCGCCTGGCGCGAGCGGAGCTGAATCTCTTCGGCTCCATCCTGGCGCCCTTTCCCGCGTGGCTGCTTATGCGCGGGATGAGAACCCTCGCCGTCAGGATGAAGCACTACGAGAAGGTAGGCAACGAAGTCGCTTCATTTCTCGAAGGTCACCAATCGGTGGAAGTCGTCCATCATGTGGGCCTCGAATCCTTCCCTCAGAGAGACCTCTTTAAGAAGCAGATGCGGGCGTCGTCGTCTCTGCTTTCCTTTGAGCCCAAGAATCAGGCGAAAGAGAAGATCGTGGCATTTGTGCAAGCTCTTGCCCTCTTTCAAATCGGGGTCAGCTGGGGCGGCCACGAGTCGCTAGTCGTCGCCCTTCAGGGCCAGCCGCTTGGTTACTCGGAGCCACGATACTGCATCCGACTTTACTGCGGACTCGAGGATAGCCGTGACCTCATCCAAGACCTAGCACAAGCCTTTGAAGTTTCAGGGTTGTAGCGAGAGGATCATGTCATGAGCAAGTCACGCAGCCGCAGGACCGGCCCTGCAAGGCTCGGACGCCCTCCGAAAAGATGATTGGAGTCATGACCAGAGCTGCGGCGGGATCGGCCCACCACCAGCCGAAGGCCTTATAGGCAACCAGGCCCACCAGCAGGATGGCGGCGAGATAGGCGCAGAAGTCGGTTTGACGGGCGTCCGCTCTCATCGACTGACTTTCTATTTCCCCGGACATCCTCCGCTTCGCCCTGGCAAGAACGGGCATGGCGATCACGGAGACAGCGGCGACCACGATGCCAAGCAGACTCTCGTGGGGCCGTTCGCGGTGCGCGATCGCTTGGACCGAGTCGAATCCAATGCATGCCGCCAAAAGGACGAAACAAATCCCGACCAGACGAAGGCCGTTTGCTTCGGAAATCGCGAACCGGGAAGATCGCCCAATCGACACGATCCTCCAAAGCACGACCGCCGCGGAGAGCACCTCGACCATGCTATCGAGCCCAAAGCTAAGAAGAGCGACGCTTCCGGCAAGCCCAGACGCCCATAGCGACGCAGTTCCTTCGAGAAGTCCATGAAGAATCGTGAGCCATTGAAGCAACGCGGCTCTTGGTTGAGGAGCGGTTGCTGCGGCGCCGGTCGTCACGATGTTCCATTCTACGCGCAAAGCCGGTGTTCCGCGAATCTGCAGTAGGGTTGCATCTATCCCGTTAATGTGGCTGGGACTTCGCCGCCCCTTAGGTGGAAAACCTTATCCAACGGAATTCGCGGCAAGGGTGCCGCGCTTATGGGCATGAAAAGAATCACTCGCGAACGGGCGTTCACGCTCGTGGAAATCATGGTCGTCGTCATGGTTATTGCCATCCTCATGGCTATCGCCATTCCCAACTTCATCAAGTCGCGACAAAGCGGCCAACGCGGCACGTGCATTGCGAACCTTAAACAGATCGATTCGGCGAAAGAACAGTGGGCCATGGACAACAAGGCGCCGGCAGGAGCAGCCGTCGTCATGAGCGACCTGACCGGAACTTACATCCGAACTCCCGCCACGGGCCCGGAGTGCCCAAGCGGAGGCAGCTATACGGTGAACCCGATCGGTACCGATCCTTCCTGCAGCTACTCCACGGCGCCCGATCTGCACATCCTTCCTTACTAGGTCTCTCAACCGCAGGTCCCTCGCCCCAAACCCTGGGGCGAGATCCGCAGACGCGGCAATGTCCCTTGCCGCAGGGAACCGTCGGTTGGAGTGAGTCAAACCATCACTCTATCGCTCCGCCACTCCATCACTCCACCACTCCAACGCCCAAAGCTGGGCGTAGTGCGCTTGTCGCACACGATTGCGACTGCGGATCGATTGCGATAGGAACCAGAATTAGCTTTTGAGTGGCCAATTAAGAAAGACTATGGGACATGTCAAAGCACTGGAACACTATCGGAAAGCTCTCGAAGAGCAGATGCAAATACTCGGGAATTGCCGAATTAGCGAAGATGAACTGAGCCTCGAATTCATTCGAGTACACGCTCTCGCCATCGTCCAGCTTTGCGACCAGATCCTAAGCGTGGATCCGGAGGACCAAGCTCCGGCCGCAGACTCGGTGGCTTAGCCGAAGTAATCCACGTTTTTTAAGTGGCAGGGCCCAAATTCGCCGAGAGCTCGAAGCTGGTTGAAGCCGTATTCGTCCCTGTGGAAACGACCTTGGCGACGCGTCGCAGATCGCATCCCATGACGGCGATCTTGCTGTTGTCGTTACCCTTTGCCGCAATGAAAGCACCGGCCGGCGCGTTGGGTCGGCATCGATTGAAGACGAGGTCGTGGCAACCTTCTATGGTCAGCAAAGGCATCGTTCCTTCGGTTCCCGAGCAGAGGAGCCCATCTATCGTCGAATCTTGCACGTCGTCGAAAACGAGCGCGGGACGGCCATCCGGCTTGTCGGTCTCAACACGGACGTTGGTCAGTGAGAGACCTTTGGCGTGACGGCAATAGAGTCCATGCGCCGGAAGCTTGCCGAACATCGTCCCCTCCGGATACTTGTCGTAGAACTCCTCGATCTTGTTTTCTGCCCAGGCCGCCTGACCGCCTCCCTGGCTACGAATCGTGACATCGGACAGAGTCAGGTTCTCGATTTCGTGCCCCGGGATCCCGACGATCGAACAGCCGGTTTGGCCACCGTTCGAAATCAGGATGTTCGAGAGCGAGATGTCCCGGATGGCGCCCACGCTGTGGGCGGCTCTAAGTTCGGCTTCAGAAGGGAACATGCCCGAACCGCGCGCGCCCAGACGAACAAATAGCGGAACTTCAACGCCCTCGATCGTGATGTTCGAGATGGCGACCCGCTCCATCCGGCCACCGTCCACGACCTCCAAGGAGATCCCGCTGATGCCGCGGTCGAAGCCATAGAGAGCCTTCGTCCCGCGTGGCGAAACGATCGAACAGTTGGAGATTGAGATGTCGGTGAATCCGCCCGACGAGTCAGTCCCCATCTTGATCGCATTGCAGTGACTGCTGATTACGCAGTTGGTGATCTGTATGTTCTGACACGGGTGGTCCAGCGTTCCCTTCAAACAGACCGCGTCGTCGTCGCTGTCGAAGATGCAGTCGGAAACGACGAAGTTCCGACAGGAATCGATGTCGATTGCATCGACGTTATAGGTGGCGTGATTCCAGACCTTGACGCCATGAACCCTGACTCCGTCGCACAGGAGGTAGTGCTGGTTCCAGAATCCCGAATTCCCGATCGAGACATTTTCGACCAGAACATCGCGGCAGTCGATGATTCTGAGATTGAGGGGCCGCTCCCCGTCATGTCTGCGGTCTTTGAAGAAGCTTCCGTTGCCGTCGATGGCGCCTCGTCCGGTGATGGAGATATTCTCGAGGCCCTCGCCAAAGATAAGGCTGCGCAGGTTGTATCGGTTCGTTCTCGATTCGGTCTTGCTCTTCCGCTGAGGATAGTGGTCCTTGTTCGGGCTGCCCAACAAGGTCGAGCCGGCTTCCAAGTGCAGGTTGACATGACTTCGGAGGTGCAAAGTACCGCTTTGGTAGGTCCCAGGCGGGAAATAGACGGTGCCTCCCCCGGCGGCGGCGGCTCGGTCGATCATCCCCTGGATGGCCGGCGTACAGAGCGTCTTGCCGTCCGGAACCGCCTCGGAATCGCGGACATTGAAAACCGGAAATCCTTTAGTCTCCATCTGAATGCTCCGCGCCAGCATCGCGACCGTCCGGGGCTTTAGCCTCGACAGTTACGGCTTAAAACCTACGTTACCGGATGCAAAAAAGGCCCCGGGGTTCTCGAACACCCGGGGCAAGGAGAGGGAGATTCGGGCCGCTCGAATGGACTCGGCGCAGCGCCGTAGCCGGCAACCCGTCTATTTACCAGCATGATCGCCTTGGACCTCGCCTGTCTGTCGCAAATGTGTGCGACGCGCCCGCCCCACGGCATCCAGTAAGACTCAAGGCTTCCAGTCACAGGCTGCGGGCGGTCGTGTTATCCTTGTCGCCTAGGGCCGATCGGCTCTGTCGGACCAATCCGTGGAAACCAGCCCGCCCCAAGCCGAAGTAGCGCCGGTCGAGAGAACCCACCTCGCCGACCGCAATCCAACCCACATTGGGATCGTCATCTTCCTTGGCTTCTTCGCGACTGCGCTTTCAAATCCGTCGCGGCTCGGCAAGTTGTCGATCAACCACATCCTCAAGGATCAACTCCACGTCACTGCGTCCGGCCTATCGTTATTTGGGCTTATCACCGGACTTGCCTGGTATTGCAAGCCGATTGCCGGAATCCTCACTGACGCTTTTCCGATTTTTGGGACGCGTCGGCGGCATTACCTGATTCTGAGCGTCCTCCTCGCGGGGGTTTGTTGGCTTGCGGCCGGCATGGTTCCGAAGACGCTCGGATCGCTTACGCTCATTTTCACGATCGTCAACTGTTTCCTTGTGATGGCTTCGACCGTTCTCGGCGCCTACCTCGTCGAGTCGGGTCAATACGCGAAGGCGACGGGACGGCTGACCGCTCTTCGAATGTTCGCGATGCACACCGGCTTCCTGATGGCGGGACCGCTCGGGGGCCTTCTCGCCGGAACTGCGTTCATGTTTGCCGCGGGGGCAAACGCAATTTTGGTGGCGGCGCTCGTTCCCGTGGTGTATTTCTTTTTGCGAGAACGGCCTCAGACCGTGGCCGCCAGCGATTCCCTTACCAAAACAGGGGATCAGCTTGGAACGATCTTACGATCCCCCACGCTTTGGTGGGCGGTTCTGTTCACCGCCTTCTTCTACTTCGCGCCAGGATTCGGTGGCTCGGCGCTCTATTTCATCCAAAAGGACAAGCTGAGGTTCACCGATCCATTTATTGGTAGCCTCACTCTCTTCAGCGGAGGCGCGGGCCTTCTTGCCGCCGTTTGCTACGGATACATTTCCCGAAGGCTTCCGTTACGCACGTTGATCTCGCTCGGAGCGGCAGCGGCGTCCCTTACGGCGCTGTCCTATCTCTTTTACACGGGGCCGAAGCAGGCACTCGTCGCCGAATCGCTCTACGGGTTCGGAACCGCCCTCGCCGATCTCGCCTTTATCGATCTGGCCGCTAGAGCGACGCCACCGGGCTGTGAAGGGCTGGGATACGCGCTCATCGTGTCCGTGAACAATCTGATCTCACAACTTGCCGACTATCTCGCGTCCAAACTGTACGACCACAAGGTACCGTTCTCCGAACTCGTTATCTTGAACGCGGCAACTACGGCCCTCATCCTCGTTCTTCTTCCGTTCGTTTCCACTCGGATGCTGGGGACGCGCGACTCATGAGGGCAAGAGACCTAGGTATCAGGTTCGATGGGGAGCCGGGACCGTTAAACGCGATCACGGACGTGGCCGGCGTCGAGGTCGGCCATGCGACCTTGCTTTCCGGAGACGGTCCGCTTCAGGTCGGAATCGGCCCGGTGCGCACCGGTGTGACGGCCATCCATCCACGCGGCAAGAGCTCCACGATTCCCGTCTTCGCGGGTTGGTTCTCGTTGAATGGGAACGGCGAGATGACCGGCGCCGCATGGATTGAGGAATCGGGCATGCTGGACGGTCCGGTCGTGATCACAAACACTCACAGCGTCGGCGTCGCGCGGGACGCGGTCGTTGGCTGGCAGATTCGGCAGGACCCTCATCATCCGGCTTGGCTGTTGCCCGTGGTCGCCGAAACCTACGATGGATTCTTAAACGATATCGACGGGTTCCATGTCAAGGCTGAACACGTGCTTGCGGCTCTCGACGGCGCCCGCGGCGGACCGGTCGCCGAAGGCAACGTGGGCGGCGGGACCGGGATGGTCTGCTATGGGTTCAAGGGCGGGATCGGCACATCGTCCCGGCACGTCACGGTCGGTTCCCAGAGCTACTTCGTCGGCGCACTGGTTCAGGCCAACATGGGCGCCAGTCATCAGCTTCGTATCGATGGTGTGCCAGTTGGCCGGGAGGTCGCCTCCGGCCTTCCCCTAGGAAAGCCGGACCAGTCAGCGCAAGAGCTTGATCCGCGGTTCGAGAAGGAGGGCTCGATCATAGCGGTGATCGCAACCGAAGCGCCGCTTCTTCCACACCAATTGAAGCGGATCGCCAGGCGAGCCGCGATGGGCTTGGCCCGCACGGGAAGTACGGCAAGCAATAGCTCTGGCGATCTGTTTCTGGCCTTCTCGACAGCCAATGCGGCACTCGCCGACCGGCCGGTCGCGCAAGTAGCGGCGTTGGCAAACGCCGACTGCGACCCCCTGTTCGAGGCCGCGGTCGAGGCCACCGAGGAAGCCATCGTCAACTCTCTGGTGGCCGCTAAGACGATGACAGGAATCGACGGACACAGGGTCACGGCATTGCCGCACGACCGCCTTCGGGAGGTCATGGTGCGGTACGGTCGGGGCCCGTAGGTTCTCTCGGTTTGCACCCCTGCCGAGGGCTTGCGACTCAAACCAGGCTAGACTCCCGCGAACGGGCGGGATGACTGCCACTTGCCGCGGGTGAAATCAGGGAACTTAACGGCGGCGCTGCCCTTTGCCACCGAGATCTCGCTCATCGGACCGGGCGCGCTCCAGGCGGCGGCATCGTAGACGTCGAAGTCCGGCGCCAGTCCCTCTCGCATACACTGGATCGTGCGCCAGCACATGATGTAGTCCATTCCGCCGTGACCCCCGTTTTTGCGCGCCATCTCTCCCTGTGCAGCCCATAGGGGGTGTAGGAAATCACCCTTGTAGGTTTCCAGTCCGACGAACTGTTCGCCTTCTTTTTGACCGTCGATGTAGAGCCTCGGCGGATAATCTCGAAACATCCCTTTCGTTCCCGCGATAAGGTTGATCCGGTCGTACGGATGGGGCTCGCTCACATTGTGTTCGACTGTGATGATCCGGCCCTTGGCGGTCTTGATGAGACTGGTGCTCTGATCGCCGCAGTGATAGACCTCCTTCAGCTTCGGGTCGCCGGCTTTTAGATGGGCCGACCTCCAGGCTTGCAGCCCGGCCGATTGGCTGCTCATCGAGACCATGTGATCGAAGCGGTCGCCCCTGTTGCATTCCAAGTAGTTGGCGACAGGACCTAGGCCGTGGGTCGGATACAGGTTGCCGTTGCGATCGAGGTGCTCGAAGCGCCGCCAGAGTCCTTCGCCGGCATCGCTGAACAAGAGGCTACGCAAATCGTGATTGTAGGCGCCGGAGCCGTGCGTCAGCTCGCCGAGGAGCCCGGCTCGGCACATCCGCAGGACCATCAACTCCGTCTCTCCGTAGCAACAGTTCTCAAAAAGCATGCAATGCTTTCGCGCCTTCTCAGAGGCATTGACGAGAGCCCAGCACTCGTCGAGAGTACGTGCGGCTGGGACCTCGGTGGCCGTGTGATGGCCGTGAGCGAGGGAGCTCAGGGCCATGGGTACATGCCATATCCAGGGCGTTGCGATATACACGAGGTCGAGGTCTTCCCGCCTGCACAGGTTCTCGTAATCGTGATCGCCGGCGTGGTATTCGGTGGGTCGGGGCTGGCCCGACTTCTCGATCATTGCGGCTGCGCGCGCGGTCTTCGATGGAACCACGTCGCAAACGGCTTTGACTTCGACGCCAGGGACGGCCAGAAACTCGCCGCAAACTCCGGTGCCTCGCCCTCCCACGCCGATGATTCCAAGGCGGACCTTCTCGTGCTTCTCAAACGGAACGCCGATCATCGTCGGAGCCGCCGCCTTGGGCGAAATCGTCTCCCACCGTCCGTCGTCAGCGAGGACCACCGGCGCCAACTGGCCGAGACCGGCGGCCGCACCGGTGATCGCAGCCGACTTTAAAAGCGTGCGCCGTGTCACCTTGAAATCATCCATGTCCTGCTATTGTGGCCGGTTGCCCGGCCGCAGGACACGTCGATCAAGTTCCGCGGGCGAGCAGCTCGAGTAGGTCGATCTTGTATGTGAAGGGCGTCGGTAACGAGTTGGTCAAGGGCTTTATAGGGAAGTGGCCGCGAACGATGGCATCAACTTCGCCACCGGGGCCGACGTAGGCGGGGACACTCGTCGATCGAATCGCAAGCACCTGATCCCTGCTCCCGGAAGCCCTTAGGGGCATCGCGCCGATCAGGTCGTAAGCGCCCGTGTTCCAATTGAGGAGCCACACCATGTCGGTTCCACCGGCCGTACCACCGCTGTTCGCCTGCAGATTGATCGAGAGCGCGACCGTATTGGTGGGAACAAAGAACTGAGCGGCAACTCCGGCGGCCTGGCCAAATTGGGGAATGCCTTCAGAACCGACCTGGTAATAGATCCCATCGCTCGCGGAAACGCTCGCAGTGTCGCCACCAACAAAGGTTCCGACATTTGTCGCCAAATCCGAAGGGAAAAAGGGCGTTGCCGTGGTGACCTGAAGCAGCGATGCGAACAGGGCGTCGTAATTCGGTGCGCCCCAGCCGGTAGCAAAATCCCAGCCCGGGTGTGCGACGGCTTCGGTACCGTCGGGAAGCGGGCCGATGTCGCCGGAAGTGACATCGAACCAAATATTGGGATTGCCGGCCTGGAGATAGATCAAATCTTGGATCCGGCCAAGGCGCTTAGTCGTGCCGCTCGCCGCCAGCCTCTGCTCCAGAATGGCAAGCCCTCCCGCATTAGAAGGGGAAGAGAATGAGGTCCCGTTGCCGGACAGCGTCTCTCCCGCGTCGAAGAATGGGTAGGCGGTGAGGTCGGAATCTCCTGCGTGGATCGCGATATCCGGCACAATCCGGAAGTTCGGGCCGGCGGGCATCCCCGCGCCTCGTTGGTATAGGGGCCGAACATTGAACGGGAAGGGACTCGTGATCCACCCTCCGCCGCCGGCGCCGGTGATGTCCCACGCGGTTTCGGCGATCCTGTGCCCGGTAACGCTGTCGACGGTCGCCGTCGTTCCTCCGACGCACAGGACTTCAGGTTCGCATTGGGGGTATGCCCCAGGAAAAGTGGTGTAGGTCGCGGTGCCGGAATCTCCACTTGCCGTCGAATAGGTCATGCCTTGAGCCGTCATCGCCAGATGCAAGTTATGGGCGGCCATCGCGATATCGGGAAAGCCGTCATAGGCGAACGTGTAGCTCTCGGAAACGATATCGCACAGGTTGTCGTTGGCTTCCCTCGTCAGGACGCTGATTTCATCCGGCGCGACCCCGTCGTAGACGATGATCGTGGCCAGGGGGGCGCTCGCCAGCTCCCACTGAATATCGAGATCTCCTTCGCCGGTCGCGAAGTTATTCTGCGATCCGCCGTTGATGGTGACCACCCGACAGTTCGTGCCTGAGCCACCCGCGGGAACGGGCAGTCCGAACGCGCTCGTGAAAAGGGGGACGTTCTGACCGATGTTGAACCCGTCGAAATTGCTGACGCCAAGCGTCATTCCCTCGCCGTGAAAACCGAGGGCAAAGGTTGGAGTGGAGTTATAGAGGTTTCGCAGGAGAGTTGGGGTCAGGCTCTGAGTCTGCGCCATCGGGACTGGTCGCATCCACGTGTTAACCCCGGTGATAGCCTGCACGCTACTCGCCCATGCGGCCGGAACGGAAAGAGGAGCGGTGTTTGCCTCGAAGTTCGCGGTCCTGCCGTACGGGTCGGGACCGCGGTAGTCCTTGATCGTCGTATTGAAAGCGCTCCGAATCTGCGCCACCGTGCCTTTCGCCAGAATCGCCAGATGATCGTCGGCTTGAAGAGTGATCGTCAGTCCCTTGGACCGCAGGTAGTTGACGACCTGGGAAACGGTGGAAGCAGGCGCCCCGAACTGCTGGCCAACCTGAGCCGGAGTCAACCACTTGCGGTAGTTGGCGGACCGAGGATTGGAGACATCGTCGCAATATGCCTGGAACTCGGCCGGGAATCTCGGCTTTAGACTGATCGTGCAATACGCCGTGTTGCTCCTTGCCGGCACGCCCACGATCGTCGATCGCCCCAGCACGGGAACGACCGTGCCGGGTAGCTGCGTCATCTGGGCAATTGCCGATGCGGCCGCGAATCCCAGGATTCCGACTGCCGCGAGTCGCGGGAACATGCTCTGAATGGTCAAGACGAACCTCCTGCACACCGGAAGTCAGCCTTGAACCGAAGCTAATTCAGACTGCTCCACAACGTAAGTGGGAACTCAGGGCCCGCAAGGCTGGATCAGAGCCAAAGAGTGCTAGAAGCGTTCAAGGATGTTTGGAATTTGAGGTTTAAAACCTCCGAGCATTTCTCGCTGTGTCAGACAGGCAGGAGAAGTCGTCGGCGGTGCTCAGTCAGCCATGAACACTCGCCCGAATTCCATTGAGAAGCAACGTTGGTCCGGCGTACCGTGCACGTACGGCAGATATTGGTAGCCAGTAAAAAGGAGAGGCTCGCCGCAAAGCCCGTTTCTCAGGAGCTCGTCTCCGATCGCCCTCGGCAAATCCTCCGGAAGATCGAGATCTTTTCGAAAGAACAATAGCGCAACCCAATGGGGCACAGTCGAGTCCGCAGTGCGGCGGTCATCGTAATAGACCGAGAGGTGACCAACGACCTGGGTGGCTTGGCCACCCGACACGCCCTTGGAAAGCAGCTGCCAGAGTTCATAGAAGGCGCCGTTGGGTTCACTGCTTCTGGCCTCGAGCCAGTACCTGTCCCCAAGCATTAACTTCTTTTGACTCATGGTTGAGGCCCCCAGGTCTAGCTGGTTGCCGCCCTCTTGAGAATTTCGACGAGTTCCTCAATTATGGAGTCATCTAGTTCCAGATCCACTCCACCCCCGTCTTCGGGCCGGAAGGATAGGGTCGCTCCTCTTGCCTTCCAGCCAACATGCAGGTTCCCTGGATCCCTTGTGTCACGTGTTGGCAAGCTCAAGCTTTGCCTACCCTGCATTGTTGAAATGACGGTGCTAACGTCGTCACGTGTTAATACCACCTGGCAATCGCCGTTCCGCTGTAGCGACAGGGTTAGGAAAACCTGATCGCGGGAATGTTTGACCAGGAGGAAGCCCGGCCCCTCCGAGCCATCCACGCTTATAGAGCCGTCTTGCGCACTTGCCAAGTTGTCCTCAATGACAAAGGCATTGGACCGCCCGGTAATCCGCGTGCGTGGGAGACTCCGGGTGCATCGTAATGCCAATGCGGGCCCTGTGCCACGCAGGTGCCCCGGTGTCGTAGGGGTGCTCTTCATAGGTGATCTTCACGTTTTCTGAAGGCCTCCAAACAACCTTGCTGCGACCGGGCGTGTTTGGCCCGTACGGAACCCGTTCACCCTCGAAACCCATGCGAGTCCATTTCCTGCGGAGGCTTCGGCCAGGATTGCCCGCATGGTCCATCATTATGAACCCACAACCCGCGGGAGCCGGCGGCGACGAAGTAAGTATGATCGCCCGCAACCTCGAAGTTGTAGACAGTCGCCTGGCAACCAGGTGACCTGGATGAGGCTTTCTACGGTCCCCATTCGGGGTCAAAGTCGGCATCGAACGGCCCTCGCCTCTTGACTCCAACGTATTCGAGGAGCGGCCACCAGACTAGAAACGGCGGATTCCTCCGTTCGCCCCGCGGCTTTTTGGCGACCTCTAAAATTGCTTGACGGGTCGAGTACTTTTCCAAGAATGGCTCGACATAATCAAGTAAGACGGATCGTATGGTCTCGGTCCGCAGTTGCTGGTTAATATTCTGTTTTTCGTCAAGGGCATCGACCAACAGCATCCTGAGTTCGGCAGGCGGCAGGTTCTTTGCGGATAAGTCAATGTCGCAGTCCGAGACGTGCCTGACAACTCTATTGGGGTCGACTTCGTCTAAAGTTATACCTACCCTAAGGTGGTAATCGGGCCCCCAAGATGAACGCTCGACCTCGATGAATTGACTGACCCCATTCAGATTTCGACACCAAACCGCCCCCCGCCTCTTGAATCCAAGAGACTTAACCTCCTTTGCCACCAAAGACTTAACTAACCCCACGGGAAAATGCTTACGGGTACGGAATTATCTGACCATATTCATACCCCAACGTGTCAGCGTAGTCGGATAGTTGCCAAAATGACCTCGCCGACTCGGCATCTCGGGCCGACTTGAATTCACCTACCCCTCGCCCGATTTCATCGTTAAGGTCGGGCCTTCTACCGCCCCTAATTCCTTCGTTGACTTTCATCCCATCCTGGCCCCGGTATGGTTCGGACATCTCCTCGTGCATCTGACGACCGCGAGCTAACTGACCGCAGTCGTTGTGCACCCAAAGCCCGTGCGAGCCGGCGGCGACGAAGTAAGTATGATCGCCCGCGACCTCGAAGTTGTAGACCGTCGCCATCCCGGTGTGCTTGGTGATCGCGACAATTCGGTCGGCCGAGCCGTCAGCTGTCCCAATCTTGTCACCCGGCCGAAGGCTGTCGGCCAGCACGAAGCCCTTGCCGTGGACGTAGAACGGATGCTCGGGCGTGCACGTGACCTTGGCCCCGTCTGAGAACGTGACCGTCTCGACGTCCCGACCAAAATGAACGTAGGTTTGAGCGACCGTTCCCGACTCGGACGGCTTATCGTCCCTGGCGTTCTGATCTCGGGTGAGGACCTGGTCGCCCGTCCTAATCTGTTCGATCGGAACCGTCCCGCCGTCGGCCAGCAGCACCTTCGTTCCCGCCACGAAGCAGGCGCCCTCCCTTTCGCAGAGTTGCTCGCCTTCCTCGAGGGCCGCTTCTCCTTCACCGGCCTCGGCGCTTGCCCCGTCCGTGATCACGCACGCGAGGACCTCGCCTCCGATTTGTCCTGCAGTGTGCCAGCCGTTGTTTTCGTCGACGTATTCGTCGGTGCCGTTGATCGAGCGAACGAGCTGCGGCAAGCCGAATCCGACTCCGTCGCCGACACCTACTATAATGTTGTAGATCGGGTTATCGGGATCGCAGCAAATCCCGCCTAGGAAGTCTCCCAAACTAAACGGATGACTAGGGTTATAGCGTAGCGGTTTTGGCGAGCCGGTACCCTCGTCGAGCACCTGTGGATCCACCAAACCGAGTGGACCACCGCCGAAATCGTGACCAGATGGGTCGACGTTGGCGATTGGATTGCCGCCACAGTAGCTGTGCCATTCCGGCCGGATTTGGCCGTGTCCGTCGTCAGGAAACGCCCGACCGACGGATCGTACATCCGGCTGCCGACGCATTTGAAGGCGGATTCGTCGTCCTGCAGAGAGCCCGAAGCGCCAGCGTAGCCCAGCGGGCTCAGCGGAGACCCCGACGTTGCGAGCGGATTGCCGAACGAGTCGTACTCCCGGTCCGAGGTCACGTTCCCCGTTCCGTCCATTTCCAGGTTCTTGCTTCCGCCCTGATCGGCCGCGGCCGATCTGATGCTGGAACCTTGCACGAAACCGATCCCCGGAGCGTAGTTCGTGGACGGTCCGCTCGAGGCGCTGTCGTTCACGATCCGCGCGGCGAAATTCAGGGGCGATTAGGTCACGCCGGCAGACCAGAAGAAACAGGAGGCGACCCAGGGCATGGGTTGGACCAGAAATGAGGAACCGGCCAATGGAGCCGTCGCATAACAGTGTGGCCCTCAAAAGGAGGTCAGGTCAGGCGGAGCCATGACCGACGATAATCCTCTGCCTTGGAAGAGGATGGTTCGTCTTTAGGTCTGATGTGCTCAGCTTTGCGGAGAACTGGTCGAGCCCCAATCGTTACATTTCAAACTTGGGACGAACCTTAGTTCCAGGTGTCCAATTCCTGGCCTGAACTGCTAAGCTTGCCCGCCAGCGCATACCTTCAGCGGGCTCATGTTCACAGAGGTTCTCGAGCGAATACGCGCCACCCAGCACGAACGGCAACCTAGGCAAAAGACGGCGTCCACGCTCAAGCGCGCCATTAGCCGTTTGCCAGTCGTGGGCAAGGGAGTATCCCGTTTCGAAGTCATAATTGGTCAAAATGATTTCCGCCCAATCGGCTAGTTTCTCGCTGACTTTCTTCGTCCATCCGTTTTCTGGATTAAAGCGATACACTTTGTTGTCGCGGATACCAAATTGCTCTCCATAGATATCCTCGGCGAAGAAGAGAAAGCCGTCGGCCATGCCATCGTATTCCGACCTCCACAGCTTTGCGGAGTTCCAGTCAACTAGCCCGTAACCCCACTCGGTCGTTTCAACAGAGAACACGTGCAGGGCAGTTTCGAAGGCGAAGAACCCGTTCTTAAGCTTAAGCATGTCGGCGAGTTCCGGACCGAGCTTGCCTGCAACGCCAAGCAGGTCTTCAGGAATAGTAGGATTCGGATTCCTGCCAAGCTCGACCCCGCCGACCCAACACAGCTTATCTATCGGGTCCACTGCTACCACTTTATCTTAACTCGAACCTTCGTACCCGGAGGAAGTTTGCGTAGTTGGTTGCCCATGGAGGCTCCCGCTCCCCGATTATCGCCCGGTGGGATCTTCTTTATTGAGGCTCCTGGGCCACCCTCTTTCATTGCCGCCGGCGGGTATTCATCTCTATCCAGGCCCGGCGACGGCTTTGTGCCTCGCAAAGCTCCGGGTCTTCGACTGGACGCTCCCGCTGGATCGTAGGTGAGTGTATCTGGAGCTCCATCACGAATCGCATCTGCCGCATTTCCCGCCGAGCCGGGATATTTCTGCCCGTCCAGAACCCATTCAGCGTCACCTGCCCCAGCTTCCGCGCCGCCTGCTCCACCGACCCCTGCGCCGCCCTCGTTAAAGGGAAGGGGAACCATGCTGGCGAGGCCCTCCATCGCGCAAGCGCCAAGGACCTGACCGTCGAGATTCCCGAATGCGTCTAGGTCTCCATCATAGGCCTTCTCTACGTTCCCCCACTCCTTGCACGCGATTTCCCACGCTCTCTCGGGGGCGTGGATGCCGAGTGGATCCATGACTCGGGCCTTGACGTCTTCCCAAATGCCGCCGGGAATGGCGACGATCGCGCACCCTATGCCGTGCCAAACCCGTCCCTCCCCGCTCCAGTAACCGCCGTCCCAGCCATCGTTGGTCCCCATCCCAGTCGGGTCGGTCCAGCCCGTTGGGTTCGAATCGCAATAGACTCCCCAATTCCTGCCGCTTTTTGCGCGGTCTGTCGTCAGGAACCGGCCGACGGAAGCGTCGTAAAGACGGTGCCCGACTAGCTTCAGCCCAGACTCGTCGTCCTGTGCGTAGCCATCTTCACCGGCGTAGCCGAATGGACTGAGCGGCGTTCCGTCGGTTCCTATCGGGTTTCCGAAAGCATCGTATTCCCGGCTTGACGTCTCTGAGCCTGAGCCGTCGATCTCGCGATTGTTAGTTCCAAGCTGATCGCTTGTCGATGTTCGAATGATCGAGCCCTGAGAGAGCCCTTCACCCGGGACGAAGTTGGTCGACACTCCGCTCGATAGGCTTTCGTTGAGGACTGGCGAGCCTGCTCCCGCCGAACTTCGAGCGTAGGTGTGAGATATCGCTCCAACCGTCTTGGATACCCTAGCGCCCGCGCCGTTGTACTGGTAGCTGCCGAGTGTGCCGCCATACTGTGAGATAGAGGTCAGCCGGTCTTCCACGTCCCATGAAAGGCTCTTGTAATTACTGCCCGAACCCACCGTGACTGGACGCAGATAGCTGTCGTAGGTGTAGGTCGAGGTCGACCCGGTCGACGAGGAAACACTCTGAAGCCGGTCATCCTGGTTGTAGGCGTAGGTGTCGCTGTTCCCAGTCGACCAATTCTTGTGCAACCGGTTCCCGTTGCTATCGTAGTCCAGCGTGTATGAGAAAGCCCAGTTGCTCCCAATTACGGGAACCGACTCGCCGGTCAGCTGGTGGATGTTGTCGTACGTGTAGGTGTAATTGCCACCCCCGAAGTCGCTCGTGACCGACCTCGAAGTCAAGTCGTCGACATCGTTGTAACCGTAATCCTCGGTCCGGTAACTGGCGCCGCTCGGTGTGACATGGGCGATCTCGGTCAGCCGTCCCCGCGGATCACTGTACGAATAGTTGGTCCAGTGTCCGTTCGGGCGGTGGATCGTGGCAACCGAGTCGTCCGCGTTATAGCCGAAGGTTGTTGCACCGGTCGTGTGGCCTGTGTTCGCGAATGCGGAATTCGCGATCGACGCTAGCCGTCCCGACGAGTCGTAGTCGTAGTTCGTCGTCGAGAAGCCCGATTGGGTCATCGACTTGCGCCGGCCCTCGTCGAAGTAGGCGAATCCAAGGGTCACGTCTTGGGGCCCGGTGAAGGAGCTCAGCCGCCCGTCCCCACCGTATGTCCAGGTCGAGGTTCCCGACATGTCGGTCATCGTATGCACGCGCCCGAAGCCGTCGAGGCCGAAAGTCGTGTCGGAGGCAAGCTGGCCGCCGTAGCGGATCGCTAACGGCTCGAACGCGTCGTCGTGGTCGTACTTGATCGTCTTCTGAGTCGCGCCCGCCGTCATCAGGTGCTGGTACGTCATCACCTCGCGCATGGCCCCGTAGCTCCACTTCTCGTAAGCGGTGGACGGCATCGTGAGCTGGGTCACGTCCCCCCGGGCGGTGTAGGTGTAGCTTCGCGTGTAGCCGTTGCCGTTCTGCACGCTGAGCAGCCAGTTGTTATGGTCGAAGCCGTAGGTCTCGGTGTCGCCACGAGCGTTCGTAAGCTGGTGCAACCGCTGACTCGCGTCGTAAAAGAGGTTGGTCACCCGGCTAAGCCCATCTGTCGCCGTGCTCATCAGCGCGTCTTCGTGATCGTAGGCGAAGATCTCGTAGCGATTGCCGGTTCCCGTGTCGGGGCGGGTAATCGTCTTGAGTCGCTCGCGGCCGTCGTACGCGTAGCTCGTTTGGCGGCCCATTCCGTCCGTGTGCGTGAGAACCTGGCCAAGAGCATCGTACGTGTAATCGTCGTGGCCCGAAGAGGTCGAGACCTGGGCGATGTCTCCGTGCCCGGCTGAGTCGTACTGATAGTGCGTCGTTACGGCGCGGCTGTTCGAGTCCGTCGCGGGATCGGGGCCGTCCCGCACCCAGTCGACGAGCCCGGTCGTCGTGTCGTAATCGACGCAAACTTCCATTCCGTCAGGCCCGTCGACCTCCGTAAGATCGCCGGTTCCGCTGTACTGATAGGTCGTCGTGAGCGTCTGCGGGGTGGGGTCGTTCGACGTCACGGTCACGCTCGTCGGATCGTTCATTGAGTTGTAGACCGCGTCGCTCAAGTGGCCGTCCGGGTCGCCGACGTGAGTCCAGTTCCCCCAGTTGTCGAAGGTGAGGTGCCGGGTCGAGAGTTGCCATGCCGGGCGGCCAGCTCGGTGCTGCACCCAGGCCACCGA
>CAZNUL010000006.1:65792-92590 GCA_964576205.1 uncultured Fimbriimonadaceae bacterium | reverse complement strand
TGGGTAGGATAATCGCGGGGCGCCCCGAAACCCCCTTTGCCAAGCCGCCGGTAAGCCGGCCCCGCAAGCACCCCCGCCATGAACGAGCCATGCGCGTCGACCCACTTCGCATCCCCCTTTTCGACGAGGCCATAACTGATAAAGCACGGGCGGGGCGCGCACAAAGCGATCAATTCGTGGGAGTCAACAGGCAAGTCCGCGGCGGTTTTGGATGGATCGGAAGCCCCATATTTGATGAAGTTGCCCGCCATCCAATAGAACTCGCCGCCGGCCAGGTTCTCGACGGCCTCCCCATAGATGTGGCGATGGAGCTTGGCGCCTCCCTCGCCCGACGAGCCAATGAAGCCGACGGCAACGCGGGGGTCGAATGCTTCGGCGACGAGTGCGGCCTTGCCGTATCGCGAGACACCTTCAATGCCCACCTTGCTGGCGTCGACATGGGCGCCTGGGTTGGCCGCAAAGTAGTCGATCAGGCGGCTGAGCCCCCAACCCCAGGCTCGCAGAGCACCCCAATCGTCCGGCTTGCGGGGCCTGCCTTTGTTGCATAGCCCGATCACTCCCATCTCCAGGTGGTTGTTGTCCGGCTGGATGGAATTCGGGTTGATCGTCCCATAACCCCAGCCGTGTTCTATGGCTTGTTGGGTCCACGGTTTGGCGCTGGGGTTGCGCGCCGGTCCCCGGAATCCGCCGCCAAAGCCGAACTCCATCATCACTGGCGTCGAAACTGACGCGTGTGCCGGCACCGTGAAACTCGCCTGGATGTCGACCTTGACTTTCGGGTAGGAGCGGTTGTCGACGTGCCCGACGAGCGTTGTCGTCAACGTGGGAATTCCGCTGACGACGCCAGGCGTCAGGCCGGTCACTTCCCAGTTGACCTTGGGCGCATTCTTTGGAACGCGCCCGTACACTTCGCGCTCGAAGAGCTCCACAATCTCCTTCCTTCGGGAGGGCCATTCCGCGGCCTTCATCACCTTTGCGCCGCTCGCGAAAGTGAGGACGTCGGGCATGCTGGCCTTGAAAGGGTTGGCCGTCGCCTCGTCGAAGGTGGATTGGTCGTTAGGGTTCGGCCCCGGCCGGATCCCCTTTAGCCCAAGCTGCTTCATCATCTCGGCGTGATCGTCGAAGGGCGGAGGAGGGCCCTGCGGACCAAACTGGAGGGCGGCCGCACTCCCGGCAACTGCGGCGAGAGCGGAAACGAAAAGCTTGTCTAGCGTGGTCATCGGTTTGCGCCTGGCCCATTTTCCACTGCCTCGATACGCCTTGTCGCTGATTTACAAGCGACGATTTTTGTAAATCAGCTCAAACCATCGGCATTCTCTTCCCGCGCTGACCGGACCCTTCGACGAGGCGGCGCCAGTCCGAGCGAAGGAGCGTCCTTGAACGAAACCCACATGCTTGAACTCTGCACTCCCATGATCATCATCCGGTTCGGATAGCCCCGTCGGACTCAAGGTGGGGCGGCAACGCACTTCTTAAGCTTGCAATTCAGGAGAGACAAACATGAGAGTTAGAGCCTTCGCGATCGGGGCCCTTTGCGCAACTTCGATTCCCGCGCTTGCGAACGACCTGTGGAACCAGATGACCGACGGCGCGCACTACACTTCATCCCTCCCCGACCAAGTCGTTACGGATATCCCGGCCAATTCGACCTGGATGGTTTCGGACGTCACCGTCGGAGGCAGCGGATGGAACGTCAGCAGCATCGAGACGATCATGGCCGCCTATTCCTCTCCCGACCCATATCTCGGCCTCACCCAGGCGATGTTGAACGTGATGCCCAACACGAGTGGGACGTTGCCGCTTCCGTCGCAAGACCCTAGCGTTGGGCAAACCGTAACCATAGCCGTCACCCACAATGCTTACTTCGCAAACTATTACGACGTGACCGCCAGCGGCCTCAGTCTGCACCTGAATCCCGGCGAATACTGGATCGGGCTCACGCCAATCGGCTCGAATGCGACCTACCTGGACATGAAGTCCGCGTTCACGCTCACGAACTCAGCCGGCGCGACCTATTCGTCCGTGTTACGGAACCCGGGCGGAGGCCAGGGAGACGGCGCCCAGTGGCAGACCATCGACGCCTGGGAGAATCACTTCTGGAACGCCCCGCTCTTCGAGGAGATGGATATCCAAGGCTCTCCTGTTCCCGAGCCCGGCAGCATTATCGGCTTGTCGCTGGGCCTAGCCGGCCTCCTGCTTCTGCTGCGGCGCTGAGTAGGCAAAGGTCTTACTCGATTCGCGACCTCCCACGGTAACATCCACCGGTGCTCGCGAGCCTGCTCACTTGGTGTTGCGCGTCCCCTTTGGGCGCTCACGTCAATATCCCGGACGAGTCTCCGGGAATCAAAGGCATCGTCCGGACGCTGGTTTCGGTCTACGACCAGGTCGATGTTGTCGCCTTAGGGGAAGACCACGGAAGTAACGGAGATTCCGACCTACGGATTGCATTGGTCCGCGATCCCGATTTTGCAAAGAAGGTACGCACGGTCGTCGTAGAGTTCGCCGGCGCCAGCGAGCAGTCGACGCTGGATCGGTTTATCCGAGGGGAGTCCGTTTCCAATTCGCAATTGGAGAAAGTCCGGAAGGCGACCGAGCAGCCCGAAGCCTGGACCGACCCGCTCTATTTGAAGTTCCTGTCAGCTGTTCGCGAGGTCAATTCCAAGCTGCCCGCTAATGCAAGAATTCGCGTCCTAGGCGGCGATGATTCCGGTCTGCCCGCTCACCAAGACCGAAATCAAGCCGCCGTCAGGCACATCGAGGAGCAAGTCCTGAAAAGGCGCGGCAAGTGCCTGGTCATCTAT
Source organism: uncultured Fimbriimonadaceae bacterium (assembly GCA_964576205.1). GTDB lineage: Bacteria > Armatimonadota > Fimbriimonadia > Fimbriimonadales > Fimbriimonadaceae > JAEVZK01. The sequence goes on along the minus strand of CAZNUL010000006.1, from coordinate 89,789 downwards.
GGTGCGGCGCACTTCTATCGAACCTATGGAGATGTTGAGGAGATCATGAACGAAGGCGGTGGCAACATCACGATGAGATTGGAAAAGGATTATCCCGGCCGTACTTTTGTCGTGCATCCTTTCGGGGGCCCGTTGACTCATCCGGAATTGACGGGCCACGACCCAGCCGACTACGGGAAGTGGGAGCACGCGCTCAAAACGAAGGTTCGTCCCGTGCTTGTGACGCTCTGGCGATCGCCTTTCCGGAGCTTCACCGCTGAGGAATTCATCGGACGAAGGATGCTGAACGGCCGGGGAGGCCACGGCCTCGTGAGCGTGTTCAAAGGTAGCTCGTTGAAGCTCAGCCAATTGGCGGACGCGGCCATGTACTATGGACCGACCAAGTGAGTCATCCGACACCAGTCTCCAAGCCTCAAATTGTTTTGCTCACCCCATAGAGAACGACATAAGGTTTCCGTAATAGATCGGTCGTAAGCGAATCCCATCGAGCACGGAATCCGACACTATTAGCGTTGCTCAAGATTTCTGACGTGCTGTTCGGCCGGCCCCTGGCTTCCCGGGAGGAAGGCGAGCAGAAAGTAGGCGTGTTTGCCGGCATACCGATGCTCGGGCTCGACGCCCTCGCATCAGCAGCCTACGGTCCGGAAGCGGCCCTCACGATTCTTATCCCAGTTGGCGCGGCCGGCCTGAGCTATTTCGGCCCGATCGTCCTTGTGATCCTGGCGATTCTAGCCATCTTGTACTTCTCCTATCGTCAAACGATCTCTGCCTACCCGAACGGAGGGGGATCCTATACGGTCGCCCGGGAGAATCTCGGCGTAAACGCCGGACTCTTTGCCGCTTCGGCTTTGCTCGTGGATTACGTGCTCACGGTAGCGGTCGGAATCTCTGCCGGCGTAGGCGCTCTCGTCTCCGCGGTTCCTTCGCTGCACCCGCACATGGTTGCCTTGTGCCTTGGCATTTTGATTCTGGTGGCGCTCGTCAACCTTCGGGGCGTCCGCGAGTCCGGCCTTGCGTTCGCCATCCCGACCTACGTCTTTGTCGTATCCCTCGGCGGCGCGATCCTGCTGGGAGTCTGCCGGTCGATCGCAGCCGGAGGTCACCCGTCGGCAGTCGAAAATCCGGCAACGTTCCCGCCAGGGCTCGCGACCGCGAGCTTGTGGCTCCTGGTCAAGTCGTTCGCCAGTGGCTGTACGGCGATGACCGGCGTCGAGGCGGTCAGCAACGGTGTCGGCGCTTTTGCACGACCGACCGTGAAATACGCGATCGGGACCCTCACTTGGATCGTCGCCATTTTGGGAGTCATGCTTGCCGGCATTGCATACCTATGCCAGGCATATCACATCGGGGCGACTGATCCCGATCTGGCCAGCTACCAGAGCGTGGTCTCGCAGCTAGTCGCGGCCGTTGCCGGCCGAGGCTGGTTCTACTACGTAACCATCGCCAGCGTCCTGGCTGTGCTCGCCCTTTCGGCGAATACCGGCTTCGCCGACTTTCCAAGGTTATGCCGATTGCTAGCCAAGGACGAATTCCTGCCCCGGGCGTTTTCCCAACGTGGAAGACGGCTCGTGTTTTCTCTCGGCATCATCGTCCTGAGCCTATTGTCTGGGGCTCTCCTGGTCATTTTTGGAGGCGTTACCGATCGCCTCATCCCGCTGTTTGCCGTTGGGGCATTCCTTGCATTCACGATGTCCCAGGCCGGAATGGTTGTCCACTGGAGGCGCGTTGGCGGAGCGAAGGCCCGAACCTCGATGATGATCAATGGAATCGGCGCGATATCCACCGGAGTCGCCCTCACCGTCGTTCTTGCCGCGAAGTTTGCCGAAGGCGCATGGATCACCCTCCTTCTCGTTCCGGGGTTCGTAACCGTTTTCCTCGCGGTGAACCGTCATTACACTCACGTTTCTCAAGAGATTGCCTGCAAGAGGCCGATCAGCATTGACAATGAACAGCAGCCGCCACTTGTGTTGGTTCCGGTCAAGAGCTGGAATTCGATTACCGAGAAGGCCGTGCTGTTTGCCATGAGGCTCTCCCCGGACGTGATCGCAGTGCATGTGGGAGTCACCGAGGAGGAGACCTACTCCCTTCGCCGTGATTGGGAGCGCTATGTCGAGAGGCCCATCGAGAAGACTTGGCGGACTCCGCCCAAGCTCGTGCTCGTCGTCTCTCACTATCGCCGGTTGTTCACGCCGCTGATCGACCTCATTCATCAGCTGGAGCTCGACCACCCTGGCCGCCAGATTGCGGTCATCATCCCGGAATTGGTTGAGACCAAGTGGTGGCAGCACTTCCTTCACAACCAGCGGGCCGCCGGTCTGAAGGCAGCCCTGCTCTTCCGGGGAGACCCAAACATCGTGGTCATCAACGTGCCGTGGTACCTGGGCGATGCTCCATGCGACTAAGCGATTAATGGGATCTGGCGGGCTGTAGTAGACGCAATTAGCCCGCGGGCGGCCAGAAGTGAACTACAATCCGGTCGAAGCTATGACCTACGATGCGATGATCGATCTAGCGCGAAGTCTGAAGGGTGAGACGCTTGAAACGATCTCGGGCAGGACATTTACCGTTGGAGTGTACTTAGACTGTCCGTTCTTCACACCGCAATCAACAGGATTGGGGCGAAGCGATGGCAAGCTGGCAGCCGAGCGATTCCTAGATCGCTTCAACCGGATCGGCAGCTATCGCCCACGCGACTATCAGGATTTGACCCGCAACGCGAGCTACTTCGTAGCGCTGGTTGCTGCGGCGAAAGAAAGTAGGTCGTAGTCGGGGCGAGCAGAACGGAAGTGGCTCCGTGCTTGAAAATGGAAAGGACTTGTTCGGACATGCCGTACCGACTAGCGCGGAGGCATCGTGCCGGCTCTATCCCGGCGACGTGCCAAGTGCACCTGAAATTCAAAAGCAGCTTGCGGCTCTAATCGGGCCGCAGCACTAGAAAACACGCGATAACATCAAAAGGTATCCTATACCTCCGCTTGCGGGCTCATAGCTCAGTTGGTTAGAGCGCACCCCTGATAAGGGTGAGGTCGGTAGTTCGAATCTACCTGGGCCCACCAGCACCGTCTGATCAAGCGATCGAGCTGATCTCTAGGGCTTCCGGAACCGCCACCACCTTTGTCCCCCTCCTCCTCTGGCGCACGAACCATCGCCACAAGATGAGGGGATGGAGCCCGTATCATAAAGCACATGCTCTCGCTCATCGCAATCACCGCCGTCACCCTGCAGACGCCGAAACCCTGCGTCGGCCCGTTCAAGGGCTACCTCGTGATCGTTGGAGGCGGCGTCACCGGCACGGTCATCGACTCCAAGTTCAAGGAACTGGCCGGCGGCGCGAGCGCGCACCTGGTCATCATCCCGACGGCCAGCGCCGACGGGCAATTCAACGTCGACCGGATACGGCAGCGATGGAGCAAGGGAGTCGCGGGGGCGGATGTCGTTAACACGCGCGATCGCAAGACCGCCGATTCGGCGGACTTCGTAAAGCCCCTCACAGCAGCGACCGGAGTTTGGCTCGACGGAGGAAGGCAATGGCGGCTAGCCGACGCTTATTTGGGCACTCGTACGCTGGCTGAGATCAAGGTCGTGCTCGACCGGGGCGGAGTTGTCGGCGGCAGCTCGGCCGGCGCCACGATTCAGGGCTCGTTTCTGGTCAGAGGAGCGGCCGGAACGCCCGGCAATCCGGACGGCGACAATCGGATCATGGAGTCGCCCGACCACCTAACCGGGTTCGGCCTCCTCACAAACTGCGCGATCGACCAGCACGTCATCACGCGCCACCGGGAAAACGACCTAGTCGGTGTCATCAAGGCGCACCCCGAACTCCTCGGCATCGGAATCGACGAATCGACCGCGATCGTCGTGCACGGTAGCGAATTCGAAGTGATCGGCAAAAGTAAAGTCCTTGTCTACGACAACAAGGAACACGACGGCAAGATGTACTTGCTCCTGTCCTCCGGCGACAAATTCGATCTCGCCAAGCGTGAGCCGGTCAAACCCGGGGCGCGACAGAGCCGTGTATAGTGGAGGAAGGCTGGCGCTTCCCGAACGTTGCGGGTAGGCCGCGCCTGATTCGGCTGGACCGGCCGTAGGTTTTTGTGAGGGGTTTATGAGGATTTCGGGGCGATTCGTCGGGGTTTCGGTACTTACGTTGGCGGCGGTCCTTGGGGCAACCCCCGCCCTTGGTCTCGTGATTAATCCGGTTTTCGATTCGAGCATCACGGGCGACGCCAACTCGGCGGCAATCGAGAGCAGTATCAATTCGGTGATCTCGCTCTATCAGGCGACATTCGCCGACCCCATCACGGTCAAGATCTACTTCCAGGAGGGCGGTGGACTCGGTTCCAGCCAGTGGGGCTACTACTACAACAACGCCTCCATCGCCATCACCGCTCTCGATCTGGATGCAAGCTCGCCCGACGATTTCACCGCCATCAGCCATCTCGGCACGAACGTCTTCGGGACCATCGCCTACACCTCCGCGAACGGCCGCGCCCTCGGCCTCAATACACCGGGTTTCCTCACCGTCGGCGCAACCAGCAATTACGACGGCATCGTCTCGTTAAACACCGGTATCTGCTTCTACGACCACAACTCACCCATTGCCGGAAGATACGACTTGTTCTCGGCGGCCGCGCACGAGATCGACGAGGTTCTCGGGACTCCCTCCGGGGCGAGCGGAACCTTGGCCTTCGTTCCCGATCTCTTCCGGTACGACGGCGCCGGCAACCGCAGCTTTTCGGGCGATACGTCGGCCCACGCGTACTTTTCGATCGATACGACAACCGATATCGACGAATACAATCAGTTCGGAAGGACGAGCGGCGACTGGGGCGACTGGGCTCCTCACCATCCTTCGAAGACTCAGGATTGGTCGATCAACAGCGGGATCACGATCAACCCGGGAGACGAGCTCAGGCTGCTGGATGTCATCGGTTATAACCGGGCGCCGGTACCGGAGCCGGCCTCGATGACGGCGCTCGGGCTTGGAATGCTGGCTCTGCTTGGTCGGCGACGGCCGAACAAATAACCCGAGCTTTGGGGCGGACCCGGCCGCGGGCCTACCGGTACAGCAGGTACTTCTCCCGAAGCCTCACAAACGCCTCGACGGTGTCGCGGTAGCTATCCTCGATCTCCTCGGGGTCCTGGCCGGCCGCGATCCGCTTGATCACATCGTTGCTCCCGATCAGGCGGGCGCCGCGCGAGAAATCGATCTTTCCCGGATAGAGTTTCTGGATTGCGCAACATAGCTCGAGCCCAAGTCTGGTCGCATCTAGGCGATCCCGATCTGCGATCTCGATGCGGATTCCGTCGATCGGCTTACCTGCAAAGCGAGACTCGGCCGGCGTAAATCGCGTCGGATAGAACCGTATCCCGGGAATCTGTCGCCGGTTGAGATAGGCGGCAAGCTCGGGACCGGAAACGAAATCGGCGCCTACTTGCTCGAAGGGCGAATCAGTCCCGCGCCCAACCGAAAAGTTAGCGGGAAACTCCATGAGGCACAGGCCAGGATAGAGGGTGGCGGCCGCAAGGCTCCGCATGTTTGGCGAAGGATTCGTCCAAGGCAGATTCGTGCTATCGAACCAGTCTCCTCGGTCCCAGTCCTTCATCTGAACGACCGTCAGCTTCGCGCCGAGATGATTCTCGGCATTCTCCATCCTGGCCAATTCGCCCATCGTCATGCCATGCCGCACGGGCATCCCTGCAAAATAGCCGACGAACGAGCGGTTTCCAGGATCAAGCGGCGGACCCTCGACACGCACTCCCGTGATCGGGTTCGGCCGGTCCAGTACGTAGAAGTCAATGCCTGCCCGGGCGGCCTCCTCCATCGAGTAGGCCATGGTCGTCTCGTAGGTGTAAAACCGGACGCCGACATCCTGGATGTCGTAGACAAGGGCTTCGATTCCCTTCAGCATTTCCGCGGTCGGACGGAAAGTGTCGCCGAAAAGACTGTAAACCCTGATCCCAGTGGCGGCGTCGGTGGTATCGCCAATTCCTGGGTGGTCGACCGCTCCCGCCCAACCGTGCTCGGGCGAGAAGAGGGCGACCACGTTCACCCCGGCCTGGCGCATCGCGTCGACGTTTCGCCGGCCGGCCTTGTCCAATCCGGTCGGATTTGTGATCAGCCCTATCCGTTTGCCTTTGAGTCTCCCGAAGCCTTCGGCTTCGAGCACATCCAAACCGGTCATCGCCGAGCCTTGGTGTTCAAAGGCACGACGACCCCGGTTCGTTATGGTCTCGTTGTAGCCGGTTACGATCACCCTCCTGGCCGTGATGCCGACCGCGGCCGCCGCGATCGTTGCAACCTTTGAGCGCAAAGGGATGAGGGATGGCCTCGGGCCGGGATGGACGCTGTTCGCGAGGAGGATCACATAAGTCTGGCTGCCGGGATCGATCCAGATCGACGTCCCGGTGAAGCCGGTATGCCCGTAGGAGCCGATTGGGAACAGTTCGCCACGATTGCTCGAATAGGGCGAATCGATGTCCCAGCCAAGTCCCCGGAGAATCGGCTGGTCGACGGGCGTCTGCGGCTCGGTGAACTTGTCGACGGTTTCGGAACTGAAGATCCTCTTTCCGTCGATCTGCCCCCGGTTTAGCATCATCTGGGCAAAGCGAGCGAGATCGTCGGCGGTCGAGAAGACTCCCGCGTGACCGGCAACGCCTCCCATCGCGCGGGTCGTGGGGTCATGAACCACGCCTCGTAAAGGCAAGTGATCCTCGGCCAGGACTTCGGTCGGGGCGATCCTCGGGATCAAGCCTGGGGAAGGCAGATAGGAAGTCTCCTTCATCCTTAGTGGCTGGAAGACGTGCTCGCGGGCGTAGTCGGCGAGAGTCTGTCCACTAAGCCGGTGGACGATCTCGCCGAGCAAGATGAAATTGATGTCGCTGTAAACGTGCTCGCGTCCGGGCGGGCCGGCCGGTGCGAACGTGCAAGCCAGGTGGATACCCGAGTCATAGCTTGACCATGTCGGGGTCAACGGAATGTCCGGTTTAAGGCCGGAAAAGTGGGTCATCAGGTTCCGGATCGTGATATCGCTGTTTCCGCCCTGGAACTCCGGAATGTACTGGGCGACTCGATCATTGAGCCTGAATTTGCCCTGCTCATAGAGTTTCATCAGGCAAGATGTCGTCGCCACGACCTTGGTGAGCGAGGCGCAGTCGAAGATCGTGTCAACCGTCATCGGCTCAGCCTGGGGGACGACCGCCCGTTGGCCATATGCCTTGCGGTGCACAACGCGTCCGTTGTGGCCGACGATCAGCACGGCTCCGGGCAACTCGCCGCGGCGGATGGCGGCATCGACCGCCTGGTCGAGGGATTTGGACCCACTGAATGATTGAGCTTGGAGCATGGCGACGGCGAGACTGAAGAGCACGTCCCAGTATAAACAGGTGTTCCGCGAGTTGCCGATCGCCCCGTCGGGCGCCAGGGGCAAGGCCCGCGATCTGGAATCCAAGAGAATCGAGGCGTCGGGCCGCGCAACCAAACCGTGAGCCGCGGCGTTGTTTAAGTTAGCGGATCGGCCCGACGGGTACTTGTCGCCGGGAGCCCAACCCGAGTCGCGAAATATACTGGAGTCACGAGCTCCTGTCGCGAGATTAATCGGAGGATCAACAATGCCTATCGCCGCCATGGCTGCCCTAGTTCTGGGCTTTAGCGGGCCCACGCCACCACTTTATTGTCCGGCCACACTCGAAAAGATCGTCGAGCCGGCTCTCCTCGTTGAGTACGGCGGAGTTATTTTTGGAACGTGTTGCGCGGGATGCGGAAACAAGGTTCTCAAGGATCCCGCTCCGCTCGTCGTCGAAGCCATCAAGAACAAGAAGACGGTTGGAACGTTTGAATACGATCCCGTCTCTCAATTGCGCATCAACGGTGAGAAGTCCCCGGCGTTCAGCGACTACCGGTCGATCCGATATTTCTTCGCCTCCGCGGAAGAGAAGAAGGCTTTCGATGCTACCCCCTCCAGCTTTATCAAGGATGTAAAGTCAGTCGCCTACTTCTGCCCAGTGCAGAGCAAGGCGGTCGACTCGCAGTCCGCAGGTTCGTTCGCCGACTACGGCGGCACGAGGTATTTCTTGTGCTGCGGCAACTGCCTGAAGGCCTTCAAGGCCGACCCGGCTAAATTCGTTGCGAACGCGGCTTCGGCCGTGATGCCGATCAAGGCGATCGCCCTTAAGAAGTAGATCGCACAATGCCCTGGGAGCCAGATGCCTGGATACCAGGGCGTAGCATTGCGACGAGCTCTCATTTAATAAAAAGCCCCGCCGGTTTTCGGACGGGGCAACAGTGGACCAGTTTTCTCCCCCAAACACCGCAGGTTGTCAATGATCCCCGTTCTTGTTCCCCAATCTGATGCCAACGACATTGACTTTTGCGGCGTTAAGCGAGCCGGTTCTCACGAGTTACTGCAGGTTGTGCGGAGCGGTCGCTCTGACACCTTAGTCGACGTCGACACTTCGAAGGCCCATATCGTGTGGTTCGATGCGAGCTCAGATGGGCGCTATGTGGCTGCGCTCGTATCTGGATCGCCAATTCGCGTCTATTGCATCGCCGGCAAGGTCGGCCCGGTAGAGGTGGCGTGCCAGAACCACAATCCGATGGGGTTTTACTGGACTCCGGACGGCACGCTGCAGGCCCTATTCGTGAAAGACCTGCCAGGTGCCGACCTGAACGAAGGCTCCAGTGACGTCGTATTGGCGGCCTGGATGCCAGGAAGTGAAGTTCACCTTCACCATTTCGGCAAGGTATTACCGCCAGCAACCTTTTCGGATTCAGTCTTGCCGACGGAAAAGCAGAAGACCTTGTCATGGTTTCTAAGGTCGGAACCATGGTATCCAGACTGCAAGCTAGTCGTCTTGTCCAAGGCTCGAAAGACCTTCATTCGTGACCGGTCGGTAGTGTCCGCGTTTGACTGGACGACGCGTCGCACGTCGAGCGTGCTCGACGTGTCGGGCTGCAGCCCAAGGTTTCTTCGGCCAGCCGGGCCGACTACGGTTTCCGTCACACTCGTCGGGGGAGAAAAGCCGGCGATGGCAAGGTGGCGGTTGGTCCGTACGTTCACCGATGCTTCCGACGAAGTTCAAACGGAAACGTACGCGACGATCCTGTTCGACGCCGCTACTTTGCGTATAGTGGCCTATATCAACGGGTTTTCCGGCGCAATTCCCATTGCGCCTGTTCCGCGTCGGGAATAGCTTCTGGATGCATGGAGTACCAAATGGGAACCTGGCCTCATACCACCAGGTAGCCCTGGTTGGCAAGAACCGAGTGGCGGGTAACCTCGATTCGGCATATCTGCATGAACTCTTGCACTGTTGCAACGCACGACACAAGTACGATACAAGCGGCACCGATGTTAACGAAACACAAGGTGTGTCGGGTCCTGGCGGCTTAGGAGCAAACATTTTGTGCTTATTGAACTGCCTTCGCCCATTCCTAGGTATGCCAAAGCCAGAACCATGGCTCCCACCCCCAGCGGCACTGTCCTGCGAGTTTGGAGGAACGAGGTCGGTGAACTAGATGCGGCGGAGAGCACTTCGATCTTGGCGGTGGCCCACCGCAGCGATTGTAACCTTAGCCGGGCTCAGTCTGGCTCTAGCTGTGGTCCCGACCAAACCGCTCGGCGTTCATGTACTTCTTGGTAAGCCTGTTGTGCAATCGGGCCTGATGTCAACTGCAAGACTTGGCGACGTTGTAGAACCGTATGAATTTTCTGCATATGGTTGGAAACAGCCCGCGGCAACAACAGAAGGGACGCTGGACACTGAACTGAAGGCAAGGGGATTCCGGTTGATTACCCAGACTTCCAGAATTGTTGTATGGCGTCGCGGGGACTCTGAGGTGACCCTATCCGGGGCGCGATTGCCCGGGCATGGGGTTGGTTCTTCATTCGCCAGCACAATTCCGGACCCAGGCTGGTCGCTCGTAGTCGTCTGGCGCCGACTTGATGGTGGGCCCATTACCCAAGTGCGGATGTGGCTCTTTGGCAGGAACTAACAAATGTCGGCCTTTGCGAGATATACCTACTCGGGTGACAACTTGAAGCGCCAGGAGATCCAGGGAGCCGTCACTACCGTCCTCGTCTGGGATAGGAGCGACTACTTGCAGGCGAGGAGCTAAACTGTGGGAACTTCCAACTATTATGCCGTCGACGCTGAGATCCTCGGTGAACGGGTCGTTGGGGGCCCTAGCATCGACTACCTAACGGATGCGCTGGGATCTGTCTTGATTGCCACCGATGGAATGATCTCGCAGAATGCCGCTTATTCGCCATATGGGCTCGGCAATCTGCCATCTAACTCTGCCTTTGGATGGAACGGGGCGTTGGGTTATCGGCCTTCGCTCCAGGTTGAAACAAACTATTACGTTAGGGCGCGCCACTTGTCAGCTAGTCGAGCCCGCTGGGTTGCGGTGGATTTGTTATGGCCAAACTCGTCAGCCTACCAGTATGCCCTGCCAAATCCAACAACCTGGTCGGACTAGACGGGACACGTTCCTGCGCCAGTACTGGGCATAATCGCTACACGACCTCCAACCGATACTGGTAGACCCTGCAGACCAGGTGGCCCCGGGCCCCGTCCGAGATTCCCTGTTGCTTGTAGTGACGCTTGGAATGCGTACATTTACGACTATTGCTGCGCATGCTACAGTATTCCGGGATTCGAACAACCTCCGATTTCGATTCTCCCGCCTATCCTGGTAGGACCTGGCGGAATAACTGGATGTGAACTAACCTGTCACTCACTTGCAAGCCAGTATTACAACAAATGTAATAAGCCAAAACCGACGCCCGGGCCGGGTGGTGTAGTCTTTGCACCACCTCGTGGGGGAGGGATCGTCACCCCCCATCCCGTGTATCCAAAATCTCCCTGCGAAATGACGACTGGATCGCCTCCGCCAGAAGACTGCTGGTCAGAGGCCGTGACCGGCGAATCGATCGTGGTGTTTAGCTATGGTACCTGCACATCATGCTGCAATCGCAATAAAGCCAACAATCCATCTTACAATCTCGGCGAGTGTCTAGATATGTGCCGAACGTCGAACTGGGGTGGAAGTATCGTTGGTGGCATGAATATGATCGGCGAGTTCGGTTCTGCCGTAGTCGCGAGCTCTGAGGAGCCCGGGAAGGTGAATCCTGGCACGCGACTCGGCGGAGTTCCTCGCAGAGGAGGTGGCGGCCTGCCCGACTATCCCCCCGGCTGGCCGCCTCGGCGAGGTGGCAGACCGAGATAAGCGCGGCATTCTCAGTAGCATCAAGCTAGCTGAGGTTAGTGAGGCAAAACCGCATCCGTGGAAAGTCTATCGTGACCTCGAAAGCTGCCAGAAAGTCAAGCCCCAGAATGCCATCTACTCTCCTGCCATCATCTCCGCTGACGTTAAAAGCATCTGAGATAACCACCGGCATATATTTGCGTTCTTGATTACCTGCAACAAAGGTCTTGAGTAACCCCAATCTGCTGTGGCCAGTAAGCACCCCGTTAAGCGGGACTTGTGGCCCTAGGGAAATGTGCAGGCTAGTAGCGGCAGCCGCAGTCAGCAATGTCGTCGCTGCACCGGTGTCCAACATGAGGTTGACGGGTTGCCCGTTAGCCCCGCAAGTTACAAGTAAAAAGCCAGTGTGCTTATCCACCCGCAAAGAAGTCCAGTGATCCGCCACCGGTTTATTCGTCAATTCAGCAGTTAACCTTCGAAGGTTTAGGCGTAGAACATATTGCTTCAAGAACTGATAGCCAAGATTCCCGTCGATTGGCAATCTTGAACGCTGCCGTTGCTGTTCAAGCCCAGGGGAAACAGCCGCAGCGATCGGTCCTTCCGACAGATTTCCAACAGTTAGTGATTTGACCACTATGGGCCTTAGAGTAGCATTGAGGCCCAGAGTTGATTGGCTGTATGTAGCCCTAGCTTTAGAGTCGTCAATGCCAAGACGTTTAGCGACTGCTGGTGTGAGAAGGGCAGGATAAGCCACATTTCCAGTGTCCAGCACGAAGAGAAACGGACCTTTACCATTTATCCTTACCGGGATGAGTGCCTGATGCGCTTGCACGCCTGCAGCGGAAAGGTGAAGCTCACCAAGTTTGCTATTCGAAGCCGGTAACGCTGCTTTTGTTAACGGTGTCGAACAACCCACTAGGCACACTAGTAAAGTCAAAGTGGCTTCCATTGATGTCCTCCTCGCCACGGCAATCACTGCCCAATCTCCCTAGCGGGGCTTGTCTGAGCTTTGGATTTGCGATTTGGTTGACTGATGCCCTTGGTGTTTGCCGGCCAACTCAAGATAGTTAGCGCGGTGCAGTAAATGAAGATCGAAAAAATGTTCCGAGATTGCAAGTGAACCCAAGGTCCGTCAGAGATCATGCCACAACCCCTTCTGCCTTTGAGTTTGGGGTCTCGCCAGGCAAAAGCTCAAGCCAAGGTTTCTTCGGTGATAGCAATCCTTCCATTCAGGCGGGCTCGTATTCCCAGTTTTGTCGGGCTTTCGCCGAGGATACCCGTGGCCTGCTTTGACCGGCCCCTTATTTCTGGCCCACCCTGGACCCCTAGATCGCCTCCCGATTCTCTTTGGTTGTTTTGCGTGAGCAAACCTCCGGGAATCTAGCGGGGTCATGCCGAGTCCAAGGCGAGGTGGCTGGTCGTTGTAGTCGCCCTGGCAATCCTCCAGCGCAGACTGAAGTTTCAGAACCGCAGTTCGTTTCGGAAGCTTTCCGAAGAAGCTCTCGATGTAACCGTTCTGCAAGGGCTTACCTGGCTGGGCGATGCGGTTCTTACGCCTTCCGGGAGCGTCACCGCTCGGAACTGAGGCCCGGTTATTACCGAGTCTTGCTGAGGAAGGCTGCGACACTGGTCTGCCCCCCTGAAATGGGTAAGCGTCTGAACCCGCAGAGTCTCCCGTCTTTCGAGGAGACCAAAATGAAGAAATCGAAGCACACCGAGGATCAGATCGTGAAGATCCTTCGGGAAGCGGAAACCGGGCAGACGAGCCACGTGGAGCTTTGCAAGCGTCACGGCATTGGCATCCAAACCTTCTACATCTGGCGCCGTAAGTACAACGGGCTGCAGACGGACGATCTGAGGCGTCTGCCTGAGTTGGAGGCGGAGAATGCGGCGCTCCGGGGAATCGTGGCGGAGCCAGATGCCTGGATACCAGGGCGTGGCATTACGACGAGCTCTCATTTGAAAAAAATGCCCCGCCGGTTTTCGGACGGGGCAACAGTGGACCAGTTTTCTCCCGAACTTCGCCGGGACTCGTTGTTTTTGGGGGGTCGGACTTTAAGTCGTTACTCTCCTTCCCTCTGCCGGCGCAGAAATGCGGGAAGGTCGAGATCGATGTCGTCAAGCTGGATCGGAGGCGGAAGGGTTGCCGCCGGCGGCGATTGGGTCAACCCCTGCGAGGCCTCATGGACACGCGAAGGGGCTCTCGGCGCAGGCGCGCTCCGAGGCGTGTAGAAGATCTCCGTGTTTTGGACCAGAGGCTCGGCGTCGATCGGATCCATTCCCGCCGCGAGGATGGTGATCGCGACTTCGCCGTCCGGAAGTTCGCGCGTAACGTGGCCCATGATGATCTCAGCCTCGTCGATGTCCGCGAACTGGATGAGGTACTCCATTGCCTCATGAGCCTCGCCGATGCTGAAGTCGCTGCCGGCGGTGATGTTGACCAGCATCCGCTTGGCTCCATTGATGCTTGTCTCGAGCAGGGGGCTGGTCGCCGCGTTTTGAGCGGCGAGCCGGGCGCGGTTCTCGCCTGATCCTTTGCCTAGCCCCATCAGGGCCACACCCGCGTTGGACATCACCGTTCGAACGTCCGCGAAGTCGACGTTGATCATGCCGGGCAAGAGGATGATCTCGCTGATGCCCTGCACGCCTTGGCGAAGCACATCGTCCGCCGCCGAGAAAGCCTCGGCCATGCTCGCGCGCTTGTCGACAACGTCGACGAGCCGGTTGTTGGGAACCGTGATCAGCGTGTCGACCGCCGCTTTCAGCCTTGCCGCCCCAGCTTCGGCGAGGATGCGCCTCCTCGGACCCTCGAAGAGAAATGGCTTGGTAACCACGCCGACGGTGAGGATTCCCATCCGTCGGGCGAGGTCGGCGATGACCGGTGCGGCTCCGGTTCCGGTGCCGCCTCCCATGCCGGCCGTAATGAAGAGCATGTCGACGCCCTGGAGCTGAGCCGCGATCGATTGCTCGCTCTCCTTCGCCGCGCCTTCGCCGATCGAGGGATCGCCGCCGGCTCCGAGCCCTCGGGTTAAACCCTCCCCGATCTGGAGCCGCTGCGCACCCTGTACCTGGGACAAGGCTTGGGCGTCCGTGTTTGCGACGATGAATTTGATGCCGCCGAGGCCGGCTTCGATCATCCGGGCGACCGCGTTTCCGCCAGCGCCACCGACTCCGACGACTTTGATCGTCGCTTGTTGGTTGTCGAAAAGGTTATCTGGTCTCACTTGGTTCGCTCCAGCTCGTACAAGAAACCGGGCCCAAAGTGCACAAGGGGGTCCGGCCTAATCGAAGCTAGAGACGAACGAAGTGAGCCTAAACGATTCGGGAATCTGGCCTAGCGGTCGCTCTTGGAGAAGCTCTCGTGGATCATCGGAGTCGGTGCGCTTTGCCCTGCGGCAGAAGACGGCATCATCGCGCCATTTCCGACCACGCCGTCGCCTTGCAGGGTGTAAACACCGGCGCCTCCCTGTCGCTTCCTGGCGTTTATCGAGTTCTCCAGAAAACTCTTGTAGTCCTCGGCTGATGCCGTTTTCCCGGTGCCCGTTTTCTCTACGGCGCCCTCGGCGAGATAGCCATGCAGCAGACTATCCAGGGTCGCCTGGAATGTCTTCGGATTACCGAACAGATCCATGCTCTTGATCTCCCCGTTCAGGACGTAAATGACACCGATGATACGTCCATCTCCCGCCAGCCCCTTGGAGAGCGTTGGCAGATCGGCGAGCACGCGCTGTTCGACGTCTGGAGAATTCAGGCCACCTCGCAGTGTGCCGGTCCCACTGAGGGTCACACCCGCGGAGGCGTTATAGCCTCCAACGTCGCTCCACACCGTGCCTTGGTCCTTGTAGGCGGCCGCGTCCCGCACCTTGCTTGGCACAATTTCACTCGAGTAATCAAAGTGCTCGGATGCGCCTTCCCAGCGCCCGTGCTCGACGCAGTCGACGTCGACCTCCTGGGTCGCTCCGGGCGGGATGATGACGTCGTGAGCGACGATCCGGTCCTGCTTTCCACCCAGAAGCAGCTCGCCTCCGATCAGGAGAAGGGGCCGGTCGGACTTGTTGTGGACCTGAAGCCGATTGACCTGTTGGGCGCCAGGAATCTCGATGATCTCGACCAGGCCGAGCTTCTTCGCTTCGGCAAGGGTGATCTCGTCACCCTTCTGACTGGGCAGGGTCTTGTACATGATCGGAACGATGGTGACGTTGCCAGACGATATCGGCGTGCCAAGCTCATAGTCGCCGACGGTCGCCCCGGTCGGGGAAGGTGGCATCTTCGTGGTTGTCTTCGACGGCTCACTCGAGCCGCATCCAGCGAGAATCAGGGCAGCCGCTGCCGCCAGAATTGCGAAACCTTTCATGGTTAGCCTCCGCTGTTGAGTGATCGAAATGACCCCATGGGTTCAATCGATTCGCAAGCCCAAGCGCGATAAGGCGTAGAAACCGAGCGGGCCTGGAGCGGTTAGAAGCGAGCAGCTCCAGCGACGGCCCAGCCTTGACTCCGTTTCGAGTAACGTTTGCAGGTGAGTTACCAGCTTCCCGACATCCGATACCAGGCGGTCCGGCGGACCCCTGAAGAACTCGTCAAACATCTCGAGAGCTTTTCGCTCGACCTTAAGCTCTCCGTCGGCATCTGGTACTTCGCGCCTGGTGGGGGCCGGTTCCACGACCCCTATGTGCCTGACATGTCGGTCCCGGAACGGATCGACTACGCGGCCGGTATGGCCAAGTTCGGCATTAGAGGCATCGAAGCTCATTACCCTTCAGAGGTTAATGAGGAGAACTTGCACCTCTACAAGCGGCTCGAAAGTGAGGCGGGCATCAAGCTCATCGCCTGCGGCCCAGACAGTTTTCGTGAGCCTCAGCACGAATTCGGCACCCTGTCCCATCCCGACAAGAAAGTTCGCGAAGCCGCGCAACGGAAGATCATCGGCGCACTGAAGCTTGTCAAGGAGGCGGGGTGCAACTCGATGGGGCTCTGGCCGGGCATCGACGGTTTTCTCTATCAGCTGGGCACCGTGTTTTACGACATGTGGGACTGGTTTGAGGGATGTCTGGCCGAATGCATGGACGAAGTTCCAGGCATCAGGATCACGTTCGAGTCCAAGCCGTACGAGCCGGCGCCAAACAACATCTACCGTACAACCGGCGATGGCCTGGTCTTCGCGCACGACGTCGAAAAGCGCCTCAAGAACCCGATCAATCGAAAGCTCATCGACGAGGGGCATGCTCTGATCGGCTTCCAGCCGGAAGTCGGCCACATCATGATGGGCTACGAGAACCTTCCCTACGCCTACCTGCGAGTCGCTCGCGAGGCCCGGCTTGCCCACACTCACTGGAACAGCCAGCCCCTCGGCAACTACGATCAGGATCTCAATGTGGGCGTGGTCAACTGGCAAGACACGGAAGCCCTGCTTTACGCGCTCAAGATGATCGGCTACAACGAGTACTTCACTTTCGACATCAACCCGGAGCGGATGCCGGCTTCGAAAGCGATCGAGATCAATGCCAAGGTCATGCGGATCATGAACGAGAGGATCGACGACTTGCCGCACGGCCGGCTTCTTGATGCCTTCTATCGTCCCGATACCAATCGAGGAGCGATCGAAGAGATCTTGGCGGATTCGTTCGCACCGAGGGTGAGGCGCTCATCGTAGGTGAGTCTCATTGCACCTGGCGCCAAGCCGGTCTCGTCATCACTCTATAGGACCCCCCACCCAGTGATGACGAAAAACCTAAGCAGACGTCGGTGAGACCGAACTTCTTAAATCTGGAAATCGCAACAGGTACGGTATCGACAGTTCGAAGCCGATAACCCCATTAAGTGGTAGTGGACTCGATCTCAACGTGAGATTGGTGGCCTAGGCCGAACGGGTCTTTCTCGTGGGAGAGTAGATCGTGCCGGATTTGTTTTCGCTCAACAATGCTCGTACAACCTTCCAGCGCGTGCTAGACGCCAAGTTTTTTAACGGCTGGGTAAAGCACATCACTCCGCGAACCATCACGGTTTACACTTGCACGGACAGCCGGATGGAGCCCGGAGACACCTTCTCGTTTCAAGTCTATGGCAACGGGAACGACGCATTTCTTCGGGCAACGATCACCGAAGTTCACGGGGTCGATCCGGGGCCGCTCTTCTCCAAGAAGCGTTTCAGCGGATACTCGGTCGAGATGACTTGCGAAATTCGAGGGGGAATGACCTTCCAGGAATCTCGCGGCCAGCCGCGCTTCTTCGTTTCCGGGTTCGTCGCCGAGGTTTGCGAGGAGCTATGCACCGTGATCGATATTGGTCCGGCGGGGTTCTCGGTCGTTAGCGAAAGAGCTTTCGCCAAGGGCGAGCTCCTCACGATCACGGTCAAGACCCTGACCCACGTCGCTCAGTGCGGGGTCGAGGTTCGCAACTGCATCACCTATCCTCTCGATAAGCACTACCACCGCATTGGCGTACAGATCGTGTCCATGGGTCGAATCGACGCGCAGAAATGGAAAGAGCTCTACGCGACCACCCTCGAAGGAAGCCGGATGGGCGGCCAAGTCGCCGCCGTCGATAATGACCTGAACTGGCGCTCTAAGCGGCCCGCGTGATGAAGAAGATCGGCCCGAACCGTGTGGCTCGGGCCGATCAGCTATCCGCGCTGCTCTAGCGGCAACGATTATCCGCCGCCATGGTGTCGGCCGTGGTCTCCACCGCCGCCTCCACCGCGGCTACCACCGCCACCGCCTCCTCCTCCGCGGCTACCGTGGTCTCCACCACCGCCGCCGCCGCCTCCACGGCTACCGCCGCCTCCACCGCCGCCTCGCTGAGGCATCGACTGTTCGCGGTAGTGGTATTGCGGAGCAGGCATCCGGGGCATCGAAGGTTCCCTGAAGGAACGCGGCTGCTGGGGCTGGCGGAACGAGCGTTCCTGAGGCGGGTTAAACGATCGCCGCATCGGGGCTTCTCCGCCTCCCGAACGACCATGCGATGAGCTGTGGAACTCAGGTCGCGGTTGCGATCGCGATACCCGTGGATTCACGCTCGGTCCCGGCATCCTTCGCGTGCCTTGTGGACGCGGGGACTGCGCCGTTCGAGCCGGGCCATTATGTTGTCCGCCCTGCCCATGGAGGGCCTGAACGGTTCGGCTTGAGCCAACGTATTTGGGCATCCTGGCGCCTCCTTGATGGGTGGCGACGCGGCCAGGGCCGCCGAAGTTCTGTTTAGGCATATGGCTCGCGACGCCACCCGGGCCGGTGGTGGATCGGCTGGGAGCGTTCTTCATCGTGAACTGGCTCCTCTGCTGAGCACTGAAGCGTGGTTGCGGACCCGTCGCCGCGACCGTCGGCATTCGGTTGACCGCCGCTGGCCGAGTCGATGCCGCAAAAGTTCGCGACAGCGCCCCGCCGTGGCTAGCTACTGCCGGCGGCATGTTCGCCCTCACGACCGAGCGGTTCAGCATCCCCTGGGGAGGCCGAAGCGACTGCGCGAAGGTCCTGGTCGGCGTAAGCGAGGCCTGGTTTGGCCGCAAGGTGATCGGGCCAGAAATCTGAGC
Organism: uncultured Fimbriimonadaceae bacterium; assembly: GCA_964576205.1. GTDB lineage: Bacteria > Armatimonadota > Fimbriimonadia > Fimbriimonadales > Fimbriimonadaceae > JAEVZK01. The sequence continues at coordinate 71,058 of CAZNUL010000006.1, read as the reverse complement.
CGAGTTACCTCCTGGTGCGCGAGCAAAGCTTCTGCCCATCCTAAATGCGGTTCCGCGTGGATCGGCGGGCCGCGATTGGAACTGCCCACCATTCACGAAGGCCGATCTCGATGCCGAGGTCATACCCGCAAATCGGGTTGCGTTCACCGGTACGAACGGGCTGTTGCGAACGAAGACTGGACTCCCGGCTACCGTAGAGCTGTTGAACACGTTCGTGATGTTCGTCGTGTTGAAGATATTCACCTGGCGATTGCAGAACACGTTGTTCCACGGTCTTGGCGCGCAGAAGGTGGGCCCGGTCGGGAAGAAGCAAGCCGCGCCTCCGATCGAGAAGTTGAACCACCAATTGCCCGATCGGAATCCGATGTCGATCAGCGGCGGGTAAATGACCTCGGCCGGAGACAGAGGCGCCCACGCAACGAAGTCGTCGTCGTCAACAAAGTCAACGACGGCCGGCGACCAATATTGTACGGCCGGCCCAGGCACCCAACACCACCCATAGGGTTCATCGACCCAGGTTCCGTAGTGGTATGGCGCCCAACCCCAATCCTCGTCGCCGACCCAGGTCCAACCCCATGGTGAGACCCAGACCCAATGGCCGTGGTGGTAGGGCCGCCAGCCCGGTTCGTATTCGGTTGGCTGCCATACGTAGCCGTAGTTGGGATCATCGTGCCACGTTCCGTAATCATCCAAGTCTCCCGCGACAAGGTCGATATCGTGGGGAACATGCAAGTTGTGGTGGCTGTAAATCCGATCTCGCCCACCGTTAAAGTGATCCCACTGGTCCGGATCAGGAGCGGAAGTCACCCGATATGGCGAGGTCGGATTGGCGATATCGAGCCTTTCCCGCGAGTGAAGAACGGTCCGGCCTTGCCGGCCGTCGACTTCGGCTTCGCCGGCTTCGCAGGCGACTTCGACCGTGTTGCCTACGCCGACTCGAACCTCAACCGGGCCCATACATTTCACCGACGATAGGGGCGTGTCGATCTGATACATCGACTCTTTGTTTCGCAAATGCATGGTCGCGAGCCCACCGGTCAGCTTGATCTCGGTGAATTCGCCGTGGTTGTCGCTGTACATCGTCTGAAGGGTTACAACCGCGCCACCGCCGAGCCGCATTGTGCTGCCATCGTCGAATTGAAGCTCACATCTGCTGCCACCCTTCACCCAAACGTCGGCGCCTTGCCGGACGGGCAGGTTCATGGTTGCCTTTGACCAGTCCATCGAATCCGTCGGCCTCCACGAGACCTGGCCGTTGATGTACGAGATCCTTGCAAGCCTTACAGGGCCGGCGTCCGCCTTAGCCCCGCTTTCCCCGATTTCATATCCGCCTTTGTCATATCCGCCCTGGGCCATACCCGTAGTGGAAACGGAAAGGCCGAGAGTGAGCGCAAGCAGCGCCCTCATGGCAGGGCATCGTGTGCCTATGCGTTTCATGGTAGTTTGTTCGACTCCACGGTCCGCGGCATGTTCTTGAATCGACCGGTTCGGCCGGCTTAGAAAGCACAAAGCCCTGGAGCAAGCGCCGACAGGTTATTGCCGAAACAGGAGCTGCGCGAAGCCGGCGAGGTTGCGGCGCCAAACCATCCAAGCGTGCCGCCCGGGCGTCTCGACCGCCGTCAACCTGACTTTCCTTTCATTGAGCCACTTGACGAGGTCGCGGTTGACCTTGATCAAACCGTCTTCGGTCCCGCACGAGATCCAAAGCTCTCTCAGGCGGTCGTTCGCGGTCGACGGGTCAAGTCCTGGGAACATCTTCGCGAAATCGGTCGTGATCCCGCCAGAGCTGAAGGCTCCGATGTAAGCGAACCTGTCCGTGTTGTTGAGGCCGGTGTAAAGAGACTCCGCGCCGCCCATCGATAGCCCGGCGATGGCGCGGGAGCGCGGCTGGCGCAAAATCGAGTAGTCCGTTTCAACCCGAGGAATCACCTCCTCGAGCAGCGCCTTTCGAAACAGGTCGTAATTCTTCTTCGTCCTCGCCGGCTGAAAACCGGGGCCGTGCGGGCTAGCGAAATCGGGGATTCCATAGCCGAGCGGCATCACGATCAGCATCGGATTGACCTTGCCTTCCGCGATTAGATTGTCCACGATGACGTTCGCCTTACCGACTTCCGTCCATGCATTCGCGGTGTCGCTGTAGCCATGCAGGAGGTACAGCACCGGATACTTCGCTCTCGCCGTGTATCCCGGTGGCGTGTAAACGAAGTAGTCGCGCTGATCGCCGATGATCCCAGACTTATAAAAGTGATGGTGGACGATGCCGTGAGGAACATCTCGCACCTCCCAAGGCTTCGCTTTGCTCCCGGGAACAACCACCATGTTGCTGCGCCAAATCAAATTCGGCTTGATGAGGGCGTTGTTCGGATCCAGAATAGTCACACCGTCGACATCGAATCCGTAGCCGTATATGTCCGGCGCGAGCTCCGCGGTTGTGATCGTCCACACTCCATTAACGCCCTTCGTCATTGGAGCGGCATCGACCCCTTCGAAGTTGAGATCGACGGCCTTGGCGCCTGGCATCTCGAGGCGGAATGTTACGGTGCGATCACGATTGACTTCAGGTGAGATCATCTGGACTGAAGCCACCGTACCCGCCAATCGAACGATTAGTCCGCGCGTGCCGGCTCTTTCTCAGATTCGCCCGACTCGTTCAGGCAGAGTTGATATGATGGACTGAACATGACCCGTTGGCTACTGATCGCCTGCGTTGTCGCAGTGATCGTAAGCGTTCTCGGAATGGAACGGATTTCCGACCGGACAGAGCCGCCGGGCCCGATCCACATCGCCTACTGGGAGAAATGGACGGGCTTTGAGCACGATGGGATGCAAGCCGTCGTCGACGACTTTAATCGTTCGCAAAACAGGGTCCACGTCGACCTGCTCGCGACCAGCGACGTCGGCAACAAGACGATGTTTGCCGTCTCGGCGGGTTGTCCGCCCGACGTCGCCGGGCTTTGGGGCGACAACATCGCCCACTACGCCGATGACCGGGCGATCATTGCCCTCGACGAGTTCTGCCGGGAATTCAAGGTCTCAGAGAAGGACTACATCCCCTGCTACTGGAACATGATGAATTACGATGGGCACATTTGGGCCCTGCCGAGCACCCCGACTTCGTCCGCGCTTCATTGCAACCGGGAGTTGATGCAAAAGCTGGGATTCGATCCCGACAAACCGCCGAAGACGATCGAAGAGCTCACTGAAATGTCGGACAAGATGACCCTCGAAAAGAACGGTCACCTGGAGCGGGCGGGGTTCATGCCGTCGCAGCCGGGGCATTGGGACTGGGGCTGGGGCTACTTATTCGGCGGGAAGCTTTGGGACGGCAAAGGGACGATCACGACCGACACTCCCGAAAACGTCCGGGCGTTCGATTGGGTCCAATCCTTCTCGCGCAAGTTCGGGGCCGGCGAGGCGGAAGCTTTCAAGAGCAGCTTCGGTAACGTTGCCTCGCCCCAGAATCCGTTCGTCGCCGGTCAGGTGGTGATGGAGGAAGAGGGAGTTTGGACCCACATCTACGTACACAAGTTCGGTCCAGAAATCCATCTCGGCGTCTATCCGTTTCCCTATCCGAAGGATCGTCCAGACTTGGCGGGAGTCACCTTCTGTGGCTCCGACATCCTGTGCATCCCGAGAGGGGCGCCCCATCCAAGGGAAGCCTTTCAGTTCATCGCTTTTGTACAGAGCCAGCCCGAGATGGAGAAGGTCTGCTTGCTGCACGAGAAGAACTCGCCCCTGTCCCACGTAAGCGACCACTTTTGGAATACCCACGGCAATCCGGCCATCCGTCTTTTCGACAAGCTGGCTTGGAGTAAGAACGCGATCATCATGCCCAAGATGGGCATCTGGCCCGAGTTCTCGGATGAGCTCGGGAATGCCTTCGACGAAGTCAGTCTGATGGCGAAGACGCCCCGCCAAGCCCTTCGCGACGTGCGGGCAAGAATACAGCCAAAGCTCGACCGTTACACCGAGCGCATGAAACGACGGGAGCGAGAAGGACTGTGATGCGACGGAAGGAGGGAATCGCGGGGTTCCTTTTCGCCTCGCCCTGGTTGCTCGGTATCGTCATCTTCCTCCTCTATCCGCTTGGCGCGTCGCTCTATTACTCTTTCTGCGACTTCTCGATCCTCAAGCCGCCGATGCCGGTTGGCGCCGACAACTACAAGGAGTTGATGGGTGACGAGGTCTTCTGGAAGGTCGCCGCGAACACTTTGATCTATGCGGTCTTGTCGCTCCCGACGGGGATGCTCGTGGCTCTCGGGCTTGCGCTGCTCCTTAACAACAAGGTTCGTGGATTGCCGGTTTTCCGGACAATCTTCTTTCTCCCGTCGCTCGTTCCGCAGGTCGCCCTCGCGATCCTCTGGCTTTGGATCTTCAACAGCGAACACGGCATCCTGAATTCGATCCTCGAACACGTCGGCATCAGCGGACCGAACTGGTTGGGCAGCCCCGCCTGGACCAAACCCTGCATGGCCGTCATGGCCATGTGGGGCTCCGGAAACATGATGGTGATTTATCTCGCCAGCTTGCAGGAAGTGCCCGCATCGTACCTCGAGGCGGCGGAATTGGACGGAGCCGGCGCTTGGCAAAAGACGCGGCACATCACGCTTCCGATGATCTCGCCGATCATTTTGTTCAACCTGATCACCGGCATGATCGGAACCCTGCAGGTGTTCGCCGTCCCCTACATCATGTTTCCCGGTGGCGCGCCGGCACGATCGAGCTATTTCTACACGACCTACCTGTTCGATAACGCATTCAAGTTCAATCGGATGGGCTACGCCTGCGCGATGGCGTGGATCATGTTGATCTGCATCCTCCTCCTGACCGCAGGAGCCGCGAAGCTCAGCTCCAAGCACGTTTATTACGGAGGCGTCTAGGTGAATGAGGCGCCATGACCCGCAATCCGTCTGAAGGCCGTCGCGCGTCATCCAGGATCGTGACGGGGATCACCTATGCAGCTCTTGTCGGTCTCTCGCTGGTGTTTTTGGTTCCCTTTTTGTGGCTGATCTCCACTGCTCTAAAGCCCCTCGATCAAACCATGAGGGCGCCTCCGGTATGGATTCCGCATCCTCTGCAGTTTAGAAACTTCCCCGACGCGGTGCAAGCGATCCCGTTTTTCGAATACGCACGCAACACGTTGTTACTCTGCATCGTTTGCGTGGCCGGCGCCGTGTTCTCGAACGCTCTCGTCCCCCAAGGCCTTGCCCGGCCTAGACGGTTGGTGACGGGAGTCAGTTTCGGGAATCCCTTTTGCAACATTGTT
>CAZNUL010000006.1:52828-65782 GCA_964576205.1 uncultured Fimbriimonadaceae bacterium | reverse complement strand
TGGTGGGGGCGGGATGTCTGCTTCTGGATCACCTTGGCGACCATGATGGTGCCATTCCCAGTCCTCATGGTGCCGCTGTTCGCAATGTTCCGTCACCTCGACTGGATCGGCACCTACCGTCCCCTGTGGGTTCCAGTCTGGTTTGGAAACGCGTTCAATATCTTCCTGCTAAGGCAGTTCTTCCGGACGATACCGTTCGAGCTGACGGAGGCCGCGACGATCGACGGGGCTGGGCATTGGCGTATTTTCTGGGATGTCGTGATGCCCTTGAGCAAGCCCGCCCTCGCCATCGTTGCCCTTTTCACGTTCATGGGAACCTGGAACGACTTCTTTGGGCCGTTGATCTATTTGATCAACCAGAAGACTTTCACACTTTCCCTCGGCCTACAGTTCTATCAGAGCCAGCATAACGGAACCCTTTGGAACCAGCTTATGGCCGCGACCACCCTGATGGTCCTCCCGGTCATCGTCCTGTTTTTCTTCACTCAGAAGCAGTTCATCAGAGGCGTAGCGCTCACCGGCATCAAGTGATCCTCTTTACTTTGCGTGCCCTCAAAATCCAATGCTTGCGCCTCCGTCCACCGGCAGCACCGAGCCGGTAATAAAGCTCGAGGCAGGCGAGCAGAGGTAGACGGCGGCCCAACCGACGTCTTCTGCATCCCCGAAACGACCGAGCGGAGTCCGGCCGAGCACCCGGCGCTTCCGTTCCGGATCGCTCTCCATCGCCTTACGCGACATAGCCGAATCGATCCAACCAGGGGCGATCGCGTTGACCCGCACCCCGTGGGGCGATACTTCCGTGGCCAGCGTCCGCACCATTCCGAGGTAGGCGCTCTTGGCGGCCGCGTAGGCCGAAACCATGGGAATACCGAATAAGGAGGCCATCGAAGCTACGAACAGGACGCTGCCGCTCCTTCGTTCGATCATCGGAGGCAGCGCCGCCGCGGTTAGGGCGTGAGCGGCCACCACGTGAGTTTGGAGGACAGAAAGGAACTCTGAGGGCGACGTGTCGACGGCAAGCTTTTTCAAATGAATTCCGGCGTTGTTGACCAGGATCGTGATCGGCGACTTCGCCGATTCGACGGCTCGCTCGACTAGCCCTCCCGCCTTTTCGACCTCCCTGATGTCGTGCGCGATCCAGTTTGCGGAGGGACCAAGCTCCTCGGCGGCGGCTCGGAGCTCGATTTCGCGGCGGCCCACGAGCACAACCTTTGCCCCAGCCGCAGTGAGACATCGCGCCATGCCGAGCCCCAGCCCGGTTCCCCCTCCCGTGATCATCGCCGTCTCGCCGACTAGGGAAAAAGCCTTGGGGAAGTCCGGCACAGCCAAGACGTTACCCCTCATTCCCAGAACCCTGATATATAGTCAAGGTGATGAATCGCCGCAAGGCAAGACGACTGGGAGGCATGGCGCTGCTGTGGCTAATCGCCATGGGCGTGATCATGTGGCTGCTGCCAAGCATGGAATTACGCCGTGGCTACGCGGCCGGCTACGCTCTCGCGTGCGCTCTTGCAATCGTCGCGATCTACCAGATCCACCAGCATATCGTTCCCCAGCTTAGGAAGCTCCCGCTGTACTCGGCCGTCGGGGCAACCGCGCTCCTCTACATGGGAGCGATCGTCGTTTCGAGCGCCATCGGCATCGTCATCCTTGTTCGGCTCACCACCAGGTCGCGTGCCGAAGGAGAGGCGGACCTGACTCACTTCTTCTCAAGGGGATGGCAGATAACGCTCGGCATCCCGTTTCTCATCGCGGTCGGAATCCTGTTTCTCGTGGAGTTGTCGCGGCGGATCGGGCCTGGCCGCCTTATTAGCCTCCTGTTGGGCCGTTACCGCAACCCAAGGGAGGAGACCCGCATTTTCCTCCTAATCGATCTCTGCGGTTCAACGCCGCTGGCCGAGATGCTTGGCTCCGTCCGATACAGCACCTTCCTGCGCGACTTCTTCGGCGACCTCACGGAACCTGCCCTGGAGACCGGCGGCGAGATCGTCGAGTATGTCGGCGACGAGGCGATTGTGTGTTGGCGATCCAAGCCTGGCCGTGCCGACGAGGCGTTGCGCTGCTTCGTCCTGTTCAAGGAGCGCCTCGAGCACCGAGCCAGTGAGTACCTCAAGCTATTCGGATTCGTTCCTGTATTCAAGGCGGCCCTTCATGCCGGTCCAGTCGTGGCAACCGAAGTCGGCCAGGTACGAGCCCAGCTTGTCTTTCACGGAGATGCGCTCAATACCGCCTCTCGGGTGCTCGGCATGTGCAACGAGCTCGAAGCCCATCTCTTGATTACCGACAGCGTCGCGCTTGCCCTGAGTGCGGGTCCCCGGCTCGAGATCGAAAGCCTTGGCAAGGTTTCTCTCCGGGGCCGATGGGAGCAGGTCGGGCTCTATCGCTTCCGCCGGGAGGCGACCCCAAGACCCGCGGAATGCGCGGATATGGTCGAGACGGCGAGCCTGGGCGAGTCGGTAAGTCGCTGAATCACTGGTGGGCGGCGTGGCATTTGCCGGCAACTCCCAACCCCAGAGACCCGAAATCCTGGACTGGGCCCGTTCATCGCGATCCAGGTACGGTAAACCGTCGCGTGAAGCTTTCGGCCCGGATGGGCAAGCCGCCGTCGTTTGACGCGTAATAAAAGGATCAGATGTCTCGCACTCCCAGAATAACCATCTTGTTGTCGGTCGTATTTGCTACCTGCTGGGCCTCCGGCCAAGAGGTTCCGCAAAGCATCAAGGATGCGCTCAAACGCGCGGACGACGCGATCGCGAAGATCGTCGCCATCCCCGACGGCGCGCGCACCTTCGACAACACGATGGGAGCGTTCGACGATCTCAGCTGCAAGCTCGACACCGACACCAGCCTGTTCATTTTCATGGAAAACGTGTCGCCAGATGCCAAAACGCGGGACGAAGCGAGAGCCGCCGACGAAGCCGTTTCGAACTGGGGCATCGACGTCGGCAAGCGCGAAGACCTCTACAAGGCGATCAAGGCCTATGCGGAAACCAAGCCCGCGCTGCAAGGCGAGCAGAAGCGACTCCTCGATTTCACGATGCGCGACTATCACCTCAGCGGCATGGATCTGCCGAAGGATCAGCGCGACAAGCTGGCCGATCTCGAAAAACAGCTCAACAAGCTCGAGCTCGACTTCGAGAAGAACATTGCCGACGACGAAACCGTCGTGCCCCTGACGCCCGATGAGCTAAAGGGCGTGCCACAGGACATTCTCGATCACTCAATCAAATCGAACGGTTTGATCCTGTATAAGCCGGACGAGGCGACTTACGGGCGCGTGATGGACCATTGCCTGAACCCGCTGACCCGGCACAAGGTCTGGCTCGCATTCCGACGGCGAGGCGGCCAGAAGAACATCCACGTGCTGGAGCAGATGATCCTGTTGCGCGATCAATCCGCTCATTTGCTCGGGTTCCGCAACAGCGTCGATATGGTGCTCGCGACGAGGATGGCGAAAGATTCCGGAACGGTCGCGAAATTCTATGCCGACCTGATGCCGCTCGTGAAGAAGAAGGCCGCGCTCGATAAGATCGAATTCGATTCGGCGAAACAGGTCTATACCCATGATCCCAAGGCCAAGATCGATCCCTGGGACTACGGCTTCTTCGACGACCAGCTACTCAAGAAGAAATATGCCGTCGACCAGGAAAAGGTCGCCGAGTACTTCCCGGCCCAAAAGGTGATCCAAGGCTTCTTCGATGTCACGTCAAGGCTCTACGGGCTCGAATATCGCGATATCACCGCGGACGCCCCCAAGCTCGGACTGCCGATTTGGCATTCCGATGTCAAGCTATGGGGGGTTTACGACAAGAAGTCGGGGCAACTCTACGGCCGCATCTACACCGACCTTTTCCCGCGGGAAGGCAAGTACACGCATGCCGCATGCTGGGGCTTGCAGGAGAGGAAGGTGTGGCCGGATGGGACGGTTCAACCGCCACTCGCCGCTCTCGTCTGTAATCTGACGAAGCCGGTCGGCGACAAGCCGGCCCTCCTTCAGCACGACGATGTGATCACGTTTTTCCATGAGTTCGGCCACGGGCTGCACAACCTCCTAACGCAGACCAAGTACTCCCGATTTTCAGGGGCGAACGTTGAGCGGGACTTCGTTGAGGCGCCCTCCCAGATGATGGAGAACTGGGTCTGGGAGCCGGACGTGCTCAACATTTTCGCGAGGCACTATAAGACGGGCCAACTGATCCCGAACGCCCTTTTGACGGGCATGAGGGCCGCGCGAACGCTCGGCAGCGGGCTCGACACCGAGGGTCAGATCTATCTCGGCGAGATGGATCAGGCGTTCCACACCGCCGCCGGCGGGAAGGTCGATCCGGCAAAGGTGGCCCAAGACATCTACGTCAAAACCACGATCTATCCAGCCCAGCCCGGCAACCTCTTCCCCGCTTCGTTTGGCCACCTAGTCGGCTACAACGGCGCGTATTACGGCTACCTCTGGTCTCTCGTTTACGCGCAGGATATGTTCCAGCGATTCAAGCAACTCGGTCTCCTGAGCCCATCGACGGGGGACTACTACCGCTCCAAGGTGCTGTCCAAGGGAGGGTCTGAGGACGCGATGGATATGCTGAAGGACTATCTCGGCCGGGCTCCGAAGACGGATGCGTTCTATGAGCATCTGGGCCTGAAGAAGTAGCCCGGCAGTCCGCTTCTCGCCGGCCCCGTTGCGTTCATACTCGCTACGTGCTGAGCATCGTCGCCGCATGCACCATGGCCGGTTCCCTCCAACTTCCTCTGTATCGCCCGAAGCCGGTCCTTGATGACTGGCTCCTTAACCAGGTGCCGTCGAAAGCCAATGTGTTCCGGACGGATCACGCGGGCGAGATTGTGCTTTCAAACGGGCTGATAAGCCGGACCTTTCGTCTCAGCCTTCCGGCCGATTCCCCTAAAGGGCGGACGGCTGCGTGCGTCGGCCTTTCCAATCTCAGCGCGGGAGAATCCCTTCTCCGGGCGGTTCGGCCGGAGGCAACGATCAAGGTCGACGGTAAGGAGATACCGATTGGAGGACTAGAGGGCCAACCCGACCTGGCCTACCTTACCAAGGCTTGGACCGAAAAGATGAAGCCTCCGAAGAACGGTTTGGCCTTCGTCGGCTACGAGCTCGCGAAAACGGTCCCTGCGATCCCGTGGACTCCTCGGCCGGGGCCTTCCGGGCCGGTCAGTGGGCAGCAAGCCTGGGCGCCACGCGGAGCCGGTCTGATCCTGCATTTCGAGGACGCCGGCCTCAAGGTCGACGTCCACTACGAGCTTTACGACGGCATCCCCCTGATGGCCAAATGGATCTCCATCCGAAACTCGAGCGACAAGGTGGTGCGAATCAACCGGTTCACCAACGAGATCCTTTCTCTTGTCGAGGCTGAGTCGACCGTCGATCCCACCGAAAGCTGGCGGCGTCCGCTCGTCTCCGTATTCACCGACTACAGTTTCGGGGGCTCGACGAAGGGTGTGTTTTGGGTTGAGGAGCCGGATTACAAGACCCAGGTCAATTACGAGCTCAAGACCCCCTGCCGGCTGGAAACGCGGCCGCCAATTGGTCCCGAGGTCGACCTCGCGCCCGGAAAGGCGCTCGACACTTTCCGCACCTATGAACTGTTTTACGACTCCTACGAACGGGAGAGGCAGGGACTGGCAATCCGGCGCATGTACCGCACGATCGCGCCTTGGACTCAAGACAACCCGATCATGCTGCATCTGACCTCGACCGATCCAGCGATTGTCCATAGAGCGGTCGATCAGGCGGCCGACTGTGGCTTCGAGATGATCGTGATCTCGTTCTGGAGCGGGCTCGACATGGAGGACGTCTCGCCCACGAACATCGCCAAGTTCAAAGAGTTGCACGCCTATGCGAAGTCGAAGGGGCTCAGGCTTGGCGGTTACTCCCTCCTCGCCAGCCGCCATATCGATAAGGACAACGACGTTGTGAGTCCGAAGCCGATCTTCGGGGCGTCGCCATGCCTGGGCAGCAAATGGGGGCTCGAATACTTTTCGAAGCTGAAGAAGTTCATCTCGGAGACCGGCTTCGATCTTCTCGAGCACGACGGCAGCTACCCCGGCGACACCTGCGCATCGACCTCCCATCCGGGGCACCGAGGCTACGACGACTCGCAATGGGCACAGTTCCAGGAGATCGCCGAATTCTATCGTTGGTGCCGCGCGAACGACGTGTTCCTGAACGTTCCGGACGTGTATTTCCTATCCGGATCGAACAAAACGGGAATGGGCTATCGGGAGTCGAACTGGTCGCTACCTCGCGAACAGCAGCACATTCATTCTCGCCAGAACCTCTATGACGGGACCTGGGAAAAGACGCCGAGCATGGGTTGGATGATGGTGCCGCTCGTCGAATACCAGGGCGGAGGGCCCGCTGCGACGATCGAGCCGCTGCATGAGCATCTTCTCGATTACGGACTGCACCTCGCCAATAATTTCGGCTACGGCGCCCAGGCTTGCTACCGCGGCCCCCGGATCTACGACACGTCCGAGACCCGGACGGTGGTGAAGAGGTGGGTGGACTGGTTCAAAGCCCACCGCGAGATCTTGGAATCCGACGTGATCCATGTTCGCCGGGCGGACGGCGTGAACCTGGACTGCATTCTCCACGTTCGGCCCGCGGGAAAAGAATCTTCGCCGCAATCGACTCTCTCGCTTCGCGAGCCGGTTGGGATCAAGCCGGGAAAGGGTCAACTCACCGCTTCCTCTGGCGCGGAGCGTGCGATGGCCGTCATCTACAACCCGGGCGACGCCGCGATGGAGCAGGAGATCGTGCTACCGCTCTACTATTCGGGGCTGCGGGGAGCTTGTCAGATGTCGCGCGAGGACGGCAGGTCCATCCCGGTGAATCTCGATGACAAGCAGCGGCTTGTTTTAAAGGTCAAGGTTGGACCGCGGAGCTGCACTTGGATTACGTTCAAGTAGCATCCAGGAGGCGGAGTGTCAAGGGCTTGGCAAGTCCGTGAACTTGGCACGGATTGGCGCTAGCCGCTGCCACTCGGCATCGTACTTAGACAGGTCGATTTGCTTCCGCTTCACGACGGTCTCAGCGGCAGTGCGAACGTTCGTCTCCATCCATCCCATAAACTCGTCTTCGCTGATCCCGTTGTTAAGGTACAGGTCGAGCATGCGAACGAGAATGGTGTTGAAACGCAAATCGAACGTGTAGAGCCATTTCGTGGTCGTATACCGGCGCTGAAGGAAGCGGTGGAAGGGCATCAATTCGGGGTGCGGTTCGACCCCCACGACGTTTGGCAGAAAGGCCACGATCTCGTTAACGACCATGTCCGTGTACTTGGGCGCCGTAAGAAACTGGAGGAAGGCGATCGTTCGCTTGAGCTTCTCCGAAGTGGCCGGATCGTGCGTATCGTTGAAAGCGCCATTGGTCACTTCGAGCTGGGTGCCGGAACCCCCGATGACGACCATTGGGTGGCCATCCGCGAAGCGATCGTAGGTTTTCGGGATCGGCGGCAAGTAGAAAACTCCCCAGTCGAAGTTGACGTCGGGATCGCGCATGAGCTTATTGACCGTCCAGCTTCCATCCCAGTACATGGCCCCCTGCTGAGAAATGAACATCTTGTCGAGTTGGGTCGACGACATGTCTTTCTCCCAATAGGGGCGCCATGCCTTGAGAATTCGGAAGGTCTCGACGAACCGGGGATCCCGCCGAGTGAAATAGCCCTTGCGGTTGAGGAAAGCGATCTCATCCCAGTCGAGATAGCCCTGGAGGTACGCCTGGCGCTTAGGATCCTGGACCGTTGGCAGGCCGGAAAGAATCCCCTGGTACATCTGGTCGAAAGTAAGGTCAAGCCCCCAGTCGGCAATCGCCACCGCTCCGACAATGAGCGGGATCAGTTTCGCCCTGCGGATCTTCTCCTGGGTTTGGATGAACTCGTTCCAATCTTTTGGGACGGTCAGGCCGAGACGCTTGAAGATGTCTTTGTTGTAGAAAATGCCGGTCTCGACCATGTCGTAGGTGATGCAGTACATCTTTCCGTCCGGAGCGGCCTTGCCCCGGCTGATCGCCTGGTACTTGAACAGGTCCCACCATTGGGCGCTTCCCGGTTGTCCCTTCGGGATAAACGGATTGGGCCGTTCGAGGTAGTCGTCGAGACCGACGTACCAGCCCTTATGAACGTCCTCCCAGACATCCTCCACGTTGACGTTGATGATCTCGGGCGCCTGCTCAGCGGCGAGTTGGGTGATGAGGTATTCGCGCTGGCCGACGGGAGCTTCCGTGAGCTCGATATGCGTGTCCGGATAGAGCTTCTCAAAGTCCGCAACGACCTTGCTAAGTCCTTCGATCGGCTTGCCGAGATCCATCGGACGTCGCCCCGGCATGTAGATGCCAGGGGCGAACCGGATATTGTATTTTCGCGGCTTGCCGGATTGGGCCGCTTGCGTTCCACCTGGGCCCTTTTCACCCTCTCGCGGCCACAGAGCCCATGCTCCGAGGGCGATCAGGATGACGAGCGAGATGTGGCGAAACACCTGGATTCAGTCTACAGCAGGTCGCAGGAGGCAAAGGCAGCGGCCAGAATGAGCCCAGAATAGATCACGCATGGTCACTCAGGAACAGGTCGACTTCTTCAGGCAAAATGGCTACCTCAATTACGGCAACGTGCTCGCTCCGTCCGAGACGGCCGAGCTACGGGATGCTTTGCAGCGGGTCCTCGAGGGCCGGAGCGAGGCGCAGCCCGAGGCCGCCCGCAACTTGCTTGGAGACAGCGAAGAGGTCGTGATCCAGGTCGTCAACATTTGGGAGGCCGAGCCCGTGTTTCGCCGTCATTTGTCGAATCCCAAGATCGTTGAGATCGTCGCCGCACTCATGGCTACGGACACGGTGCGCGTTTGGCACGATCAAATCCAAGTGAAGCCGCCGCTCAAGGGCGGACCGACCACTTGGCATCAGGATTATCCCTATTGGCCAGTGGTCGCTCCGGCCGACCTCGTCAGCGCTTGGGTCGCGCTGGAGGACGCCGATCCCGAGAACGGCTGCATGAGCATGGTGCCGAGAAGCCACACATGGGGGATCTATCGCGATGGAACCGTTGGAAACACGGATACTTACTGTCCTGCGTTCGATCCCCTCTTCCTTCCGGAAGGAGAGCACGTGGACGTTGTTCCCTGCCCGGTCACAGCTGGGAGCGTGATGTTCCATCATTGCTTGACTTGGCACGGGGCCCCTCCGAATCGTTCGGCGCGGAACCGCCCGGCGATCGCCGTCCACTATATGCCAGGTCATACGCGATACGAGCCGAGGGGTGAGCACCTTATCGGCCATCATATCGAGGTCCAGCCCGGAGACCTGCTTGTGGGCCGGGCATTTCCCATGGTGATGGAGAACGGGGGCGTTGTTCCAGCGTGAGTCCCGATTGACCGAGGCGCGAAAAATCGACCTCGGCGGTGTTAACCTATGAGCCAGGCCATGAGCATAGCGAGCGACACTATTTACCGGCAGCGAACTTTCCGAATCGATGAAGTCGAGGCGATGGCGGAGGCCATTCACGAAGACGGATTTGCCCTCGTTCCCAACGTCCTGTCTCCCGAGGTTGTCGAAGCGGCTTGCCGCAAGATAGACGGCCTCAAGCCATTTGGATTTGACGGACAGGGGCTCACGGATCACTACAAGTGCGTGTTCAACCGCGATCCATTCTGGCTCCAATTTATCGACATGCCGGGGATCGTCGATCTCGCGGAAGCGACGATGGGCGCCGAGTGCCACATCATCGGCCAGTCGGCCTGGCGAAGCGCCCCTGGACACAACGGCTGGAGTCCCCACACCGACCGCGTCTTCTTCGAGCTGCCGGAAGAGGTTGCGCCGTTGGTCCGAGTTCCGATCTATTTGTGCACGGCCCACTATTACCTTTCCGACATTTCGGAAGATCTCTGCCCCACCTACGTCATTCCGGGTAGCCACAAATCCGGCCGCTCGTTGAGTTGGGGCAAAGATCCGGAACCGAAGTGGCAGGGACGAGGGCTCGAGCCGGTGATTTGCAAGGCAGGCGACGTTTTGTTTTTCCGCAGCGACGTCTGGCATTCGGGAAGCCTAAACAAGACGAAGGACCAGACTCGCTACCTGCTGCAGGTGCACTACTCGCACCGATTTATCGCGCAGCAATTCTCGCCGTACATCACGTGGCAGTTCAATCCCGAAGTAATCGCGGCATGCAATCCGCGCCAATTGCGGCTGCTAGGCAACCACAAGCAGGGCGCCTATGACTAACTCCTTCGAATGGGCCAGGTTGGCCTTTCCATTTCTTAGATGATCGACCTTGCCGGCAAGCATGTCTTCATAGCCGGCGGCAGCCGGGGAATCGGAGCAGCCGCGGCCAAGATGGCCGCCGGCGCATCGGCCTCGGTCAGCCTAAGCTATCGACTTGATCGGGCAGCCGCCCACCGAGTCGTGAATGAGATCAGGGCCGGCGGAGGTCGGGCGACAGCCGTGCAGGCTGAGATTTCGGACGCCGATTCCGTGGACGGTGCGGTCGATCAAGTGGTGGCCGAGATGGGGTCTTTGTCCGGGTTGGTCGTCTCGGCCGGGGTGTTTGAAGGATGCTTGCTCGAAGCAATGACCCCCGAATTCTGGGACCGGACGATGGCGATCAACTTGCGCGGCACCTTCCTCGCCGTTCGAGCCGCCGTGCGTCACATGCGGATGGGTGGCGCGGCGGGAAGCATCGTGATCTACACCTCGACAGCTGGGCAACGAGGCTCAGCCGAATACTCCGCCTATGCAACATCGAAAGGCGCCCAGATCATGTTCATGCGCTCGATGGCGAAGGAACTCGCTCAGGATCGCATCCGAGTGAACTGCATTGCGCCCGCATGGACGGAGACCGACCTTGCGGCGCCCAGCCTCGATTCGCTGGGTCGCGACAAGGTCGCGGCTGGATTCCCATTGGGTCGAATCGGTCTGCCGGATGACGTCGCGGGGGCAACCTGCTTCCTTCTCTCGGACCTGAGCAGCTTTATCACCGGCACGACCATTACGGTCGACGGCGGCATGGATATGCGAGGTTGATGCGCGCATCGAGTTCTGTGATGCGCTGGGTGCGCTTCCGGCCGCTTGAAAGGAGGGCTCGTAGCCTGTACCATTGATCCATATATCTCAAGTTAATAGCCGCTGCTCTGGGATAGGTGGTTTCGCGTCCTCCGGTCTTAGCATCGAGATGCTTGCCGCTGCATTCTGCTACGCGTCGATACTAGGTGCTTCGAGGGCTCATCGTTGCCGGGCCCCCGCAATGCGATCCGCCTTCGCAATCTTGCTGTTCGTTGGAGTGATTTGTGCCAGCGCCCAGGAACTGGTGTTTCAGCAGAGTCACAGCCAGGTGGTTACGCAGGCCCAGCTCGATCCAACGGGGCGTTACCTCGCGACCGGCGCCGGCCCCGGACTCGATTTACTTAACTCCGAAAATGGCAGCGTTCTCTTGTGGGACCTCAGGAGCGGTCTTCTGGACCGATCTCTGCGAGCTGCGACCGGCACGATAAGGCGGCTCGTGTTCACTCCGGACGGCAAATTTCTTCTTGCGACGTCCGATACTTTCTGCGCCGTATGGAACGTCGCGAGCGGCGAGCTTATGGGAACGCTCGATGGCCCGTCGGCAGACATCGACCCCAACACCGGCGAAATCCTGGCTTTGGTACGAATCCGTTCCGCCGACCGGAAAACTCTCTTCGGATGGGAGCTCCAAACTCTGGGACGTGACCTCAAGCCGACCTCCCGGCTCGCCCTTCCGATGGTGAGCATCGATACCATGGCCATAGTGCCTCCGAATATCTTTTGTTTTGGCGCGGCTCCCGACCTTGCATTCGTCTGGGCCGGCCGGATCGAAGTGATCGACCGCAAAACTGCCCAGGTTAAGTCGACCGCGAACATCGAGGGTCAAGATATTCTCTTCCAGGAATTCGTTAAGTCAGGCGGCCGCGAATTGCAGATGGCCTCGCTCGGATTCGGGAGTGTGTTCAGCTTCAGCTTGGATAAGCCCAACCAGATCACGAGGTCGGTTTGGAAGGGGGTTCAGGGAAAGGTCGGCCCATTCGCTCTCACCGCCGGACCCGTCCCGAGGATCATTTTCAGAACAAACGAAGGCTTTCAAAAGCCATCGGAGATTCATGTCTGGGACAGCGGTACGAACGCGGAATCGCCGCTCTTGGCACTGTCACTGAAGAATGCGGCAACAAGCGGTCCCGTTACTCTCGGTCGCACCGGGAGCACCGCCTACGTCGGCACGACGCCATTCGATGTGGCCAGTGGGCTGGACATTGGACTGGGATTTCGGGCCGGAGCCTTTCCCGCGAAGGCCTTTTGGCATGGCAACTCCCTTCTGTTCGGCTCTTCCTTGCGCGCCACCTCTGACACGCTCCTGCAATGGGACATGCAGTCAGGCCTCGTGCAACCCCTTGACCCCCTTGGGAATTCTTCGGTCGACATGGCAGGCAACGGCGATTGGGCAGCCCGCGACTTCTACAGCCCGACGGTTACGGTCGGCCGATTCAACGGGGTCAACTCGCAGTTCTCGGTCGCGCCCAAGGTCTTTCCAGTGGGTTTCTCCAGCCGTGGGGGCGGACTCTTCGCAGGCGAGGTTTCCTATGAATGCACGCCGGGCAGCACGATTCTAAGCTCGAGCCGCCGCGTCGATATTGGCAAGGGCTGGGTCCAGGGGGCGAGCAGTCAGCTGATAGTTGCTTTTTCTCAAATCGAGGATCGGTACAAGGCCTATGATGTTTCGAGCGGCGAATTAGCTTGGACGGCGCCATACGAAAGAAGCGGTGAACTCGGGCCAACAGACTCCTTGATTGTCGACTGCTTGCCCGCTGGGCCAAATCAGGTCGCCGCGCTCGTGGCCCGTGGCCGGAGCGACGGCAGCCTTGACAGCTGGGCGGTCTGGTACGACGTCCACACGAAAGCGGAGATTGCGAAAATTCACTGTAGGGATGGCCGCTTCTTTCAAT
>CAZNUL010000006.1:0-52818 GCA_964576205.1 uncultured Fimbriimonadaceae bacterium | reverse complement strand
GGGCTGGGCCGCGCGATCAGCGCCCTGACCATCCACTTTAGCGATGGCAGCTTCTTTCAATTCGCTGATGGATCGCATCGCTATGTCTGCGTCGCTTCAAACTCGAACTCCAATTCGGCAAACGATCGCCTATGTGTGCTCGACCTCACTAAGCACCGGCTCGTTGCCGAACAACCCTTTCCCTTGGCCACCGTTAGCTCGATAGGCTGCGACGGCGACAAGGTGTACGTTGGGACCAGGGCTGGCGACGTTTGGGTGAGCCGTCCCGGTCAAAAGCCCGGCAAGCTCCTGAGCCTCGGACAGGAAGTCAGAGCTATCCATCCACTATCCGGCGGGCGTCTGTTCGCCGGCTCTGTGGATAGCGTCGCCGTGATCTCGCCTGGGCAGCCCGCTCGCTTTAACAAACTCCCGTTTGGCGAGTTCGGAGAAGTCAATGCGATTGAGGAGAATCCGGCAACGAAGACGATTCGAATCCTGACCGCTAACTTGTCGGCAAAGGTGGACTTTGAGGGTCGATTGCTTTTCGCCGACCACGTACCGGAATACGCCGATGACGCGCACATTAGGGTTGCTCCCGACGGTAAGTCGCTCGTGTCGGTCTCCCCCAAAGCGTTGGTTTCTTGGAACACAGAGACCAGGACTCCTAGCTGCTTCGCGCAATGCGAGCCAACCAACTACGTGACGGCCGGATATGGGGCGGCCTCAACGTTCTATGTCGCGTCCGACATCCTCAATCACGTCGAACAGTTCGATGGGAGCTTGAGACGACTCAAGCAGTGGAATATCAAGCCTTTGGTCAGCGACATGGCGGTTAACCCGGTAACCGGCGTTCTCATGCTAGTCGGAAGTTCCGTGCGGCAAGGCTGGATGCAATTGCTTCCACCGGCAACGCCCTCGTCTGCAAACCAACACGGGTTGTCAGGAACGATTTCTTTCACCCAAGATATCAGCAGCTGCGCCTATAGCACCGACGGCAGTCAAATCGCGATCGGAACCGCCGGCGGGCTCGTTGCCATTTGCTCGCCGGACGGCAAGAGTATCCAAAAGTCATTTGTCGCGTCGAGGTCGCCGATTACGGGCGTCTGTTTTTCGCCCGACGGCAACTCGGTCTTGGCCACGACGACCGGTGACCTAGCGAGCATTTGGGATTGGCGAAATGCAAAGCTGCGGCTACGGCTTGGCGCCGTCGGCGGCGAAGACTTCGTCGCTCAGGCGCCGGGCGGTTCCGTCCTCGTGACGCCAGGCGCGTCGGCTTACTTTGCAATCAGATATAGCGGCGAACTATATCCGCTGGGTGTTCTTGCTCCTCGCTTTAACAGGCCGCAAGACGTCTTGTCGAGCCTTGGTTTGGCTGCTTCAGAAACAATCTCCTCGTACAAATCTGCCTATGCGGCCTGGCTCGCCCGTGCCGGGCGTTCAGGTAGTGACTTCAAGCCGGAGGACCTTCCGGTCGTAGCGATCGTGGACCCAGAATCGATCCCACGCGCGGCGGCATCCCTACTATCGCTTCAGGTGCGCGTTAGGGCCGGTTCAGCCGATGTGAAGCAGCTCTCCGTAACCGTAAACGGGGTGCCACTGGCCGCAGGTGTTCCAAACGCCACGGGTTCAAGCCGCGACCAGCTTCTTACCATCGGTCCCATTGAGCTATCGACGGGCAAGAACGTGATCGAAGTCCGAGTCTCGGATGTAAGGGGATTGAGCGGGCTCGCGGACCGTATCGTCGTCCAAGGAGCGAAAACTAAGAAGGCTCCCGCTGTGTACTTTGCAGGGCTTGGGGTCAGCAATTACGCGAACCCAGCGTACAACCTGCGGTACGCCGACAAGGATGTCGCGGCCCTGGGCAAACAACTCGAGGACTCGCTTTACGGCAGCGTGACCCAAACCGTTCTCACTAACTCCCAAGTGACGAAGGGTGCACTTCAGCTGGTTCGGGAGGCGTTCTCCAAGGCAACGGTGAACGACGAAGTGATTCTCCACGTTGCCGGACATGGCGCAAGGTCGAGCGACGGAACCTACTACTTTGCCCCGTACGACATGGATTTCTCCGACCCGGCCAAGAACGGCATCACTTTCGTCGAGCTGGAGGACTTGGTCGCTTCCTGCAAGGCAAGACGGCGAATGGTCCTGCTGGACACGTGCTTTGCGGGCGAAGTCGACGCGTCGCCGACCCCCGCCGCTCGATCCGAAACGACCGAGAAGAAGCTATCCCGGGGAGTCGTCGCACGCGCAGGCAATGCGACAAAGTCGGTGAGGCCGCTTAATAACAGCTTTTGGATCACCGAGTCATTCTTCCCGCGCTTTAGGGAGAATTCGGGCGCGCAGGTCATCGCGGCTGCCTCTGGCACTCAGGTTTCCTTCGAGGCGGAGACCCAGCAGCACGGCCTGTTCACTTTTGCCGCGATCGAGGCGCTGAAGACCCTTGGGGATGTCGGCCAACCGTCCGCAACGGCCGACGAACTCAGGCGATTCATATTCAAGCGTGTTCGCGAACTTTCGAACGGCTATCAGATCCCGATGAGCCGCTCCCAATCCCACGAGTACGACTTCCCGATCAGACCGTAGCCCAGTTGCTATGGAAAGGAAAATCCAAAGGTCAGGGTAAGCGCGTTGGCCCTAAGATTCGGCTCGGCGCGGGTGAAGCCGTTCTCGTAGCGAAGCAGTATGAATCCAAGTCCGGATTGGGCCGGGTCGAGGTCGAACTTGACGTTCGCCGACCAAATGCTTCGGTAGCGCGCATAGGGTGTGCTGTTGTTGAGCGCATAGGAACCGTCGAACTCTGTGTAGAGCGATATCCGGGGCGCATTCTTAAAGAGGCTGCCGGCCGCCTCCTTATCTTTCAGATCGAGGAAAGACTTATAGAGCGTCGCAAGGCGATCTAGGAGCTCCAACTTGCTTGCCGCTATCGCCATCGTTGAATTTGCATCGGACGGTCCTCTCGCCTGAGGCACGCGATCGAGCTCTTTCGAGAGGTCGGCCAGGCTCAAGCCGGGTTGTTGCCCGAAGTCGCGAGCGGAGGAACCAATGCTTGCGCTCAAAGCCGACTCCTCAGGGGCAGTGGGACTCATGCCGAAGCGAGTTACCAACGCGCGGGCATTGTCGCGCGTCGTGTCGAAGCTTTCGTTGTCGGCGCCGACCTGCATGGCGCCCCGAGCCTTTGGCGCCGCCTTTTGCTGCTGTAGTTTGCCTTGCTCTTGCGAGACCTGGCCCAATGCGGTCTGTGCGGCCTGGCGAGCCGCATCAACCCTCGATTTGCTAGTTACAAAATCGAACCCGATCCCGATCCGTCCGCGAAACACCGCCTCGGGGACGGTCTTGTTGATACCCAATCCGTTATCGACGTGCTTTTCCGTGGCAATCCCAACGCCGATGAACCTCTCCTGATCGCTGCCCGGCTTCGGGGCCGAGGGGGCGCCACCCTTTGCTACCGGTGCTGCCGCGACGTTGAGGTGGGGGCGATATTCCATTCCGAACATCAGGTGTTGCTGGGGACTGGACTCCGTTTGACCGTCAAAGCCAACTAGGATCCGCAAAGCCGGGTCCGTCACCTTGAATATCCCAAGGGGAACGAACTTGAAAGCGCCTAACGGAATCGTGTTGAGGTTGTGAACGATCGTGCCACCGATCTGGCTCTTGCCATTTCCCAGTTCGAGGTCGACCGGGCCCCCTCCAAAATCGATCGGATC
This sequence comes from uncultured Fimbriimonadaceae bacterium, assembly GCA_964576205.1. Taxonomy (GTDB): domain Bacteria; phylum Armatimonadota; class Fimbriimonadia; order Fimbriimonadales; family Fimbriimonadaceae; genus JAEVZK01. Next base: position 49,135 of record CAZNUL010000006.1, on the reverse strand, counting down.
GGTGTCGGCCACCTTCGTGCCACTGTAGACGTTGCCGTGGGTGATCAGGCTCGTGCTTCCGTAGCCAAGGTCATAAAAGGACTGCGACTTGGAAGCGGTATAAGCTCGATAGCCTCCAAAGGTTCCGTGCAGGCCGCTGCCGAAGAGAGGCATGCTCAACTGCGCATTTGAGCCTCCACCCTTTCCACCACCTCCCTTCCCTCCGCCTCCCTTTCCGCCACCGCCTTTGCCGCCCTTTCCTCCCTGTCCGCTGCCGCCTTGATTGCTCCCCGAACCCTTCTGGGCCGGCAGATCGACGGTTGAAGCAGTGCGATCCGCTCCTTTCGCAACCGCTGACTTCGCGGGCAACTCATCGTCACTGCATGGGAGGGCCGTCGCGACGGCGATAAAGGCGATCATCGAGGAAAGTAGGCGCATGGTGGGCATCCTGGGGTGGCTTCGATTAAATCAGGCCAACCACGCATTGTCAATCGCTATGTCCTCGCACTTGGGAAACGGGTTCGAATGATCGCAATAATCGACTGCTTTATCTGTACGGCGTCCTTTGTCTTCATTTGAATTTGGAGTTTAGAATTTGGAGTTTGGAATCTGGAGTCGTGGCGTCAGAACGCATCGATCGACAATCCGAAATCCGCAATCCGAGAAATCGCTGGGAGGGGCCGGATCTCGCTCGGCCATGGGCAACAAGGTTGAAATCCGTCGGGCCAGATTGTATAAATGATCACCGCAATCGTGGCCCGGCTCAGCCGAAGGCCGTTGCGCTTGATGATTCGAATTGGTGGACCATGGCTTTTCTCGCTTTCGTTAGCTTCCTCTTGGCAGCCCATTCTCGCGTGGGTGGACCGAGTGTAGATCGACAAGTCTCCAAGCGCTATCACGTGCTACTGATCGGCGTTCCGGAGCCGAACGGCACGCTCTTCGGCAAGCTCGACGCAGTTCAAGGCGACCTCGAGGCTTTGGCCAAAGTGCTCGAAGACAATTGGCATGTCCCTAAGGGAGCCGTCGTCATCGAAATAGCTCATGGCAAGACCACCAAGCAGGGCATTGTCGACCTGATTAACAAGGACCTAGTTCAGCCGTGCAAGGACCAAAACGACGTTGTCTATTTCGGCTTCTCGGGACACGGCTACCAGGTCTTCGATGAGTCCAAGCCGACCAAACAGTCGCAGGCAATCGTTCCTGCCGACGTCCGGTATCTCTCGAAAGACGACGAAAAACGGGGGCTTAAAGCTGGTGAAGTCGAGCCCGAAAGCTTACTAACAGGCCCGGAGATCGGCAAGCTCTTCGACGCCTTGAAGAATGTGACGGAAAACGTCACTTTGACTTTCGATAGCTGCCATTCGGGAAGCATTACGAGGGGAACATTTAAGGCGCGCGGACGAAACAACCCAGCGATCAACCGTTACTTGGCACGTGGAGGCACGCTGAATTCCCAGTCCTTGGCGCATGAGTTCAAGGGACGCGGCCTCGTTTGCTTGAGCGCGGCCGCTCCCGACCAGCTTGCCTGGGAAGTTGGAGACAGCGGCGTTTTCACGCGGGCCCTCGTAGGCGCCCTCCAGAATCCCGGAAACGGGGAGCGAACCTACCAGTCGCTCTTCAATCAAATCAAAGCCATGATGGCGACGATCTCTGAGGAGAGTCCTCACCTGCCTGCCAAACAGGACCCCCAGCCCGAGGGTGACTTGAACCGGAAGGTCCTTGGCAATGAATTTGTTGCGCCGAAGAATTCGATGGAGGTGCATGTTGTAGGTAACCAACCTGTCATGGGAGGCGGCCGGGTTGTAGGGATGAAGCCGGGCTTTCTGGTCGGGATCTACCCGGAAGGGTCCGATAACTTCGACGGTGACCCGAAGTGGAAGGCCGTCATCGCCGATGGGGGCGTGCGCACTGGTGAGAGCGATCTCCGGGTGACCGACTACTTCGATGGTAAGGATTGGCAGAAGGCGTCCGAGAATGGTAGCTTGCCGCCTGCCTTCGCCTTGCCATCGGCTAATGCCCAGGCAATCGTGCTCGACGGAAAGCCGGACGGCAGCATCCGGGTGTACACCGGCGATCTGCCCCCCGATCTTCGGATTGCTCTGGAAGCAAAGCTCAAGCACAGCCCGATAGTCGATCCGACGGCTCCGGCTAACGCCTTCGATTACCGCATTGTCCCCGGCGCGTCGCCTCAGCCTGGGGGCGCGCACCAGTGGGAGCTGGTTTCAGGAGCCGAGGGTCTCGTTCCCAAGCCGGTAGAGACCTTCGCTACTTCCGGATCGGTCGAGGCACAAGCCGCCGATCTCGCCGAGAAGCTGCAGAGTGTCGCCAGACGCAACGCGGTCTTGGCACTAGAGCCGGACGAAAAACCGCAAACGCTCGTAGAGATGCAGCTGATCCCGGCGACCGTGAAGGACAGCGTGGTCATTCGCATCGACCCAGACCATCCAATCCGGGCCGGGCAAACCGGCACCGAAGCGATGACTTTTGCTATCCGGGTACGACTGGTGGCGACCGGAGGCAGCGCTCCACCGCTGGAGACGTTCATATCGCTTCTTAACGTGAACCCGCATCCGGTATCAAGGCCACCCGCCGGGAAAGACCCGGGAAGAAGCGTCGAACAGCTATGGCCCAGGTTCGACGCCAACGGCGCCATCTCGGCCGCATCGGCGCTTCGGAAACTATCGGTCGAAAAAGGTTGGCAATATCTTGGCGACAACAACGAGCTTGTTTCCGGCAATAAGCCATCGGACCTTGCCGCCTGGAACGTTGACGCCGATACCGACGGGTTGGGACAGGAACTCTTCAAGGTCTTCGCAACCGACCAGGACGAGAACTTCGCGCCGCTCCTTGATCGAACGCGATCGGCCAGAGGGTCGTCGTCGACTCTCGGACGAACGCTCGGCAGTTTTGCGAAAATGGAGCCGAGAAGCCGGGGCAATCCTAAGACAAAAGGGCCGGCAACCCAGCACTGGTGCACGACATCGATAATGTTGACCGTCGTGCCCAATCCGAAGTAGATCTGAGATCGAGTCCACTACAGTTACCGGAACTTCGGGCGTAGCTTTCGGTTCGCCCGCGGATTCGAAGGCTGTCCTGAATGGGGAGCCCGGCTACAACCTAGTGCGCGTGAGTCTTTAGAAACGTGTAGAGGCTTGCCATCATCGCAATCATCTCATATCGGCTGAGAGGGCGAGAACCCCGAAAAATGCCATCTGGGTAATGGTCCAATAGACGTGCCCTCTCAAGTTCGCCAAGCGCCTTGAGCATTGACTCAGACCAATGCGATTGATCCTTGGCGGGGGGCGCAGATCGCTCTTCGGCTGTCATGAATTGCTGTGCGATCGACGCCACAAGCATTGCGAACTCCAGCCGCGAACAGGGCCGCGCGCCTCGGTATTTTCCATCCGGATACAACAGAAGGTATCCGCTGCCGTGCCTAATCAGCGGGTAAGAGTCCGGCCAAATCGCCTCACCCGAGGAATCCACAGGCATCCTCTCGTCGGAGCCGAGTTGACTCAGAGCGTCGGCAGCCCAGTGATCCGGCGGCACGTCGTCCGGCAACGGCCCGCGGTCGGCAGGCTTCAAGGATTCGGTTGCGCGGAGGACGCTGGCGACGCTGACCGCCATTTCGTACCTTGATGCCGGGCGGCTGCCACGGAGCCTGTTGTCGGGATAGACGAACTGTAGGCCAGCTTGGGCCAACAACTTAACTGAACTTGCGCACCAGTGGGACTCGGGAACGTCTTCGGGAAGTGGAATTACTTGGGCATCCACCTCGGGCCTAAGGTCAGGCGCATTCACCAACCAGTCAGGAAGCGGTAGCGCGGCGGTTGGCTTGAACACCAGGTCGTAAGCGCTGTCAGCGGCTGCTATTCGCGGCCTCTGCATGCTATGGGTGTAGGTCATCACTTCGCGTCGCACGCTGACGAAGAGGTCCGTAAGGTCAAAACTGCGCCCGACTTCTTGCGATCGCACGTACAGCTCACGCAACAGCATTGCCGTTAGAACTCCGTGCCGAAGGACAGGATCTTCGCGAGCAGTCTGGTTTGTATCGCTCGCGCTGAACAGTCGCTTCGCATCCCCTTCAAGAAAACTCCGAATTTGAGAAGGATCTAGTCCGCGAGTCGCGAGCCTCCCGGCTGGAGACCTCTCAGTCATCAAGACGCCGCTAAAACAGGAGTCGGCGATGACGAGAGTGTGCCTGGCTTTGCAGGATTTCATCGCATCTCTCACCTCTGACATTGGCAGGCACGTCGAGGTGAGAACGACGGGCATCGATGAACCGGGCGAGCCAGATGGCATCGTGTCGCTAACAAGGAAGTAGCCCTTACTCGCTTCGTCGACCTCCGAATGGCAAGCGATAAACAAGATTGCAATGTCGCCCGCGGAGATGCGGCTCGGGGATGTAAAGTCGGTCAGGATTCGTCTAAGTCGAGGCAGCGTCGTTTCCTCGGGAGCGACCACCTGAACGTCTTGAAATCCGTAAGCTCCCTGGAGCACGCTTGCGACTTCTTTTGCATCAGCCGCCGCGTAGTTGAGGGAGTCGCCTTTTAAATTCGAATAGGTATCGATTCCGATCAGGAGCGCATGCTTCTTCGTGTAGTCGCTTGGCCCGGTTGGGCCTGGCGTGAGCGGATTGCCACGATTCTGGCTCGTGATGGTGGCGGCCAAAGCGAACACGGTCGTAGCCAGCATGATGGATACATTTATACGGCAATTAGTCGGTATTTGCCACGACGCTGTTCGGCTGGAGCGCGTTAGGACCTGACCGCCTAATTGCCGGCTGACAGCAAAGCTCCATCCCCGCTGCGACGGTTGAAGTCGTAGAACTGCGGGTGCTGGCCTCCTTGGTCCGACCGGGCGCGCCTCCGTTGGTCCGTAGCACTCACGGCCTTGCCGGTAAGCGCTTTGAGTTTCCCGCTGAGAAGGTCCTGATACAGCGATGGCACCCGGTCAACGGCATAGGAGAGCCACTTCCTCAGCGACAGCGAGCCGTTCTTGAACGGCGCCTTTTTCTGGTCGAGACCCTCGTCGATCAAGGCGTAGCTCAACAACCCGTGGCCAAGCTTCTCGCTTTCTAGTGCGAAGTCGTTCGCCTGGCTCGCCGCTAAGACCATTAGCCCCTTGTCGTAGGCAAGCTGGCCCAATCCCTTGCTTCCAAGTGGACCTGGCTTAAACCCTTCTCCTTCCACCGAGGCGCCGGATTGGCAGGCATCGATGATGAGAGCCATGTCGCCTCCGTCCACATCCTGCAGCCACAAGCTAAGCTCGTCGCTGCTAATCGCGCGATCCAGCGACGTTCGTTTGGAAACATCGAAGGGAGTGCCCGTGTCGGATGGGATCAGATAAAACTTGCCGTCCGCGGCAGCGTAGCCATGACCGGACCAAGTGATGAGGATCACGTCGTCGGGAGTGGCTTTCTTAGCGAGGTTGTCAACGGCTTCCTTGAAAGCACGCTTGACAGCGTCCTTCTTGGATCCATCGGAGATCAGGTTGAGCCGCACGACTTCCCGCCCGCCAACGACTCTCGGGGGGACCGAACGTTGAACGTCCCTGGCGTCGTCCGCGGCGTGTTGCAACTCCAAGCTCGGGTCATCGAATGCGTCCACACCGATTGACATGATGTAAGCCTTGCCAGGCTTCCTGACTAATGCCGCAAGCGGCTTGTACGCCGTCTTGACCGTCTCGCTCTTGACCAAGTCGGTATTGAAAGCATAGGCTGAGAACTCGATGTCCTGCTTTCCGTCGTGAGCAAGCGGAATCGCAGAGTAGGTGGCGGACCACGTGTGATCCTGGCCGAGGTTTAGCTTGTCCAGATGGGCCACGAGGCGGCCGTCTCGAAAGAGCCGGAACTCCTGCGCTCCGCTGAACTTGCTCTTCGGGCCGTCGCGAGTTGGATCGGGATCCATTCCCGTGACCTTGACGGTCACGTCGACCGCATCGGTTACCTTCGATGGAGCGATGCTTAGGATTTCGACCTTCGGCTGAACGCGGTTGAGGTCCATAATGTTCTTGACCTCAGGAATCTTCTCTCCCTTCATGATCCTTGCGAGCAGCTTAGGCTCGTAGTACTGGCGCACGAAGATCTCGAGAGGCAATGGCTTTAGGGGAGCGTCCGGAGCGATCCAATAGAGCTCTGACGCCGCCTTCTCGAGATCGTCACAGTCGAAGTGCCCCTCCGGGTCGGTGACGACCCAGCCGTTGTCGAGGGAGATAAGGGAGCAGAGTTCCTTGCCTGTGGAAGCGTCCCAAATCCGGGCTGTGCCGTCCCAAGATGACGTGACGACGAACCTGCCATCCGAGGAGAAGCTGGCTTTAGTTACACTGCGCGTGTGACCTTTTAGGTCCAGCAGCTTTCTCCCTGTCCGTGAGCTGAATATCGATGCGATGCCGCTTGGCCCCGATCCTGTAATCACGCTGGACCCATCACGCGAGAAGTCAACCCCTCCCGTTACATCGCCCTCATCTGCAAACCGGACTAGCTCCTTACCCGTCCGTAGATCCCACACGGCGGTGCGTCCGTCAATATTGCGCGCCGCGATCCGCGAGCCGTCCCGGCAGTACGCAACGTCGATTGCGTCTGACGAATCTTTTAGTCGCATCATGAGCCTTCCGCTTTTCGCGTCCCATAAACTAACCGGCTCATCATAAGCGCCTGTGGCAATTTGTAGCCCGTTCGGAGAGTATTCGGCGCAAGTAACAATGTCTCCGTGCGAGCCTAGCTTGTAGAGCTCCTTACCGGTCTGAGCATTCCAAACCCTTGCTGTGTGGTCGTATGAAGCGGTAACAATCCTGCTACTGTCCGGAGAGAATGCAGCGCAGCTCACTAAGTCGGCGATGGAACTTCCTGTTAGGGGTTCAGCCTCTAGTGATCGCAATTGCCGGCCATGCTCCGCATCCCAAATCCTCGCGGAGTAATCGCGGCCTGACGTTAACAAATTAGAACCTTGAGGCGAGAAGGACGCACTTGTGACGACACCTTCATGTCCATGCAGTCTAAGTGACTCAATGCCTCGCTCAAGGTCCCACACGCGAGCCGTCTTGTCTGCGGAAGCGCATACTAGCCTCTTACCGTTGGATGAGAACCTAGCATCGTTCAGCCCCTTGCCTCCGCCACCTAACTTTGCCAGTTCCTTTCCGGTGCCCGAGTCCCAAACGCGGGCAGTCATGTCCGCGGAGCTCGTCAAGATCAGTTTTCCATCCCTCGAATACGAGGCACTGTAGACCGTATCGCGATGGCCTAACAACTCGAACAACTGCTGGCCGGTGACCGAGTCCCAAACCGTGGCAGAACCCTCTCGCTTCTGGGTAGTAACCAAGGATCGCCCATTCGGTGAAAACGCCAAAGGCGCGACCTGACCTGATCCCTCCCATTCGAAAAATCGCACACCGGTGTCTGTATCGAATACCGAAATGTAACCGCCTGTCGATCCAACTACGATCCGCTGGCCATCCGGAGAAAACGCTGCGGTTTGATATTCCGAATCAGAAAGTGACACGAGTTCTCTTCCGGTACGAGCATCAAACACGACGGCTCCCCGGCCGTCGACTTGCCCCAAGATTCTTTGGCCGTTTGGCGAAAAGGTCGCCGAGGATACACCCGCTCCTCTGCGGGGCGAGAAGTCCAGAATTTGCTTCCCTGTGCTTGCATCAAACACTCTAATCGTGTTGTCGCCGCAAGCCGCCAGAATCCGCGTTCCATCGCTCGAATACGACGCCGATGCCAGCTTGTTTACGTGAGTGCTCCGAACACGCTGAAGCGTTGCCGTTTCCCACAAGATAACCGTGTCAAAGGACGTGGCAAGGATGAACTTGCCGTCAGGGGAGTACTCGGAACTTGCAAACGACTCCCCGGCAAGTCCTTGAAGCGAGACCAGTTCCCTGCCTGTCCTTGACTCCCAAATTCGAACGGTTGAATCATTGGAAGCGGTCACGACGCGGGACCCATCGGGGGAGAACGAGGCATCGTAAACGCTACCGGTGTGCCCGATCGGAACGACCAACTTGGGTCGGGACTTATATATTGCTTGACCGACCGTTCCCAAGTGATGGAAAGGCTCTTTGTAAAGGGCCGTGAATCCGGTGCTGCTCTGTCCCGTTGTGGCTGTTTTGGCTCGATCCGCGCCGTCCTGAAGCCGAGAAACGGCAACTAAGTACCAGAGGAGAGATGGAGTGATCATCGCTGCGTCACTAGAACGAGATCTGCCTTTGCTCGCAAGGGAGGCGGCCAAGCCCGACTAACGAGACATGTAGGGCAAGTCGTCTCACGGGACACATTCTATCAACAACCACAGAGGAGCGGCGCTATCCACTTCGCGGCAAGTCGCACAGTCGCGTCCTTGACACCGCCGGCCGACGTAGCGCTGGACTTTTGCTCACGCACTGAACGTCGTAGACTGATTTCGTGCTCGTTCGCTTATTGATTGTTTGTTGCGTGTCCCTGTTTGGCTTTAGCTGGGGGCAGGCTCCGCCCAACCAGGGAGCCAAACCGACGACCGAGGTCCAAAAGCTCCTTACCGAGGCGATGAAGCTGCCAGAGAAAGACCAGATCGCCCCTCTCCAGAAGGCACTTGACCTCGCCAAGAATGCAGGGGACGTCGGCGGCGAAGTGGCTGCCTTGCTTCAAATCGGCAATGTATTCCTCGACACCGGTCGTCCGGCTCTCGCGATCCGGAACTATCAGGAAGCCGTGCCATTGGCGCGAGAGTTAAGAGATCGGACTTCCGAGGCATGGCTCCTTAACGGCTCTGGGCTTGCCTACAGCGACCTGGACAAGAAAGAGGAAGCTCTTGGTTTCCTCAACCAAGCTCTGCAGATCTGGAGCGAGGTGCAGAATCGTCGTGGCGAGGCAAGCGCCCTGAATGGCATTGCCAGTATCTATGACGATCTTGGTCAGGAACAGAAAGCTCTGGACTTCTACTTTCGCGCATTGGCGATAAGGCGCGAATTGAAAGCCCGGTTAGCGGAAGCCGACGTCCTCAGCAATATCGGCGTCGCTTACAACAACCTTGGTCAAATAGACCAGGCTCTGAGCTACTTTGACCAGGCCGGCTCCATCTACCGGGAGCTTAAAGACCCGTCTGGGGAAGGCACTGTTCTCATAGGTATCGGAGCTGCCTACGCAAATATGGGCAGCAATGAACAAGCTATGGAATTCTACTTACGTTCCCTTCCTCCTCTCCGTGAGTCGGGCCAGAAAGACCATGAAGCGATAGCGCTTACTAACATCGGCAGGGCTTACACTAGCCTCGGCCTGGGTGACAAAGCCTTGAGTTATTACAACCTGGCCCTGCCAATTTATCACGACCTGGGAGATCGGTGGAACGAAGCCACCACTATTCGAAATATCGGACGTACCTACTCGGACCTGGGTAAAGAGAGCCAAGCATTGGACTGCTACGACCGCGCCCTGAAACTCGAGCGTGAGTCGAAAGACCGCTTAGGCGAGGCCGCTACCTTGAATTGTATGGGCGTCTCATTCGACCACCTGGGTCAATTGGGCAAGGCGCTGGAGTTCTACAACGAAGCCCTGCCGATTGAGCGTTCGGCTAACACGATTGTAAACCAAGCGGAAACTTTGGTTAATATCGGAATTATCTACGGTCGCAAAGGCCAGAAGTATGAGGCCCTGAACTACTACAATCAGGCGCTGACGCTGTTTCGCACAGCGAAGGACCAAGCCGACGAGGCCCACGCACTTGGGTGCATCGCAAACATCTATGATTCCCTGGGCAAGCCGGATCAGGCCTTGGAGTTCCACAACCAGGCCCTTAATCTCGATCGAAAAGTAAACGAACCGGCGAGCGAGGCGATCACCCTTACCAACATTGGGAACGCTTACAACGCGAAGGGACTGCTGGACCGCGCCCTAGGGTCCTACATCCAAGCCCTTACGATCGAGCACGAGGTGGGGCATTGGCCAGTCGAGTCGTCGACGCTCGCAGGCATCGGCACTGTCCTCAATGAGAAGCATTTCCCTAGCGCGGCCGCGTTGATCTATAAGCTGTCGGTGAGAATCAAGCAGTCTAGGCAGGCGGATGCCCGGCGCCTACCTCCGGACAGTCGTGAGTCACTCAGACAACGAAGTCTCGGAATCGCGCGGGACCTCTGTATCACTTTGGCCGATGCGGGTAGAGCCGCAGAAGCCGCACAGGTGGTGACCTGGCTAAAGCAGAACGAGTTCTTCGTGGCGGGAGCGGGAGTGGCACCGGCATCCTGCACGGCAACTCCACACGAAACTGCGTGGATGGCAAAGTACGAGGCGTTGGGATTGAAGTACGAGAAGCTTGGTAAGGAGCAAGCCGACCTTCTTTCCCTGGCGAGGCTAAAGAGGATCACGGCTTCCCAAACAAATCGCTTGACCGCAGTGAATCACTCGCTCGCAAGCGGTGGAGACGAATACTCAGCTTTCTTTAAGGGCCTCCAGACCGCGTTCTCGAAGCCGGAGAAACCAATTCTCCGCTCGACTCAGGAGTCGGCGGCGCTTCAGAAGGTGATCGATGCCTCTCAGGATCGACCGGCGGCGATCGAACTGCTCGTTGCCGACGATGGAGTTCGCAGCCTTATCACTCTGCCGAGAGGGAAGTATCCAATATTCGGCCCTCGGCAACGTGTTAAAGCCGCCGATCTGAATAAAAAAGTGGGGCTGCTTCGCCGGTCGCTATCCAGTGCCGATTACGACCCGCGCCCGTTGGCCGGTGAGTTGTATGACCTTCTCATCCGTCCGCTCGAAAGGGATCTGAAGGCCAGCCGGGCGAAGAGCATCATGTTCTCACTCGACGGGACTCTACGCTATCTTCCCGTGGGGGCCCTTTACGACAGGGTGACGGGCCGTTACCTGTGCCAAAAGTATCCGGTGAGCCTGTTCATTCCCGCTCGATTGAGCGATTTGGCGAGGGCGCGTTCCGGCGCGCTTTTGGCCGTGGGGTTTGGAGTTTCCAAGCCCCACACCATAGATGGCGACTCGTTCTCGGGACTGGACGGCGTTCCAGTCGAGCTATCAGGTTTGAAAACCTGGACCGATGCCGACGTGTACCAGGACGCGGCATTTACCGCCGATGCCCTTAAAGCTGCGCTTAGCAGGAAACCCACGCTCGTACACCTGGCCACCCACTTTCGGCTGAGAGCAGGGGACCCGGCCGGCTCTTTCCTTCTCCTCGGAGACGGAAAAACCCTTCCGGTCGCGTCGCTTTCCGAGTGGATGAAAGGTTCGTTCAGCGGAGTGGACCTCCTCGCCCTTTCCGCCTGCGACACCAACTCAATCGTGGGAATGAACTCAGACGGGGTTGAGATCGAGAGCTTCGCTAGGGCTGCCCAAGAGAACGGAGCGGCGGCCGTGCTTGGTACTTTGTGGCCGGTGAACGACGCCAGCACCGCGCTCTTCATGTCTCATTTCTACCAACTGCGAAAGGCCCATCCGAAAATGACCAAGACCGAGGCGATTCGCCAATCCCAGATGTGGCTCATGAACTGTAAACAGGCAGATTTGGCCGGTTTCAGGCGAAGTGGACTCGCCACGAAGGCGCTCGCTTCCGGAGGCTTACGACCCTACAAGCAGAACCCCGGCCACCCGTTCGCCCACCCGTTCTATTGGGCTCCGTTCGTATTGACCGGGAACATAAAGTAAAGGCCCGTGACGGGCGGGGCCACGCCCGGCGGGGTCTCAGCTCGAATCGACATGGTCCTTGCCGTGCATCATCTCCTTGAAAAACCTCTCCCCGTCCTTCGAGGGAATGTGCTTGGGATTCGCGCCGATCGGAGTTTTGGAGTACTTGGCGAGTTTCTTCCAGTCTTCCTCCGAAACGAACTTCGCATGACCGTCCATGAATGCCACGAGATGAGTGCCATCCGGCCAGGGCAGGCTGTCATAAAACATCGGCGCTTCGGCGGGAAGGTCAACTGACGTCGCCGGAAGCCCCCCAAAAGCGACATTAAAGAGGATTCGGCCCCCGGCCGGATTCATGCTCCTAAAGATGTCGTACGCACCGGAGGGAGCACCCACACTAGCGATCGCGTAGGGAGACAAGACGAAGAAGGCTGAATGGGTGTCCGCAACGGCCGGTATCACGTCGTCATAGTCGTTTTGGTACATCAAAAATGCCAGCGCAAGCCTCTTAATGCTCTTGTGCGCCGCTTCCGCGGCGGGCACCGTAACTACCGGCACGTCGATCGGAATCGAATCGCCCGGCCGAAGAACGAGAGTTTTGGTGAAGGCCTCGCTGTCCGGAACAGTGATCGAGAACTTTACGGTCAGGTAATCCCACTCGCTAAGGTCGAGGTCGAGGTCCTGCGGCAAGGTCAGATCGAGCAGACCGGCACTGGACAGCGACGACTTCGCAGCTCCCAATGTCACGTCCATCTTGCGGCGCCAATCCGCCAAGGTCGGTTGAGAGCTATCTCCGGTGATGGACGTCTTTGTCAGGTCCAAGTAGTTGCCACCGCTGATCCCACTCAGGAATTGGAGGGTTCCCGTGGAACCTGCCTTACCACAAGTCAGGCGAACGATCGCATGTTTGCTCCCGTTCTGATCCGGCGGACTCGGAGATGGTGGCTTTGGCGCAACCGACGCCAGAACGACCGAGCCGGGATTGGGACCTCCCATCAAACAGTTCGGCGTCTGCTCGGCTTGCTCATGCAACTTCACCGCATCGGGCACGCTCGCGGCCAGGTAGCTGACCAAGGTGCCAACCGTGATGTGCCCCTGGTCGTCCTTGGCTTCGCCGCGCAGACCCTGCTCGAGGAAGTAGCTGAAATATCCGCGGCCCTTGCCGGGCCACTCGAAGCTGGACTGGTTCGGGCTGCATGCGAAGAGGCTGACGACCTGCCGGACTCCATCATCCTTTAGAGTCAGGTCTTCGACCTGGCGCTTCGTCACCATCACTGCTCGATTGTCGCGCGAGTGGCTCCGGGTATCGGACCGGCACATATCGAAGACAAGGAGAATCGTCCGTGCCTTCAGGGAGTTGAGCAGGTTTTGGACGTCCGACGTCGCGAGTGCCGAATGCTTCAACGAAGTCTCGGTTCGTAGGTCGACATCGGCGGGCAAGAGGTAGCTGACCTTGTCGAGCTCGACACCGTGACCGGCAAAGAAGAAGAACACCGTGTCGTCGGGCTGCGCGTTGCTGGCGAGCGCCTCCAACTGGACCATGATCTCGTTGCCCGCCGGCTTCAGATCCGATTTCGAGGTCATCAATCGCACGTGATCCCGCGGATATCCAGCGACGTCTTCGAGGGTCTTGGCGAGTTGTTCGGCGTCCGCGCCCGCTCCTTGCAGGGGGCTGATCCGGTTCGACTGCGTGTACTGATCGATTCCGACGAGCAACGCCCACTTGCTGCCCGCCCATCCTGACGAACATATGAGCAAAAGAGCGGATACGGTAAGTACAAAGCGATTCATAAGCACCCAATCGCGGGCAAATCAGGCTTTCCCAGGTTCAACACCCAGGAACAGCCTGACGGCATGCAGATACTCTACAACAGGCGGCTGCTTTGCGCCAGCCTATCGCTACCGTGTTACGATAGAAGTCACGATCATGGCGAGGACGCGGCAACCGAAGAAAGCAGTGGACCCACCCCGACTGCAGGTCGGCGTGGCGTTGCTCGTGGATATCGTCGCCTATTCCGAGCAGAAGACTCCCGTCGAAGTCGCTTTGCTGGCCAAGATGCATTCCGCGCTCGACCGGTGCCCGACGTATGCTAAAGCCCGTGAGCAGAAGTCGGTCGTCGCCGCCGCAACTGGAGACGGTTTCGTCCTCTTGTTCACCGTCGATGTCGCCGCCGCCGCGGCAACGGCGTTGGAGCTAGCCGAGGCGGTCGACGCCGAGAATGTGAGCCAACCGGGCACCCATCTGCAGATCAGGATGGGGCTTCACATGGGGACGTTCGATCTGGTTCCAGACGTCAACTCGAAAGCGAACTTTTCAGGAGACGCGGCGAACATTGCGGCCCGTTTCTGCGCGGCTGCCAAACCCGGTGAAATCTACCTGTCGGCGCAGCTTGCCGAGGTGCTAAAGAATCTCCCCGAATTCGGCTCCGCCCTCGAGGACGAGGGGGTGATCGTTGCCAAGCACGACGTTCGCCTGCACGCCTACAGATTGCGAACGCCAGCCCAGAAGCCCAAGGTCGAATACTCGGATAGAGACCTCGCCCAAGCGAAGCGGATTCTCACCAAGTCCAAAATCAAAGGCCAACTGGCCTCGGCGCAGGCAGTGGCGAGAAGGCTCGCCGGGCTACGCCGCGACCTCATTTTTGGCTGCGGCATCATCGGCGTAGCCTTGATTCTTCACTTCCTGCTCGAAAAGTCCGATCCCGGAACGAAGCTGCGACTCTGGGCATACGAGCGCCTCCAGCCGCAGGAACCGGCGCCTCCCGCCCAGATGCCGGTCATCATCGTGGACTTCCGCGACCACTTCGATATTGGCTCGACAGAGCAGACCGACATGACCAAGCTCCGCAGGTTGCTCGAGAACATTGCGAAAGCAGGCCCCGCCGCCATTGGCATCGATCTGGATTTCGGCGTTCTGCCAGGCGGCCAAGGCGTCTACCCGGACTCAAACGGCGAGGTCGTCGACTTCGCATTGGGCTCGAAAATCCCGGTATTCCTTGGGGTTGGGCGCGGCTTATGGATGTCTGAGCCTTCGCAGTGGCTCGGCGAGGACACAGGCCCTAATGCGCGCGACGCCTCCGGATTGGTCGCCCACGTCTATGCGCCGGTAGAGCGTTCGGGAGCCATAACCTTGTTCGACTCGATCAAGCCTGGCGGTCGCCCGGTACCGAGCCTGTCCGGAGCCCTCGCCAACGCGCTCCAAGAGCATGGGGGGAATCCTTCTGGGAAGAGAGACGCACCGCCCAATGGCGATAGCCTGTTCCTTACCACGAAGATTAGAGACGAGCAAGAAAGGGCGGACGGCCAAATCCGCCGTTTAACTGGGGAGACCTATCTGCTCAATGGTGGCGCCCTCCAGCGACTGAGGAATGAGATGATCGAGGTCTCCAGCCCCGACGATATTCAGCCGGGAAGCACCCATTGGGGTCAGCTTAGCGGCGCGGCCGTGCTCGTGGGCTCTGACAATCGGTTCCAGGACTCTGCCTTCGTGGGCGACGAGCATGTTTCGGGCATTTACCTCCATGCTCTGGGCGTCTACACGAAGGCGCTGGCTCCGATCCGCGAATTCACCCCGGTTGCGCAGCTCCTTCTTGCTTTCTTCGTGACTGGAGCAATGCTCGCGACATCCCTGGGAGTGCGCCGGATCTACGTCGTGCGCACGGCAGAGGTCGACGCGAACCGCCTTAGCACGGCGCTCACAGTCGGGATGGCGATGGTGATCCTAATCGGCGGCAGCCTACTGGTGCGCATCGGAATCCTTTGGACGGACTACTTCCTGGTTGTATTGCTTCTCATGGTGCACCCGCGAATCGAGCACGGGATCGAGCGCGCCGCATCCTCCTTTGGACATTCGGTTGCGCGGGCTTGGAACGGCCTGCTGTTTTCGAAGGGGAAAGCATGAAGGGATTGATCGGCTTTATCGCGGTTTTGGCCTCAGTTCTATCGTTGGGACCACGAAGGCTCAGGGTGGGTACGGTGACGATCGCGACAAAAGGGATCGAGATCTCGTCGCCCGGTGGAGCTCATAGGGACTGCACGGTGGGCATGATCGTCTATGCCGGCGATCGCGTGGCGGTCCCGGCCAAAGGCCGATTGACGATCCAGCAAAGGAACGGAATCCTGAATGAGGTTCCCGTTGGGCAGACCACTGTTAGCCGAATCCCCAACGCCGCTGAGGTCGGCACCGAGGTCGAAATCAAGCAATTCGCGAAGATTGCCGCCAAATCCAAGGCTGGGTTCCTCTATCCCGGACCAATCGCCGTGATCGCGAATCCGTTCATGATTCGCCCGGCCGGGATGGCTCGCGAGGCCGAAGTCACCCTCTCCGACGGTGTCGAGTCGAAGACCTTTGCCGTTAAGCCGGACGAAGCCTCGTGTTACTCGGACACCCGCCTGGGCGCGTGGGTTGAAACCCGCCGAAGCAAAGGGTCCACCTGGTTTACCTATCGCTTCAAGGGCGATCGCCGCGACCAGAGGTTCTCGGTCGTCGCCGAGGATGAGAAGGAATTGGTGGCGGATTTGAGTAAGGCGGATGCCGAGCCCGACGAGTTTAGCAGGCTGCTCGCTCGCTCTTACTCTCTAGCACGTGCCGGCCAGTACACGTTGGCCGCTCACGAACTAGCCCTACTCGAAAGCCTGGGACCCGATCCAAAGGTTCGGGTGGTGCTTGACTCTTGGATCGCGCAGGGCTACTGGCCGAAACGATCGGTGGGCAGCCCGTGAGCTGCTTGGTAAGGCTGCCTCTCATTGTCGATGCGAAAGTCGTTTAGATCAAGGGTGGGGGAAGAGCACCCATTGCAAAAGCCATTTGCGAACATGGTCTTTCAACTCAGCCCGGGTTTTGATCGTGTGACTAAAGTACAGATAATCCTGGCTCACTTTCGAGATCGCGAGCACCGTTTCTAGAACGCCGCCCTTGCTTCCGAGGAAGATCTTTAGCCGCAGGTAGACCTCCCCCTGTTCGTGGCCGTAAGTCCATCGGTCGATGACAGGGCGGCCACCTCCGGTGTTCGCGTTTGGATAGACTTCGCTGCCGTCTTTTGCGATCTCTCCCGAGTGCGCGTCAAGGCCAAGTTTCTCACAGATCACTTTGGCGAAATCCTCCGCCTCTCCCTCCGTTTCGCAAAGCTGAATGGGCACGTTCATTTGCAGGCCTTGGGTTCCATTGCGTTGAATCCAAGCCGGACCGCCGATAGAAGGCCATTTCTTGGCTACATACTCATCTCCGCGCCCTCGACCCAAGGACTTTTCGAGATCCGTCAATTCTGTCGCACATAAATCCTCGAATCCGGACCGCAAATCAGGAAACATATCGGCCAGGCTTTTCCAGAATTCTTTCGGACTAATCGCTCCGGGATCGAACCGGTTGGCCGTCGAGCTGTTGGGCTCTAAGATCAGATCGATAGGGGTTTCCTTGCCGCGCTCGAGTTGAACTTGCAACACCTTAGTCTTGAAGCCCGAGGCCTTTACGGTCACCTCGATCGTGCGCTTGGGTTGGTCGCCAAGGTCGACCTCGAAATCTGGGGCACTCTGCTTACCGTCGACAGATACTTCCAGTCCAGCGATGGAGTTACCCGCGCCGTCCTTCGCGGTCACCCTCATCGAAGCGGCCGTCTTCTTTTCGGTGAACGATCCACCAGTCGTAGCGGCGCTCTCGGTAGGCGCCCTGAAGAGAAACTCGCCGTTGCCATCGACCACTCGGATCGTCGGAGTCTGCCGACCGCCGGTTGAGTTCTCTACCCCCACCTGAACAGCCGCGAAGAGCTCGTGAGCAGTGAAGGTCCCCGCGCCACCACGCGCCCTTGCCTTCAACTCCTGTAGGACCTCCGCCGAGAAGATGCCATGTCCGAGCTTCGGGTCCTCCGTCGAAACTTCCTCTTTCGTGCCCGCGGTGATCACTTCTCGAACCGTGCGGCGCATGAGAACCTGGGCCGAGGCCTGGTCGAGCCTGGAACCTCGGTCCGTTAGCTGACCCGAGAAACATGCGTCGGCAAGAACGAGCACATGCTTGGCCGGACACTGATCCAAGTAGTCGAAGACTTGCCGCATGGGTAGCGCAGTTTCCATCAAGGATGCGCCGTCGTCCGGCGTTACTTTCGCATCCACCGGGAGAAAGAAGCCGCGGCCGTTGTTAGTTTCGCCGTGACCCGCAAAGAAGATCAGAACACGATCGTCCTTGCCGGCCCGGGCTAAGGCTGAGAGTTCCCTCCGGATTCGAGCCAACGTCGCCTGATCGTCGACCAGGGTCACGACATCCTTCGGATCGAATCCGTAGTCCTTTTGGAGTTCATCGGCAATCTGCATTGCATCCTGTTTCGCGAACTGAAGGGGACCCGGCGGTTGGGGATACCGATTGATTCCGATCACGAGCGCTCGCGACACGGCATAGCTGCCGCTGAGGTCGCCGAGGCTTCGACCTGTCGCGGGATTTGAGCGGGTTTGCAGAAAGGGAAGCCTAAGTGCCATAGCGCAGGTTGCAAGCCCCGCGAGAATAAGGGCGAGGGGCACGATGCCTCGGCGAACGGAGGGCGACATGCGTGCAATATTACTGCTATCCGATCTGATTGGCGCATCACTAAGCGTTACGGTCTTGTAGGAGTGCGGAGCGATATTCGAGTATCGGACCGTGCCATCTCGTATGTTTGGGGGCCGGCCCGGCCGATGGCTATGCTTGCCTCGACAGGTTGGGATGCTCAGCGGGCGGAGTGAATGCCGGCCAGTCACTTTGGCAACCCACGAATGGGCCGCCCTCGAGAGCCTGCCCTGAACGACCTTTGCAAAAAAAGCTCGATTCATGGGCTGATCGAAGCACGTGTCCAAGGAGTCAAGCGAATGATTGCAGGCGATTCGGGGCAGGGTTCACGACTTTGTCTTGCAGCCTCGCATCTCACTCAGGCCGCACCTCAGTCTCGGAACTCCGAGCAAGTCTCCATCGCCAAGCGCTCTCGTATCCGGTCTCGGCTATCCTTCCGCGCCATGGGATCGCGAGGTCCAAACCATCACCTTGGAAAGTCGCGACAATTTTGGCAACAAACAACATTGCCATGCTCTGAAAAGGCTGCTAGTCTGGGCCACTGTGATGTACTCGCCTTTTCGCTTGCTTGTCGTCGCTTCGCTGATCCTTGGAGTCGCCGGAGTCGACGTAGCGGCACAAAGAGAAGCCGTAACAACCGCGCCCAAAGAGTTCATCGAGTCGATCCGGCAGCTGGTCGCCCAGGATCCGAGCATTGCAAAAGAGACCTATCGCTCCATCCCGCAGCTAGACGAACAGGGGCGACTGGAGTTGAAAAGCCGAGGCGCATACCCCAAGCTCGTGCGAGGCGATCCCAAGTTGAAGACGGTCGCTCTGACCTTCGACGACGGTCCGTATGCCGACTACACTCCCAGGCTCCTTGCCGTGCTCAAAAGAGCGGGTGTCAAGGCGACTTTTTTCAATATCGGATACAAGGTCGACAAACTCGCATCCCTGGTGAGGGCCGAGGCCCAGCAGGGCGAGGTCGCCAATCACACCTATGACCACATCCGACTCCCCACGATCAGCGACTACTCAAAGGTCGAAGGAGAGCTTAGGTACGGGTCTCAGGCGATCCAAAAGGCTCTTGGGTCCAAGAAGGCGCCCGATATCTGCCGCCCTGCGGGCGGCGAATACGACGACGACGTCGTTAAGGCCGCCAAGAAGGACAAATACACGATGGCCCTGTGGACCGACGATCCCGGCGACTACCTGAATCCGGGCGCCTCGGTCATCGAGAGCCGGCTCCTCCGGGACCTCTCGCCGGGTGCAATCATTCTCCTGCACGACAGTGTGGAACAGACTCTTCAGTGCCTCCCCGACTTCATTCTGAAAGCCCAGCAGCAAGGCTATAAGTTCGTGACCTGCTCCGAGCTTATGGCGCAGAAAGGAGCCATTCGCTCGGGCGGACCGAACACCTACACGAAGAAGTAGCTCATTTCACGTTTCCGGTCAACACGAACGGCGCCCAGTAGAACGGGTGCGCGAACGGGTGCTTCGGATCGGTTTTGTAACGGCCAAGGCCCATGGTGTCTTTAGTGTGAGTTGCCGGCCGTGCCCGCTTGATTCCTTTGAGATCGGTGTCCGTGCACTTCATGAGCCACATCTGAGTCTGGCGCAAGGCCTCCGTCTTCGTGATTGTCTTGTCGTGCGATCGCAGTTCGTAGAACTTGCTCATAAACAGCGCCGTGCTCGTGTCGTTGACCGGCCAAAGGGTAGCCATTACGGCTGCGGCTCCGTTTTCCTGCGCGGCCCGGGCGAAGCTTTCGTACTCTCCACCATCATCGACCGCCGTCCCCGTGTTGCAAGCGGAGACCACGAACAGATCGATTCCGCCCAGCTTCTCTTGAGTCCAACTCGCGAAATCGGAAATAGAGAGGGGCGTACCGTCCCCGAGGAGGAGGTACGAGTTGGAGGCATCGCCGGGCTTGAGTTCAAAATGAGTGGCCAGGTGCACAAGCGTGTCGTGGTTGAATAGCTCGCGCTTGAACGACTCTTCCGTGAACCTGTCGTCCTCGAAGATGCGGGCCCCGTAGGATCGCCGCAATGAGCTAAGTTCCGCATCTACGGCGGTTAAACCAGCAAACTGCACGTTGTTTACCGCATGGGCCTGAGTCACTCCGAATCCTGCGGCGACAACCACAGAGGGCGGAGTGTCCTTCATCTTGGAGCGCACCGCGGGCGTGAACAGGCTCAAAGGATATTTCTGGCAGAGCCACTCATGCGTGTTGCGGTCGTAGAGAGCCGCCACAGGAAGGTAGCGCAAGGGACCGTCCAGCGAGAACATCAGACTCTTCACGCCTGCGGCTTGGAGATCGTTCTCAAGTGGGCGGATTAGCAGGTCGTAAAGTTCTGAAGCCGGTTGGATAGGGTCGAGCCCGGGATCATTGAGTGCGGTTCGAAGGCGAGCGATCTTTTTCGCAAGTTCCGCGAAGGGGACCTTGCCCTCCGGCCCGGTTTTTAACTCAGTCAGATTGGGGAGCGTCAGAATTGAGCGCACGCCGTCCGCCGTCACAAGCGTATACACCGCCGCTGGCCGCCCGGGAAGGTGATTGACGATATCGGCGAGGTCTTTGTAGCTGTCTAGATCAGACAATCGGTTCTGCTCGGCGCCCAGATTGGCAAAGTAGGACTTCGCGCTCAAAAGGAAGGTCTGAAACGCCTTCCGGCCCGCCGCTAGCTTCTTTTCGAGCTCCGCCATGCGGGTGATTTGCCTGTCGTCGTGCTGCTTTAGGGCTGAAAGTGCTCTGAGTTCTGCTTCGTCCTTAGCCAGGTTGCCACCCAACTCGGCATATTGCGCTACCCACCTGGATTCGATTGGCGTTAAATCTACTTGCTCGGCCTTGGCGGACCGCAGGAACTTAAAGTATTCGTCATCCTTGAGCAGATTCATCACTTCCTCGGCTTCCGCCAGACGACCCTTTCTAATTAACAAACCCGCGAGGCCCCGGTAGATCTGCTCGTAGGATCTCTTCATTGAGTCCTGCAAATCGCGAGGAAGGGTCTTAGAGTTGGCTCTGACCGACTGCATCGTGTTTACCGAGAGCTTGTACTCGGTGATCGCAGATTCGATTAGATTCAGCGCTTCGAACACGTCGCCGGTGGAGGAAAGGACACGAACCTGTCCAACCCGATTGCCGATCTCGGACTCGATCGTGAGGGCTTGCCCGAAGAGATCGAGGGCCTTAGAAAAATCCCCCTTCTTGGCGTAGCAGCGAGCAATATCTCCTAGCGATCCCGCTTCGCCGTGACGATCGCCCGCTTTCTGCTCGATAGAAAGAGCTTTCTCGAGGTTGTCGGAAGCTTGCTCGAGCTTTCCGGTTTCCATGTATACGCAGCCGATGGCGCCGAGTAGATGTGCCTCGCTCACAACATTGCGATCTTTGCGGCTCCGAGCGATCGTTAGTGCCCGCTCATAGCACTTGGATGCGTCGGAGTAGGATTGCCGGCCGAAATAGAAGTCCCCGATCGACTCAGTGACGTTGGTCACCGAATCTAGATCGTTGGCCTTTTGCAGAAGCGGCAAGGCGCGATCCATGTAGGTCTTTGCGACTCGAGCCTGGCCCGCCGCCAAATATAAAAGTCCGATGTTATCCAAAGTCCAGCCCTGGGCTCGCTGGTCTTTGTGTCCGATTTCGATTTCCAGGGCGGCGAGAAGGCTCTTCAACCCTGCACCATAGTCGCCTGCCCGAAATTCGTTGATGCCCAGGTTGTTCAGCGTCCAAGCCTTGTGGGTGGGATCTGGCACCTTGTCCCAAAGCGGAAGAGCCTCGGTGAGGCACTCCCTCGCTTTCCGGGACTCGCCGAGGGCTCCATAGGTCAATGCCAGGTCATTCAAGATCCATGCTTGCAGTGCCCAGTCGCGATGACTCTTCTCGATAGCGGCTGCTTCTGTCAGGGAGGCTAGCGAGGCGCTGTAGTCATTGAGTTTGAGCTCGGCGTAGCCAAGCCCCTGGAGGGCGCTCGCGCGTCTCTCTTCGTCGCCAAGCTTCCCCTGAAGATCAACCGCAATGGAATACTGTTCGAATGACTTGGATACCTGGTCCATGTCTCGATATGCAGCGCCGAGGCTCATGCGTGTCTCGGCTTCCTCGTGCATCCTTCCTATGGCCTTAAAGATATCGATCGCGCGGACGAAATAGTCCTCAGCCTTGACCAAGCCGCCCTGACGCTCGCGGTACACATCGCCAATCCGCCAAAGCGAAAAGCCTTCCAAGGTTTTATCGCCTAGCGTTTGTGCCAAAGAAAGGGATTGCGCTAGGAGCTTTAGAGCCTGGTCCAAACGGTGCAGGCTCGCGCTTGCAGAACCAAGATTGTAAAGGCATGCTACTTCACATGGCTGGTCTTTCACCTTCTTGGCAAGGGATAGGGCCCGTTCGTAGAGTGGGACCGCTCGATCCGGTTCACTCAATAGGAACAGGTTGCCGATTCGACGAAGAGAGATCGACTGTCCATCGATATCTCTGAGCTTTTCCGCTAGCGTCAAGGCGTCCTGCAACGGCCGGAGCTGAGCTTGAGGGGGCAGCCTCAGCGCGTTATCAATCAGCCTCTGCACTTCGAGCTCAGGATGGGGTGAAGGAGGAACCGAGTGAGATTGGAGTGGTCCGAAAAACCTGAACGTCGCGAGCACGACGACAGGGCCAAGGCAAGGCATCATGACACTTCATTGTACGAACAGCGAAGGAACAAGCCAAGTGCGTCCCCCCGAGCGCATCACGCCCGCACAAACAGCTTCTTCCGATACAGGCCGAAAAGCACGAGCCACCAGATCGCGATGTAGGCAATTGTGTAAAGCCAACCGCCGGCGATCCGGCCGAAGTGGTCGACGAACCAGAATACGGAGCCGTCTTCCATCGACATCTTGCCTTTGCTGGTAGCCACCATCCATGGCCTCATCACCGTCAGCTTGACGAAGATCGGCAGGAAATAGGCGACAATTGCGTTCGATCCGAGCACGACCAAAGGGAGTGCCCACCTGGTCTTGCCGACCGCATCGGTCGTCAAGTGAAACAGGCCAAACACGAGCGCGCCGGCGCCACCCGTCAGGAGGAGGTACGAAGGCGTCCAAATGGCCTTGTTGTATGGGATCCAAACGGCGGTGATCAGTCCAGCCGAGATCAGAGCGATGCCGAAGGCCGCGGTTCTCGCGAGCAGGCGCAGCGGCTCGTCTCGCAAGGCGAGAACAAGATCGCCGAGGATTGTGCCCAATACCACGAGAGCGCCGGCCGGAATTGCCGAAGACACGCCTTCGAGGTTGAATCGCCCGAGAAAGGTGTGGTTTAGGTACTCGACCAGGTTGCCCGCTTCCGTCAGGGGTCCGGCCGTGGTGCCAGGAACTGTCATGAACTTGAGGGTGAGCCCGTAGCCCAGGAGGAAAAAGCCGGCCACGATTCCACGCCTTGCCGCAGGCAGTTCATACAGCCACGCCCCGACCAGATAGGCGAATCCGAGGAGCTGCAACACTCCCATCGAAAAAACGGGCTTCCGTTCGACCGCCGATTCGAGAATGCAGCCCAGCAGAATCAAGACGGCCGCTCGGATCAAGATCCGAAGTTCGACCCTCCAATGCGGCACCTTGCGCTCTCTCGCCGACCGGGCCGAGAGCGGCAACGACAAGCCGATGCACAGAAGAAACCATGGGAAGACATAATCCGCCAACCGGGGCGTCTCATTCCACGGCGCATGGACCAACTGGGCAGGCGTGTAGACGTCCAGTGCAATGTTGTTGACGAGCAACATCAGCAAGATCGTGAGCCCCCGGAATGCGTCGAGCGAAGTGAGACGGTTCCGCTTCGGGACCGGGGTAAGCGGTTCTCCCGGTTCGACTTCTGGGTTGTCCGCCGCTTCGATCGGCGCCGACGATTCGGGTTCGTGCAAGAGAGTGCCCATCTTCATTGACTTCACCGCTTCCGATGAGGCGGCTTCGAGGGTGCAGACTTACGGATAAAGCTAGTGTTTTGCGTGCTGAGGCAAAAGCCCTGCGCGGCTACCAACCCCAATATCTGTACTTTTCCGCCCCTCAGCCTTACAATACGGCGTGATTCGACTTGCAACCTTTCTGCTAGTGGCGGGCACGGCCTCCTTCCTCCGTACCGGGTCTCGCCATACCTATGACGTCCCGCGCGAGTTGGCTCACATACATTTTGCGATTCAGGTTCCGAACGTGCCCCAGAACTGGCCCAAGCCAACGGCAGAGGTGCAGACCCTTCTCGATGCGGCGATGAAGATCCCGTCCAAGGACCGGATGCAGCCGCTGCAGGACGCCCTGATGAAGGCTCGAGACCTGAAAGATCGCGCAGGCGAGGTCGCGGCCCAACTAAGAATCGTGGGCGTTCAATTCGACGCCGGCAATGCACGCGAGGCATTAGCGACCGCGACCCAAGCGCTCCTGATCGCTCATGAGATCGGCGACCGCGATTCGGAGGCAAAAGCCTACTCCGGCATCGGGCTCGCAAACCGATTGCTCGGAGCGCCACAAGACGCCCTTGATGCCTACACCCATGCGCTGGACATCTGGCAAAAATTGGGAAGAGAACAGGACCTGGCGGGAGCTCTGAACAACGTTGGCGCCGCCAACTTTTACCTTGGCAGACTGACCCGCGCCGCCGAGTTTTACTCCCAAGGGCTGGCTCTGAACACCAAACTGGGCAACCGGCAGGGTATCGCCAATGGGCTTAACAATCTTGGGAACGTTCGCTATTCGCTTGGGCAGTTTGCCAAAGCTCGCGATTACGACCTGCAGGCACTTGCCGTGTTGGAGAAGCTCGACAGTCCGAGGGGCTTGGCAGGGTGCCTAACCAATCTAGGCTCCGCGTACGATGCCCTCGGCGAATATGAACAGGCGCTGGGACCTCTGACGCGCTCCCTGGCGATCCTGGAGAAGATCGGCCCACCGCACGCTACCGCCGACTGCCTCTCAAACCTTGGCAATCTTTATAACGCGCTCGGCCAATTCGACAAGGCAATCGAACTGTACTCACGATCCCTCAGCATTCGAGAGCAATTCGGCTATCGCCAGGACCAGGCCCAAAGCCTCAATAACTTAGGCAACGTCTATGCCGCTCTTGGGCAACTCGATAAGGCGCTGGATTATGGCAAGAAAGCGCTAAGCGTCTACGAATCAGTTAGCAACGAAGCGGATGAGGCGGCGGTTCTTATCGATCTCGGAGGGGTCTACAAGGATTTGGCCCAACTGGATAAGAGCGAGGAAGCCTTTGGCCGGGCGAAGGAGCTTTATGAGAAAAACAAGGATCAGGAAGGCATCGCGAGCGTGCTGGACAGTCTTGGCAATATCCGGTAGTGTCCTAATTTGAAATCGCGGAATCTCACGGTTTTCCACTTGCGCCAATCCTAAACTGAGGCTATCCTCATATACGACATGGATAGTCCAGACCGGAAGCCGTCGCCGCTCGCCCTCAACGAGGGCCAATCTGAAATCAATCTCTTTAACGACCGTGAAATTCGGCAGGTTTTTCACGATGGAGAATGGTGGTTTTGCGTCTCCGATGTCATCGGAGCCATTACCGACAGCGCCGATCCTGGTAAGTACCTCAAGAACATGCGCCAGCGTGACGACGGTCTAGCTGCCGCTTGGGTTGAGTTGGTGACACCACTAGAGGTTCAAACAGCGGGCGGCAAACAGGCCGTGAATTGTGCGCGGGCCGACGGGATATTTCGCATCATCCAATCCATACCATCGGCACGAGCGGAACCGCTTAAGCGGTGGATTGCAAGGGTCGCTTACGAACGGGTCCAAGAGACGCAGAATCCGGAACTAGCGATCCGTCGGGCTATCGTTCACTACCAGGCCCAGGGCCGCACGGATGAATGGATCAATGCCCGAATCAAGACGATCCAAAGCCGCAAGGAACTGTGCGATGAGTGGAGCAAGCGCGGCGTTGTGGATAAGGAATACGGCATCCTTTCCGGCGTCATCGCGAAGGAAACCTTTGGCCTAACCCCGACCGACCACAAGACATACAAGGGCTTGGCCAAGGCTCACAATCTTCGGGATCACATGACTGACATCGAGTTGATCCTTACGATGCTAGGCGAGAAATCCACGGCCAACATAGCCCAGAAGCGCGACGCCCAGGGATTCGAACAGAACAAGGGTGCTGCGCAGGCTGGAGGGAAGATAGCGGGAGACGCCCGCAAGAACCTTGAGCGACAACTCGGCGAATCGGTCGTCAGCCAGAGCAACTTCCTGGAAGGAAGCAAGCGAAAGGAACTTCCCTGATACCCGGCCAAAGGGGGGTCCAAATTTGAGGCCCCCCTTTGCAATTGAACCTAAAGGGCCGCGTCTAGCAAGTCCGCAACCGTCCACGGCTGATACATGATGCCCGCTGCCATTGCTGGGGTTTCCTTGATCGTCCGATGCACCCGGCAGAAGTTGTAATGAGCGAAGTGCAGCGCGGTCGCTGCCTTGTGGTTTTCTAGCTTCTTACTGAATCCGTTGGTCAACCTCGTGAGTCGTCGCATGCACATGCGCATTGTGAGGTTTTGTCTCTCGATGTAGCTCGTGCTCAAGTGCTCCGGGTTCGGGTTCCCTAGAATGGCCGTCTTGCGGATGCTCGTCACTTTTGGCGGGCTGTACCTACCCGGACCGATGGGCTCCGCTTCATAGGATTTTACGACCGTGCCGTAATCGACGTTCATGCCGAATCCCCACTGGACAGCTTCGACGTACAGCATTAAGGCATCGGAGGAAATCTGAACGCAGTTCGTGACGCGCTTGCCCAGGTCGTCCATGAAGTCCATCGCGGTATCACGGTCTCGCTTGCCGACTCGGTAAGCCGGAATCAGCTTGGTATCGGAGTCAATCGCGACGAACGTCCAAACATCACCGACACGTGCCGGATTGTCGTCGTGTCGCACGTGTCTCTGCTTCTTACAGATGTAGCCCCACAACTCGTCCACTTGCAAGCGCTCGCATGTCAGGCCGCGCATTTCCTCGTCTAGCAGTTGCTCGCACCCTTGCCCGACTCGGACCATCAGCCGCATGATCGTGTCGCGGTGAACGTCGGTGATCCTTTCCGTCGCCCGGATGCTATTGCCGTCCACTAGGCACTTGATGATTGCTTCTTGCTTATCTCTCTTGAGAATGTTCGCCATAACCTCAACCTACACGTCTATTATATCACGCTGTCTGAGTTACGAACGATAAATTCGGCGTCTTTTATGGAGATTTGCCTACATTTTTATCTCACTCCGCAAAAGTGCCTGTATACTGGTTCTTGCAAAGTGAAACTCGGAGTGCGCGTCTCGACTGGTGTCGTTAAAGGGCTCTACATCCTAAGACCGCGTGTTAGTAGCACGCTGGGGTTCGATTCCCGCGCACTCCGCCAAAGGCAACCTTATTATACTCGGTCAGGTTCCCCGCAACCTTGCAAGGAATGACGTTATGGCAAGAGGTCCAGCATATCCCAGCATGAGCCTTGAAGAGGCAATCAAGAAGACACAGCAGTTCTATGCTGCTAGCAAGCGCTACGCTGTCAGTAGGTCGGACGCCGACCCAGCTGCATACAAGAGCTTGGGGTATGGCGGCCCAAACGGAGCCGCCAAGCGGGCGCTTGGTACGCTGTTGTCGTTCGCTCTGCTTGAAAAGCTACCAGGCAACGATGATAGCAGGGTTCGCATTTCGAACGTTGGGTACTCCATCATCAGCCTGAAAGAGGATGATCCCGAGCGCGTACAGTGGATTGCAGCATCCGCTCGAACTCCGAAAATCTACCAAGAAATGCTTAAGGAGTTTCACGAAGGGTTACCCGCGAGCGACACCCCAATTCACTCGTTCTTGGCAAAAAAGGGCTACACCCTCGAAGGGATACCCGATCTTATACGCGATTTCCGCGCAACCGTAGCGTTTGCTAAGCTGTTCGATGGAGGTAAAATCGAAGAGCCGGACGACGACGGAGGCGATGATCCGAGCGAAGCGGTTCGCTTGGCTGAACAGGCACGTCTCGCAGAGGAAGCCCGGAAGAAGGCACTAATGGAAGCAACGCTAACCCCTCCTGTCCCTCCGGGCATGGAAGACATTCCCATTATCCTGGGTCTTGATCGTCGCATCATTCTTCGAGTGCCAGATGATCTAACTTGGCGAGACATTGAAGACTTCGATGAATCATGGCCAACCGCGAAGAGGCGGATCATGCGTGACCTCGCGATCAAAGCAACGAGAGACAACTTCCCTATGCCGCCGCCTGAATTCCGAAAGGGATCTGCGACTTGGAAGAACCGGGACCATGACGAGCCCGTGACTGTTACTGGGTATGCGGGACTGTTCGAGAACGAGCACTGGGTGACGATTGAGGGCAGCAAGACCGGTATCCGTCTAGCGGAAATCACGTACGACGAAGAATGAACGAGGTAAGCCTGGATCAGCTTAAACAGGCCGTCGAAGGACTCCACAACTGCACCGCGACGCTAAGTCATGCCGTCGCAGTCCACGAGAAATTCAAGGACCAGACGGTCTGGCAGGGCGTCGTCCACGTCTTTGACCTGACCGGCCATCCAGCAGCGAAAATCGCCTATGCATGGTCGTCACCCGTCGAAGGATCGGACCGGCGCAAGTTCTACGCGGTGCTAGAGTTGCCGCCGATTACGTCGGCAGTTGAGGCCTTACGCGCGGCGATCCTTGGTGACGAGCGCAAGACCAAGCGACCAATAGATTCCAGTCGAACTGTGGAGGGGGTCACAAAGACGGAGGCCCGTTGGCTCAAGTCTGCCCATGAACAACCTGGGCTTGTGATTGCGCCAAAACGCCGGATGATGCTTGTCGCCAAGGGCTTACTTGATCCTTCGACGGGTGCCCCCACGCCAGACGGCGTTGCACATCTCCGAAAGCTCGGATGGCTCTAGGAGCCACGCAGGTCCCTCAAATTCCAAATTAGGACACTACCCAATATCCGCAATTCTCAGGGCCGGTTTGCCGAAGCGGTCGACCTTCACCGGCAGAGCCTTAAGATCCAGGAGGGACTTGGCAACCCCCAAGACCTAGCATTGCGCCTGGACAATCTAGGAGGAGACTACTGGTCGATGAAGCAGTTCGATAAGGCGGCGGACTGCCACAAGAGAGCTCTCGCGACTAGGACCAAGCTTGGCAACCTGGAGGAAATCAGCGCGAGCCAGAGCAACTTAGCTCTGGACTACGAGGGACTCAACCAACTTGCCAAGGCAGAAGAAAACTACCGGCATTCGCTGAAGCTGATGGAGGAGGTCAGCCGGCAGGTTGCCGACCCCAGCAATCTTGGGGCATTTCAGGATACGCACCAGCGCGACCTGTACGCCAGGTTTGCAAGGCTCAAGCTAAGGCAACATCAGCCCTATCAGGCGATCGAACTCGCGGATCGCGCGAGGGGCCAAGCGCTGAGCCGCCAGGTTGGATTCACTAAGGCGAGCCTGCAGAACATCCTGAATGCGGCCGATCTGACGAGGCTCACGGAGGCTAGAGCCCGGGCGGCCGGCTCGCTCAAGGTGCTCGAGAGCATCCGCGACAAGGTTGATGCGGCATCGGCGGAAGACAAATCTGTACGTGATAAAGGGCTAGCGGATGCGGAACGAGAAAATCGGCAGGCAGAACAACAGTTCGCGTTGACGATAAGCTCCCTGTACTTGAAGTATCCGGGGTTAAGGGTTTTGCACGGCGCGGACGAACCGATGCCCGGCAAACTCATTGCCGGTTCTCTACGAAAGAACACCGACACCGTGTACATCGAATATTCGTTTCTCGACGATGCTGTCATGGTCTTCGCGGTAGCCGGCAAGAAGGGCTTGAAGTCATATGTCCTCCCCATTACACGAACCGACCTTGAGCGCCGAGTCGGACATTATGCGGTGGCGATCCAAACATCGGCGAAGGATGAACGGGCAGAAGCGGCCAAATTGTTCGATCTGGTACTGGGTCCGTTGGCCAAGGATGGGCTGCTCGCACACAGATTTCGACGTCTTGTGATTGTCCCGGACGGCCCCCTATTGGAAGTCCCGTTCGCGGCATTGATCGATCACAGTGGCGCCCGGATTGTCGAATCCCACTCGCTAAGCTTTAATATCTCTCTTGCAAGCTGCTTGCGGCCACCAAAGTCAGGTTCCGCGAACAAGGGAGTCTTGATCGTGGCCGATCCGACCGGCGCGGGTGGGGCAACGGTCATAAGCCCAAGTCGTGGCGCTAGTTTCGCCGCGTTACCCGGAGCACGAAACGAAGGCATCGCCATTCAAAAACTCTTCTCCGGCTCAACCCTTCTCGTCGGTAGCCATGCTACTTCTAAGGCGGTCTACGGGGAGATCGGAAATTACGCGGTTCTGCATTTCGCGACCCACGGGTATCTCGATCCGGCAAAGGCGATGCGATCCGCGCTGATCCTCGCTCCGGAGGAAGCGGGCAAGAATGACGCCCCGGCGATGTTAGAAGCCGGCGATATCGTTGGAATGCCGCTCAGGGCGCAGATCGCGGTCCTAAGTGCTTGCAACACAGGGGAGGGAATTCAATCCGGCGGCGAAGGACTCATGGGCCTGGCTTGGGCATTCCAGGCGGCGCGTTGCCCCGGCGTTGTCGCGACCAAGTGGGAGGTCGACGATGACTCGACCCAGCGGATGATGGTTTGCTTTTATCGGGCGCTCTTAAAGGGCTCGAGAAAGGATGACGCTCTTCGGGAGGCGATGCTGACCGAAATGCGACTGGAAGGGAAACCCGGTTTCGAGCGATCTCAGTACGCAACCGGTCGCAAGACCGGCCACCGCAGTCCCGTGTTCTATTGGGCGGCGTTTCAGCTGATCGGCGATCCATCGCCCATCCACCTGGAACGGGCGCGCTCCAGATAACTTCAAAACTATCCCCGCATGGCTGGCATCCAGATCGATGGCGGGAATGTGTGGGAATCGAACCCACCCGACCCCTTCCGAGGTCACAGCGGTTTTGAAGACCGAGCCCGACACCAGCCGAGATTCACTCCCAGGTCATTGTAGCCCGCGAAACCTAGGGCGTTCCCGAAACCGTCTCCAGATTCTGACGAGCGGCGTCCAAACCGGGGTCGAGGATCAGAGCCTGTTCATAGCCGATCTTCGCTCCCTGCTTGATTCCGAGTTGGGCAAGTGAATTGCCTAATACGAACCAGCCTTGGGCATGGTTCGGCTGGTGCTTGAGGCCCGTTTGGTACAGATGGGCTGCGTCCTGATACTGGCCGACTTTATAGAGGAGATCGCCGGCGTTGAAGTAGGCATTTGCATGAGAAGGATCGCGGCGGATCGCCTCCGTATAGCAGGTCAGGGCCTTCTCCGTGTCGCCGGTCAGTTCCAGGGCCCGACCCCAGTTGATCAGGATCTCGGGAGTCGGCTGGCAAGTGGTCGCGTAAGCCTCGTAGGCGGCAACAATGCTTGGCAAGTCGCCCCAGGTTTCGCAGGCGTGCGCCCAGCCGGCCCAGCTCTCGTAGTCGTCCCGATTCGTCTCCCAGGCTTCCTTGTAATAGCCGGCGGACTGCTTCGGCAGCCCCAGAGTCATGCAGCAGCGGCCAGCCGACTTCAAGCAGATTTGGGCGACTTCGGGAATCTTCGCGCCAATCAGGAAGGCTTCCATGGCTTCGACCGGCTGACCGGCCTTTTCCAGGGTCGCTCCCCGCGAATAGATCGACATCGGATGATTTGGCGAGCGTTCGAAGTCGGCAAGCGCCTCGTCGAACCGGCCGAGAAGGGCAAGAATCTGTCCTCGCATAATCCAACGCTTGTGGTCGAAAATGCCTCGGTCGCCGACGCTATTTGCCGGCCATGCCGCTTCGCAACACCGGTTTGCCGCGGACAGCGCTTTTTCCAGATTGCCGACCTTGAGTAGGATCGACGCCCGCTCAAACTCGATGAACAGGCCGCGGTGACACCGTGAGTCGGCCTCGTCGCAGACGCGCAGAGCTTCGACGAATTTGGATTGATTGGCAAGCGCGGTCGCCAGGAACTGGTAGTTCAGGGCGCCGTACTCGTATCCGGCCGCGGAGTTTTGAGCGCACATCTTGGCCGCATGCTCGGCCTCGGCCCAACGACTCGCGATGACGTAGGCGTTTGCGAGATTGAACCACTGGAACGGGTCTTGCGGCCTTTCCAGAACCTCCTTCTCGAGCGCGTCGATCGTCCGATCGATCTTGTTGCGTTCGGCCATGACGCTCGGCCGGTACCCATAGTGGAGGATTCGGAAGCCGGGCAGGTTGGCCCAAGGGAGGCCGATCTTTTCGAGGGACGGCGTGATCTGCTCGTGGATCCGCCCGGTGAACTCGATCTCCGGCATGCGTCGAAACAGCCTGATCGCCTGATGAAGATATTTCGAGTCATCGGAGTGATCGCTGGTGAAGTTGACGATCTCCGCGTTGAAGCCTCCGAAATGTGGCCGGACGACGGCTTCTTTCAAGAACGGCTTGCTCTCGGCGGAGAGCTCCTCGTCGGCATCGATCCAAAGGATCCAGCTGCCGGTGGCAAGAGTGAGGGCATGGTTTCGCGCGGCGGCGAAGTCGTCAATCCATCCGAAGAATCCGATTTTGGCCTTGAACCGCTTGGCAATTTCGACGGTGGAGTCGGTCGATCCCGTGTCCACCACGACGATCTCGTGGACCATGCCCTTGAGGCTTTGCAGGCAGCGCTCGAGGTTCGCCTCCTCGTTTTTGACGATCAAGCATGCGGTGACCTTGACGGCCGCCTTTGCCTTGCGCCCGGTATGTTCGTAACAGGACTTGGCCTCCGCATCGTTCGGATCGATGGCCAGGCGACAAGCGAAGTGATCGGCAAGGAGGTCGCGCAGATGGTTCGCGCCATGGACTCGGTCCAGCATCCAGACGGCTTCGACTTCGCGACCCGTATAGCAATAGACTTCCGCAAGCTCGGTTAGCAGAGCTTGGTTTGTCGAATCAAACTTGAGGAGCGGTATGAGGAGCTGCTCAGCCTCGCGATGCCGCATCGCGGACGAGAGCTTGCGGACTCGCTCCAGGTCGACGGACATCGGCGCTATGCCGCCCTGTTCATTTCGGTGAGCCTAGCGAGATGTCTTTTCGCTCCGGCGATGCTGAACATTTCGTCTCGGAGGAGCCGCTTGATGGTGAAGACGGTTTGGATGTCCTGGGGACGATAACGCCGCTGCCCGCCGTCGGTGCGATCCGGATTTAGGAAGAGATCGAATTCTCGCTCCCAATAGCGCAAGGTGTGGACTTCGATGCCAGTGATCCCAGCCGCAACACTAATGCTAATCGCTTGGTCCGCCTTGCTTGTTCGCTTCTCTGCCGGCATTATCGCGCCTGTGCTCCTTCGGCCCGATGCGTTATCGAGCACCTTCCACGAGAAGGTATTGGCAGGTTCCTGGTGATTTTGCAGGGTAGCGCCTGTTTTTGGCTTTTCGCGAGAACCAGCCCAGACTTCCATTTTAACGTTTGGAGAATCTGTTACAATTACCTCCTTGGTCCAAAAGGCGCCGTCTCAGCACTGGCGCCTTTAGTCCTTTTTATTACCCATGTACACCCCTAGCGTCGTCGTCTCTTCACCTGAGAGATTGTTCCTAGACGGACTGGTGCGGATTCTTGAGGAGCGCTTCGTCGTCCTTGCGGGTTCGACCGACGTCCGCGAAGCGATTTCGAGTGCCCGCGGTGAGCGGGCCGCGATTCTCCTGTTCGACCTCCGATCATTGGCCGAGGCCGACGTTCAATTCGTGCTCGGCGCCCAGTCCTTCGGTGAGTTCAAGACGATTGGGATCGAGGACGGCGCGTCCGAGGCGCCAGATGGATTCGATGCGACGATCACGCGTTCGGATTCCGCCGAAACCCTGCTGGAAAAGGTGAGCGACATGGCGACCGGGCTGGAACGGCCTTGGCCACGTACCCGTCGCCGGACGAGCCGTGATGGAGTGAGGCTCCTTTCGGCCCGCGAAACCGAAGTGGCTTCCCTCATTGCCAAGGGCTACACGAACTCGAGGATCGCGAACGTTACCGGCTTGAAGGAGCAGAGCGTCAAGAATCTGATCAGCGTCGTTGGCCGGAAACTGGGTTGCGCCAACCGGGTTCAAGTCGCGTTGACGTGGACTCGTGATGACACTTCGGCCAAGGTTTCGTCTCAATAACGTTCGATTCTGAGCTTCAAAGGGCCTAGGAGGCCCGACATTGAGGGGCCATCCTTCATCAGGTCGTGTTCTTCAGGCGCTGGAAATCGATTGCCATAGACCTTCCGTAGAGGACCGAGATCGGGGCGCGGCTGCCCAATGAATCGATTTACGGGCAGGTTAGCCACGGATATTTCGACTTTGTTCGTGCCCTGACGCGACGCCTTTGTGATCTCGACTTCGAACGGCGGAACGAGCACGGTGCCGCAATCAATTCCGTTCACCCGGACGGATGCGGCTTCTCGAACCTCACCAAGGCTTAAGAACATCCTTTCCGACGACGCAAGCGCTGTGGATGGCCATTCGAACTTGGTCGAGTACGTTCCAAGGCCCGAGAAAAACCGGGCGCCCGGCATGTCGGTCCATGATCGCGGCGACTCTGTCGTTGTTTCGGGCGGAGCGTCTGGACCGGTGAAGCGGACCGTCCAAGGACCGGCAATGTCAACTTCTCGAGTGTCAGCAGGAGTCGATGCGACAGGCTGCGCCTTCGCTGAACGCGGTCCAGTCACGATGAACTTCGACCCACGGGAAGGAAGATCGAGTGTGATCGCGCCGGGAGCTAATGTGCGAATTTCACCGCTGAGGGCATCCCATGCCTCTGCGTTAGGGACGTTTGAGTTTAGAGAAACCGATAGCCGCACAGCGCTGGGCCCCACATTCGCGAAGAAGAAGATGTCGCGAGTGCCTTCGCGCCGGTGCTGGAACCCGATCGTCTCGGGCCGAACCGCATATCTGACTGATGGCTGGACATAGGCTGTCAAGACCTTTGCAGCATCGCGGTCTTTCTCCACGAGGATCGCTCGCCCTTTGCCCACTTGGCGGGCTTCGCCTGGGGTCGGCGAGGTCCCAAAGAGATCGGCAAGCATTGCCCGGAGTTCCGGCGATCGATCGACAAAGCCAGGCGACAGGCTAGGAAGGCGTTCCGTCGCAACGACCGTGCCGCCTGATCGACAAAAGGCAAGCACCTTGCGGAGTGCGTCCACCGACATCGAAGCAAGGTGAGGCAGGATGATCGCGCGATAACGAGCGGGGCCGGCGGCGATGGTTCCAGACTGAACCTTTGCCACGCGGTCGATGGACCAAAAGTCGATGCCATCGTAGTCGTATCCCGATGAGATCAGGCCATGAATCAGATCGGACTGATGCTTTAGGGCGTTCTGGAGCCCGAATTCGCTCGTCGCTTTGCCCGTCACCAACCGGTCGCGAACGTAGAAGTCGAGGGTCATTTGTTCGGTTGGACCGTCTCGGAAACTGTCCTCGACCGGCAGATAGACCGCGATCGGTCGGACTGGTTCGCCGTGTCGCAGCAGCCATTGGCAGCGATTGCAGTAGTCGACCAGGGTTGGAAACATGGGCCACTGCGAGTTGCCGGGCCCCATGAATGGCCCGTAATAGGGCGTCCACCCAGGCGTTCCTGCGGAACGCGGCGAGTAAGGGAAATCGACCGCGGTGAGGTCGTTCGAGCCGGCAAGAAACGTTAGGTCGCTGACCAGCTTTAGGTCGCTCAAGGAATCGGCAAGGCGATTTGGCAAGCCCGACCACGTCCAAGCCTCCGAGGAGACGATCTGCCGGCCGGCCTGGTGGGCCATCGACGCTACGTACTTCTGAACGGAAAAGCCCTTCCACTCGTAGTGCTCACCGGTCGGGGTTTGGATCCATCTTGCCGCCGTCATCGGGTTGGGCGGCGTGCCATAGGGCTCCATTTCCAGAGCGACATGGTGGGCTTCGCACCACTCGCCCAGTGGCTTTGTAAACCGCTCTTCCGTCAGCTCGGCGAGAGTTCGCCAGAAGTCGAATCGAACGCCCTTGCCGGGACCCGATTTGGCGTCGAATAGCTCCGTCAAGTGCGATAGAAGATCGTATCCGCATCGCCTCTGGAATTCCTTTGGCAAATCGGCTGTCCAGTTTGAGCCATAGACCTCGAGACTGTCGCAACCGAGGGTTTCCACGATGCCGTTCGCCGCTTTCAGCTCGGGCTCGATCACACTCCTAAGGTAGCGGCCGAGGGAACCACGATCGTAGTGGTTCACGATGAGCCCCTCGCTTCCATAGGCGGGCCGCTTCACTCCCATCCGGGTTGGCCCAGCGATGTAGGCCTGCGTCTCGCCGCTTCCCGAGAGGTGCTTTTGGTCGATCGCCTGACCATTTCTAAAGACCGTGATAAGCGATTCGTCCTTGCCTGGGTCGGCCTTCGTAAGGTCGCTATGCCTCGGAACAAAGACTTCGCGAATCCGCTGAGCCGAATCCTCGACGGAGACGGTCGGCCCCCCGAAGGGCCAGCCGGTGCTGCCATTTAGCCCGAACCTCAGGCCCCGCTTCTTGGCTGCTTCCGCCGCGTATCGGAATGAGTCGAGAAACTCCGGCGATCCGAACTTCAGGTTCTTGATCCCCAGCGCAGGATCGTCGAGAGCGACTGGGTACATGAAGTAGACGGTGACGCCGCCCACCCCGGCCGATTTGACCTGATCCAGTTCCCAGTCGATCTCGGTCGGCGTCCAGGCCGGCCCAAAGACGCGCCAATACATCCGCATTCGGGCGTCGTTTGGGACATTCCGAAATCCTTCTGCCAAAGTGTCTTTGCCTACTTGCATGAGGGATAGAGCCGTCAAGGCGAGGAGCGTCGTCATCCATCGCCAGTATAGAGTTAGCCTGTCGACTTCGGCGCACCGGATATAGTGATCAAGCATGCTTAGAATCGCTGCCCTGTTCTTGATCGTGTCGATTGCCCTTTCCGGCTGCGGCGGCGGCGGAATCTCGATCGGGCCATTGAGCATCACACCTGGCTCCGGTTCGATGCTCCCGGGATCGGTAAAGCAGTTCACGCTTGGCCAGAACGTGCCGGTGGACTGGAGCGCTCCAGACGGCGGGACGGTGGTCGACGGCCTCTTCACGGCGCCCAATACGAACGGCAGCTTCAGAGTCGTGGCGACGAGCATTGTCGACCCGCTCGCCCAGGCGACGGCCATCGTCAACGTTTCGAACGTCGCCATTTCGGTCACGCCGGCTTCGATTGCC
Source organism: uncultured Fimbriimonadaceae bacterium (assembly GCA_964576205.1). Taxonomy (GTDB): domain Bacteria; phylum Armatimonadota; class Fimbriimonadia; order Fimbriimonadales; family Fimbriimonadaceae; genus JAEVZK01. The sequence goes on along the minus strand of CAZNUL010000006.1, from coordinate 11,908 downwards.
GTCGCGCCGGGGAGTGTCACCCCTAACGCCTTTGTCGCCGTTGTGGCGGGATCGGCTGACCGCACCGTGACTTGGAGCCTCGATCAGAATGTCGCGGGTTCCGTCGCAAGCGGCGCCAACGATGCCAGTGGAAACGCGACGGCGACCTTCACAGCCGGAACGACGCCCGGAATCTATGCGGTCCGGGCGACCTCTCACGCGGATAACACGGTGTCGGACGTAGGCGAGGTTCAGATCCTCGGTCGATCGGCGCTGGGTCTCAGCCCGCAGGCCGTCACCCTCTCCGCGACTCCGCCGAACAATGCGGTTACCCTCTCTGCGATCCTCACCGACAGCGCTGGACATGTGGATACGACCACGACGCTCACTTGGGATGTCCCGGCAAACCCGGTCAACGGAACCCTTTCAGGTTCTGATCCCAGACAGCGAACGTTTACCGTGCCGCCCGGATTTGTCGGAGTCGCAACCTGCCAGGTTCGGGTCCGAACTCCACAGGGCAACGCCGTCTTCGCGACGATCCAGGTTGTTTCGGGCTAAGCCGGTTCAATGGCGTCGGATCATTTTCCGGTTATGGCGACGCTCTAGTTATAGTCCGGTGACGGATCGGGCTCCGACTGACCGGAAAGCCTTGCTCTTAAGGCGGCCAGCATGCCTTCCACCCGGCTCTTAATGTCCTGCTGGACGGCCTTCTCAACCGAGGCGTTGGTGACTTTGGCGGCCGGAATCTCGGTCTGAACTTCCTGGCCGTTCACGTTCACCGAGAGCGGGTGCCACTCGACGAGCCGGTTGTCAGCAGGATTCGCGACCGACTCCGGATCGCCTAATGACCGGGGAGCGGAAGACAATGCGGACTCGATTTCCTTTGGCGAGACGAGCGGTTCATAGGTTGTCGCGTGTTGGCCGTTCATCTCGTTAATCTTCTGGATGATCGCCTTCTCGCCTTTTGCCCAGTCCGGCGGCCGGTTCGAATAGTTCGGAATGGTTCGAACCGCTCGGCTGCGGAAAGTCATGCCGAATCCTCTGGGTAGGGGCAGGGCGAAGCCGGACCGGAAAGCCATGGGACGCGCGTTGTCAGGGACGGCGATCGGCGCGTACTCCGCCGCGGCCACATCATACGACCGATGCCTCATGACGAATGAGATGAAGGCCACCGAGACTGCGACCGCATAAATCGCGATAATCAGGCGCCAGGTTTGGTTGATCGAAATTGCGGGGCGGACTTTTCGGCTGCCATGCCGGCCTCGTATCCTCGCCAAGATCGAGAAGATTTCTTCCTCACTGGCGCCGAGGCTTGCCGCGATCTCATGCACCGTCCTCGATGGGGCCGCGGCTTGCGACTGATTGCCGGCAAGTCGGTCGCGGAGCCACAGATCGACGACCTGATCGGCCTCGGTCCCTGACACGCGCGTCGAGGCATCCTGCCAGTCCGTCCGCATAAACGGATTCTAACAAGATATCGGATTCACCACGGGACCTTTGGCGAACACTTGGAACCTAATTGGCAAGCATTCTGGAGGCTCGTTCAGCGTCTGAGTCTGACCACCAAATCGGTCCCTTGAAACCTGAGTCCGATCACGGGGCTATTCGGCCCGGCTAGCTGGCCGGCGATACCCTCCTGGATCTTCGCTCCAAGTGCGGCCTTTCGGGCCGGATCGTCGAGGGCCAGCTGAATCTGCCGCTGAACCGAAGCGCAGAGATCGTGACGGTAGTGAGTCAGGCCGTCCATGACGTCGACGGTGTAACCCATCACGGTGAACCGCGGAATGAACGTGTTGTCGACGTTGGCGGTGAATTCGACTCGGGGCTCGTCATAGGACACTTTTCCATCGAGGACCTCTGGCTTGAGGTGGATCGCAAGCCGAATATTATCGAGTTTGATTCCTGGGACGACGGACTCTCCGAGAGTGTTGTGCGCGCCCTTGATCGCGACTCCGTCACTGAGAAAGGTTGCCGACAGCACAAACTCGCTCGGCGCCGATACCATAGCGATCGTGTTGAGGCGGACGTCGTTCACTCGGTATGTGATCGACCCCGCGTAGCCGAGATCGACGGTCTTATCCGGTAGTGAGAACTCGAACCGGCGGTCCTTCAACGCGGGTCCAAGTTGTACCCAGCTGCCTGGATGCCTCTTTCCGTCAGGGTCGATCCGATCCGCGTGCAGCTCGCCCTTCGTTCCGGCCAGACTTCCTTGGATTTGTTTGGCGATCAGATCGCCCTTTAGGACCAGTTCCGTGTACGGCATCGCTTCTTGACCTGAGCCGCATGCGCTGAAGAGGAGCACACCCAGAGGAGCGAGCCATTTCATTCCAATCATTTCGACGCCTCACCACCCCTCGGTGCTAGCACGATCGAATAGGATGCGCCGCTCTTAGGGCTATCGCCGAACGAAAACACGTAAGAGCGCTGACGGAGCCTCTCCATGTCTCCAGAAGCGAATGTGCGCGATCGTGGCGGCTCCAAGTCCTCGTCGTAGTCGCCAAAGATAGGCTCCGCGCCGTTCCTGGCATCCTGCATGAAGAGTCCCATCGAGTAAGAGGCACCCGCACGACCCATGAGAACCGGGAAGAAGGTTTCGTTCACATGTCCAAGCCAAAGCAGGTCGTTGACGGCTTCGCGAAAAAGTTCCCGCTGGGTCCCATCCAGGCTTTCGACCGGTAGGCCACTCACGTAGGCGGTTTGCCGCTGGTCCTGATTCAGACTCCCCCAAAGTCGAAGCGCCGCCATCGCCTCCATCAGGGGCTTCCGAGGAAATCGCGTAAGATCGCCGCGGGTTGGGAAATTGAGGGCTTGCCAACGGGTCAACGTGGAGGCAAATGCCGCGTAGTCGGAGACGGTGAGTTGATAGCCGGCCTTGAACTTCTCCTCGATCGGAACCAGGGCGCTCTCTGGGATCTCCGCATCGAGCTGGCGCCAGTACCGAGGGTGCTTGAACAGCAGCCATCCGCGCTCGCTTCGAAAGTAGCCGGTTCGGACATCCGAACGAACTTCGTTTCGTAGCTCGTCGACGTAAGCGCCCACAGTCGCCGATCCGAAGAAGGCCTCGGTCGAGGCGGCCAGCCGGAAAGCATCCGCCGCGATAGGGATGCCAGCGCTGTCGGACAATCGCTCGAGGTGTTCGGCGATCGTGTAAGCCTTGGCGGCATATCCCGGGCCAGGTGCAGGCGCCCCGGGCGTCAGCTTTCTCGCGAGGACATCGGTGTCAAGCAGCTGCGCCCATTCATAGAGCCGCTTTCGAAGCGGTTCATTCGAGAGCTTTGTCTCCGCGTCGTCCGATTCGAGAAGAGATGCCTCGTGAGAGGTCGCTCCCCCTGCCGGTAGGACACCGGTCGCCATCACCCGCTGTTGCAGTTGTCCCGTCACGGAGTTGAGCCGCAAGGCCGCGACGGCACCGGTTGGGGTTCGGGTTTCCATAACCATCTTTCCATCCGGCCCGGGAACAACAACTCGCGCCGTGAAAGTCGGGATAGAGCCGATTGGCAACGGCAGGGCAACACCGGGCGTCGTGCAGCCAAAGATGGTGCTTCCCGCTATCAGCGTCTCGATGATTCCGGAGGCGTGTCGCAGCTCGTAGCCGGTGTCCCACCAGGGAAGCCATCCAAATTGCAGGTCGTATTCTTTGCGAAACTGATCATACTGCCTCCTGTCATCAACCTTCGTTGAGGCGCGGAGCCGCTTCATGGTTTCGCTCATCCGGTCCCGCTGCTCCAACAACACATCCTTCGGGCTGGCCGCGACCTCGATCATATTGGCGACAGCTGCCGAAAGCCGCTCCTTGAGAACCGCCTCTTCGGCCTGGAGCATCCGCCTCTCCTCGTTCTTTGAGTCCTGCGACATTTCAAGGCGATAGCTGCCTTGCTCTGCCGACCATCCGCAGAACATCGTGCTCGCCAGCATCGTCATCGCCTCAGACGCGGGCCTATCCTTGAAGATCAGGGTCACCTTGCGGTCCTTGATGTTCGTGGCCACGTTGATGCCGACGCCCGTTGCATCCGCGAGAGCCTTGACGCAAGCCGAGAGAGGAACAATCTTCAGCCGCAAAGTGATCGGTTTTGCCAGCCTGAGATCGGTCCGATAATCGCGAGATTGCCCCGGCCAAGCGGGCGCAACCAGGACCAGAAGGGCAAGCAGCATTGAGACCCGCACGGCTCAGTGTAATGCGTTTGCCGTCCTGGCGGGAGTAAGACAGCCAGGCTGTCGATTTGGAAAGCCCGGGGAATCCGGGCTTCTCACACTAGATCTTGTGGATGGCGTGACCGGCGGCGTCCTCGTACGCCTCGAGCATGACCTCCGACATCGTTGGGTGCGCGTGGATGGTCTGCGTCATGTAATCGAGAGTCGCCTCGAGCTTGATCGCGACCACGCCGGCCGCAATCATGTCGGTCACGTGGGGGCCGATCATGTGGACTCCAAGAACCTCGCCGTACTTTCGCTCGGCGACGATCTTGACAAAACCATCCTGTTCGGCGATCGCCATCGGTTTGCCGAACGGCCTGAAGTTAGCCTTGCCGACGATCACGTCGTGCCCTTTCGCCTTGGCCTCCGCTTCCGTTAGGCCGACCGAAGCTACTTCTGGGATCGTGTAGACGCAGTTCGGCACCGCCTTGTAGTCCATGGGGCAGTTCTCTCCGCGGATGGCGTTCGATACGGCAAACATCCCTTCCATCGAAGCGACATGCGCCAATTGGATCCGGCCGGTTACGTCCCCGATCGCATAGATGTTCGGCACGTGCGTCTTCATCGTGTCGTCGACGACTTCAACGCCGCGCTTGTGGAGCTTGACCCCGATTTTCTCGAGGTTCATCCCGTCCGTATTAGCTTTGCGGCCGACCCCCAGAAGCACGACCTCGACTTCGACGGTCTCCGTCTCGGTCCCCTTCTTCACCGTGCATTTCCAGCCGGCCTTCGTTTTCTCGGCTTTTTCGAGCGTCGCTCCGGTACGTACTTTGATGCCCTGCCTGCCGAGAAGCTTGCCAAGCTCCGTCCCAAGATCGGCATCCATTTGCGGAATCAGGGTCGGCATCATTTCGACGATCGTCACGTCGGCGCCCAGGCCATTGAAAACATAGCCGAACTCCACGCCGACCGCGCCGCCGCCGAGGATCAGCATCGATTTGGGAGTCGCAGTTGCCTTGACCGCATCGTCCGAGGTCCAAACGTTCTTATCGCTTCCACCTTCGAGGCCAGGAATCGGGAGGTAGATAACCGATGATCCCATGGCAAGGACGAAGTTTTTTGCACGCAGGGTCTCCGTCGTCCCGTCGGGCTTCTTGACTTCGATCGTGTTCTTGTCTTTGAAGGATGCAAAGCCCTCGACGTGCCGCACGCCATTTTTCTTGAAGAGCAGTCCCACGCCGCCGCGTTGAGTCTGGACGATCTTGTCCCGGCGGGCTGCGAAGGCCGCCATGTCCATCACCGCGTCGAATTCAGCGTCCTTACCCCCCCCTCCGGTTATCCTCACGCCGAGTTTGTCCGCGTGCTGGACGTGCTGTAAGCGCTCCACGCTGCCGATCATCGCTTTCGACGGGATGCAACCCCAATTCAGGCAGGTTCCACCAAGGTACTCCTTCTCCACGCAAATCGTCTTTGCGCCGAGTTGAGCCGCTCGAATCGCGCCCACGTAACCTCCGGGCCCAGACCCGATCACGATCACGTCGGCGTCGAAACTGTCATTCGGCATCTTTTGTTCTTGCTCCTTCGGCGTGCCCATCTCCTTGATCTCCGTCACGATCGACTCGACGGCAAGCTGAGTCGCTACAGCGGGGCCGGCGGTCGGGCTCACGTTGCGGGTTGAACGGGGCATGGGGTCCAACGGATTCTACCGCTGCATGGAGACCGGAGTTCTGCCGCGAGCCGGGGGCCGCTCAAGGTCGCTCGCCGTCGTGCTGCGACTGGCTGAGGCTATCGCCCGCCAAACATGTTGGAAAGTTGCCGGGCACTTTTCAACACCAAACTTCCCGATCTCCAACTTTTAACAAAGCTAACGGATAATCACCTGTAAGACTTGCGGGGTGAGCGACAATGACGTCACAGGAGCACTATGCGACGGGGCACGTCCGGACCGGCGCGTGCCGATACGAATTCGATGTGCGAAAACGGCCGGGCGAGCCGGCGCGTGTCGTAATCAATTGTCACTCGCCAACGGGTCATTGCTCGCGGATCAGCGTCGATGAGGACGATTGGCCGGCATTCGTTAGTGGTTTCCTTCAGGCCGTCGATGAGATGTCGGATCGATACGATCCGCTAGTTGCGAGCTGCTGAAACGGCTAGGCTGAGTTTGCTCGCCGGTAGACTCTGCCCAACCGATGCCCCAGATCGAAGTGTTTCCGAATCCGGCGCCGCAGCGCGACTATGTCATCCGGCATACATGCCCCGAATTCACCAGCGTCTGCCCCAAGACCGGACAACCGGACTTCGCAACGATCGAACTGGAATACATTCCCGATGAAACATGTATCGAGCTGAAGTCTCTTAAGCTCTACTACTATTCATTCAGGAACGAGGGCATCTATTTTGAGGCCGTGGTCAACCGGTTGCTCGACGAGCTCGCTTCGGCTTGCAGCCCGCGATGGATGAGGGTCGTCGGTCAGTTCAACGTGCGCGGAGGGATTGCATCGGTAGTCACCGCCGAGCTCGGAACTCGCCGGTAGTGACATTTGCCGACCTGGGATCCCGGAACCCCCAGGGATTAGGTTCAGCGCAGGGTCGCATCTTGCACATGTTGCGACCAAGAGCGCAAAAAGGTGCAACATTTTTCCGGGATTTACATTCTGAAGACTTGCAGATGCATGCCCATCCGTCTATACTGACAGTGCTTGCCAATAAGGTGAGCTTGGCGCAGGATGCACGACCGAGCTGGGCTAGACGAAGGCCTCGACTCATAGGAAACTCAAGGAAAGTTGTGAGTTTCGGCCCGAAGGAACGGTTCGGCCACGGGAATGCACCTCTGCGTACATCAAATGCAAGGAGCATGAACAGACAATGAACCGTACTTTTAAGTACGCCTTGTCCGCGGCGCTTAGTGCGCTTATTATCGTGCCTGCGCTCGCGCAGGACAACTTCCCCGACGTTCAGGAAAGCCACTGGGCTTATAAGGACCTCGCGCGGATGAAAGCCGAAGGACTGCTCGTCGGTTACCCCGACGGACTGTTCCGAGGCGGTCGCCCTGCGAGCCGCTATGAGCTGGCCGTGGCTTGCCACGCCGTTTGGGCGAACCTCAAAGGCGTCGTCGATGGTCTCAACGGCCAAATCGCCGACCTCAACTCGAAACTCGCAAATGCGGCCACCAAGGCTGACGTCGACAATCTGCGCTCGCAGATCGAGGCGCTCACCGCCGAAGTGAATCGCATCAAGTCCGAGGACATCGCGGCCCTTCGCAAGATGGCCGACGAATTCCGGGCCGAGCTCACCAAGCTTGGCGCCGACGTCGACGCGATGAAGAAGGAACTCGACGACATGAAGGGCAAAGTCAACTGGCTTTGGCAGCACAAGCTTCCCTTCGACGTGTCGGGTGACTCCAACTTCGTGATGCTTGGCGGATACTCGACGAAGCAGACCAATGGAGGCTTCGGAATTACCGTCGATGGCCGGCCGACAGGCGTAAAGCGTGACGGCTCGGGCGCTCCCGGCGGGTTCCCGGAGGATCTCACGATCCTTCACGAGAACGCTCTCAACATCGTCAGCAACAATGAATCGGGCCCGACGCTCCACGCCACTATGGTGATGGGCAACATGTTCGGCGACCGAGGCTTCCTCAGCGCCGCAACATCGGGCGTGGCCTTCGGCGATCAGTCGCAGGTCTTCCCGGGCACGGCCTTCAGCGAAGCCGTTGAGTCTTGGTACTTCCAAGAGTTTAACGTCACGTTCGACACGTCCCTCATGGGACTCGGCTTCAACGCCACCGTCGGTCGGACGGCCTACAAGGTGTCACCGTACATCTTCCAGCGGCCCGACACCACCCCGTACTTCGCCAACGATCGTTGGGACGATGGACGGTGGATGTTCGACGGCGGAGTTCTGGGCTTCAAGTTCGGCCAAGCCAAGCTGAACGTGTTCGGCGGCCGCAACAGCAGCCAAAGCGACACGATCTTCAACGGCCTCCAGCCGATGTTCGCCGGTGCGGCGGGTAACCCCTTCTCGCCTGGCGCTTCGATCGGCCGGCCGAGGGGCTTCACGCGGAACAACGACTTTGGCGCAAACGGCGGGCTCGTCCCCGGTCTTTTGATCGACCAAAGCCTTGGCCTGCACCTGAACTTCCCCCTGAGCAGCAACGGCTCGATTAACCTAGCCTATCTGTGGCTGGATAGCGATACGCCTGTCGCCGTGATCGGCAATACGTCCGGTCGCAATGCGAATAAGGTGAACGTCTACGGCGGCGACCTGAAGTTCAACTTCAGCGTTCTCCAACTCGAAGGCGGCTACTCCAAGTCGGACGTCCTGTCTGGCTCGCACACCTTGATCAACAAGGATAACGCGGCATGGTACGGCACCGTCGGTTATGGAACGGGGAACTGGGGCATCAAGGGCGGCTATCGCCGCGTCGAGCCGCAGTACGGCGCTCCTGGCGACTGGGGTCGAATCGGCATCTGGTGGAATCCGACGGACATCGAAGGATGGATGGCAGACTTCCACTACGACATCAACAAGGACGTTCGGCTCATGGCCAACGGCGGCGCCTACACAGGCACGAACACCACGATCAATGGTGTTGCCGGCCTGGGTACCAACGACCACCTCAACCACGTGTCCGTCGGTCTTGGCTATAAGATGGGCGCCAACCACAGCCTCATGCTCGGATACGAGGGCGTGATGTGGGATCTCAAGGATCGTCCTGGCGTTGGGTTTACCGGCGGCAAGCCGACGGAAGCCTGGTTCAACATCGGCTGGGGAGTTGATCTTTCGTCTCGCGCGAAGTTCAACATTCTCTGGCAGATCAGCCAGTATGACTCCAAGGGCGTGGCCGACATGAATCCGTTCGGATTCAACGCTCCTGGCGGCGGGTCTTCGCAGACCAAGGCCAGCGGCGGTCTGATCACCACCCAGCTCTCCTTCAAGTTCTAAACGAACCTGACGGTCAGCGGAAAGCAGCCTCCCTCGGGAGGCTGCTTTTTTGCGCTTCCCCATCCGTAAACAGGTTATTCAGTAGCTCGGACAGAGTTGGATGCGCGAACACTCCGTTCGCCAACTGGGATGCCCTTAAGCCGCCGAGCATGGCAAGCTCGATCATCGACATGATCTCGCCACCCTCGACACCAAGGGCAGCGGCTCCCAGAATGCGATCCGAGCCGGGATCGACCAACGCCTTGACGAACCCGCGCGTTTGATTCATTTCGATGGCGCGAGCGACTCTGGTCATCGGCAGCCGGTAGAGACGATAGGGTATCCCGAGCTTCGTCGCCTGGTCCTCGGAAAGCCCAACCCGCCCCAACTGCGGATCGGTAAAGAGGGTGTACGGAACCAGCCGGCCCTCGATCGTCCGATTCGCGCCCTCCAATAGGTTCGCCTTCAGGATTCGATAGTCGTCGTAGGAAATGTGGGTGAAGGCCGGACCGCCCGTCACGTCGCCGATCGCATAGACGCCAGCGACCTAGGTACGAAGGCTTGAGTCGGTCTTGATGAAGCCACGCTCGTCTACGTCGATCCCGGCGTCAGCAAGTCCAAGGTCCCCCGTGTTCGCCTTCCTTCCGGTCGCGGCAAGCAAGTGGTCGGCGGCGAGGCGCTCGCCCCCAGCAAGCTCGACGACGACCCGGCCGGCCACCCCCTCGACGCGCGTTACCGCTGCGCCGATCCGCAGGTCGATGCCGTCCTCGCGGAGGATGCTTGCGATCGCATCGGCCAGGTCCTCGTCCTCGGAGGGCAGGAATCTAGGACTGTGTTCGATGATCGTGACCCGGCTCCCGAAGCGGCTAAACATTTGTCCGAATTCGAGTCCGATGTAGCCGCCGCCAAGCACGATCAGATCGTCGGGAACCTGCTCGAGCTCCATGATCGACACATTGTCCAGATAGGGAGTCGAGTCAAAGCCGGGAATACTGGGCGGGCGGCATCGCGTGCCTGTATTGATCACGATGGTTCCGGATTCGATGGTCCGGACCCGTCCCTCCCTTGTTTCGACCCTGAGACGGCTCGGTCCGACAAACGTGCCTTGACCATAAAGAAGGTCTAGATTTGACGTTTCCAACACCCATCTTTCCGTCGTACTCCGAAAATCCTCGACGATGGCCCTCTTTAGGTCCCGGGCCGCCCTCATATCAACCACCGGCTTCTCAGCCCGAATACCGTAGCCGGGCGCTCGCCGGACCGTGTCCGCTACTTTCGCGATGTTCACGAGGGTCTTGGTAGGCGTACAGCCGTAGTTGACGCAGGTTCCTCCCACGGCGCTCCGCTCGATCAGTGCGGTCCGCCGGCCAGAGCTCGCAAGCGCGATCGCGAGGGGGACGCCGCCCTGACCCGCGCCGACGATGACGGCTTCGTACGATTCGATGTCTTCCATCCGCTGACATTAAGGCACGATCCAGGGGCGCGGGTTCCAGGCCTATCAAGCAGGTGCCGGTATAATCCAGCCTCTCTGTTGGCGGATCGTCTAATGGCAGGACAGCGGTTTTTGGTGCCGTCAGTCTAGGTTCGAATCCTAGTCCGCCAGCCACCACTTGTCCAAGTTTGAGGGTTACCCTCCACGGTTTTAGATGGACGACCCCGCGGGCCGTGGTTTGCCGGTTTCGGCAGCCGGTACGCAAACGGTAGGATATCCGACGTGAAGCAAGACGCCGGCTTTCACATTTTCGAATCCTACGAGTTGCGCGAGTGGCTTAGCCAGATCGAGCTCGAGCGTTCTATCGAACGGGTGCTGATCCACCATACTTGGTCGCCCAGTTATAAAGACTTCGACGGGAAGAACCACATCGCGCTTCAGGCCGGCATGAAGAAATACCATGTCGAGACCCGGGGCTGGGACGATATCGGTCAACACTTCAGCACGTTTCCCGATGGCAAGATCGTAACCGGCCGGCCGCTCGAGCTAACTCCGGCATGCACGAAGGGGGTGAACGTTCATGCCATCTGCATCGAAAACGTGGGCAACTTCGACACGGGATTCGATCTGATGGCGGATATCCATCGCGAAACCATTCTGGAGACCGCCGCTTGGATCTGCGAACGCTGGCGCATTCCCATTGATTCGGACCACGTGCTCTACCACCACTGGTTCGACCTCAATACGGGCCTGCGCACCGACGGCGCCGGCACGACCAAGACCTGTCCCGGTACCGGCTTCTTTGGAGGCAACAGCGTCGAATCGGCCGAAGCCTTCTTCATGCCCCTCGTTGCTATGAAAATAGAGTCTTGAAGCCCTCCGAACTCAGTTGACCCGCTTCATGTACTGATCCCGGAGCCGGGTGAACTTGCTCGTCAATTCGACCGGCTGACCGTTGATGAAAACGTAGCGGATGTTCGAATTGACGTCCATCGCATCGCCATCACTGATCACGAGGTCGCCGATCTTGCCGGGATCGATCGAACCGACCTGGTCGGCAACTCCCAAGATCTCGGCTGCCGACAGGGTCATCGAGCGCAGGGCATCTTCCGGAGACAGTCCGTACGCGCAAGATTCCGCGACTCGCTGCGGCAGAGTCATCGACATCGCGTCCGAGTCGGTCTGGAAACAGAACTGCACGCCGGCCCGCTTGAGCAGCGCTGGGAGTGCGTACGGCGTGTCGTAAGGATCCCAGTCGTTCAGCACGGTGTTCGCACCGAGCGTCGACTTGCCGGAGGCCGTGATGATCACCGGGATGTGGCTGTCGGCGAGGAGCTTGGCTTCGCGCCAGGCATCCGGCGCGCCCACGAGGACCGCATTAAGCTTGTACTTCTTGGCGAAAGCGACGGCGGCGCGGATCGAGGCGGCATTACGGGTCCT
>CAZNUL010000005.1:0-99530 GCA_964576205.1 uncultured Fimbriimonadaceae bacterium | reverse complement strand
GGTTTGGTGCGGTGGGGAATTCCGGTTGTGCTCGTCCTCTGGTACCTCCTGGACTGCATGCGGGCGGAGAGGCCGCAGAAGTGAAGGTTAGCGATCGATGAAATCCGTTGGCGTGGGCGTCATCGGAGGGGGCCTCATGGGGCGCGAGGTCGCAAGCGCTTTTGGCCGCTGGTTCATGCTTACCGGCATCGAGGTTAAGCCCAACGTGGTCGCCGTCGCGGACTTGAGCGAAAAGGCTCTCGACTGGTTCGAGCAGGTGCCGACGGTCACCCAGAGAACGAAGGACTACCGAGAGCTTATCGCCAACCCGTCGGTCGACGTCGTTTATGCCGCGGTCCCTCACGATCTCCATGAGAAGGTATACACGGACGTTGTTACGGCGGGCAAGGACCTGCTCGCGGAGAAGCCGTTCGGCATCGATCTCGAAGCCGCGATGAAGATTGCGATGGCGGCGCGGGTTTCCGGCCGGTTCGTGCGCTGCTCGAGCGAGTTCCCATACTTTCCTGGCGCCCAGCGCGTTTTTGAGGAAGCCCGATCGGGCCGTCTGGGCCAGATCATCGAAATCCGGGCCGGCTTTTGGCACTCGAGCGATCTCGATCCCCAGAAGGCGATCAACTGGAAGCGCCAGATTGCGACCTGCGGCAAGATCGGCGTGATGGGCGATCTCGGAATGCACGTGGTCCACCTGCCGTTTCGGCTTGGTTTCAAGCCGGAAAGAGTCTTTGCCCAGCTTCAGAACATCGTCACCGAGCGGCCGGACGGCAAAGGAGGCATGGCTGTCTGCGACACCTGGGACAACGCCATCCTGCATGTCGACGCAGCAGCACCCCAACACCCGAACGCGTCGATACCCCTCCGCTTGGAGATGAAGCGTATCGCTCCCGGAGAGGCGAACACTTGGTGGATCGAAGTGCTCGGGATGGATGGCTCGGTTAGGTTCTCGACGAAGGAACCGAAGACCCTGTGGAAATTCCGACGAGATAAAGAGCAAACCTGGGAGCGGATCGATTTGGGACATGTCTCGGCCTTTCCAACCGCGACGGGTCCAATCTTCGAATTCGGATTTCCCGACGCCTTGCTTCAAATGTGGGCGGCCTTCTTGGCCGAGCGTGAGGGAACTCTGGGCGATCGCTTGGGGTGCGTCAAGCCTGATGAGGCTTTACTTTCGCACAAGCTATTCCAAGCGGCCTTGGAGAGCGACGAGAAGAAGCAGGTGGTTGGTTGCTAGTTGTCGGTTGGGTCCCTCGACGCCTTAGGACGCCATCAGGATGATTTGGGGGTGTTGGAGCCTTCGACGAGAATTGAACTCGTGACCTTCCCCTTACCAAGGGGATGCTCTGCCGCTGAGCTACGAAGGCGCTCGCTCAATGATGAATGATGATCGATGAATGATGAATCCTCAGATCATCAAGCATCATCCCATCAGTCCATCAGTTGGATGGTGGGGAGTGTAGGATTCGAACCTACGTAGGCATCCGCCGGCAGATTTACAGTCTGCTCCCATTGGCCACTCGGGCAACTCCCCAGACGGAGGGACATTATACCGCCGCCCCCGAAGGAAGATATGGTTGGGACGGTTCGCTAAACGTCGACAACCTGAGCGTCGCGGATGTTCAACCGGGTTGCACCATCGAGATCGCGGCGCCGGATGACTCCCACGAGTTCCGTATCGGACCTCTTTGCGCCCCGGTTCGTTGCGTTTGCGACGACCCATTCGATGATCGGGTCTACGCGAGTGATGTCGGGAAGGGTCAGATTCAGACTCACCTGGCTCATGTGCCGGCTTGCGAGCGGAAAGCCTAGAGCGCGAACGCCGAGGAAGCGGTGATCGCCGTACGCGCGCAGGCTTCGAACCTCGGTCGCGATTGCCTTCGCCGCGGACGGATCCTCCAGCCCCAGGTTCACATTGATCGCGATTAGGAATTCTCGTACGCCGACTACGCTGACCCCGAGTCGCGGATGTACCCGGGACGGGCCGAAGTCCGGATTCAAATTCTGATCCAGCAAGCCACCGAATCCGCCTTTGCGCAGCGAAGGAAGATCGGCCTCATGCCGGCCGCGCTCGCTCTTCTCGTACAAGAACACCGGCAGTTCGAACCGGCCCGCGATTTTTGCGGCGAAAGACTCGACGTCGGCGATGAGCTGCTGGGTCGCGACCGCCGGCTGGGGAGCCATGGCCGACTGAGATCCCTCCGAGGACGGCGACGACTGACTGGCCGGAGGGACCGAGGGAGACGCAGTCATGCTCAGTTCCGGCATCGCCAGGAAAGGGCAGACGTCGAGGGCGCCGATCCTAGGATGGACGCCGACGTGGTGGTTTAAATCGATCCGGTCGAAGGCAAGTTCGCACAGTTGCTCTGTCGCCCGAAAAACGGCTTCGCCCTCGCCCGAGTAGGCGGATACCGTTCGGTTATGGTCGAGGTCACCCTGAAGGTAGTGGATGGTGAGCCCCGACTGTTCGAGTACTTCGTCGAACCGGTTGAGAAGGTCGCCATCGCGGCCAAACGACCAATTCGGAACCGTCAGAACTCTCATAGTTGGAATTTGGAATTTGGAATTTGGAATTTGGAATTTGGGGAATTTGGAATTTGGAATCTGGGGTTTGGGAATTGGATTATGGATTCTTGATTCTGGCCATGTCGGCCAGCGAGCGCGGTTCCATCAGCCCTTAAACATCAGCCACTACATCCCCACGATGTTGTATCCAGAATCGACAAAGATGACCTCGCCGGTGACTCCCGAACTGAGATCGCTCATTAGATAGACGGCCGTGCCCGCCACATCCTCCTGGGTTGCCGCACGTTTCAAGGGCGCTTTTCCAGAAACGTACCCAATCATGTCCATGAGACCGGGCACGCCCTTTGCGGCGACCGTGCGGATCGGGCCGGGGGAGAGCGCATTGACTCTTATCCCGCGAGGTCCCAAGTCCACCGCCAGGTACCGGACCGAAGCCTCGAGAGCCGCCTTCGCGACCCCCATAATGTTGTAGTTGCCGACCGCCCGGGTGCTGCCGAGATAGCTCATCGTCATCACGCTAGCTCCATCGTTGAGTACCGGTTCGAGTGCTTTGCAGAGCCTCACCAGCGAATAGGCGCTGACTTCCAGCGCCATGTTCCAGCCATCTTTCGACGTGTCGATAAAGCGGCCAGTCAGGTCTTCCCGGTTGGCGAAGGCGGCCGAGTGGACGATAAAGTCGATCTTGCCGTACTTCTTGGCAACTTCATCGACGAGGGCGGCGACCTGCTCCTCGATTTGGAAGTCGCACATGAATCCGTCCATGCGCTCCCGGCCGTCGATCAGGGCGTTCACGCGCTCCATCAGCTTTTCGTTTTGCCCGCCGACTCCGACCGCCGCCCCATGCTTGTTGGCGTGATCGGCGCACCACCAGCCGATGCTGTTGTCGTTGGTGACGTTGAGGACGAGACCCTTTTTGCCTTCGAGAAGCATGGCCGCAGTCTACTGGTTTATGCGAACGCCGAGACTATCGACAAGGATCGCCGAGGTTGTCGGCTTCGAAGGGCCAGAGGCTCGATTGTCGCGTCGGCTTAAGACTGCTTCTTGCCCTGATCGAGATTCAGCATCGTGCCCATCAGGGTCTTTTCGGCGGCGCCTGCGTCGCCGCTTTGGATGGCGCGGAGGGCCATCGTGACCTCCTGGGCTTCGGCCGTGCGGCCTTCCTTCATGAGGAGCATCTGGGTCTTCTGGAGGTCGCTCACGGCGCCCATCGTGGTGATCATGCCGGTCTTGAGCCCGAGGATGGTCTTCTCGACGACCCGACTTGCGGCCTGAACCTGGGCGGCCTGAGCGACCCGCGGGTTCTGGGGCGTCGAATAGCGGGCCGAGTCGGCGGTGAATTCGACGATGAAGTCGAGATCGATCGTCTCGGTTTTCCCGGTCAGAGTGTCATCGTAGGTCAGGCGGCCGGCGGCCACCCGATACCAGCCCAGGGGATGGTTGGTGAAATCGAAGTCGAACACCTGACCAAGGGTCGTGCCCCGCTCCATGTCGGCGAGAGAAATGGAAACCTCGCCGCCGGTAGCGACCTGGGGTGCGCGCATGTTCACCCACCGGGCCAGCTTCACATCGAGGTGGAGGTTGCGGGCGACGACGGTCATCAGCTTTTCCAGCTCAGTGCGGAAGACTTCGGGGATGAGCTGGGGTTGAGGGATGTAGTAATAGTTCCCGCCCGCCCTTTTTGCCATCGATGCGAGCAGTTCCTCGTTGTAGTCGGGGCCGAAGCCCAGGAAAGTGCAGGTGATTCCGCGCTGCTTGATCTCGCCGGCGTGCGCGACGAGGGCGTGGTGGTCCTTAATTCCGGCGGTCGGATCGCCGTCGGTCAGGACGATGAGACGGGTTGCCCGGCCGGGATCGCTCAGCGACAACACCTGCTGAGCACCGAGGAGAAGGCCGTCGTAGAGGTTGGTCGTATTGCCGGGCATAATCCGCTGGATGCCGTCCTTGATGGCCTGGCGGTTGGTGACGCGCTGGGGCGGCATGATGACGTCGACGGTTTCTTCGAAGGTGACGATGCTGAGGACGTCGTCCGGAGATAGCAGATCGACGACGTGAGCGCAGGCTTGCTTGCAGTAATCGAGGGGAGGACCCTCCATGGAGCCGGAGCGATCGATGACGAGGCAGAGATTGAGAGGCGTCCGCGCGCCGACGCCAAAGCCGCCGGCGGGGGCGCCGCCTGCGGCGGCAAATTCAAGCAGATACTGCTCGCGAGCCGGGCCGTTGGCCATCGCGCAATCTCGCCCGGGAACGATTTCGGCGGTGAGCGCGGGACCGGAGACCTGACCCTGCAAGGCAGTGGTCTTGAGGGGATCGAACGTGCCAATCATCTGCGTGCGCAGAGGGTCCGCCGCGAGTCCGGGGGCGCCGGTCAGCATCGTTCGGTTAGGGTCGAGTCTCTGCGTAGGGTCTGCCATCTTCTTGGTTCGGAATTTGGAATTTGGAATTTGGAATCTGGAATTTGGAATTCGAACCGGAGGGATTCAGAGCCGATTCTAAATCCTAAATCCCAAATTCTAAAGTCGTCGTTATCCTGGTTCTACTCTAAAAGTCGTTGCTCCGATGCGAATGAGGTCGCCAGGGCCTGCATTCGCCGATTGGACGCGCTGGCCGTTCACGAAAGTTCCGTTGGTGCTATTGAGATCGCTGACCACCACTCCCATCGGTCCGGGCGATACGCTCGCGTGACGGCGGGAAGCGCCGGTATCGAAGCTCATTGGGACCGACGCCGACTCGCGTCCGAGTTCGATCGGACTTCTCACGGGGAACCGCTGGCCGATAAGTGGCCCATCGACCACGGCAAGGGTGAAGCCGGGTACTGCGGTGTTGGCGTATTGGGGCATCGCGACGGTTGGCTGTTGCGCGGCCGGGAACCCGCCCGAAGGTCCGGGCATCACTTGCGTCGGCTGCGAACCGTAAAGGGAGCCCGGTGACGGCGTCGGGAACGCCACCGTCGGTTGCCCTGGACCCGGAGCGGGGTATTGGGCGCCTGGCGAAGGTGAGTAAGGGGCGACTCCAACCGGTTGTCCCTGGGGCGGCTGATTTTGGATCGCATAGGCCTGGTTGAAATGCTCCGGATCGCGAACTGGCGCGGCGCCATGTTTCACGAGGAACTGAAGTTGATAGGAGCCGACCTGGATCTGGGCGCCATGGAAAAGGGGCGCCTGCGTGATGCGTTGTCCGTTGACGTAGGTGCCCATCGGCGAGCCGCCATCGCTGATCGTGTATGCGTTTGCCTGCTTCGTGATGCAAGCATGCATCGGCGCGATGTTGGGGTCGCCGAAGAGAGGGATCTGGGCCTTCTCCGCCCTGCCGATAAAGGTTTGCGCCGAGTCGATCGGCCATTCCTTCCCCTCGTTCCGTCCGAGCACCAGACGGATCCAAGCGGAGCGCGAAACCAAGTCGACGATCCCGATGAACAGGGCGATAAGGCCGCCGAGCAGAATCGCGTAGAGAGCCCGGGAGGGTGCGCCGATCTCCGCCGTCGCGCCTGCATGGACGCCTTGGACTGTGGCGGCAAACGGGGCGATCATGGCCGACAAGGTATCGAAGAGGATGCCCCCGGCGGCCGCTCCGATCAGCCCCCCGATCAAGCCCTGCACGGTGCGGCGCTTGTTCAACGAGCTGGCGCCGATTCCAAGTCCCAGGCAGATGCCGATCGGCGTAAGGGCGATCGTTCTGGCAACGGTTCTGGTCGCGATGTTAACGGTCGGATTGCCGATCACGTTGCCGAACATTCCGATCGCGATTTGACCGCCGAGAGCGTGGCCGAGAGTGGCGCCGATGGCGCCGAAGAGCAAGCCCAGGAGAGCGCCTCTGGCCAGATGAACCCGACTGCCCTGGATCCATCCGTTGAGGCCGCCTACGGCGAGTCCAATGGCCGCGCCCAGCGTAAGGACAAACCAGTTTTCCCAAGTTTCCCACGGCTGACCGAGGGAATTCACCGGAGCCATTGGCTCGAACAGCACCCAGATCATGAGACCGGCGACAGCGCCGACAAACATCTTCAGGAGCAATTGGCCCATTTCTTAAGCGATGGAGGAGTGCAGATCGATGGCTGATAGCGACTCGGTCGGAGCGCCTTCAAACATCAATCGTCAATCAACTCCCTCCTCATCCTTCGTAGCGAAACCGGACGGAGCCGAACATGATTTGATCGCCCGGCTTTAACGCGGTCTCACCCTGAAGACGGGTTCCATTGACGAAAGTGCCGTTTGTGCTGCCCAAATCTTTCAGAACCGCCGATTTTCCGGACCGATTGACGCTCGCATGACGTCGCGAAACTGTGGTTTCTCCGGCCAGGCTGACGACGAGGCCATCCTCCCGCCCGATGAGAGACTCGCCTTCTCCGAGCGCGATTCGTTGGCCCGATTCTGAAACCAGGGTCGGGTCGCCGGCGGCTGCCGTTGGCGACGCGATCACGGGGGTGACGCCTGTCAGCGGGACCGGGTCAGAGTCGTCGAGCATGATCTTCGGCGGAGGCGGAGCTGGGGCCAACGGCGTTACCGGGATCGGCGCGCCCGCATTCGGATCTTGTTGAGTAGGAATCTGAACGCCGAGCTTTTGGAGGGTCGATTCAAACTCCTTTGGCTTCTTAGTCGCCATGTAATAGAACCAGAACGCCAGTCCGACACATGCGGCAAGGGCGAGGAACATGAGGACCAGCTTGCCCACGGAAGTACCCTCGGTGGGCTGTTCCGCCGGCTTCGCGGGCGGCTGGCCACCGCCGGGTGTTCCGGGGGCTGCTCCGGACGTGGCCGGAGTCGCGGGACTTTCGGCGACGGTCGCGACGGGGTCCGAAACTGCGACCGTCAGCAGCGGCTCTGGCTTGTCTCTTTTCGGCGATTCGGAGAAGGTGAGCTCCTGGGAGCCTTCCTTTTTGTCGAGGGTGTTATAGACGACTTTGACCTTGAGATCGCCGGCCAGGTAGCCGAAGAACTCGACGTCGCCCTTGGCGGCGGGATCAAGAAGCCTTTCCTCTGTCTTGCCCTTTCCCGTCAAGGTCACCTTTGCGGCTTGGACGGGCAAACCCTTATACTCGACGTGGACGGTGACCTTGCCGATGATGGAAAAGTCGGCCGCGGCCAAGGTCCAAGCCCCGTTCTGGATGTCCTTGATCGCCTTCGAGGCGAGGTTATTGGTCGAATGGTCCCAGACGTAGATTCGATCCGATCCTCCAAATGCGGGGATGTTGTACTCCAGGGATTTGCCTTCAGCCTTTACGGTGCTCGTGGGAGGGGATTTGGGGGCCTCCCCGGCTACGAACACCTCTCGGGGCGCGGCGGAATCGAACGTCAACGTGACTTTGAGCTGGGCGCCGCACATGGCCAGCATGCCGAGGAGCACTAACAGGGTGGCTTTGATTCGCAAGTTGATAGAATTCTAACGCGTGCGGCGGGCAGGGAGTTCGAGACATCGACCGCCGTGTAACCAATTGGCCCGATTTCGCAGGCGCATAGGTCGGCCGCCAGGCCGTGCCAATGGGCGGCGCACGCCGCAGAGCAAATGGCAGGGAGATCTTCGCTCAGGAGAGTAGCAATGATTCCGGTTAGGGTGTCCCCCATCCCGCCGGTTGCCATTCCAGGGTTGCCGGTGGCATTGATGAGAGTGGGCTGATCGGGTTCGCCAATCAGAGTGAACGGACCTTTGAGCAGGACCGTCTGTTGGAATCGCCTTACTGCCAACTCGATCGTGCCAAACCGATCCGACTGGATTTCGGCTGCACTGAGCTTCAGAAGCCGGCTCATCTCTCCGGCATGAGGTGTGAGGACGCAGGCGCTCTTCGGCAAGGAAACGCCGAGCGAAACGCAGTTGAGGGCGTCCGCATCGATCACGCAGGGTTTGGTCCAGTACGACCATAACTTGGCGAAGAAATCTTGGACCGGCTGCTCGTGGGTCAAGCCTGGACCGAATGCGGCTCCCGTGAAGGAAGATTGCTTATCGAGGATCAAATCGGCGCCTTCTGGTGCGATCGCGCCGTCGTTCTCCGGGAGGGGAAACAAAAGGACTTCGGGGAGGTGGTGGGCGACGATGTTGCAGACGCTTTCGATGGCGGCAACCGTCACGAGCCCGGCTCCGCTTCTGAGCGCCGCGCGAGCGACAAGCGTCGCGGCTCCGGGCATCCGGCGGCTGCCGGCGACGATTAGGAGGGAGCCGTTGTCGCGCTTATGGCTTGCCCGAAGCCTCTCGGGCAGCATGCATCCGACCCAGTCTTCGTCGATCAGCCTCGATTCGGTGGGCTCGTCGAGCAGCTCTTCCGGGTAGCCGATATCGGCGACCTCCCAGTAACCCGAGTGTTCGAGGCCGATCCCTTGGAAAAAGCAGGGTTTCGGCTGGCCCATTGTGACGGTCCGGCAGGCCCAGACGCTTTCGCCGAGCTCTTCGCCGCTGTCGCAATCAATGCCGCTGGGTAAGTCGATCGCGAGGACGGGTACGCCGCTGCGGTTGATCGCCTGGATGGCATCCTTAACGGGTCCCTTCACTTCACTCTTCGCGCCAGTACCGAGGAGGGCATCGACGAGGAGGTCCCGGTGAGCGACGCAGTCCAGCTTTTTAGCCCACCGCTCGCTGTCGCAGAAGGTCATGCAGACGCCTTGTTCTTTGGCGATTTGCTTCTGGTCGGCGGCAAGGCCCCTTAGCTCGTCTTCGGTTGCGGCGACGATGCATTCCACGAAGTAGCCGTGATCCCGAGCGATTCGCGCGACCACGAAGCCGTCCCCTCCGTTATTGCCTTTGCCGCAGAAGACGGCGACATGGCTGCCCGTCGGGACGAAATCTTTAAGGGCTCTGAAGACAGCTTCGCCCGCTCGCTCCATCAGGCATTTGGCGGGGATCTCGAATTCCTCGCTCGCCCTTTGGTCGATGCGCCTGCAGTGCTCGGCCTTAGCAATCCACATGTTCGTGATTCGGTGAGTCGGTGATTCGGTGAGTCATTGAGTCGGCGACAAGTGCTGGTCGATTTGCCGACTCACAGGCTCACCGTTTCTCCGACTCAGTTCTCGACTACTCCTACGAAGGTTGCGGATGAACGGTAGCGGGTTGAACCGAAAACAGCTTCAAGCCACCGCCGCACCGAGCATGCACGTACCTCCGATATTTGGGGAGTTTGCGGCTGCGCTCGATATGGGCTCCGCAGCGCTGGCATCGGTAAGTGACCTTTTGCCGCTTTGCATTTCGGGCGCATTCGTAGTTGTGCCGGACTTTGGGTTCGAGTCCGAGATCGATCATCGCCTGCTTCCAGTGAACGCCGTGATTGGCGGCCTTGCGGCCGTGGCGTTCGACAGCCAACAGGTGAGCGTACTCGTGGAGCAAGGTCGACCGCAGCTTTTCGGGGGTGTCAAGGAGAAGGCTGCTTAGCCCGATTGTGCCCGTTCGGTAGTAGGCAAGACCCGCCGAAACCCTGAGCCGCTTCCACCTGATCTCCGGAACGTAGCTGAGAGGAAGTTTATCGATGGCTTCCTTGAGGATTTCCTCGGCGAGATTTGAAAGGTCCGTGGACACCGACTTAGTTTGATCTACCGGACCGTTTCGAGGTGCGGCTACCTCAAATTCGTGAGCAGCAGTCGAAGTCCGACGAGACCAAGGGCAATGGCGAGGGCTTGGATGATCCCCCTGCCATGAACCCGTGTCGACAGGCGGGCGCCGGCTTGAGCACCCACGACCGCGCCGGCGCCGAGGAAGCCGGTCATTGCAAGATGGCCGTTCAGGCTGCCTTCGGCAAGGTGGACGATGGTGCCGGTGAGGGCCATAAAGCTTAGGATCGCGTGCGAGGTCGCGGTCGCGATGTGAACCGGAAAGTTGAGCGTGCGGTTCAGGAGAGGGACGTGGATGATGCCGCCGCCGATGCCGAGCAGGCTCGAGAGGAGGCCTACGATGAGGCTCAAGCCGATGCCCAGGGGCAGCGAGAACGAGTATTCGTGGACGTTGCCGTCTTTGTCAGTGATCGTCCTTTTGGTGTGCTTCTCGTTCGACTCGACGTCTCCCTCGCCCGCCGTATCCGGTCTGAACACGAGGAAAATCGACACGATTGCGAGAAGGATGCCGAAAACCAGATTGAACTGATGGCGGGGAATCCAGTTGGTCGCGTACACGCCCAAGATCGCTCCGGGGAACGTGGCCGCCGCAAACCAAGCCGCCGACTTGAGATCGACTCGGCCGAGTCTGAAGTAGGCGATCGATCCCGATCCGGCATTGAAAAAGACGACGGCAAGCGAGATCGCGGTGATCTGGGCCGAATTCGCGTTCGGCATCAAAACGAGGAGAATCGGCACGAGGACGAAGCCGCCGCCCGCTCCGATCATTGTCCCGAAGGTGCCGACCGCGAGGCCGAGAAGCAGCAGGAACCACCATTGATCGATCATGGGCAGGCCGTTCAATGTTATCCCGCGGCAGGGTGTAAGTGAGCCCGAAGGGCTGTAGCCGTCGCGGCAGCGACGCATTTGGCTAGGCTGTAGCCGTCGCGGCAGCGACGCATATGGCTATGTCTGTAGCCGTCGCGGCAGCGACGCATATGGCTATGTCGGGGCAGCGGCTACACGCGCTTCGCGTGCCTTGTCATCACCCTGATGCTCACCCTCCTTAACCTCGGCCGTATGTGCCCTTGATCCCGCGGAGATCGCGCCACCGCGGCCTTCGGTAATGGCGTCTGCCTTCAGGCCGAAGGGTCACGTCGACCATTCGCAAGTCACCAAGCAACGCGGCTTGCTCGTGTAGAATCCCCGAGTGCAATACGGGTTCGTCATCAACCAGGACACCTGTATCGGCTGCCATGCCTGCACGGTCGCCTGTAAGGCCGAGAACGACGTTCCCGTGGGTGGCTTTCGCACGAACGTCAAGTACGTCGAGATCGGGAAGTTCCCCCGGGTCAAAAGGAACTTTCTAGTCCAGCGGTGCAATCACTGCACCGATGCGCCATGCGTGGCGATCTGCCCGGTAAATGCCCTCAAGAAACGGCCGGACGGCATCGTCGACGTCGATCGCGATGCCTGTATCGGATGCCGCGCCTGCATGCAAGCCTGCCCCTACGATGCCCTATATTTGAATGAAGATCTGGGGGCAGTCGAGAAGTGCCATTTCTGCGCCCACCGGATCGAAAAGGGTTTGGAGCCGGCTTGTGTGACGGTCTGTCCGGTCGGCGCCATCATCCCTGGCGACTTCCACGACCCCGAATCCAGGGTTTCGCTCCTTCGGAAGGCTCAGACTCTCAGCGCCCGCCGACCCGAGCAGGGGACGGGCCCGAACGTGTTCTACATTGGTGCGAGCGAGGTCGCCCTGAATCCGGGCTTGGCGGAGAAGCCGAAGCACTACATTTGGAGCCAGAGACGGGATACGAAGCCGGAGCCTTGGCCGACCGAGGTCGGCACTCAGCCGGACGCGCGCGAGGTGCTCAACGCCGACCACAAGATCGAGTGGGGGTGGGGAGTGGCTTTGTATCTTGTTACGAAGGGCATCGCGGGCGGAGTAGCGATGATTGCGCCGTTCGTCACAACCTCGCCCTGGTGGGTCCCCGAGGCGATCGCGATTCTCTTTACCCTCATTACCGTCTTCCTCCTTATCGAGGACCTGAAGAAGCCAATGCACTTCTACAAGCTCTTCACCCGGCCGAACTGGAATAGCTGGCTGGTCAAAGGTGGGATTGTCCTAACCCTTTTCGGGGGGTTATCGGCTTTGATGCTTGTTCTCGGTTACTTTAGGGTCTACCCAGGAACGCTGGAGGGGATGGGCTGGGTCAATGCTTTCCTTGGCGCCTTCGTTGCCGGCTACACGGCCTTCCTCTTTTGGCAGTGCAAAGGGCGCGACTTGTGGGAGAGCCGCTGGCTCTTGCCACACCTCCTAATCCAAGCCGCGATGTGCGGCAGCGCAGCGCTTTTGCCGTTCGCGGACGACCGACGCGGATTGGCAATCCTGTTCGCCGTCTCGGCCTTTTCCCACTTCGGCTTTGTGTGGCACGAGCTGCATCGCAAGGAGACCTCGAACGCGGCGCAAGGTGCGGGCTTCCTTAAGGCAATAAGGCTAGGGCCCCTCACCTGTCAGGCCTGGTCCGCTGTTCTTCTTATTGTCGCCGCGATCTCAGCTCCAGTCGTGCCGATCGCTACTTGCGCACTTGGCCTTGTCGGGCTCTGTCTGTACGAGGCCGCCTTCGTTCGAGCCGGGCAATTGCCCCCGCTTTCTTAATCCTCAATCCTCAATCCTCGCCATGCGTTCCCACGATCCCGAAAAGATGATGGTTACTCCGCTGGAGTCCTTTCCGCCCGAAGAGCAGTGGGAGGACTGGCGCGAGTTCGATCCCACGGCGTGGCCGAAGAAGGTCGAGAAACGGTACAGCCTGGTGCCAACCATCTGCTTCAACTGTGAAGCCGCATGCGGGCTGATGGCCTTCGTCGACAAGGACACGGGAGCGATCCGCAAGCTGGAAGGCAATCCCTACCATCCTGGATCGCGCGGCAAGAATTGCGCGAAGGGGCCGGCGACGATCAACCAGGTCAACGACCCCAACCGAATCCTGTATCCGCTCAAGCGCGTCGGCCCCCGGGGCTCGGGGCAATGGGAGCGAACGAACTGGGACGAGGTCCTCGACACCTTTGCCGCCAAGATCCGCAAGGCGATCGTCGAAGATCGGCGTACCGAAGTGATGTACCACGTGGGACGGCCGGGCGAGGACGGATATGTCAACCGCGTGCTCCAGAGCTGGGGTGTCGATGCCCACAATTCCCACACCAATGTCTGCTCGTCAGGGGCTCGCGTTGGCTACGCGCTCTGGGCAGGAGCAGATCGCCCGTCTCCCGATCACGCGAACGCCAAGTTCATTCTGCTCCTGTCGTCGCACCTGGAAACTGGGCACTACTTCAACCCCCACGCTCAGCGGATCATCGAGGGCAAGACCTCCGGCGCGAAGATCTGCGTGATCGACGTGCGGCACTCGAACACCGCGTCGAAGGCGGACTGGTGGCTGGCTCCTTGGCCGGGTACGGAAGCCATGCTGCTTCTCGCGATCGCCAAGATTATCTTGGACGAGGGGCTCTACAATCGCGAGTTCGTTGAGAAGTGGACGAATTGGGAAGAGGCGCTCGAGCATCTCAGGGAGCAGGGAGCAGGGAGCCGGGGGCGGGGAGACAGGGGACCGGACACCCTGCACTCTGAGCCCAGCACCCTGAGCACTGGATTCGACGCCTTCATCGCCGCCCTGCGCGAGCACTATGCGTATGCGACCCCCGAGGCGGCGGCCGAAGAGTGCGGGGTCGATGCGGACGCGATCCGCGAAATCGCGCGGGAGATCGGCAAATCCGGCTCTGCCCTCGCAACCCACGTCTGGCGAAACGCTGCCGCCGGAAACCTGGGCGGATGGCAAGTATCGCGGTGCCTCGAGTTTCTCGTGGTTCTGATGGGCGCGGTTGGGACGGAAGGTGGGACGAACCTGAACAGCGACAACAAGTTTGTGCCGCCCGCCTTTCTGAAACCGCCTCCCCAGAACATCTGGAACGAGCTGCTTTATCCTCTGGAATTTCCCCTCGCATACCACGAGATGTCCATTCTCCTGCCCCACTTTCTCACCGAGGGCCGGGGCAAAGTGACTGCTTACTTCACCCGGGTCTACAACCCGGTTTGGACCAATCCGGACGGGATGATGTGGGAGCGTGTGCTCAAGGACGAGGCCAAGGTCGAGCTGCACGCCGCGCTTACGCCGGTGTGGAGTGAGACCGCTCAATATGCCGACTACGTGCTCCCCATGGGAAACGGGGCGGAGCGGTACGATCTCATGAGCCAGGAGACTCACGCCGCGAAGTGGATCGGCTTTCGCCAACCGGTTCAGAGAGTGGCCAGAGAGCGCAAGGGCGAGACATTCGAGTTCACCTACGAAGCCAATCCGGGCGAAGTTTGGGAAGAGACCGAGTTCTGGATCGAACTGTCGTGGCGGATCGATCCTGACGGTTCGCTTGGCATCCGGAAGTTCTACGAATCGCCTTATCGGCCCGGCGAGAAGATCAAGATCCAGGAGTATTACCGCTGGATCTTCGAAAACTCGGTCCCTGGTTTGCCGGAAGCAGCGACGGCGAAGGGCTTGACCCCTTACGCGTACATGAGCCGGTATGGGGCTTTCCTGGTGAAGGGCGACGCGTACGGCGTCTATCAGGAAGCCGGCTTCAAGACACCGTCCAAGAAGCTCGAAATCTATAGCAAAACGATGTCGGACTGGGGTTGGGGCGAGCTGACGCTACCCGGCTATATCAAGAGCCACGTTCATCGGGGCGAAATGAAGCCGGGCGAATTCGAGTTCATCCTGGTGCCTACATTCCGACTGCCGACCCTGATTCACACGCGATCCGCCAATGCGAAATGGCTCTACGAGCTGAGCAACTCGAACCCGGTATGGATTCATCCTGCGGATGCAGCGAAGCTGGGTATCGAAAGCGGCGACTTGGTTCGCGTTCAAACGAGAATTGGCCACTACGTGAACCGGGCCTGGGTCACCGAATCGATGCGGCCGGGAATCGTCGCCTGCTCCCACCACCTTGGCAGATGGCGCCTAAACGACGCGGGCACCGACCGAATGGCCGGCGTCAAAGTGATTCGCGAGGAGACGACGCCGGGAGTAGTGCGCTTCCGACGGGCGGAGGACATCTCACCATACGAGAGCACAGACTCGGACACGGGGCGGATCTGGTGGACGGACGGCGGAGTGCATCAGAATCTGACTTTCCCGGTCCAGCCCGACCCGGTTTCGGGCCAGCACTGCTGGCACCAGCGGGTGGTCGTCGCCAAAGGCGGTCCAGATGACCGATACGGAGACATCGAAGTCGACACCAGCAAGTCGATGGAGGTCTATCGGGAGTGGTTAGCGAAGACGAAGCCGGCGCCCGGCCCCGGCGGGCTCAGACGTCCGCTTTGGCTCGATCGCGCGGTGAGACCGGCAGACGCGGCGTACCGGGTCGGGGAATAGGCGCTGGCGGGCTCGGAATCTTCTCGGCCCGAAAGAGGTCGATAGGGTATTTCTTGTAGGAACGTGATTCTCGCTCTCGCATTGCTGATCGCTTCTGGATATGCCGGCCCGCAAAAGAAGGCGCCTCACGTGCCAAATAGGATCCTGATCCCCACGTCGTGGAAACGCGAAGGGCTCGTGTTGCCCCGCAAGTCGGAGGCAGCGGGAGTCAGCGGCGATCCCTGCATCGTCTGGGACGACCAAATCGGCGGCTGGAGGATGTTCCTCTTCTACGACCCTCCGGGCCATGCCGAAGCCATTTGCATGGACAGCGACGTCATCGGCGGCCATTGGCGGCTTGTTGGCCCCATTCCTGTCGCGAACCCCCAAGCGGTCGGCGGGTTTCACAAGCCTTTTATCGTTATGGATCCCGACCGCCCAAATCAGGCGGCGAAGATCGAGGGGCGCTTCTGTCTGCTGGTTGTGAGCTTCAAGGGCGGCCACAAGCAGGTTCAGCGGGCATGGTCGAAAGAACTCGCCGGGCCATGGACGTTCGATCCGGAGCCGATCATTCCGCCCGGACGCGATACCGACTTCGATGCAAAGCACACCGACGCGGTTACCGGCTACTACTTCCCGAAGCGAAAGGAATTCCTCTACTTTTACATGGGATATCCGGGAAGGAGGCAGCCGCGCAAGGTCAGCCCGTTTGGTTCGGCCCAGGCCGCCGCGACGCAGAAGTTGGGCGAGAGAGTTGCGACCAAACTCGGAATCATTCTCGAGCCCTCCCAGCAACCGGGGCACTGGGCCTCGGGATGGGTTGGCGGGCTTCAGTTACTTCCGGGAGTCGAACACCGATGGGTCGCGGTAGTCAACGCTTCGCCGACGGCTCCCGATCCCGGAAACAAAGAGGTTTGGAACGAAGAGCCGCCTCCGAGTCTCGGCGGGTTCGCCTGGTGCGACGAATCCTGGCCGGTAACGGGCTGGCATTTCAGACCCGAGCCAATCGAATGGGTAAAGGACATCCCGAAGGACGCGCTCGACGCCGGGGAGGGCTACAACCTATGGCGACAGTTCATTCAAGTTCTGCCGGACGGCCGCCTCGCGCTCTTTTACAACAGCGGTTACTACGGTAAGGAGCAGCTGTATTTGAAGGTCGGGCTCAGGCGCTGACTCGCGTCTCGCTTCGGAATGACTCGGAACCCGTCAGGGCTTAGCCACGCATAATCATTCCGGATGGCATACCGAGATTTTCAGCACTTCCTCGAAACCCTCGAGGGCAAAGGGGAACTGAAACGGATCAGGGAGCCGGTCTCGCCGACTCTGGAAATCACGGAAATCGCGGACCGGGTGATGAAGGCGGGTGGCCCGGCGCTCCTGTTCGAGAACGTCGTCGGTCCCCCGCATCGTCTTGGCACGCCGGACCCGATGAGCGCGGTAATGGGGCACCCGGGGCTCGCGGAGCAAGCCGGTATTGAGGTGTTAGGGCATCGAGGTATTGGACCAGACGGCGTCGAACCCAATACCCAACACCTTAACACCCAATACCCGTTTCCCGTCGCGATCAACACGATGGGCTCACGCAAGCGCATGTCCCTTGCCCTGAGTTGCGAGGACTTCGAGGAGCACGCGGAACGGATCGAAGCCCTGCTTAAGCCTGAGATTCCGAAAGGGAAGATCGAGGCGCTCAAGAAGCTGCCGTGGCTTTTTAGCGAACTCAAGGGCGCTCCGCCGACGGAGGTGAAAGGCGGCATCAGCCAAGAGATCATCATGGAGGGGGACCAGGTCGACCTCACCCAGCTCCCGATCCTGACTTGCTGGCCGGAGGACGGCGGGCCGTTCATCACCCTTCCGCTTGTCTTTACGCACGACCCGAATACCGGGAAGCGCAACGTCGGCATGTACCGCATCCAGCTCTATGACCCCAACACCTGCGGCATGCACTGGCAGATGCATAAGACCGGCATGCGGCATATGGAGGACACACTCCAGGGAGCAGGAAGCGGGGAAGAGGGAGCTGACCAACACCCCAATACCGCAACACCCCAATACCATCGCATCCAAGTAGCCGTCGCCCTCGGCGGAGATCCCGCGCTGACCTTTTCGGCCATTGCGCCGCTGCCGCCCGGGATCGATGAGGTGTTGTTCGCAGGATTTCTGCGGCGCGAGAACGTACGATTGACGAAGGCAAAGACGATCGACCTTATGGTGCCCGCGGATGCGGAGTTCGTCATCGAAGGCTACGTCGATCCGGCCGAGAGACGGCTCGAGGGCCCGTTCGGGGATCACACCGGTTACTACTCGCTTGCCGAGCCCTTTCCGGTTCTCCACGTAACTGCGGTGACCAGGCGAAGGAACGCGGTCTATCCCGCGACGATCGTCGGGATTCCGCCGATGGAAGATGGTTGGATGGGAAAGGCGGTTGAGCGGATCTTCATGCCGATGATCCGGCTCACGGTCCCGGAGATCGTCGATATCAACCTGCCGGTCGAATCCTGCTTCCACAACGTGGCATTCGTCTCGATTAAGAAAAAGTATCCCGGCCACGGCTACAAAGTGATGAACGCGATCTGGGGCCTGGGGGGTCTTGCTTTCACCAAGTTCGTCTTCGTCTTCGACGAAGACTGCAACGTGCAGGACTTCGGCGAAGTCCTCTTTCGGATCGGCGCCAATTGCGATCCGGGGCGCGACTCTCTCCACTCGAAGGGCCCGGTGGATCAGCTCGATCACGCCGCCCAGGAAATGGGATTCGGGGGGAAGATCGGATTCGATTGCACCCACAAACTCCCGGGCGAAAACGGATTCAGCCGCGACTATCCGAAGCTGATCAAGATGTCGGAGGATGTTAAAAAGCGCATCGATCAGCTTTGGCCGAAGTTGGGGCTTTAAGCTCCGCGAGGGCCTACCTGGAGGTGATGGCCACAGGTTCGCCTACCGTGAAGGGTTGGACTCAAACAGGTTCGCCCATCTGAAGATGGGCGCCACGGGAGGGCTGAGTTGACCGACGAAGCCGGACATCGACCCGCGTAGAAGTAAGTCATGAGCACCCATTCGATCCACCACGTCACCGCGGTCACCGCCCAGATCGCGCGGAACCTGGAGTTCTACACCCAGGTTCTCGGCTTGCGGTTGGTCAAGCGCAGCGTTAACCAGGACGACGTGAGCGCATACCACCTCTTCTATGCCGACGCCGTAGGTTCACCGGGGACGGATATGACCTTCTTCGACTGGCCGCTGATGGGTCCGAACCAGCCGGGAGCGGGCACGATCTCGTTGACGACGTTCCGCATTCCGAGTGCTTCCCTTGATTTCTGGGAGACCCGTCTCTCGGGAGCAGGCGCGGCTCCGGAGGCTAGCGAAGGGTCGGTGCTGTTTTCCGATCCGGAAGGGCAGCGGCTCGAGCTTTTTGGCGACGACGGGTTGCCGGGAAGCGGGAAGCCTTGGGACAAGCACGTTCCGGCCGAGCATGCGATCCGAGGCATTCTTGGCGTCGACCTTGAGAGCGCCCGTCCCGATTCGACGAGGCGGGTCCTCACAGAGGTCCTGGGGTACGAGGAGAGAGGCGACGGCGTTTTTGAGGCAACTGGGTCCGAGTCGCACGGCCGCGTTCGCATCGTGCCCTCACTCGCAGGCCGGTTCGGACGGATTGGAGCGGGTGGGGTTCACCACGTTGCCTTTCGCGTGAAGGACGATGCCGAGCTGAACGCCACCATGGACAAGGTCGAATCATTTGGTCTGCGGACGTCCGGCTACGTCGACCGCTTTTACTTCCACAGCGTCTATTTCCGTGAGCCGGGTGGTGTTCTCTTCGAACTCGCCACCGAGGGTCCCGGTTTCGCCAGCGACGAGGACCAGGCGCATCTGGGAGAGAGGCTTGCCCTACCGCCGTTCCTGGAGGGCCGTCGCCGCGAGATCGAGGCCGGCCTCAAACCGTTGCCGGAAATCGCGCTGAGCAAGTAAACGGCGATCCTATCGAGGCAGATAGGGGCCGAACTGATCCAGCTCCATGCCCGGTGGCGGCTCGGGCTGGCGTTTCCGCTCTCTGCGCTCGCGGAAATAGATCACGGTGTCGTAGATCAAGCCGAGGACGAGCAGAGTCCCGCATACAAAGACTCCCGCCAGCCTCGGCCAGTCGGTTCTCAAGGACTCCATGTTCGTTCCATGTTACCGGTAGTTCTTCTAGGGCTCGCCGGCGGAACTCGCGTCAGATCGAGCCGAACGGGCCGGTTCGTTTTCTTGGTAGCATGCAATCCAGCTCATCGAGGAGATATTCGTTGAACAAGATTCTTGCTTCCGTACTAGTTTTCGCCGTTGCCGCCGGCTCCGCACTCGCCCAAAAAGGCGAGGATTGGCGCGCTCTGCTTCGCCGGGAGCTGCCTACGATGGGGCATCGCAACTGGCTCGTCGTCGCCGACTCCGCGTACCCGGAGCAGGTCAGCCCGGGAGTCATCACTATCTATACCGGCCAGGACCACCTCACGACGATCAAAGAAGTGCTCAAGATGGTCGGCGGGATGAAGCACGTCTCGCCCGACATCTACCTTGACCAAGAGCTGCCTGCTCTCGACAACGGCCTCGCTCCTGGGATCGAATCATTCAAGACTTCGCTCAATAGGATTCTTGGGGGTCGCCCGGTCGCTCATATGCTCCACAATCAGATGATCGCTAAGCTCGACGAGGCCGGCAAGACCTTTCGCGTGATCATCCTCAAGACAACGTACACACTGCCCTATACGAGCGTGTTCATGTGGCTCGATTGCAAATACTGGGGCCCGGTGAAAGAAGGCAAGCTTCGTGCGAAGATGGCAAAGGGGTAACGAGCGAGGGCTGCAAGGTAACTTGCAGGAATCGTGCATTGGCGGGAGGTCCGACCCGAGTCGACTAAGAGGCTGCGCCTCGCCATTCTGGGTGAGGGAACCGATGTCGATCTGATCGCAAAGTCTTTCCGGTCGGCACTCTCGGCGCGTGACGATTCCGAAGTGTCGGTCGTCGACTGCGGTACCGAGGAGTTTCGGGATTGCATCCACCACCTCACCGGCTGTGGTTACGCCGGGGCCAGCATTTGCAATCCCTTTAAAGCGGAGGCGGCGAAGCTCGCTAAGCAGTTCTTTATCGTCCGTCACGGCCTTGGCGTTGCGAATGCTCTCAAGCTCGGCCGGGAGATCTATGCGCAGAACACGGAAGTTTCGGCCTTTGCAAGCAAGATCAAGGAGCTAAAGCCGGGACTCGCTCTCGTGATGGGCTCGGGAAGGGCGGCTCGCTCGGCTGTTTTGAGCCTGTTCGAATGCGGCTGGAGGATTAGGGTCTGGAACCGGAACGTGATCCGTTCTCGCCCCTTTGCCGTCGTTTTCGAGCCGTTAGGTAAGGTCGAGCTTGCCTCTTCTCCCGATCCTGTCGGTTGCTCGCTCATCGTTAACGCCACCCCGATCGGGGCAAAGGCCGGTGAGCAGCTTCCGATTAAGTGGACCTTTGCCGGTTCCAGGACGACCGTGATCGACTTCGTCTACCGCGGCGTTGCGACCGAATTGCTGCGCAGCGCCTCGGCGAGAGGATTCAAGGTCGTCGACGGACGGGAGCTCCTCGTCGAGCAGGCCGCTCTTGCCTTGGAATGGTGGCTTGGGGACTCGGTCCCGCGCGAACCAATGCTGCAGGCTATCGGGTTCCACCGAATCGGGTAGCCGTCATGCGGCATCCGCGGATTTAGCGCAGGAACCCTTCTTTGTTGCCGCCGTCTACCGGAATGACCGCGCCGGTTGTCCGGCTGCTGCGCTTATCGCTGGCAAGCCAACAGATGGCCTCGGCGCAATCATCCGGGGTCACCACCGTGCCGAGCAGGGAACGCCGGCGATAGTGCTCGACCAGCTCGTCGGGCTTAATCCCGAGAGACTTGGCGGTCTGCTCCTTCCAAGCGTCCGACCAGATGCTGGAACCCACGACCACCCCGTCCGGATTAATCGCGTTGCAGCGGATTCCCTGCTTTGCGAAGTCGAGCGCGGTGCAGCGCATCAGGTGTAACTCGAAGGCCTTTGCCGCCGAGTAAAGCGCGGATTGCGAGCCGGCGGCGGTGCCGTTCTTGCTTCCGACAACGACGATCGATCCGCCCGTGCCTTGCCTTACTAAGAGCTTCGTCGCGGTGGCGACGGTGTCGAAGTAGCCTTTGATGAGCAGATCGCTCAGGAAGTGATAGTCCTCGGGTGAGGTATCGGCGACCGTGCCTCGACGCGCGTTACCTGCGTTTGCGACGACGATGTCGACGCCGCCGTAGCTTAGGATCGCCATCGCGAACGCATCTTCGATCCGAGACGGATCGGTCACATCGCACCGAATGGCCTTCGCTGAATCCTTGATGCCGCCTGCCGCCTCGATCTCCTCCAGCGCCTCTTCGAGGTGTTTCTCGTTGATATCCAGGATCACGACGTGGGCGCCGAGGGCGGCCATCTTGAGGGCCGTTGCCTTGCCGATCCCGCTCGCTCCGCCGGAGATCACCGCGACGTGTCGGGAAAGCTCCTTTTCGGGCGGCTGCCGCTTCAGCTTCGCCTCTTCGAGCAGCCAATACTCGATGTCGAAGGCCTCTTGCTCAGGCAGGGCAGTGTACTCGGAGACGGTCTCCGCTCCTCGCATCACCTCGATGGCATTGCGATAGAACTTGCCGGTCACGGTCGCTTCCTGGATGTTCTTGCCGAACGAAATCATCCCGACGCCGGGGACGAGGACGACGCTCGGGTTAGGATTGCGCATGGCAGGCGAGGTCGGCCGCTTGCACCGCTCGTAATACGCCGCGTAGTCCTTGCGGAAGCCGGCGAGCGCCTCATCGACATCGCCGTCCGCTTCGAGGACAAGCGGGCGGATCTTGGTGCGCAGGAAGTGGTCGGGACAGCTCGTGCCGAGCGCGCCTAAGGCAGGCATCTTCTCTCGCGACAGAAACTCGTGAACCGGCTCACTTGTGTCGACGACTCCGATGAGCTTCTGGCCGTTGTAGGCCACTTTGCCGCGCAGCTTCGGGAGCAGGTCCAGCAGAACACCGCGAGGATCGGGATGGCGCCCTCTGACGACCGCCCCAAACGCGTGCGTCGAACCGGCTTTGCGTTCGATGTATTCGGCGGCTCGATTAATCAACCGGAGGGTTAACTCGTAGCATTCTGCCCAAGAGTCGGCCCAACAGATGAAGCCGTGCGAGCCCATCATGGCGCTATTGATTCCAGGGTTCGCCTCGATGAGGTCGCGCAGCATCAGACCCAGCTCGAAGCCAGGGCGCTTCCAGGGCAGGAACCCCATCTCTCCGCCCCAAATCTCTTGGGTGAGCCGAACCACGTCCTCGCTGGCCGCGATCGCGATCACGGCGTCGCTGTGCATGTGCGAGACGGCTTTGAACGGGACGAACGCGTGGAGCGGGGTATCGATAGAAGGCGCGGCTGGGTTCAGGTTGTAGATGCACTGACCGTAAAGGCCGACGATATCGTCCTCATACAGGGTGGCTTGACGGTCTCCGGTCGACTGCCTTCGCCGAGCGACATACCTCGACTCCAGGCCGATCACCTTGTCCAAGTACAGCGAGGCAAATCCGCTCTTTTTGGCGGTCCCAAGATCGCCGCCTGAACCCTTCACCCATAGAACCTCAACCGGATCGCCGGTAAGAGGATCGGTGTCGGTCACTTTGACGCTGGTGTTGCCGCCTCCGAAGTTCGTGATCCTGGGGTCCGAGCCGAGTAGGTTGGAGGCGTAGACGAGTTGGTCGACGTCGTCCATAGCGCCCGATTTGGCGTTGTCCCAGAGGCTTGGAAGGAGTTCTGGCTCTTTGACCGTCATGGTCGAAAGTGTACTTGAGCATCTAGGGTCGCCCTTCGTCCACCGGGGGTGCTCGAAAGGCGAGGCGAACATTCCTTGCCGCAACCCGCACAAATGCGGGGACAATATAGACCATGAAACGCTTCTTATTTGCAGTTGTGATGGCGTCCGCAGCGATCGGCGCTGTCGCATGGTATGTCCAGGCTTCCAGGCTCTATGTCAACGGGGAGCTCGCTTCCAGCTCCGTTATCGAACGAAACGGCGTCTCGTATGTCCCGATCAAGGATATCGCGACCGCGCTGAAGCTCAATGTTCAGAGGACGTCGCGCGGCATCGAATTGGCGGCCGAGGGCGGCGCAAACCAGGCAGAGGGAATTACCGGCAAGGTTGGGGATGTTCTCTTCAATGGCTTCGCGCGTTTCCAGGTTGTCAAAGTGATCCGCGGCAAGGAGTACACGAATCAGTTTGCCGGCACTAACGAGAAGATCACCCCGTTCCCCGAGGGCGACGATCTGGTAATCATCGTATGCCGGATCAAGAACGGGATGAAATCGCGGGTGACCTGCGGTCTACCCTGCGGCAGCGAAACTGGGCTCGCGGATACGCAAGACCACTCCTTTGGCCCTCGCACCGGCTTAAGCATCGACTGCCCGAGCCGGGGACAGGACCTCCTGCCGGGCGCGGCCGTCGACTTCGCCCTCACGTTCGATGTCCCGCCGGGTGCCGAACTAGGAGAGCTTGTCTACCAGACCTCCTTGTACGGTCCGGCTCATTGCAACGATAAGAAGTTCAGAGTTTCTCTGAAGCAATAGGGGTGGCGGGGATTCGGACCAATCCCTACAACACGTCGAGGTCCCTGGGGACGATGACGGGACCGTTGAAGCCCCCCTTGCGGACCTCGGCGATGAGTTGGCCGTCCGGCGTCGTTTTGCTTCGCAGGATATGGTAGAGCACGAGTTCCTTGACTCCCGCTTTCGCTGCGATCCGGCCTAGCTCGACGGTCGACGTATGGAACTCGTGAAGGTACCGCGGCCAGGCGCTGCCGCCGGGCCGGTTCTCCGGCGCCGCTTCGGCTTCTTCATAAACCTCGTGGACGAGGACGTCCGCACCTTTCGCCGCACCGACGAGGCTCTCGCAGGGGGCAGTGTCACCGGAGAACACGACCACGCGATCAGAAGTCTCGAAGCGAAACCCGAAGGCTTCTTTCCACGACCCGTGTTTGACCAAAAATGCCTTGACGATGACGTTAGCATCTTGATAGATCACGCCTGGTTTGACCTCGGTCACGTGAACCTTGTAGCCGGTCGTGTTCCCATGCTCGAGTCCCTGGGTTCTGACCGTGATGTCCTCGCCGTAGGCCTCGAGAATATGATTCGTCATGCTCTCGAGGCCGTGGGGGCCGTAGGCTTCGAGCGGCGCGGTCCGGCCCACAACCCAGGGAGACAGGATGAGGTCGGGATACCCGAGCGTGTGGTCAGAATGAAGGTGGGTGATGAACACGCGGCGGAGGCTCCTTGCCGCCAGCGCCTTGATGCCTGTGAGGTTCGCGGCGCTCGCCCGGCGGACGATTCCCGGCCCGCAATCGATTAGATAAGACTCTCCGTTGACGACGATCGCCGAGGCCGGACCCGACCGTTCCGGGTCCGGGCGCGGCGTCCCGGTTCCCAGCATCACGATCTGACACTTGCTCTGGGTGAGGGATAGGGCCAAGCTCACGGCGATGGATAGCAGCATGAAGCGAGTATTGCCGATCCTCGCGCCGCCCAAACCTCCGTCAAGGGTCTCACCCCAATCTATACTGGAAGCCCGGTGAGAACTCGCACGCCGATGATGCAGCAGTATTTTCGCGCC
Source organism: uncultured Fimbriimonadaceae bacterium (assembly GCA_964576205.1). Taxonomy (GTDB): domain Bacteria; phylum Armatimonadota; class Fimbriimonadia; order Fimbriimonadales; family Fimbriimonadaceae; genus JAEVZK01. The sequence continues at coordinate 74,467 of CAZNUL010000005.1, read as the reverse complement.
AAGGAGGAGCATCCTGGCGTTCTGCTCGCGATGCGGGTCGGAGACTTCTACGAGTTCTATGGCGAGGATGCCGAGACCGCGGCCTCGGCGCTCGAAATCACCTTGACGGGCCGGGAAGACGCGGGTGAGCGCGTCTCGATGGCGGGCGTGCCCTTCCATTCGGTCGAGAAATACCTCGCGAGGCTGCTCCAGAAGGGACTCAAGGTCGCCCTATGCGACCAGCTGGAGAACCCGAAGGAGGCGAAAGGTCTTGTCAAACGCGGAGTGACCCGCGTGCTCACTCCCGGCACGCTCATGGAAGACTCGATGCTTCCGGGCGGCGCCAACAATTTTCTGGCGGCGATCTGCGTCCAGGACGGGCGGGCGGGCTTGGCCACCCTCGACCCTTCGACGGGGGAGTTTGTGGTCACCGAACTTGACGGCGAGTTCGACGAAAAGCTCCTTCAGGAGCTCGGCCGGATCAGGCCGACCGAACTGCTGGTCGGGCCTTCGGCAGAGGGCTTCGGCGAGGTTGCGGAAAGCGGACTCGGCGCGTCGGTGACGAGCCTCCAGACGTCGAGCCCGGAGCGCGCGGCGAGGCGCCTGATCGAGCAATTCGGCGTTGCCAACCTGAACGGATTTGGCCTGGAGGATAAGCCGAGCGCGATCATCGCGGCGTCGATGATCCTCGCCTACGCGGAGAAGAACCGCCTTCCCTTAAGCCACGTCGACTCGATCTCGTCGTATTCGGTCGACGGGTTCATGCGCCTCGACCCAGCGACTCGGCGCTCTCTAGAATTGACCCAGAACATGGCCGACAGCTCGCGCCGTTTCACGTTGCTATCGGTCATCGACGAGTCCGTGACCTCGATGGGCTCGCGGCTGATTCGGAAGTGGATTGAGCAGCCGCTCCTCGAAGTGAAGGAGATTCGTGCACGGCAGGATGCCGTCGGACGATTTCTCGCCCACCAGTTTGTTCGCGGCGATGTTCGCGACGGCTTGTCCCGGCTGTCTGACCTGGAGCGGCTTGTTTCTCGCACGGCTACCGGTCTTGCCGGACCGCGCGATTTGGCTGCATTGAAGACATCGCTGCTCGTGCTCCCGAGCCTTGGCGATCCTTTGCGGAAGGTCGGCTTGGGCAGGATACAAGAATTGCGGGAACAGATCAGCGACCATTCCGAGATCGCCTACCTCCTCGATGCGGCAATCGTCCCGGAGCCGCCCCATACCTTGCGCGAAGGCGGGGTAATCAAGGCTGGCCACGATCCGGAGCTTGACAAACTGCGCGATCTCTCAAAAAACGGAAAGGGTTACATTGCTAGCCTCGAGAAGAAGGAGCGGGAGCGAACGGGGATCACGAACCTGCGGGTGGGATTTAACTCGGTGTTCGGCTATTTCCTCGAGGTCTCGAAGTCTCAGCTCGACCGGGTGCCTTCCGATTACATACGGAAGCAGACGACCGCGAATGGTGAGCGGTACATCACGGCTGAGCTAAAGGAGCATGAATCGCTCGTTCTCGGCGCGGAGGAGAAAGCCGTCGCGTTAGAGGCCGACATTTTCGGGCGGCTCCGGCTACGGGTGGCCGAACATGCGAGAGCGCTGCTGCAAACGGCGAGGGCGCTTGCCGAAATCGATGTCCTGGCCTCGCTCGCCGAAGTGGCATCCAGGCGCAGCTACACCATGCCCGAAATCACCGAGGACGACGTCCTGGAGATCCGGGCCGGCCGCCATCCGATCGTTGAAGCGAGCACGAGCTCCTTTGTGCCAAACGATACGGCGTTGGGGATTGGGTCGGACAACCGGGATGCCGATTCTGATAGGTCGCGAGCGGCCGGCTCCGCAGATGAGTCAGGTTCGCCAACCCATCGGGTCGTGATCCTCACCGGGCCCAACATGGCGGGGAAATCAACCTACCTCAGGCAGAACGCGCTCATCGTCCTATTGGCTCAAATTGGCTCGTTCGTGCCGGCCAAATCGTGCCGACTCGGGCTGTGCGACCGCATCTTTGCCAGGATCGGAGCGAAGGACGAGCTTGCGCTCGGGCAGTCGACGTTTATGGTCGAGATGGTTGAGAGTGCGAACATCCTTAACCACGCGACCGTGAGATCTCTCGTGATCCTCGACGAAGTCGGGCGCGGGACTTCGACCTACGACGGGCTGGCGATCGCCTGGGCGATGATCGAGCACCTGGCCTCGATCGGGGCCAAGACGATGTTTGCAACCCACTACCATCAGCTCAACGCGCTTGCGGAACAGATGGCGGGCGTCTCGAACTTCCGAGTCGCGGTCGAGGAGTTTGGCGATGACATCGTCTGGACTCATAAGGTGCTTCCGGGTGGTACCGACCGCTCCTATGGCGTCCACGTTGCCCGCATGGCCGGAGTCCCGTCGCCGGTCCTGATTCGGGCGCGAGAGATCCTCGAAGAGCTCGAACAAAAGACCCAAGCTCCGAGGGCCATTCCGACCCAAAAGCTCCAGATGACGCTATTTGAATTGGATGAGCCTCCGGTCGTAAAGGAGCTACAGGAACTCGACGTCAATCGCTTGACTCCGCTGGATGCGCTACGCCTCCTCGATGAATGGAAGCGCAAGTTTGGCAAGTGACCCAGACGCTGAACATGCCTCGCGTACAATACAAGCGGATGCCGGGCAGGTTCTACGACGAGCACGAGGCCGAAGAAATCCTTCGGCTGGCTGTTAGCGATTCCGTAACGACGGGGGCAATGACTCGCGAGCGTCTCCTTGCCACCGCGTCGGAATTAGGGATTTCCGAGGATGCCGTCGCCCGGGCCGAGCAGCAGCTGGCCCTCCAGAAGGATGAGGTCGCCCGCAAGGAGGCTGAGGCCCGAGAGCTCGCCGCCTACAAAGCGGACCGGCGAAGGGCTCAGCTTTCCGAAGTCGGGAATTGGGCCGGAACCAGCATCATTTTGGTGGGGATCGACCTGATTACGAGTCACCACATCACTTGGTCGGTTTGGCCGGTGGGGATGTGGGGTTTGGTGGTGTTCGGCACGCTCATCGAGCAGGCCTTTTCGCCCGCCAAACAGGACCGGCACTTTGAACGATGGAAGCGCAAACAGGAGCGCCGGGCGGAGAAGGCGGCCTTGCGGCAACGGGGTTAAACTGGGTCGGTGCTCCTGCTAGTCCCGGCGATACTCATTAATCTCCTCTCGCATGCACATCCGACGCCCGACTCGGGGTTGGCGTTCGCCTTCGTCCGGCACGGCGAAACCGTGGCCAATGCGACGGGTCGATACAACTCCCGAACGATCGACACCTTCTCGGCCAAGGGCGAGCAGGAGGTTAAGGCTCTCACCGACCAGTTAGACCGGATGCGGTTCGATGCGATCGTGGTGAGCCCTTCCACGAGGGTTCTCAGAACGATCGCCCCGTATCTGCGAACGCACCGACTGACGGCCGAGGTGTGGCCCGAACTGTACGAATGCTGCGACGCGCATACCAAGAAGATCAAGGGCGTGACCTCGTCCCAGGTTCGGCATGGGGCGGAGGTTCGGCTTCCAGCCGATCTCGCGCCTCTCTTCAGGCTGGACCCAGGGAACCACCGGTACGTCCTGGCCCCGAGCTACGACGACGGTTTGCGCCAGGTAGTGCTCGCGGCCGAGCACTTGCGCAAGGCATTCGGTGGTTCCGGCAAGACCATCCTTGTCGTGGGCCACTCCTTGCATGGCGGCCGCCTGATCGAGCTGCTCGAGGGCAAGGCGATGGTTGGCAAGATCAGGCCCGAGAACGCCCGGATCATGCGGTTTCGGGAACAGCCTAACGGAATCTTCGCCCCGGTTCCCCGCGTCGCCAAGCTCCCCCACGCCGAAGGATCGGCCGCGATAGTGCGATGTTAGAAGAAGCAAGGGCACTGGACGCAGCCGATCCGCTCGCGAGCTTTCGCGACCGGTTCGTGATCTCCGATCCGGACTTGATCTACCTCGACGGAAACTCGCTGGGCCGTATGCCGAAGAAGACGGCAGAGGTTCTCGACCGACTCAAACGAGACTGGGGCGATCGCCTCGTTCGTGGCTGGGGAGAAGGCTGGTACGACCTTCCGAGGCGCCTTGGGGCGAAGATCGCCAAGCTGATCGGGGCGGGCGAGGACGAGGTCATCGTCTGCGACTCGACCTCTGTCAACTTGTACAAGCTGGCCCAGGCGGTCTCGGAAGCCCCGTCGTCGGGGCGGCTCTGGGTGCTGACCGACGACACAAATTTCCCGTCCGACCTCTACGTTCTGCATGGCGTCTTCGGGCGCCGGGCTACGGGTCTGCGGTCCGGTCTGGATGGGTATGTCGAGCGGGAAGCGTTCGCGCGAGCGATGGACCGGCTCCACGGCCGCGGTTTGCTCCTCGCCCTGAGCCATACGGCGTTCAAGAGTGGCTACGTCTATCCGATGGCCGAGCTTTCCGAGGAGGCTCGGAAGCGAGGAATCCTTTCGCTTTGGGACTTGTCCCACTCCGTGGGCGCGGTTCCGATCGGCCTCACTCAGGCCGGCGTAGACCTAGCGGTCGGGTGCACGTACAAGTATCTCTGCGGCGGCCCCGGTTCCCCGGCGTTCCTGTACGTGAGGCGGGACCTTCAGGAGAAACTCGGCAATCCTATTCGGGGCTGGTTCGGGCAGCGAGATCCGTTCCAATTCAGCCCCGAGTACCATCCGGCGCCCGGCATCAGTCGATTCCTTGCCGGAACACCGCCTATTCTGTCGATGGCTGCCGCCGAACCCGGCATCGATCTCGTCCTCGAGGCGGGGATCGACGAGATTCGAAGGAAATTGGTAGCCCAGACCGAGTTCCTGATTCGGCTGTTCGACAAGTATTTAGCTCCGCTCGGATTCAAGCTGAATTCACCGCGAGATTCGTCGATCCGCGGCGCTCATGTCTCGGCAAGCCATCCTCTCGCTCTCCAGATCGACCAAGCGCTCATCCACGAGGCCAATGTGGTTCCCGACTTTCGAGCGCCGGACAACCTAAGGTTGGGTGTCGCTCCCCTTTACACGCGATTCGCCGATCTTCTCGAGGCGGTCATGCGAATCGAGAGGGTCGTCCGTGAAGGGCTGCCCGAAAAGTACTCCGGCTCCGGCCCGACGGTGACGTGACGGGCTATTCTGCTCCTGGTGAATATCGGGCTGATCAGGAATCCGCGCAGCGGGCGCGGTACGAGTAGTGCCCGTTGGCCAAACCTGCTTGTCCGCCTGGAAGATTCCCTGAGGCCCCACTCGATCGTGGTTGAAGTGACGACTTGCCCGGGAAGCGCCCGGGAACAGGCTGCGGCAATGTCGCGAATGGGCTGCGGCATTGTGATCGCAGCCGGCGGAGACGGCACCGTAACGGACGTGATGCAAGGCTTGCTGGCCACGGAGACTGCGCTCGCCGTCCTGCCACTCGGTACGGGCAACGACTTCTCCAGAGCGATCGGGATCGGGACGTCGGTCGACCGCGCCATTGCCGCTCTGGTCAGAGGCGCTCGCAGGCGCATCGATGTGGGCCGATGGCAAATGGACCAGCGCGAGGGCCACTTCCTCAATGTCCTCGGTTGCGGATTCGATGCGGTTGTCGCGCAACGGGTAAATCAAGGCTTCCGGCGGCTTCGAGGTAGGACCGCTTACCTTGCCGGCATTTTGCAGACGCTCCTCAGCTACAAAGCGACCACCCTCACGATACGCTTGGAGGACGAAACCGTCGAAACTCGAGCGATGCTTTGTGCCTGCGCCAACGCGACGAGCTATGGAGGAGGCATGCTCATCGCCCCCACCGCCGACCTTTCCGACGGCCTCCTCGACCTCGTACTGGTCGGCGAGCTTGGCAAGATCGAATTCCTCTGGAACTTTCCCAGGGTCCTCAAAGGCGTCCACCTGACTCACCCAAAGGTGATCCATCGACGACTCCGGAAGGTCGAGATCGTGAGCCATCCGCCTGCTCCGTTTCTGGCCGACGGCGAACTCTTGCCGCCGGGCCGGCTGACCATCGAGGTCCTTCCCTCGGCCATCGACGTGATCGTCGGCGATGATATTTGAGGGAAGATACAGGTATCGCGTGACGGCTGCGAACGCAACGTCGCTGCCCACAATATGAACAAAGTTTCCAAAACGCTGTTTCGCCCGGCTCGTCGTAGTGCGAGGTGCTTTTTCGAAGGAGACGACTTATGAAAGGAATCAAATTGCCGCTTGCATTGGTGTTCGTGCTGGCGCTTTTCGTGCCGGCGGTTGCCAAGGACTTCACTCAGGCCGACCTCGAGAAGATGGTCGTTGAACTCGACCGGGTCATTCCGGAGAATCCGAAGTTCAAGTATCCGATCAAATGCTCGATCGTCGACAAGAAGGACGTCAACGCCTACGCGACCCTCACCAAGGAAGGCGACGACTATCGTGCGACGATGGTCGTGTACAGCGGGATCATCAAGGCCATCGATGGGGATCAACGGCTGATTCGGGCGATTGTGGCCCACGAATTGTCCCATTTGTCCCGCGGACACTCGCTCGACACCGATCCGGCGGCGCGAGACTTGCGCAACCTATGGACTCGGCAACAGGAATACGAAGCCGACAAGTACGGCGCGATCGCCCTCGAGAAATCCGGCCATTCGAAGAAGGACATGATCGACATGCTGATGTTCCTCGACCGGATTCAAGGTCGTGAGGGCGGCTGGCTCGAGAATCTGACGGCCGACCATGCGGACCCCAAGGCAAGGGCGGCCGAAATAGCGGATGACCCGGCGGCTCTACAAGCCCTCGTCAAATTCGACACCGGTCTTGCCTACGAGGATTCGAGAGTCCATGTTTATGCAAAGAAGCTTTTCGAGGCGGCGGCGCGGCAGTGGCCCGCGCTGACGGAGGCCTACATCAACGCCGGGCGGTGCGCGCTTTTGTATTACTATGACAATCTGCCGGTCGGCGTGCGGTCGAAATGGTGGCGGCCCGACTTTGGGCCGCTCATCACGAATCCGCATGTGACTTCGCGTGGATTTACCGTGACCGATGAGGACCGGGCGAACTGGAAATCCGCGATGGCGGCGATCGAGATTGCCAATGAGAAGAACCCGCAGAGCGAAGACGGTAAGTCGTTGCTTGCCCTGGGACGGGTGCTGGAACCGGACGCGATCAAGGACGTGGTTCAGCTTGGCATCGATTGGTTCAAGGCTCAGGCGGCATCGACGACCGACCAGGTTTTCAAACTTCGATACGCTAACAACGCCGGGGTCGGCCTACACCAACTCGGCGACTTGCAGACGGCGTACCACACGATCATCGATGCGCAACGCGGCAGCGATGTCTTCAATTCGGCCCTCGGGGAAAACCTCGGGATGGTTCGCGTCAACGGCAGGTCCAAGGATGACGACACTTTGGCGGCAAACGTGATTTTTACCTGGCTCAGCAACACTCCCGAAGACAGCAGCCCGCACTGGAAGACGGTTAAGGGCGTCTTCGACGAGATTTGTTCTACCGAAGGGATCAAACCGAAAGAGATCGCCCCGAAGCCGGCATATCTGTGCCAAGTGGTGACTCTAGTGACTCCGGACAATCAGGAGATCGGCATCCTCCTCAACGCTCCCGGCCTCAAGAAGATTTTCGGCGAGCCAGAGGATACGCTGACGTTCAAGCAGGAGTGGCCGGACCTGAGCGAGATGCTGTGGCACAAAGGCAATTTCTCAGTTTGGACCGAGCGCGATCGAGTGATGCGGCTTACCAGTTACGAGCCGGGAGCCTATCTGGAGCTGAAGCCCAAGGACACAACGTCTCAAAACGTCTACCAAGTGAAAGTTGGGATGTCGAAGGACATGCTCTTCGCGATGATCAACGAGAAAGCCTCTGTGAAGAAGGACCTCGCCAAGGGCGGCAAGGTCGAGACCTGGAACTATTTCCCGGATCTGAACATGGGAGTTTTGATCGACGGAGACACGGTCAAGGGGATCACGGTGAGTCCGGTTCAATACGAGGCTCCGTCCAGGACTTAAATTGACATTGCCGGCTTCCGCCTTGGGTTTGTCATCCCTTCCCGGTTTTGTCATCCCGAGCTGGCGAGGTATCCCCGCACTTGCTGCTCGTCATCGCGTGACCGGCGAGCAGGGCGGCCGAATGATGCGGAGATCCCTCGTTCCTCGGGATGACAAAAGCTCACCCGCTCATCACTCCTTACTCCATGACTCCATCACTCCATCACTCCGTCACTCCGTCACTCCAATGAGGGGTGCGAGGGAAAGATTACAGGCCAGGCAACCCGGTCACTCTTAGCCGCCAACCTTGGTCGTCAATGAACTGCCAGGCTTGACCAATCGATTTGAACCTGGGATCGGACTTGTAGAACGAGGGTGGGGCGATCTTGGCGGCAAGTGAGAACTTTCGGTCTTTCCAGACAAGGCGGCCACGAACGTTCCCGAGGGGGTCAACCTTTCCCTCAAAGTGGTAATCGTGACCGAGGCCGTCGTTAAATGCGCCACTTAGGGCGCCTGCCGCCGTCACCGTGAATGTGAGCTTGCCGATTGCGTAAGTCCGCTTGCTTTCTTCGCTCAGGGATTTGAGGGACTGGATGTCGTCCTCGATGACGCAATCCATCGTCGTGGCGCCGGCGAACTGGGCGACGCCCGGCTTCTCAGCGAAGGTGTACTTCTCGAACAAGGGATTCCCCGGCTGAGCAGACCCAGCGCCGAGCGCGAGCCCCCGGGCTTCTCGCAGCCGCCCGGTGCTTCGGTATCGCTTGTCGAGGGTTCGCATCGAGCATTCGCTCACGAACAGAAAGGCCCAGTTAAGCGATCTTGCCTGCTCGGCGAGGAGCGGTTCGGCTCTCTTCCAATCGCCGAGAGCGGCCCAGGCAAGGCCGTCGAAGCCCCGCACGACCAGGTCGTCAACTGCTTTGGCTTTGAGGCGGCTGCGGGCTTGCGCTTCCCGGCCGGTCTTGGCGAACAGATAGGTCTTGAGGGCTTCCATCCTTGGCAAGAGGTTCCAGCTGGGAGGTCTCAACTTGGGAAGCATGGTGGCGGCCTCTCTTTCTCGACCGCGCGTGGCAAGGTAGGCGGCATAGAACCACTCCGGGTCGTCCAGCTCGCCCGGCTCGAATTTCACGGTGTGCAATCGCTCGATCATTGCCGAGTCTCCCGAGTTGAGGCCAAGGAATATGAGCATCGGCCTAAGTTCCTTTGGAGCGGCCTCCGGCCGGAAGGGAACGAACCGGCTCGCGACGGCGACTACCTGAGCGTTCCTTTCATTGGTAAGGCCGAGTTGGGTGAATTGGAGCCACAGGTTAGGGTCATAGCCGAAGGCTCCCGCGCTTCGGAGAAGGGTTAGGAAGTAGATATCCACTCGCCGGCGATAATCGAGCTCCTTGATTCTCCCGAGGCGAAGGGCTTCCTCGAGGAAGGGCTCCATGAAGCCAAAGATCTCCGAATTGAAGGTAAGGGGATCTTCGCGGTAGATCTCGCTTTTGGTGAATTCGGTGGAGCTGCCTGCCTCGTCGCCGGCAATTGCATTCAGCAGGGAAAGGAGCATTCGAGCCCGCCAAGAGTAAGGGAACCTGCCGGCGACCTGCCTTAACTCCGTCAGAACCGCGCCGATATGGGGTCCGGCGATCTTAGCCGCCTCCCAAAGCTCATCCGGGTCGGGATCGTGCTTTAGGCATTCACGGATGCAGGAAACTCTGGCTTCGGTCGCCCCTTGCTCCCTCGCGATATCAGCCTTCCTGAGGTAGGCCCGGACTTCGCATCCCTTTATTCGAACGAACTGGTCGGCCAGGTTCTCAAGGCCGGCCGAACCGCCGACGGCCTCGCTTGCACGCGTAAGGCCGAGAAAGATGTCCTTGCTAAGCGGTCTTTCCCCAGGACAATTCAGCGCCTTGCGGTAATTCGCGATGGCATCGCGCCACCGACCCTCTACATCGGCAAGGCAGCCCTGCGCGTACAGCCGCTGACGTTCCGATACAGACTGCAGGGCCGCAAACCGGCGGGTGAACAAAACCTGTTCCTCGTAGCTGCCACAGGCCATCACGGCGATCCAGGCGAGGCGCCTATCCGCCCACGCGGGATCCGTCTGGAAAATACGCGTCGCCGCGTCCACCCGCAGTCGCGGGCTGATCGCCCGCGAATTTGAGCCGACCAACGCCAGGTCTCGATAGTAGCCTGGCGCCTCGTCGACGAACGACCCAAAGACGCGTTCGGCTTCTCCGAGCCGGCCTGAAAGCCTTAAGGACATGGCGAGCAGGTAGCGGCCCACGGGCGACAATTCTCCGAGCTGATCGACGGCTTTTAGCGGATCGACGCATTGGTCGAAACGGCCAGCCAGAACCATTTCGGCGCCAAATTCGGTCATCGCGTTTGCGAATTCTTGCTTGTTCAGCTTTTCAACGCTGCGTTGAAATTCCTGGGCCGCTTTGTCGGAAATCGGTTTCTGTGGGTACACGGCGAGCAGCACGTCGAGGGTTGAGCGTTCCGCCCACAGCGCCGGCGACTGCGCCGATTCCCCATGATCGGGTTCCGTGTAGGCGTGTACCTCTTTTTGGACCTGCTCACCAACTCGCGAGGCCCACAAAGAACCGGATTCGTCGCGCAGCTCCGGTTTGTTGAGGTCTTCGATCAAGAAGTGGGTGAAGACTCCCCCGCGCAGCTCGGGGTACTCGTAGGATCGGCGGCCCGGCGCGCAGCCAAGGATCACTGCGATGTTGGCCCTTCGGCATTGCTCTGTCAGCTCAGCTCCGAAGTCGTTCGCCCTGCCCGAGCGGCAGGCGTCCGCGATGAAGAGTACGTTCCTTAGGCCCGCGTCGACGATTCGCGCAATGACTTTCTTGACGGGAACACCCATTTCCTCGATCCGGTCCGGATCGACGTCGGACGGCAAGAGGAAATCGCCCTTAGGCGTTCCCACTCCGTGACCCGAGAAGTAGAAAACGAAGAGGTTGGCTTTGTCCAGCCGTTTATCGGCGAGCAGAGAATCGAGGGACGCGAGGATGTGAGCCGACGTCGGCGCCTCCGGCGGCTTGCCGCCGTCGGCGAGCAGGCGGATGTTTTCCGGTTCAAATGCAAGCCGTCCCGTCAGCTCGTTCACGAAGTCGCGCGCCTCCTTCGCGGGATACTGCAGCTTTCCAATCTCATCCGAGTAGTTGGCAGCTCCGATCACAAGCGCCCAGCGGTTGTTGGGCACGAACGGCTTCTCGGTGGCAAGATCGTCAGCCGTGGCGAGGCCCACGGCAAGGAGGAATACGAGAGGGAGAAATGTTCGCGCCGCGAGCACAGACCTATTCTAATTCGCAAATCGCCTCAGGCGGCGCGGTGCTCTGCTCCTGCTCTCGGTAAAAGGCGATTTGAGCCTCGAACTAGGCCGATCCGAGTGCCTGGTCCAGGTCCCACATGAGGTCGTCCAACGTCTCTAGGCCGACCGAGAGGCGGATGGTCGAGGGCGCGATTCCCGCCGATTCGAGTTCCGCATCGGAAAGCTGCTGGTGAGTGGTCGAGGCCGGATGGATCACGAGGCTTTTGACATCGCCCACGTTCGCCAAGTGCGATATCAGCTGCAGAGATTCGATAAAGCGCTTCCCGGCTTCGCGACCGTCGGACGCCTTGATCTCGAATGCCATGACTGCGCCTGGACCTTTCGGCATGTACTTCTTGGCAAGCTCGTGTTGCGGGTGGCTGGGCAGACCGGCGAAGTGCACCTTCGAGACCTTTGAGTGTCCCTCGAGGTATTTCGCGATGGCGAGGGCGCTTTCGACGTGCCGGTCCATCCGGACGGAAAGCGTCTCAAGCCCCTGCAAAAGCAAAAATGAGTTGAACGGCGATATGCAAGACCCGGTGTCCCGCACCGTCTCAACCCGCATCTTCATGAGGAAGCCGTAGTGGCCGAACGTATCGAAAAACCGCAGGCCATGGTAGGCGGGAGATGGATCGGCGATCGTCGGATAGGTTGAAAAGTCGAAATCTCCGGAATCGATGACGACGCCGGCGATCGTGGTTCCGTGACCGCCAATGAACTTGGTCGCCGAATGCACGACGATCGTCGCGCCCCAATCGATCGGCCGGCACAGATAGGGTGAGGCGAAAGTGTTGTCCACGGCCAGGGGAATGCCGTGAGCCTTGCCAAGGGCGGCGATCGCCTCCAGGTCGGCGATCGCGCCGGATGGGTTGCCAATCGTCTCGACAAAAAACAGCCTCGTCTTGCTCGTGATCGCAGTCTCCCAGGCACGAAGATCGTTGGGTTCAACGAAGTGGCAGGTTACCGACAGCTTCTTAAGGGTGTGCGTGAGCTGAGTGACCGATCCGCCGTAAAGCTGGGTAGAGGCGACGATCTCGTCGCCGGGCGAGCACAGGGTAATGATGACGCCGAATTGGGCGGCCATGCCGCTGGCGACGGCAACGGCTCCGGTACCGTTTTCGAGCGATGCCATCCGCTCCTCGAAGGCGGCGGTGGTTGGATTGCTGATCCGGGAGTAGATGTTGCCGTACTGCTTCAATTCAAACAGGTGAGCGGCTTCGTCCGTGCTTCCAAACACGTAAGACGTCGTTTGATAAATGGGAACGGCTCGCGCCCCGACGTAGGGATCGGGGATCTGGCCCGCGTGTAGCATGCGGGTCTCAAAGCCGAATTTGCGTGTAGTTGCCAATGCGACTGATTATGGTGCGTGCCGGGCCCATCGTGTCTTGGCGGGGCACTCGCCAAAAGCATCGATCTTCAGATCATGGGTCTAGGAGGTGACGAAACGGTCACGGATTGAGGCCTGGGCGCACGCTTTCTCAATCCTCCTGGAACCCTCGAGATTGAATAGGCCAGGTAAAGCTGCCAGGTGACGCGGATAGTGTTTTAAGGCACAAGGTATTTAGCTCAGGACGGGCATCAAGACGCCCGGAGGCGGTTGAACGCGTGCCACGGATTGCTTCTATTCTTCTCTTTTTTGCGGTTGCTTGTGCTGCTATTGCCACCGACTTTCGGCTCTCGGTCAATGCGAGCCCAAGCCAACTCGCTAAGGCAAAGAGCCTCCACATCTACGGCTACAAGTTTCAGAAAGGAGACCGGATCATCTCCCTCACGGCTGGCCGGCAAGGCAGTTCCACGGGATTCCGCATTACCCTGGACTCGTCGGATCCTGCCTCGGGGACACCGGTGGCGGAGGCCCACACCATCGATGGATTCGATGGGAAAGTCTTCCCCGGATCGGGCGAATCTCCAGACAAGAGCGTTTCTGTCGCAATCGAAAAGATCATCCCGCCACCAGCCGTCCCGGAGCCTGGGTTTGGTTCATCGTTACGAGGGTTCATCTCATCGCCCTCCGGATACATTACGTTCGCCGCGCTTGCCCTGCTGGTTGCCGGGGCGTTTTGGTTTCGGCCGAGAGCTTCGGCCGGCGGCGAGTCGCATTCGCATTGGTCGCTTCCGAATCGGCGCAAGTCGATCGATGAGTCGCTCAAGGAAATTGCCCGCAGAATCGAGCTGATCGACGAGCATCAACACGAATTGGTCCGCAAGCCGCCCGTCCTCCGCACGTTCAAAGCCCAGATCGACAACTTCGATTCCAGGCTGCGCGCCCTTGAAGGGCAGCTGAGCTCCGTGCAGGGACTGGTCGTCAAGACGGGCGAGTCCCTCGGATCGCTCGACCGAGGACAGAAGGATCTCAAGTCTCAAGCCGACTCGAACGACTCGGCCGTTAAGGGCCTAGCCGGCTCGCTCGACGCTGCCAAGCAAGCGCTGGGCTCCCTGAGCTCTGCGATCAAGCAGGTCGATCAGGACCATTCCGCGCGCTCCGAAGAAATCCTTGCTCGCGCCGCCGAACACACGCTCGAGTTGCAGAGCCGGATCGCCAATGTGGAGCGCGGCCAGGAGCAGACGGCCAAGGCCGACGCGGGCATCGCGGCCGAGATCGGACAAGTTAAGCAGGCCAACGAGGCGAACCTTCAATCGATCGCTAAGCTTGGCGAGGCCGTCTCCCGGCTGCAAACCGGGGTCGACGCCAACCTCGCCAAGGAAGTCGATCTGTCTCCGGTTCGCTCCGACGTCGCGGAGCTCCGAGGGTTGGCCGAATCCGTTCGGACCGAGCAGGGAGCAATCGCCAAACTGGCTGCAGAGGCGGCCGCGAAGGAAGTCGACCTTTCCGGCATCGAATCAAGGGTCGAGGAAATTCGCACGCTTGCCGAATCCGTTCAGAAAGAGCAGGCTTCGATCAATGCGCAGCTCTCCGAACTTGCCGCGAAGGAAGTCGACCTTTCCGCAGTCGAGTCTAGCCTTTCGGGGCTCTCTGAGACCGTTCAATCAAGCCATGCCGAATTCGGTGCAAAGATCGACGATCTTGCTTCCAAGGAAGTCGATCTGTCGAGCGTGCACTCTGGAATCGAGGCGCTGCACAAGGACCAGGGCCGGGTCGTCGAGAAGCTCGATACTCTAGCCGCCAAAGAGATCGATCTCGCCCCGGTTCGCTCCGAACTCGAATCGCTCAAGGCGCTGTCCGAGTCGATCGGCCATGAACAGGCGTCCCTCGCCGAGAAACTGACCTCGGTTGAAAAGGCGGTCGAGAGAACGCCGAATTACGCCGAGCCGTTTGAAAAACTCGCCAAGACGAGTGAGGAAACGAAGGGAGCGATCGCCGGCCTTGCCGGAAAGATCGAGGCCGTTGCTTCTCGCGACGATAAGGAGCGGTTCGAGTCGATCGCGAAGCAGCAAGCATCCGTCGAAGCAGGCCTTACCGGCCTTCGCGCAAAGCTCGATAAGCTGGAGATCCCATCGCCGGCTAAGGAGCTCGCCGAGATCGCCGCTCAACAGAAGCAGCATGCGGATGCTTATCAGAAGCTTGCGAAGCAGATCGCAGAATTGCAGGAGGCTTCGGCGCACAGCGCTTCGAGCATCGAAGCCAAGATCTCAGACGTTAGCTCACGCACCGATCAGCGCGAGAACATTCTTCTTTCGCTGCAAAGCAAGGTCGCCGACACGGAGGGCAAATCGAAGGGCGCGTCCGAGATTTTGCCGATGGTCGCAGACTTGCGGCTCGAGCTGCAAAGCTTGGCCGCGGATCAGGCGAAGGCCGGAGCGGCCCTCGAAGGCCTCTCTCACTCGATCTCCAAGGCCGGCGCGGGAGCCGAAACCAACGTTCAGGCCCTAGCCGACGAGCAAGCCAAGCTCAGCGTGGCCCTGAAGGAGGTCGCCGGTTCGCTCGAAAGCTTCCGCCACGAGGTCGCGGAGAAGCTTCAGGCGCCCGCCGACGATTCGAAGGTCGAAACCGTTCTCGACAGCCTCGCTCAATCTCTTGGGCAGTGGAAGTCGGAATCCGAGGCCAATCAGAAGACGTTGGAATCGCGCCTGGCTGCCGCGTTGGCGGCGACCTCGGAGTCCGGCGCAAGTGCCCAGGCATTTGCTCTCGATCAGTCGGGAATCCGAGCGTCCCTCGATGCCTTGTCAGCTTCGCTCGAGAACTGGAAGTCCGAGCTGGAGGCCGGTCAGAAGTCGTTCGAAGCGCGGCTGGCGGCGGCAATGGCCGATTCGGGATCGACAGCCGACCCCGCGGCCGGCGGCTTCGACGAATCCCGCCTGGAATCCTCGCTTCAGGCGCTTTCGCAGTCCCTTACCGCATGGAAAGCCGAAGTCCACGAAAATCAGAGGGCGCTCGAGGCGCGCCTGGCGGCCGCTTTCCAAGCGACCGGAAATGCGGTGCCGGAAGCCCTGGCATTCGATGACTCCAAGATCCAGTCATCGCTGGAAGAGTTTGGCCGGACCCTGGCCCAGTGGCGATCGGATGCTGACACCAAGCAGAACGCGTTCGAGGATCGCATCGCCGTCGAACTGTCGCGCATGGATGCAAAGCGCGAGGCCGCGACAAATGACGCAGTTGCCAAGATCGCGGACCAGATGGCCATGAAGAGCGCCGAGGCTGTCCAAAAGCAGCCGGCCGCACGACCCGAGCCAGAGGCGAAGGCAGCGCCGGAGCCGAAGGTCGAGCCAGTGGTCATCGAGATGGAGCCGGTTGCCGTTCAACCCCAGCAGCCGATCGAGCCGATCGTCGCGCAGGCCGATGCCGAGACTTCAGCCGAAGAGCCGGGTTCGAACGAGGGCGAACCGGCGCAGAAAGTTTGGACGATGATTGGCGGATCGCAGTCTCGCCGATGGAGCGCGTCGATCGAGCGCACGGTCCTCGTCGAGGCAAGCGACACGCCGCTCGCCGCTCTCACCCCTGTTTCGAATCCAGGGACCGAACACAAGATGGGCGGTCTGCTGTACATGCACAAGAAAGTCCTTTACGGGCACGGCAGGACCCTGAAGGGAACCTGGCCGGGTCGTGGCGAATCGTCGGTGCAGCTGCAGGAGCCGCTTCCCGCCGATTCCTGGCGAATCGCGGCTCTCGACGGACATGCGTTCTGCGTCGAGGAGGATCAAGTCGAATTGGTGAACCTGTCGACTTGGAACGTCGTGTCCAGATTCAGCGGAACCTACGTCGACCAGATCTGCACGCAGACGCACTGGGCCGGCCTGACTTCCTCGATGAATCAACTGTATCTCGACTATCGCAACCTTCTGGGCCGCCAGCTCGGCGAGCCGGTCAAGGTGCCGATCAAGCCGGACCAGTACAAAGCGATGGCCTCAGAAGGCGAGCGCGTCTTTGTCGGAGCTAAGGACGGCAAGGTGTATCGCGTTCTCCTTGGTGAAGTCAAGGAGCTGACGCCCGGTGAGAAAGATGCCGAACTGATCTCGCTATCCACCATCAAGTCGAGTCTGGTTGCGCTGATCCGGCTCAAGGATTACGACGTCGTCAGGATCTACGGTTTCGACGGAAGGCTTCAAAAGCAGCTGTCGTTAGGCTTTTCACACGGTTTCGATCACCCGGTCATCATCGGAGACCGGATGTATCTCGCCGATATCGCCAACCGGAAGCTCGTGACTTGCAGCCTTCGCAAGCCTGAAATCACGGGAACCGTCGAGCTTCCCGGCGATCAGATCTCGGCGTTTTGCGGAGTCTTCAACGGAGAGCAGCACGCCCTCGTGCTTGCGATCGCCGAGAAAGATCGGGCCGGTGAAACGGTACTCATGATCGATCCGAGGACCGGAGCAAGCTTGGTCGTTTCTGAATTGGCGGATCGGCAGGTTCAGGTGATCGCGGCCGACTCTCGAATCGTGGTCAGCTCGACGAGCTCGCATCAGAACATGATCCGGGTGTTCGATCCGTTCAAGGAATCGCAGGCGCTCAAAGCAGCATAGGCGCGCTCCCAGACCCCGGCGATTGACAAGACGTTGAGAGCCGGGGTTTGAACGTCGTACACTGAAGCGAGGATGGATCCTGATGTCCTGCTCAGCCTGACTCGCCGGGAGTTCTTTGGAAAGACGGCGCGCGGCTTCGGGGCGGTGGCGCTGGCTTCCCTCTTGCCAGACCTCGTATTCGCGCAGGCGAGCGGGTCAATGAAGGGCCTTCATCACCCAGCAAAGGCAAAGCGGATCATCTATCTTTTCCAGGCCGGAGGGCCGGCGCAGCAGGATCTCTTCGACTACAAGCCGATGCTCAACAAGATGCATGGGCAGCCGTTGCCGGACTCCGTCCGCAAAGGGCAGCGGCTGACGGCGATGAGCGCAAATCAAAGCGTGATCCCCTGCGCGGGGTCTCCCTTCAAGTTCGCTCAGCATGGACAAAGCGGAGCTTGGCTGAGCGAGATCCTGCCTCATATGACCGAGGTCGTCGACGAGTGCTGCTTCATCAAGTCGATGTTTACGGAGGCGATCAACCACGACCCGGCTATCACCTTCTTTCAAACGGGCAGCCAGATCGCGGGCCGGCCGTCGTTCGGGTCCTGGATTTCCTACGGGCTCGGTTCGATGAACGAGGATTTGCCGTCTTTCGTCGTTTTGGCGAGCGCAAACAAGGGCGATCAGCCGCTCTACGACCGGCTTTGGGGAAGCGGGTTCCTGGACTCGCGATTTCAGGGCGTTCGATTCAGATCGGGCAAAGACCCGGTGCTTTACCTGTCCAACCCCGACGGTATCTGTCAATCGGGCCGCCGAGCCATGCTCGACCGCCTCGGAGAGCTGAACCGTCACGAGTATGAGCAGGAGCTCGATCCCGAGATCGAAAGCCGGATCGCTCAGTACGAGATGGCCTACAAGATGCAAACGAGCGTGCCTGAAGTGCTCGATCTCGGCAAGGAGCCGAACGAGGTGTTCGAACTCTACGGACCCGACGCCAGGAAGCCGGGGTCTTTCGCCGCAAACTGCCTCCTTGCCCGGAGATTAGCGCAGAAGGGCGTTCGGTTCATCCAGCTGTATCACCAGGGCTGGGACCAGCATGGTGGCCTCGTCGGCGGTATCAAGGTTCAGTGCCGGGATACGGATCAGCCGACCGCCGCGCTCATCAAGGATTTGAAACGGCTGGGGATGCTGGATGACACGTTGATCGTCTGGGGCGGGGAATTCGGGCGAACGAGCTATTCGCAGGGGCCGCTCGATCTCAATTCGTTCGGTCGCGACCACCACCCGCGCTGCTTTACCGTTTTCATGGCGGGAGGCGGAGCGAGGTCGGGAACGACTTACGGCCGGACTGACGACTATGGCTATAACGTGGCGGATGCCGATGGCCACGCGCTGGAGCCAACGAAATACGAGCAAACGCCTGGGGCCGTGCATGTCCACGATCTCCAGGCGACGATTCTCTGGCTGATGGGGGTCGACCACACGCGGCTCACGTTCCCCTACCAGGGGCGTGATTTCCGGTTGACGGACGTTCATGGACATGTTGTCAAAGAGCTGATGGCATGAGGCCTTTGGGCTTTGTTTAGATCGCGAGAATCGCTAAGAGACAGAGAACGGGGCGGACAGCCCACCTCATGGCGGGCTCCGTGAAGAGAGATTTTGCGGGAACGAAACAACCTTCCCTTAGCCCCTCTCTGAGCCGGAGGGGGACCAGGCTGCAGACGAATCACTCGACGCCCTCAATCTGAAACATCGCGCGGATTTCTTGGGGGATGCTTCTCGGACGGCCGGAAGCTGAGTCGACGTAGACCCAATCCGTCTCTCCGCGGGCGACGATTTCGCCTCCGCGCACGAACTCGTACCGCCGGAGGGAGGCGACACGGCGAATGTCGCCCACCCAGGTGCGAACGGAGATCTGCTCGCCCGCGCGAACCGGGCGAAGATACTCGATCTGATGGCGGCGGGCGAACCAGGCGGCGCGGTTAGCCCGGGTTGCGGCCGTGCAGCCGGCAGCATCGGAATGGCTGATCGCAACCTCTTGCATCCATCGCACAAACTCGACGTTGTTGACATGGCCATTCTCATCGATCTCCGCGTCAGTGACCTTGATTTCGACTTGGAACATGGTTTCGCCATGAATGTCCCTTAAAGAGGGTCAGCCGCTAGTCGTAGTGAACCGGGAATGGATTGCGGTGAAATCCGTGCTGATGCCAGTAAGGATAAGGCATCGCGCCCTGACTAACCTTGTCTATTGTCGCGATCTGCTCAGGGGCGAGGTTCCAACCCTCCGCCCCGACGTTATCCAGGAGCTGTTGCTCGTTTCGGGCGCCGATGATGACGGACGAAACGGTCGGCCGTTGAAGAAGCCAGTTCAACGCGACCTGGGGAACGGTCTTACCCGTTTCCTTAGCAACGTCGTCGAGGGCGTCGACGACGTTGTATAGGTGCTCGTCCGCGATGGGCGGACCCATCTGCACAATCTGTTCGTTGTGTAACCGGCTGTCCGGCGGCAAGGGTTGCCCACGCCTGATCTTTCCGGTTAGCCTGCCCCACCCGAGCGGGCTCCAGATGATGGCTCCGACCCTTTGGTCCAGGCCGAGAGGCATAAGTTCGTACTCGTAGTCGCGGCCGATCAGGGAGTAATAGACCTGGTGCGAGGCGTAGCGAGCCAAATTAAAGCGGTCGGAAACCGCGAGCGACTTCATCAGATGCCAGCCCGAGAAGTTCGAGCAGCCGATGTAACGAATCTTGCCGGCTCGGACGAGATCGTCGAGGGTGTTGAGGGTTTCCTCGACCGGTGCGATGGCGTCGAATGAGTGCATCTGATAGAGATCGATGTAGTCCGTTCCGAGACGGCGAAGGCTGTCCTCCACCGACTTGATGAGGTGGAATCGTGACGATCCGACATCGTTCGGGTCTTGGCTCATCGTAAACGTGGCTTTTGTGGCGAGGAGAAGCCGGTCCCGTTTGCCCTTGATGGCCTTGCCGAGAGCTTCCTCCGCCGCACCCTTCGAGTACACGTCGGCGGAATCGAAGAGAGTCACGCCGTGGTCGAGAGCGACGTCGACGAGGCGGGACAGGTTGCCGAAGACCTCGTCGTCCTTGCCGAAAGCGGCAGTGCCGAGGCTGAGCACCGGGACTTTGAATCCCGATCCGCCGAGTTGCCGATATTCCATCCCTTCAGCATACGGAAACTGCGAGCCATCGTCGGCGGCTCGATGCCGGTGCTGTTGTCGCCGTAACGCATCGCCCATGACACGCATCTGATATGCAGAGAAAGGTCAAGGGGGTTTCAGTTGCGATGGTGTTGATAACTGCTTTTGCCGTATTGCTTTCCGCTCAGTCTCGAGGCGAGTCACCTGCTCAGGGCGTCGAGCCGGGAATGTTGGCGATCGCCGGAACGGAGATGATTTGCCCCTTGCAGGGGACGACGGTCAACGCCGACGTGTCCGGATTCGGGGCACGAGTCACGGTCGTACAGACTTTCGTCAATCCAAGCGACAAGCCGATCGAGGCGATCTACACTTTCCCACTCTCCGCGAGTGCGGCGGTCGATCGGATGCGGCTGCAGGTCGGCGATCGCGTCATCGATGGACAGATTAAGAGGCGCGAGGAAGCGCGGATGATCTACGAAGTCGCAAAGAGTCGGGGCCAATCGGCGGCCTTGCTGGACCAGGAGCGCCCCAATATCTTCACCCAGTCGGTTGCGAACATCCTGCCGAAAGCGAAGGTCCGGGTCGAGATCAGCTATGTCGAGTTGCTGAAATACGAGGCCGGCGAGTTCGAATTTAGCTTCCCCATGGTGGTCGGTCCTCGATATCTCGGCAATGCGCCCGATCCCCAAAAGATCTTCCCGCCGGTGGCGCCACCCCAAATGCGGACCGGCTCGAACATCGCGCTCACGGTCAACGTCGAAGCCGGCGCGCCGATCCTCGATCTAAGGTCGATTCTGCACCAGATCTCGGTGCGCGGCGGCGAAGGAAGCCATGCGGTCGTAACCTTGAGAAAGAACGACGAGATCCCGAACCGGGACTTCATCCTTCACTATCGAGTGGCCACGAACGCCATTCAAAGCGAGTTCCTGGCCAAGTACGATCCGCTCAAAGGCGGTTATTTCGCGCTCTCGCTGCTACCTCCCCAGGCGCCGGAAGCGCAGCAGATCTCGCGAAAAGAGATGATCTTCGTGATGGATCAGAGCGGCAGTCAGCAAGGCTTCCCGATCGAGAAGTCCAAGGAGTTGACTCTCCGGTTGATCGATACGATGCATGCCAGCGATACCTTCAACGTGATGGGATTCAGCATCGAAGTAAACCGGCTATGGACCGAGCCGCGACCCAATACGGCCGCAAACCGGGCGGAAGCGAAGGCATTCGTGAGGAAAATGGAAGCGAACGGCGGCACGGAATTGCGTCGGGCCGTCGAGGCGGCCTTGCTTCCGGCGGCAGACCCCCATCGCACCCGCATCGTGGTCTTCAATACGGACGGATTCGTCGGGGACGAGAAGTACGTTCTCCAGTCGATCCGTGAGCACCGGGGCCAGACTCGGATGTTTACGTTTGGCATCGGTAACGGGGTTAACCGCTTCTTGATCGACGCGATGAGCGAGGAGGGACGAGGCGATTCGGAGATGGTCACGCTCGCGAGCGATGCCAACGCCGCGGTAGAACGGTTTGTCAAGCGGCTGAATAATCCCATCCTAATGGACGTTTCGGCGACGTTTTCGGGCGTCGAAGTCACCGACGAACTACCCGCTCACATTCCGGATGTCTTCGGTGAAAAGCCGATCGTGGTCTACGGGCGATACTCGGCGCCCGGTCAAGGCAAAGTCACGATCACCGGGACGATGGCGGGAAGGCCCTGGAGCCAAACGATTCCCTTGACTTTTCCAAGCGACCGGCCGGGAGGGGAATCGATACCAGCCCTTTGGGCGCGCCGGATGGTCGACAAAGTTGAGAGGGGCGCGGTCCTCGAAGCGCCGGGCGGGACCGGCTCGAATCCGGTTTGGGTCGATCCACGGATCGATAACGTCACGCCTGAGCAGAAGAGCGAGATCGTCGATCTTGCTACTGAGTACGGGCTGATGACCGATTACACGTCGTTCGTTGCGGTTGAGCAACGGGTGATCAACATCGGAGGCA
Organism: uncultured Fimbriimonadaceae bacterium; assembly: GCA_964576205.1. GTDB lineage: Bacteria > Armatimonadota > Fimbriimonadia > Fimbriimonadales > Fimbriimonadaceae > JAEVZK01. The sequence goes on along the minus strand of CAZNUL010000005.1, from coordinate 52,219 downwards.
GACAACGAACCGTCCATGTGCCGGTCGAGATGGCGGATGGGGTCAGTTACGATGCGACCGTTGCACCGTACCATTTTGGAGCGACGAAGATGCTTTCGAGTAGCGGAGCCGCGGCCGGTGGGGCTCCCGGCGGTCTTAGGGGCGGTTATGGTGGCGGCAACGGAAGTGGTTTCGGCGGCGGAGGCGGTGGCGGTGGCGGCGGAGGCGGTGGCTTTGGCGGAGGAGGCATTGGTGGCGCCGGGACAGGCACCGGAACCGGCACTGGAACAGGGACTGGAACAGGGACTGGAACAGGGACTGGGACAGGGACTGGGACTGGCACTGGCACGGGAACTGGCACGGGCGGGAACTCTGGGCCCGCGATGAGCCCCGCCGGCAATCGGGTTCGCCGTGCGGCATACGTTCGCCACGCCGATCCCATGTTCATCTCGTCCCTCATGGAGTTAGGCCCTGAGGAGCGCCGGAAGACTTTGTTCGAGGTCAAAGTCGCCGAGAAACTGCGGAAAGCGAGCGGCAAAGTCGAGGTCGAGATCTGGCTTGATCGCCTAACTCCCGAGGTCATTGAGAAGCTGACGAAGCTCGGTCTGACCGTTGACGCCAAGGACCAGACACTTAAAGTTCTGTTCGGGACTTGCGACGTGAAGGTCCTGAAGGACTTGGTGGAAGACGAGCACGTAGAACGGATCGAGCCGATTACTTAGGTCTCTCGAGTGTCGACAGGTAAGACCCGGCGCTCGCTGGGATAACGGGGCCGGAAAAGGTCACAATCTGGGAATGGATGACCTCGGCTCCGATCCCAACGAAGGCAGCACGGACCCCATGGTGCCCGAGTTTTGGAAGCTCGGAGAGGACTTACAAGACCGGATCCGGGAAGCCGGGTACGAGTCCGACACCGTCGAAGGGATCGCCGTCGACGTCCACGACCTGCTCCAGGCTTGCTCGAGGATCCAAGATGAGATCATTCCGGCCGCGCTAAGCGGGTCCGACGGAGAATTGGCTGACCATTTGAGGAAGCTGCAGTTCGAGCTGACTCACGTCGGTTGGCATGCGCGGGCCGGAAATCTCCATCTCGGCAGGGCGCTCATTGTGCTCGAGCCCAAGCAGGAACAGCCCATTTGACTCGCCGGTTCTCGGTGCGAAACGGCTAAGGCCCTCACCCGTTTCAGCTTCAAGGCAGGGGCAAAGCCCAAGCTGCTGGCACGCTATCGGCTCCGCTGGGACCTTTTGAGGCCAAGAGGGCAGTAGAGGGTGTGGAATGCTCGAACTCGTCCGCCATTCGCGACTGACGCCTTCCGCCTCCAAGCCCGGAAAAACGGGCGGAGGTAACGCGGAGAGGTCCGGCGCCCCATTAAGGCTATTCTAACTTCATATGTCCCCACGATTTCCCCTCCTGATTGCCATGTCGGCGCTGATTTCCATCGCCACGGCAAATCGGGACGAGCCTCATAATTACGACCTCCAGGATGTCAACTGGCGAATCTCCTATGATTCGGCGGCGAGGACGATCCGCGGCGATGTGACCAACACGGTCGCCTTCAAGGGAGGGGACTCGCTCTGGTTCGATTGCGGTCCGCTCGAGATATCGAAAGTGACCGTCGATGGACAGGACGCAAACTTTCATTGGGAGCATGAGCGCCTGACCGTCGGATTGCCGCGAGCCGGAAAGGCCGGCCAAAAGCTGAAGATCAGGATCCAGTATTCGGGTTCGCCGACCGCCGGCATCTACTTCGTCTCGTCCGAGCACGCCTATCCGGCCACAAGCGGAGTTGTTTACACCCAGGGCGAGGCGGAGGACAACCGATACTGGCTGCCCACCTACGACTTTCCGGACGACAAAGCAACAGCCGAGTGCTACATCGAAGTCCCTCCGGGTCAGTTCGCACTCAGCAACGGAAAGCTCATCGGAGTCGACAAGAGAAGCTCCGCCTGGACCTACCACTGGCGGATCGCGGAGCCTATCTCCACCTATCTGATCAGTTTCGTGGCCGGGGACTACGTTCAGGGGAGGGAATCGCTAGGCAAGCTGCCGGTTGAGTGGTACGTCCCGAGGGGGACTGAGAAGTGGGGTGTTCCCGCCTTTGCCGGTACGAACCGGATGATCGGGCTCTACGATCGGCTAACCGGGTTCAACTATCCGTTCGAGAAATTCAGCCAGAGCGCGGTCCCCGATTTCATGTTTGGAGGCATGGAGAACGCGAGCTGCGTCACCCAAACGATCCGGGCCCTGCACAAGCCTGAAAACGAGCCTTTGGCGAACTCGGAAGGGCTAGTTGCCCATGAGCTAGCGCACCAATGGTTTGGCGATACCGTCACCTGCGCCGACTGGTCGCACGCCTGGCTTAACGAAGGCTTTGCCTCGTTCCTTCCGGCCTTTTGGTACCGGCAGTCGCGTGGGCAGGACGCCTACGACGTGCAGCGCTACCAGGTATTTCAAGGCGCCCTCCAATCGCAGGCGAACACGAAGCGTCCAGTCGTGAGCAACCGCTACGACGTGCCGATGGATCTTTTCGACGGCCAGATCTACGGCGGGGGTGCGGCGCGACTGTTTACTCTGATGTATCAGGTGGGGGAGAAGACCTTCTGGCAGGGAGTCAAGGAGTATTTGAACGAGTACCGGTTCAAGAACGCCACCACCGAGGACTTCTTCAAAGTGATGTCGCGGGTCTCAAAGCGAGACCTGGACCGCTTTCGCGAGCAGTATTTCTATAGCTCCTCCGTTCCTGCGCTGCGCGTTTCACGGGAAGGATCGAATGTCGTCATTCGGCAGGCGGATTCGGGTCTCGACCTCGACTTGAGCCTTTCGTTTCTGGGTCGTGACGAAGTCGAAAAGGTGCTGCCCGCGCATATTCGGGGCGGCGAAACGATCGTCCATGCGCCGGGTCTCGAAGGCGATCTTGCCGTCCTCGACTACGGGGTGACGGCGATGGCGAAGATCACTTACGACGCCAAATCCTCGTCCCAGGACTTGCTGCGAATCTTTCGCCTGGCTCCGAATGCCGCCGCCAAAGTGACCGCGCTCGACCGGTTTGAGGGCGACGTCTCGGACGACGATCTGTTGTTAGTCGCGCGAGTCGAAAGTTCTGGGCCGGTACTTCAGATGATCCTTCCCAAGCTAAAGAGGAATGCTGTTCCTTTTCTCGTTCAGCTTTCCCGAGGGTTCGACCGGCTGACCGCGAGCGCGGCCGTGACCGCTCTCGGGGAATTCGCCGACGATCCACAGGCCGGAGACCGGCTCCGGGAGATCTGGACTAGGGACCCTAATGAGCTCCTTAGGAACACCGCTCTTCAGGCGCTGATGAAGGTGGGCAAGGACGATCTCTTGGCAAGAAGCGCCTGGATGACCGATTCGCAAGACGACATGTTCCGGGCGAGCGCCCTGCGATGGTGGGCAGAGCATGATCCGCAGGTCGCTCGCGAAAGGTGCCTCGAAGTGCTGTCTGGACCGCCCAACGAACCCCTCCGGCTCGAAGCCGTCGCGCAACTGGCCGTCCTCAAGGACGCCCCGGGCGAGCATGCCGTCTTCAACGTACTGATGCGGCTTGCCGAAGAACCTTGTTATGGGTCCAGGATGGGTGCGGTAAGAGGGTTGGCGAGCTATGGCGATCCGCGGGCGATTCCGGTCATAGAGCCCTTAACGTCAAACAGCCTGTTCTTTACACGGCGCGCTGCGCAGAGTGCCATCGCCAGTTTACGTAAGAAGTGAGGCTGCGGGGAAACCTTGGCGGGCCGCTCCGGGTGGCTTCGGTGTTCGCGGCGAACAACGGCGTCCCAGCGTCCCAAGCATAATTGAGAAAAGGAGTCGACTAATGAAGAAGCTATTCACTAAGAAAGGGCTCGCCCTCGTTCTTTGCGGCCTCGCCGTCACCGCGTTCGCCGCCGACGATTTTATGGCGCTCGTAAAGATCGTAGGCGTCGGAGCGGCGGTAAGCACCTTCGCCCCCCAGCTCAACAACTCGATCAACAAGCTCGCCAACCATCACGACACGTCTTCAGATTGGACTAAGGTCGTCCCGATCATCAGCGCGGGAATCAACAGCCGCAAGGCGATCGGAGCCGCCCAGGTAATGGGTCCCCGGACGCAAGTTGAGAAGGTCAAGGCAGTTGCGCAGATCGAACAGGACCTCTTCGGCAAGGAAGTAAAGATCCGGGCGATGATCCCGATTGAGACCAAAGATGTGGTTCAGGACATCAAGAAAGTCGAAGGCGTCGCGGTCAGCGGGATCGTCGATCTCAAGCTCTGACCTGGCTAGCCGCGCGTATGAGCTACGGACCAGTCCGTTGGTGTAAAGTGCTATGTTCAAAAGGGGTGTTACCGAGCACAAGTGGCTGCAGGGTCGCGCGAGCTTGCACCTAGGCGGCCTTATGGCAAGGCTCTTGGGCCTTGGGCAAGCAAATGTGCTGATGGGCATGAGCTATGATGGTGTCCGGAGACCAACGGGTCCGATGCTTCGTACAAGCCTTTAGTCGCGCTCGAACAAACGACTTCATATGCGAATAGCTCTTTGTTGCAAGGAACCACTGTTCGGCCAGGCCCTATCGAGCCTTTTAAGCCACGAGGGAAATTTCGACGTCGTCGCCTCGGAATCGAGGCCGAGGTCCTGCATCTCAGCCGCCAAGGACCAGCATGCTCAGGTTATCGTCGTCGATTCGACGGGCCTCGAGAAAAACGAGCTCGAGTTCTTGATGGGCGCTCGAGCCTATGGTGACTTCGGAGTTGCCCTGGTTCAAGGCGAATCGGAGGACTTCTCGGAGTATGGAGTCGATAAGCTTTATTCTCGCGGCGACGGGTCGCAGGGGCTGATTAAGGCGATTCGCGAGGTCGGCAACGCATTTGTGCGGACTCCGATGGGTCGCGTGCGCGAGTCTCGCGGCAGCTATGGCAATAAGTTCGAGCTTTCCCGGCGGGAGTTCGAGGTTGCGTCGCTGGTCGCTAAGGGCTACTCCAACCGGAAGATCAGCGAGGTCGTCGGGCTTAAGGAGCAAAGCGTTAAGAATCTGGTCAGCGTGATCATGCGCAAGCTGAAGTGCGAGAACCGCGTACAAGTCGCTCTCCGGCTTTCGGCGGCGAGAATCGAAGACGAGTGAAACAGCGGGTCCTCACCGCCGCCTTGCTGATACCGCCAGTCCTGCTGGCGGTTTTTCTTTCCAGCTTTTGGCCGTTGTGGGTACTGGCGTGTATCGCCTTTGGATACGGATACGCCGAATTGCGGCGCATGGCTGCGCCATCTTCAGCGCCGATCCCCTTTTTGGGGCCCGCATTGCTTATCTCGGCCTTGCCGTTAGTTTCCTTTTACGTGCCTCGCGCGAGCATTGCAATTTTGCAGAAACCTGGGTTTGATATTGCCTCATTTACCTTGGTGGCCACCTCCATCCTGGGATGCTTGGGTGCCGTCCTGATTATAAGGGGTCGACGTGGCTACCCCTACCTCGAGCTGGCCTCCCTATGGATTGCCTCACCTTTGGTGGCAATGTCACTGCTGAAGCTGCCGACGGTTGGCACAGGCCTGACGTCAGTGATGACCGCATGGCAAGGCGACTTCTGGTGGGGAAGCCCGATACTGCTGTGCCTTATCCCGCTCTGGGTAGGTGACACTCTAGCGATCTTTGTCGGAAAGGCATTTGGCAAGGAGCTGTTGGCCCCGAAGATTTCTCCCAAGAAAACGGTGGTAGGCGCCATCGCCAATCTTGGCGGTTGCCTCCTTGCAGCGATTGGTTTAGCGTCGCTCATAAACCAACCCCTGGTTGTGGGCATCCTATCTGGATTGTCCACCGGTTTGCTCGGCCAAGCAGGAGATCTGCTTGAGAGCGCGGTTAAGCGCTCCGCGGGTGTCAAGGATAGCGGAAGGCTCCTTCCCGGTCATGGGGGTCTCCTCGACAGGATCGATTCAATCCTGCTTAGCGCCCCACTGGTGGTTCTTGTCGTGACGGAATTCGGTCGGAACAGGCTGCTCAGTATCCTGCTGGGCTCTATGTGAAGATCGTGGCCCTATGCGTCGTGGGCTTCCAAGCGCGAAGCGCGTGTAGCCGCTGCAGCAGCAGCGCCAAATGCGTCGCTGCCGCGACGGCTACAGCCCTTCGGGCTCACCGATGCTCGCTATGCGTCCTGGGCTTCCAAGCGCGAAGCGCGTGTAGCCGCTGCAGCAGCAGCGCCAAATGCGTCGCTGCCGCGACGGCTACAGCCCTTCGGGCTCACCGATGCTCGCAAGCGCAAGCTTCAGTCCGTGGGCTTGGAAGCCCTCGGCACACTGGTAACATCGCCCGCGTGCCCGCGATTGAGACGCGCGATCTGACCAAGACCTATGTGTCGACAAAGAAGCAGCCCGGCATCTGGGGCGGGATCAAGGGGCTGTTCTCACGCGAGAAGGTCGAGGTCGAAGCGGTCAAAAGAGAATCTCACGATCGAACAGGGCGAGATGGTCGGCTTTCTCGGACCTAATGGCGCGGGCAAGACGACGACTCTGAAGATGCTGAGCGGCATCCTCTATCCCACGAGCGGCGAAGCGAAGGTGCTCGGCTTTACTCCCAATCAGCGACGCCCAGAAATGCTTAGGCAAATCTCGCTTGTGATGGGCAACAAAAACCAGCTGTGGTGGGATCTGCCGGCTTGGGAAAGCTTCGTCGTGCTGAAGGAGCTCTACGAGGTCTCGGACGCGATGTTCAAGAAGCGGACCGAGTTTTTGATCGAGGAACTTCAGCTCACCGACAAGGTGAACATTCAGGTTCGGAAGCTCAGCCTTGGCGAGCGGATGAAATGCGAATTGGTCGCGGCCCTCCTCTACTCTCCAAAGATCGTTTTCCTCGATGAACCGACGATCGGGCTAGACGTGGTCAGTCAAAAGCGTATCAGGGACTTTTTGAAACAGCTTCACGCAGAAGACAACTGTACGATGCTCCTAACCAGCCACTACATGCAGGACGTCGAGGAACTCTGCAAGCGGGTTGTCGTCATCGATCACGGCTCGCTGATCTTCGAGGGGACCTTGGACGATCTCACCAGGAAGTTCAGCGATACTCGCCGGCTCCGGCTTTCGTTTTCCAAGGCAGTCGAGATCTCGGATGTCGAGGCATTCGGCCAGGCATCGCTCCCCGAGCCAACCGTCGCCATCATCGACGTGCCTCGCGACAAGCTGGCGAAGGTTACCGGCGCGGTCCTTCAAAAGCTCCCGGTGAACGATGTTGCGATCGAGGAGGTCGATATCGAAGACGTGATTAGGGACCTATTTACGAGTAGCCGGTCCGAGTGATTCAGGTTGTCATCCGCCGCGAGGCACCCGCAGATTCCGTCGCGATCGCGGAGTTGCTTCGGCTGGCGTTCGGAACCGAGATCGAGAGGCGAATCGTGGATCGGATTAGAGCCCTTCCCGAATACCTCCCGAAACTCTCGCTAGTTGGAGAGACCGAGGGTCGCATCGTGGGTCAAATCCTCTTGAGCCTGCTTCATCACGAGGATCCGGCTTGGGAAGGCAAATTACTCGCGCTCGGGCCGATCGCGGTAGAGCCTACGCTCCAGCGCCAAGGGATTGGCGCGTCATTGATGAACGAAGCCGTCTCCAGGGCGAAGTCGTTTGGCTATTCCGGAATCGTTTTGATCGGTCATCCGACCTACTATCCTCGCTTTGGCTTCCGTCCGGCGAGCACTTGGGACATCCAGCTACCGTTCGAGGTACCGGACGACGTAGCGATGGCTCTGCCATTGTTTGCCGGCGGGTTGGACGAGGCGAGGGGACGCGTTTTCTTTTCGGAGGCCTTCGGACAATAGGTCCAGTTCGCTAACGGACGGCGTGCATGAGGATGCGTTTGAACGTAAGGAGGTAGGGCTTCTGGTCGCCAAGCATCCGCTCGATTCGGTTGCGGTATTCCTTCTCGAAAAGCGACCACACTTCGGCCGGCTGGGTGCCCTTGTAGTGATTCAGTAGAGACCCCTTCATCCACTCATAGGTCTCAGCCCCGGATGACAATTCGTGGAGGTACACATACATCCGCACCTTGATCGAGCGAAACCCGAGGCGATGAAGCAAGGCGCCGTAAGCCTCCGGAGCCAGCGTGTTCTTCTCCAGTGGGCAAGGCGAGTATTGATTGTAGGGCGGCTCCTTTTCCAGGTCGTAGGCGACACGCTGGCTCGGGTGACTGCCGTTGTAAGGAATCTGGATCGCGAGTTGCCCGCCGGGACGGAGAGCCTTGTGGAACCGGGCGAAAAGCTCGTCGTGGTCGGGTACCCAGTGGAGGGCCGCGTTCGAGAAAAGTAGATCGAATTCGCTGTCGCCGCCGAATTCGGAAATATCCGCGTTGTAGAACTTCAGGCCGGCGGCGCGGGGCGCTTTGGCGAGCATGTCGTGGGACGTGTCGATGCCGACGGTATCGACGGATCGAAATCGTTCGTGAAGGGTCTTCGTATGTTCCCCGGTGCCGCAGCCGAGGTCGACGATGCGCATGCTGTTGCGGGGGCCGATCATGTCCATGAGGTCGTAGGCGGGCTGAGACCGCTCCGATTGGAACTTGTTGTATTGGGTCGGGTTCCAGTCGTTCACTTCGTGAGCGTACCGTTCGATTCGATGTGCCGCGGGTTTCCAACCCGGGTTAAACCGCGGATTGGATATTCAGGGCACGCCGCAGAATCGGTTCGAGCCGCTCGAGGGGCAAACCGATAACGTTGGAGAGCGATCCTTCGACGCTCACCACGAAATCTTTCGCGCCGCCTTGGATCGCATACGCCCCCGCTTTGTCCATCGGTTCACCGGTGGCCACGTAATCTCCGATTTCCTTGATGCGTAGGTGTCGGAATCGCACCACCGTAACTTCCACAAATGATTCGGAAAACGTTGGCGTCAGGACACACACGCCGGTAAGCACGTAATGTCTGCGGTTGGAAAGCGACTGGAGCATTCGAACGGCGTCGGCAGGATCTGATGGCTTACTCATCCCCTCCCGGCGGCAGCGAAGGCCATCTAGTCTTCCGAAAGACAATGCTTCGACAAAGCGGTTGAAGAAGCCTCGGTCTCCCAGGGTGACGACGGTATCAGCGCCAATGACAATTGCCTCGGGGCGAGCTTTCCAAACCGCGTTGGCCTTTGCCTGCGCGAGGTCTTGGGCGGCAACCCAGGCATCCACACCGGAATAGCCCTCTTCGTTGACGCCAGAGTCGATCACCTCGAACTCGTCGATCAGCTGCTTGAGAAGGTCCTTGCGCCGCGGCGAAGACGAGGCCAGGATGACATACGGTTTAGTGGTCTGGATGCTGGATTGTATCCCCACGCTGTCTTTGGCGAGAGGCCCGGCTACCACTTTTGAGTCAAGCTAGGTCTGGTGTTATGTCCACTTCGATGCGCCTCTTAATAGCCGTCTACACTGTCCTTGCTATGGCAATCCAAGCCGGCGCGGACGTGGCTGCAAAGACTCAAGCCAACGTGCCCGTCGAGATCGCTTTCCGCTCGGTAAAGGCTCATGCCGATCCGTTCAACGAGATCACTCTAGACGTGGTCTTCACGGAGCCGGACGGAGTTCAGAAGCGCGTTCCCGCATTCTGGGACGGAGGTTCCGTATGGAAGGTGCGTTACGCTTCCGGTAAGAAGGGCGTCCATCCGTTCAAAACGATCTGCAGCGACTCCGCCGACCGTGGGCTTAACGGCAGACAAGGCTCCGTTCGCGTCGATCCCTATCGAGGAAAGAACCCGCTATTCAAACATGGACCCATAAGAATCACGAAGGACAGTCGCCATTTCGAGCACGCCGACGACGGCGCACCGTTCTTCTGGCTCGGCGACACTTGGTGGATGGGTCTCGCGCAGCGGCTCCGTTGGCCCGACGAATATCAAGCCCTGACCGCGGACCGGGTTGCGAAGGGATTCACGGTCGTTCAGATCGTGGCCGGGCTGTATCCGGACATGTTCCCATTCGACCCGCGTGGGGCAAACGAGGCCGGCTATCCGTGGGAAGCAGATTACGCCCGCATCAATCCCTCTTACTTCGACCATGCCGACGAGCGCATTCGGTACTTGGTCGATGAAGGGATCACTCCGTGTATCGTGGGAGCCTGGGGCTATTTCATGAAGTGGATGGGCCCGGAGAAGCTCGAGCGGCACTGGCGATACCTGATCGCCCGGTACGGGGCTCTTCCGGTTGTTTGGTGTGTGGCAGGCGAAGCGAATCTGCCTTGGTACCTAGAGAACGGCTTTCCATTCGTCGATACTGACCAGGTTCACAAGTGGACGGAGGTTGTTCGCTACATCCGTCACGCCGATCCGTTTCACCGGCTAGTCACCATCCATCCAACGGCGATTAACTCCTACACGTCGCGGCGGGCGATCGATGATGCCGGGTTGCTCGATTTCGACATGCTCCAGACCCCGCACGGCCAGGAGGGCGCGGCCGAAATTGCCATGCGGCAATCGCGCGAATCCTATTCGGCTTCCCCCAAGATGCCGGTGATCGACGGCGAGGCCGCTTATGAGATGCTCAGCGACTCGTTGCCGACCCAGTGGACGCGGGCGATGTTCTGGATATGCATGCTAAACGGGACGGCCGGACACACTTACGGCGCGAATGGAATCTGGCAGAACAATCGGCCAGGCGACCCACACGGGAAGTCACCGCACGGCGGGACATACGGGAAGATCTCTTCGCAAGAAGCGATGCATCTTCCAGGTTCCGGCCAGATCGGAATGGGCAAACGGCTCTTCGAGAAGTACCCATGGTGGCAGTTTCAACCGCACCCAGAGTGGGCGTCCTTTCAGCCCTCCGACGGCGCAACGCTCTTGGGAAGCCACTGGATCTGGTTTGCCGAGGGGAACCCGGCCGTCGATGCCCCGGTAGCGAGCCGTTACTTCAGGGCAAGGTTCGATCTGCCGGACTTTGCGATCAAGTCCGCGAGGCTACTCATCAGCGCGGATGACGCTGCGGTCGTCTATCTTAACGGAATCCAGGTCGGCGAATCGCGAGATTGGCGTGCCGGCGCCGAGATTTCCGACCTTGCTTCGCACTTCCGAAAGGGTCGAAACGTGCTTGCGGTCCGGGCCACGAATCTGCCCGCCGATGTAACTAAAAATCCTGCGGGCTTAATCGCGACTCTCGAAGTCCGATCTCGGGAGGGGTCGATTCTGATCGTGCGATCAGACGGGAAGTGGAAGGCTTCGAAGTCCGAGTCGGAAGGATGGACGACTACCGGCTTCGACGACAGCGGCTGGTCGCCAGCTCTATCGGTTGGCGAGTTTGGCGGCGGGCCGTGGGGACGAGTTGGCGCGTTGGACTCGGTCATCGGGCCGCAATGCGCGGGAATTCGGAATGGCGTGCGGCTGGTTTACATGCTGAGGCCGGCTCCCGTCGTCGTCAGGGGCCTAAAGCCCGGGAGGAGTTACGGCGCTAAGGTTTTCGATCCTGTGACCGGGAACACCACCGCCCTTGGCACCATCCGGGCGGACGCAGCCGGCGCTTGGAGGTGCCCGCCGCCGAAGGGCTGGGACCACGACTGGGTGTTGATACTTGAACCGCGATAATCCGTCGCTACGCCGCTCGCACAACTCGCGCCTCGCATCAGAATGACTCCGCTAGCCGCCTTCCGTCGCGCTACGACGGAGGTCTTAGAAATCCTGGACCCTCCCTGCCGGAGCCCGAGGGGAGAATGAATGTGCTCACCTCGGAGGCGGAACAAGAGCCACCTTCGAGCCTGCATTGGGAGGTGCAAGAGTGAAAACACGAATATCGATCGGGCCGCTCGTCTTAGCGGCTCTCGTCGCCGTCGGCTGCAAGCAGCCGACCCACCCATCATTCGCCCCCAGCGGCGCATCGCTCGCTTACGAGAAGGGCGGAACCCTCCGTCTCAGATCGTCGATCGAAGACCGTGAAATCGGGCCAGGCGTTGAAGGAGACGTGGCATGGTCGCAAGACGGAAGCCGGATCGCTTTCCTCTCGAACCAGGTAACGCGGATTCTGGATCTTTCGACGGATCGTCAAGTCAGCGTCCCTAACGCCGTGTTCCCCTATTCATTCACTCCGTTCGGCCTCGCATGTGTTGCCGGCACAAAAGGGACTGACACGAAACTGATTCTGATAGACCCATCCACGGGAGATCGCTTGGGCGAAGGCACGTCAATACCGTTCTTTCCAACCGGTTCTATGCCACTCCGGGGGGCCGGAGCGCTGTTTTGGAACGAGGATCAGACCTGGCTGTTCGATGGCATCCAGGCAAGGCGGCTACCTGACCTTGCGGGTTTCGACCCGATCCACACGTCGAGCGATGGAACAGAAGTGACCTATGCCAGGAAGTTCACGCCCCACCACACCCATCGCCATCTTATCGAGGTGTGGCGCTGGAATCCATCTAAGCGTCAGGCTCCCGCCCGGCTGGAGACCATCGATCTAGGAAGTGCGGGAAAGGTCACCTATGTTCTCGATGTCGAGGGCAGCGGAAAGGGCGCTCTCGTCGCCTCCCTAGTTCGCTTCGAGCCAAAGCACGAAGAGGCCAAGGAACTCTTCGCTCTGCTCGACCGAACCGACTACTTGAATCACATCTTCGATCAGAAGCGACAGCAGGATCTGGATCAGCGCATTTCGCGCTTTGCCGGTCACTGCAGAATCTCTTATTCGGTGATGATTCGTAGGCCAGGACAAGGCTGGTCCTCGATCATCACGAAGCAGGTCCCACGTAACGACGGAGAGGGGGTACCGATGATCTCGGTCAGTTCGGATGGTCGCAAGCTAGCGGTGAGCACGACGTCCGGAACCGGGGTCTATCCGATCGGTTAGGTGTCAGAATAGGGGTGTCCGTTTGGAGTAACGGTCATCCCTATCACCATGCGAGTTCCCTTTTACGACATCAAAGCCCAATACGACGAGCTTGCGCCACAGCTTGACGCCGCGGTTCACGAAGTGCTTTCAAGTGGGGGCTATGTGATGGGGAAGTACCACAAGGCGTTCGAGGCCGAGGTTGCGGAGCTTCATGAGTGTAAGCACGCGATCGCCCTCAACAGCGGGACCGACGCGCTTCGCATCCTCCTCGACGCGGCTGGAATTGGCGCCGGTGACGAGGTCATCACAACAGCTTTTACCTTCGTGGCGTCCGTAGAGACGATCGTGCAGACGGGGGCGACGCCAGTGTTCGTGGATATCGATCCTCTCACCTACAACATCGACGCTTCGCTGATCGAAGCCGCGATCACCCCGAGGACGAAGGCGGTCATGCCGATTCATCTTTTCGGCCAGATCGCCGATGTGGACTCGATTACCGCGATCGCCGAGAAGCACAACCTGATGGTTATCGAAGATGCGGCCCAGGCGCTCGCCTGCACCCATAACGGCGTTCCCGCGGGCAACTTCGGGGTTGGCGCCGGTTTTAGCTTTTATGTCACGAAGAACCTCGGCGCCGCGGGAGACGGCGGGATGATCGTCACGAACGACGACGATATCGCGGAGAAATCGAGATCGATGCGCATCCATGGAATGGGGCGCGAGCGATACTACTACGACCATCTGGGCTATACGTCGAGAATGCACGAGATGCAGGCGGCCGTACTTCACGTGAAGTTCTCTCGGCTCGCGGCGTGGAACGCGCGCAGATCGGAGGTCGCCGACATCTATCTGTCTGAGATGGCAGGCGCGGGCGTTCAATTGCCGGTGACGGCTCCGGGCAACAGCAACACTTGGCACCAGTTCTCGATCCGATCGGACCGTCGCGACGACTTGCAGCTTTTTTTGAAGGAGCAAGGCGTGGACTCGATGATCTACTACCCCGTGCCGATTCATTTCCACGAGCCGTACAAACGGTTTGGAAGATCGCTCCCGGAGACGGAGCGAGCGGCCAGGGAGATCCTCAATCTGCCATTGCATCAGCACCTGAGCGACGACGCGGCGAGGCATGTGGCGGCACAGGTTTGCGTATTCGCATCGCAAGCAGCCGGTGTGTAGGGTACGTGATCGGAGGCAACACGCCATCGGTACTTTGCACGTCAGCCCCAAAGAGCGGATACGCTCCCTGAGGCGTTGGGGCCCGAAGCCTTGCTGGAAGCATGGCTTTGCGATATATTGAACGTTGAAATGCCGATTTGGCGAACCTTGGCTGGGGCGCTAATGAGCCTGCTTGCAGTGTTTGGTTTGGCCCTCATTCAAACTGCTCAGCGCGCTCCGACCTACTCGAAAGACATCGCTCCGATTCTGAATAGGCGATGCGTGTCTTGCCACAGCGAAAGCCGGGTTGCACCCTTCTCGCTTATCGGCTACCGGAACGCGAAGCAGTATGCCCAGACGATCGTCAAAGTGACGGAAAGCGGATACATGCCGCCGTGGAAAGCCAAGCTCGATTACGGCGAATTTCGGGATGTTCCGGTGTTGACTGCACGTGAGAAGTCGTTGATCGCCCAGTGGGCCCGAGGGGGCGCTCAGGAGGGGAATCCGGCCGAGGCACCGCCGCCGCCCGTTATCGCTCCCGGCTGGCGGCTGGGCGAGCCTGACATGATCGTGACTCCGCCCAAGCCGACGAAGATCCCGGCGGAGGGAGGCGACTTTTATCGCGACTACCTTGTCGATCCGCATATCAGCAAGCCGACCTGGATTCGCGCCATCGACTTCCGGCCGAGGAATAAGGGCGATGTGCATCATGTGATCCCGTTCATCGTGTCCAAGGAAGATGCCGCGAAATGCCGCAATATCAAGCTGGACCACGACGACGAGAGCTGGGATCAGGCGTCGCTGGCGCCGATCGATAGAGGCGGCACTCTCGGCTTTTGGTCGACGGGCGCTCCTCCCTTCGAGTCTCCGGCGGGGACTGCGTTCCAGATCAAGCCGGGCGATTGCCTCCTCCTCGACCTACACTACAAGACCACGGGGAAGCCTGAGGTCGAGAAGACGCAGGTCGGCCTGTATTTCCTAAAAGATCCGCCCGTCAACGAGATGACGACCGCAGTGGTTGAGTCCGAAGACATCTATCTCCAACCCGGCGCTAGCGAGGCTCGGGTTTATACGATTGGACCGAAGACGAGGTCAACCGCGACGGTGTACGCGGTGTGGCCGCACATGCACTTCTTGGGACGAACCTTCAAGGCCTGGGTGAAATATCCCTCGGGTTATTCCAAGCCGTTTGTCGCGATTTCGGACTGGGATCCGGATTGGCAGCTTCTGTATTATCTCCGGACGCCGATGGTGATTCCGGCGGGCTCGAAGATCTACGTCACGGGCACGTACGACAACAGTGGCAAGAACCCGCGAAATCCGCATTCTCCCCCGACGGTCGTGGAATCAGGACCGTCCTCGAAGGACGAGATGCTCTTGATGTTGCTATTCGAGGTCGTGACGAAGGATCCGGTGACCAAGTCAAAGCCGGCGGGGTCCGGCGGCCCGTAGGGTCGGGCCGCGCGAGCCGATGCAGACAAGCACGGCCGGCAGGTCCTTAGGCACGGCAATGCTAGGATAGGGCTGCATGCTGCTCGCACTTCTCACCCTTTTCGAACCCACACCCGCTTTCATGCGAAGCCCCGACATCCACGGCGATCAGGTTGTGTACACCTGCGAGGGGGATCTTTGGTTAGGCGACCTTGCCACCCGCAAGGCAACTCGTCTGACCCACGACGTCGGGACCGAGTTGGACGGCCGATTCTCGCCTGATGGCTCGATGGTGGCCTACGACGGCGAACTTGACGGCATTCGAGAGATCTATGCCATGCCCACAACGGGCGGCGCGCCAAAGCGGCTGACCTACCTCAACCAATACGCGGTGATGGTGACCTGGAAGGACGACCACACGATCGTCTTTCGCAGTTACAACTATCCGTCATTTGCGGTTGCTCCGAATCTGTACATGATCGATGTGAATGGCGGCGAACCTCGCCCACTGCCGCTCGAGTTCGCTTCGCTTGCGACATTTTCACCGGACGGAAACCGGTTCGCTTTCAGTCGATATCACCGCTTCTTGAACGCCTGGTTCCGCTATCAAGGCGGACTCAAAAACTCGATCTGGACCGGGGATCTCAGGAGTTTGGCCTTCAAGCAGATCTACGACGGACCGGGGACATGCGAGTTTCCGACCTGGACCGGTGACCGCGTATATTTTGCGACCCAGGAAAACGGTTCATGGTTTCTCGGATCGGTCAAAACAGACGGCTCCGGAGCCAGGCACGAAACAGCGGCAAGCCCTTTCGAGATCACGTACCTCCACGGCGACGGCAAGAGGATGATCTTTGACCACGGAACGAGTGTCGAGGTTTTCGATCCTGGGACCGCCAAGGCGAGTCCGGTTCGGTTCGAAATGGCCTCGGATTACCTCCACTCGCGGCCATACATGGTTCCGGCCGAGACAGGCGCGCAGTCCTCGAGTATCGGGCCGACGGGCAAACGCATCCTGGTCGAGGCGCGTGGACAGATCGTCAGCCTTCCGGTTAAGGATGGCGACTCGAGGCTGCTCCTCGCTAAGGACGGGGTGAGGTTCCGAAGCCCTCAATATTCGCCGGACGGGAAGGCGATCGCCTATTTCTCCGATGAGAGCGGGGAGATGCAGCTTTGCATTTGCAACCCGGATGGTTCGAATCAGAGGACGCTGACATCCGGTAAGAACCGGCAACTCGACGCGATCGTCTGGTCTCCTGATTCGAAGCTGATCGGTTATGGAACCAGCGACGGAGAGATCCGTGTCGTCGGGGTAGCCGCCGATTCCGACAGGCAGGCCTTCAAGGGCAACATCTTCGACCATAGGAGCGTGCAGTTCGAGTTCTCACCGGACTCGAAATGGCTGCTCATCAACAACTTCGACAAGTGGCTCGGATTTCGGTTCATGTCACTGTGCGAGCTCGCTACCGGAAAGCTGACGCCATTGAGCAGCGGCCAGGTCGAGGACATGTCTCCCCGGTTCAGCAAGGACGGCAAGTTTCTAGCATTCTTATCTCGGCGGAACCTGTCACCGGAGGTCGACCCGATCCAGAACCACATGGATCTCGCAAAAAACGTAAAGGCCTATCTGCTCACTTTATCGAGCTCCACCGAATCCCCGCTCAAGCAAAAAGGGGACGAGGAAGGAGCGGTCGACCCGAAGGAAGAGACTAAGCCACCGTTCAGAATCGATCTGGACGGTTTCTACGGCAGGTTTATTGAATTGCCGATTCCACCCGGCGAATTCGAGGGTCTCGAGTTTGCGGCAGATCGTGTATTGGTCCGCGAAAGTCGCGACCGCGAGATCCGCTTCTTCGATCTGAAGTCGAAGAAGACGGGAGTACTCGCCACGTCAGCTCCGAATATGCAGCTGAGTTCCGACGGGAAGCACGTCCTGATTGCGTCCGGCCCGAATCTCCGAGTCATCGACTCGTCCGGAGAAAACGACACCAAGGTCGGTTTTGGCGGACTCCAGATCAGGATCGATCCGAAAGCAGAGTGGAAGGAGATGTATTGGGATACCTGGCGTACGATCCGAGACTACTTCTACGTAGCGAACATGCATGGAGCGGACTGGCCGGCGATTGGCGCCAAGTACGCGGCGATGCTACCGAGCGTACGTTCTCGCGACGAACTGGATATCTTGATCCGGTCCCTTCAGGGCGAATTGTCCATTTCACACTCTTTCCTGAGCGAGGGAGACGAGCGCTCGCTCCTACGCGAGGCCTTGCCTTCCTTCCTGGGCGCCGATCTCGAACCCGCGGGAGGCGGCTACTACCGGATCAAACGCATATTCCGAGGGATGGACTATGAGACGAACGATCGTTCACCCCTCGCCGAACCTGGCCTCAACATCAAGGAAGGCGACTATCTTATCGATGTCGGTGGCTATCCGGCCAAGGTCGGAACGCCGTGGCGCGAAGCTCTTCTCGGCCGGGCCGGACAGCGTCTCCACATCAAGGTGAATTCGAGCCCTTCCGAGACCGGCGCCCGGTCCGTTGAAGTGAAACCTGTTGCCAGCGAAATCAGGATGAGATGGTGGGACTGGGTGGAACAACGAGAACGCTACGTCGACAAAGCATCCGGCGGCAAGCTGGCGTACGTCTACCTTCGAGCAATGACCCGTTCCGACATGGCTGACTTCGTGCGACAGTACTTCCCCCAGCGGAACAAGCAAGGCTTGATCATGGACGTCCGATTCAACACCGGCGGCTTCATCTCCGATTACATCATTACGATCCTAAAACAAAAGGGCCTCGCGTTCTGGAATCAACGCAGCACAGTGGCCCCGTGGACGAGACAGGGCGACTTCTTCCCTGGCCCCATGGTTTGCCTGGAGAACGAATTCAACTACTCGGACGGCGAGGAGTTTCCCTATTACTTTCAGGCGATGAAGTTAGGACCGGTCATTGGGCGCAGGACGACCGGCGGCGAGGTCGGCTCCGACCCGGGATGGCCGCTTGCCGATGGCGGAATCGTGAGCGTGCCTAACTACGGCATGTACTCACCTGGGAAGGGATGGGAGATCGAGGGGCACGGCGTCGCCCCGGATATCGACGTGCTTAGCGACCCGAACGAGTGGGCGCGAGGGAAGGACCCGCAGCTCGACAAGGCGATCTCGGTGGTGATGGACGAGATCGCGAAGCATCCATTCCAGATCCCGGCGTTCCCGCCCGATCCGGTGAAGGTTAGGGGCAGCGGCTAGCCGCGGAGAGCAGCCGCCTCATCGGTGCGCTCCCAGGGAAAGCTGGGATTGCCAAAATGGCCATTCTTTGCGGTCGGCAGATACTTTGTATCGAGCAGGCCGAGGTGCTTGATAATCGCCTGGGGAGAAAGGTCGAAGTTGGCACGTACCTTCTGTTCGATTTGCAGCGGGTCGATTTTTTCGGTTCCGAACGTTTCGATGTTGAGCGAGACCGGCTGTGCCACGCCGATTGCGTAGGCTAGGGCCACGACGCATCGGTCGGCTAGGCCGGCCGCGACGATGCACTTGGCCACGTGGCGGGCCATGTAGGCTGCGCTGCGGTCGACCTTGGTCGGGTCCTTGCCGCTGAAAGCTCCGCCGCCATGTGGGCACATGCCGCCATAGGTGTCGACGATGATCTTTCGACCGGTCACGCCGGTATCCGCCTGTGGTCCACCGATCTCGAAGATCCCGGTCGGATTGATATGAAACTTGATTTCACCGTCGACGTAATCGCAGTAATCCTGTAGGACCGGCCGGATGATGTAGTCGTGTACCGACTTCCTGATTTGATCCTGAGACGTGGAGGTCGCGTGCTGGTGGCTAAGGACGACGGTTTCGATATGCTTCGGCACGCCGAGGTTGTCGTAGATCACACTGACTTGGCTCTTGGCGTCCGGCCGCAGGCCCATGTTCGGATTCGCTCGGCGAACCTCGACCGCTTTGCGCATCATCGCGTGGGCGATGGAGATTGGAAGCGGCATAAGGTCGGGCGTTTCGTTCGTCGCCATGCCGAACATCATGCCCTGATCGCCCGCACCCCCGGTATCGACGCCGACCGCGATGTCGGGCGATTGCTCTTGGATGGCGAGCATTACGCCGCAGGTGTTGCCATCGAAGCCGAGCTCGGTGCTCGTGTAACCGACATCGGTGATCGTCTTCCGGACTAGATCGGCGACTTCGACATACCCCTCGACGGTGACTTCGCCGGCGACGACGGCCAGTCCGCGCGTGAGCAGCGTTTCGATTGCCACTCGGGCACGCTTGTCTTGGGAAAGAAAGGCATCCAGTAGGGCGTCGGAAATCTGGTCAGCCAGCTTATCGGGATGGCCCTCGCTTACGCTCTCCGAGGTGTAGATTCTCATGGCAACGAGGGGGGAGTGTACCTGCAGGGCCTCGAGTATTTTAGCCTTGAGCCTGGAGGTCAAGCAGTTCGGCCAGGTGCCGGACATCGGCTTACGGCTGAAGCCTCCCGTAGTACACCTTTGTGTCGTAGGCAAAGCAGACCTCGCTATGGATGGCCTCAGATTCGAATAGTTCGGTGAGCGATTGGACGATCTCTTCGTGGCCTGGCGATCCGGCCTGAGGCACGTAGCTTGACGAGAGCACCCGGCCGAGAAAGGCTTTGAAGGTTAGGCGTTGCTCGTTATCGAAGGTCGCTTGCCGCATCGCGCCCGGCGAGAAGAACGTCAGAAGTTCCTGCTCGGGCGCGCCGTCGGCTTTCACTTTCTCATATTCCGGCAGGGTTCGAAGGATCGCCTCGTAGCGCCGGGCGAAGCTGGTTTCGTCGATCCTCCGGATATTCCAGATCAGGGCGACCCAGCCATCCGGTTGAAGGATCCGCTCAAACTCCTTTCTCGCAAGAGGTTGGTCGAACCAATGAAAGGCTTGGCCGGCGGTGATAAGCCTCACGCACTGGTCGGAAAGACCTGTGTCTTCGGCGCTTCCGGGCAAACAGTCGAACTTTGGAAACTGACGAAGCAATGCCTCACCTGCCACTCTCATCTCACGATTTGGCTCGACCGCGTAGACGATGTTGCCGTTGTCCAGGAAGAGCCTAGTTAGATTGCCTGGACCCGCTCCGATATCGGCAACCCGCCAGTTAGCGCTGAAGCCGCACTCCGCTTGCAGCAACTGAAGAATCTCGCGCGGGTAGCTGGGCCGGTACCTGACGTAATCGTCTACGCGGCTTGAGAATCTTTCCTTGGGTCCGAGCACGCCTGGAAGTTTACGCCTGTGGGAGCGGGCACAATCTGGTGGTGAGAATCTG
The DNA here is from genome assembly GCA_964576205.1 of uncultured Fimbriimonadaceae bacterium. Lineage (GTDB taxonomy): Bacteria > Armatimonadota > Fimbriimonadia > Fimbriimonadales > Fimbriimonadaceae > JAEVZK01. The sequence continues at coordinate 31,640 of CAZNUL010000005.1, read as the reverse complement.
GTACCCGAAACCGCTGGACGACTCGGTCTTGGCACGGCTGGCGGAGCTGGCTCCGGGCCACTGCGTCTCTAAGGAGCCGGATGACGCTGCTCAGATGCTCGTCGAAGGCCGGGCTACTCAGGATCAGCTTGACACTTGCCCTAATCTGCGGTGGGTCGTCGTGCCTTTCGCCGGCGTGCCGGCGGCCACGATCGAGCTCGTTCGCCGATACCCTAGAATCAGCCTTCACAACCTCCATCACAACGCTCCACACACCGCGGAGGCCGCTCTCGCCTTGCTCTTCGCAGCCGCCAAGCAGATCGTGCCGATGGACGAAGCGCTCAGACGAAACGATTGGCGGCCCAGGTATACGCCTGAATGGGCCTCACTCCTCGAAGGAAGGACGGCGGTGATTCTCGGCTACGGTGAGGTTGGACGGCGCATCGGCCAAGTTTTGCAGGCGCTCGAGATGAAGGTCATCGGAGTCCGGCGGCGTCCGTCGGGTCCTGACGAGTTCGGGACGGAAGAACTCGATCGATTGTTGCCGGCAGCTGAAGTTCTGATTATCGCGGTTCCCCTAAGCAAGGAAACCGAGGGAATGATCGGTCCCAAGCAGTTCGCTCTAATGCCAGGCGGGGCGATCCTCGTTAACGTGGCTCGCGCCCAGATCGTGGACGAACAATCGCTTTTTGAGGCTTTGAAATCTGGGAAGCTGCACTCGGCCGGACTAGATGTTTGGTATCGGTACCCGCAAGAGAAGGCCGGCGACGTGCCGGGATATTTCGTCGTTCCGGAGTCGGCGGCAAACACGCCGCCGTCCGACTATCCGTTTGGCGAGCTTCCGAACGTGGTGATGAGTCCCCATCGCGGCGGAGCAACCGCGGGCACGGAGGAGTATCGCATGCGGCATCTCGCTCACTTGATCGAGGCGGCCGCAAACGGAAAACCGGTACCGAACAAAGTGGACCTCGAACTGGGCTACTGAAACCAGTGCGGTTTTCTTTGGCGATAGGGCCGGATTCGGTCAGCGCTGCGGCGGCGGGACGCCGTTGTCGCCGCGTCGTCGATTGAAGTTCTGAATGGGCATGTCCTGATACATCTTCTTCATCTCTGCCACTCGGTCTTGAATTTGTTTTTGGATATCAGGGGGCAGCCTATCGAGCCCACCAATTTTCCCCGGATCCATGGCGGCGTCCGACACGGAGCCGGCATCCGCACATTTAAGGGGCAGGTTCAAAGTCATGCTGTAGGTCTGCCGCTTGCCCATTTGGTAGCCGTCGATGTTGAATTGAAAGCCCTGGTCTCCGCCCAGGAAACTATAGTTCTGGGAGCCGAGAATCATCATCGCAACGCTATCCGGGTCCAGGGCCTCCGGAGGCATCGACGCCCCGTTCATCTTCATCGAAGTGAAGACCACCGTATCGTTTTGCTGAGACATCGTGAGCGTGATCCCATAGTCCACACCCTTGGGCAGAAGCTCCGTCGGTTCGCTCTTCAGCGTGCCTCCTCCGTTCATCATCATCATTCGGTAGCGCACGAGGGAATCGACCGGTGGTACATCGGGCGACGAGTCGCCTTCCGATGACCCGTCCGAGTCGACGTCGCGACCATAGATGATTCGTGCGACCGTGTCGATCTGGCTCGCCGTCATCGTCGTTAATGGGATTCGGCCGCCTTTGGTCAGTGCTTCTCGTTGTGTGCTTGACAGCGATCCGAACAGCCGGACGTACAACCAGTCCTGCGAACCCCGCATCCAATCGTTGCTGGCGTAGAGGACATGCGACATCGTCCAGCCAAGGCTCGACTCGAATTCCGGAATGTTCTGCGCATAAGCGCCAAGCGGTTCGAGTCCGACCCTTCCGAGTTGGGCACAGTCGCGAAGGAACTTGCCAAGCGCCTTTCTACTTTCGAGTCGCGGATGGATCGGATCGGAGGGCCGGCCAATGATCCAGTCCTTATCGAGCCTTGCCGAGTCACCCATAAAATCGAGAAACTGGTCGGGCTGCCTGGCCGCCCAAAGGGCGAGCCCGAAAGCCGAGTCGTCGAGACAGACGGCGACGTTGACGTTCCTGGTTTCGGCGAATTTGAGCAGCAGCTCCGAAGGTACGAGCGAGAGCGGGTCGTTGGTCTCGGGATGCAGAAGAAACTGGATCAGCTCGGCGCTTGGTATCTTGCCTTGCAGCTGATAAGGACTCCATTCGAGTTGATCCGAGCCTGGCTGCGACTGGGTCGCTGCGAGCTCTTTGGCAAGCGGAGACAGCTCGATGTGGGGGATCTTGGGCTTTGGCTTTTGGTCGCCCTTATCACCCGCCGCTTGGTCGGCTGGCGAATCGTCACCGCCTTCGGACGTTGCAATCGTGGTTCGGGGAGTGGCCATCACATTGCCGGCGGCATCGCAAATCTTGAATTGGATATCGATCGTTCCCGACTCCCAATCCGGGGTAACGATGAGCAGGACTTTGGCAATCGGCTTCGTGATTTGGCCTTGATCGGAGGTCCATTCCGATCGACTCGTGCGGACATAATCGACGACTTGCTCTCCGCCCGTTCCGCCGGCCGTTGAGGCCGTTCCTGTCGTCGTAACGTCGATGCCATTCCCGGCATTCCCCTGTTCCGACGCGACCTTGTTCCAGATCGCCTGTTCGTTGGCGTAGTCCTGAACGGACTGATAGGCTCCACTACCGAGGGGGCGCTGCATTTGGGTAGGGCCCGACGAAAAAACGGTCCGCTCCTCGGACGGGATGTCGGCCAGCTCTTCCGGCGACATTGCGGCGAGCACCCGGGTGGTCAGACGTTCGCCTGGTTCCTGGATGTCCGGCATATCCTTAGCGGCTGAAAGATCGGAAGTCTCGACCCCTCCGCGCGCCCCTGGAGGATTGGCCACATCCGTCGCCTTCCTCATCCCTTCGAAGTAGCGGCGAAGGATGCTTGCGTCGAACTTGCCGTAGCTGTGCAACCGATCGGCGAGCGCTTTCTTGATGTTCGCGATCCGCTTCGCGCGAGCGGCGCGCTCGATGGTGCGAGCTAGACCAGGAGACCGGCCCAACTGATATCCGGTCTCAGACTTGATCCATTCCCCGCTTGTGGCATCCGCGATCTTGGCCATCGCAACGCGGAGAGGAACGCCGTTGAAGCGAAGGACGAGCATCTCGCTGGAGATCGGCCCCTGGGCCGTTAGCAAAACGCCGGTTTGCTCCGAAAGCTGTTTGACGGCCGTTGCTACCGGGATCGCGGCACAGGAAAATGTGAGCCTACGATCGAAGTCGGGCGCCGCCTGTCGGGCGAAGGCGTGAACGACCACAAGCATAGTGGCAAGCATGATTCTTACATCATAAACCCGATTGCGCTCGATAAGGTTTCGGATGTCGGACGTCGGGCGGCGGCGTAAAGATCCGGCTTCTAGGGAGGTGGGGGACGCGAGCCACCTCCGGGAGCCGTCCCTAGCTGTCCTGGCTTTACATTCGCGTACGCCTTCCGGAGGTCGGCTAAGGCTTTCGTGACGGCGTCGCGAAAGCTTTGCGGCAGCTGGTCGTAAGGAACCGGAGCCGCCGGATCGAGTGTCGCATCCTGTAGCGACTGCGCCATCCAGGCAAGGTTTCCGAATGCGAAGGTGAACATGAGGGTGCGCCGTGATCCGGTGCTGAACTTGCGGTCCAACGGCGACGGCTGGTTGTCCATCCAGGGAAAGATCCCCGGTCGCTCCCTGGCGTACAAGGCTTGAGCTACATCGTTCGGGTTCATGCCTTGGCCTCCGAAAACGGCGCCAGGACTTCCCTCGTAGGGGTCGGTCATCACTACCGAGTCGGAGTGATCCGTCATCGTGAGGACCGAATTTGGTGGGACGCCTTGGCCGAACAATTCGGTGGGCTCCCTTCGGATGCCGTTGTAGAAGAGGCTGGAGTCGCCGGGATTCCGAGTTTGAGCCGGCATCAGATTGGGGTTCTGGCCGAACACCATCTTGTTCACGTTTTCGGCCGCCGCCCCCGACAAGTTCGCAAGCGGGAGACTGTTTCCATTAGCCAGAAGCTGCCGCTGTGCTGGATCGAGCAGGCCATAAAGGCGCAGCATGTGGACGTCGTAGTATTGGTTCGCCTGCTGCGGCGCCAGCAGGCGGGTTATCGAGAAACCTAATGAACTGTTCAAGTCGCCGGGAACGGCGGCCGCATAGCTTGCGAGTTCGTCGAGGCTTGCCCGGCCTTTCTTGGCGACGTTTCTGAGATAGGCGCCAAGTACCGCGCGATCGACCCGATCCGATCGTTGAGAGGAACGCGATGGCGAAGAAATCACGAGCCAGCCATCATGTTGGTCAGATGCAAAGTTCGCGTATTTCAGGAGGTTCAGCAGCATCGAGGGGGTCGTCTTCTGCATGCTCGCATAGGCGCCCATTAGAAAGGCTTCGTCAGGCATCTCGGATATGAGCTGAAGGTTTTTTGCCGCGGCGATTCGAACCAACAGATCCCCGATTGACAGGGCAATGGGTTCATCGTGTTCCGGGTGGGTCAGCTGGTCGATGATTTGCATTGCGATCGGCTTTGGCGTCGCGCCCCGACGTCCGGACATGATGTCATTGAGCGCGCTACCGACTGGAGATGCCGGCAGAGGCTGCTCACCGGCTTCAGGTGTTGGCATTTGGAAGCCACCCTGATCTGGAATGGAACTTATGCTCTGGTTGGCTCTCATCGCGACGGCGCCCTTCTCGTCCGCGACCACCAACTCGACGTTGGCGTTGATCATCCCGAAGTTGTATGTCTTGGTGATCAGGAGGAGGACCTTCCCGACCCCGCCCTGGAAGTTTTGCTTCATCCCCACGGCGCTCGAATAGTAGGCGCCTCCTTGGTTATCCGGAAAGACTTGGTTGGCAACGTCGGCCCACAGATTTTGCTCGGACGCAAGGTCCTTCAACGCAGGAACGACGGAGGCGGGAAGTTCACGTTGTAACCGGGTCGGTTTGTCGGAAAAGGCGATCTTGTATTCGAACGGAAGGGCGGCCAAATCCCTGGCCTGAAGGGTCGCCACGATGCGGGACATGGCTCGACCACCGGGACCACGAGCATCAAGACTCTGGATGCGCCGCCATGCGCCGGAATCAAAGGCCATGGAGCCATCGGACCTTCCTTGCGACCTCTGGGCCTCGTTCAGGCCTATCGCGACGGCCTTGGCCGTCTTCTCATCCCAAGGCTCCATTTTCACCAGGTTGGCTTTTTGCCGGTCGATCGCCTTCTGGAACATCGCGACCTGGGCTTCGAACTCGGCTTGTTGCTCGGCACGAAGCTTTGCGCCCGATCGCGTCAGCGTGTAGCCGTCATCGGCCCTCTTCCAATCTCCCGCCGTGAGATCGGCAATCTTGTCCATGACGGCGCCGAGCCGGGCTTCCTTTACCCGCAGGGTGACGATGTCCTTCTGAAACGCAACCGGGGCGAACAGCCGCACCTTGGCGGTTGCGGAAAGCTGTTCGACCAACGCGGGAATCGGGGCACCAGCATTGGTGAAAGTGACCTTGGCGTCGAGCGCGGGATCTTGTGTGGGCGAAGCGAAAAGCAACACCACGGCTGCGGAAAGCAACATATTTTAGGATACAACGATCTGCGACTTACGCTGGGACTGGGAGGTGGAGCGTTAAGGGCCCTGAGACTCACCCCAAGGTGGACTCCACGGGTTTGCCGCCTGAAGGTGGACGCACGTTGCGAACCTGTGCGACCTCCGTGTGATCCGGAAACTATCTCACGCAACGGACGCAAAGGCGGGCAACATAGAACGATGTTAGGATTTTTCGTTCCGGCATGGGTGATTGGGCCGCAGTCGGTGATACGCGTCGAGGCCGAGTCCGGGGTCATGGCTGGGACAAGGGTCTCGCAGGACCGAATCGGCTATTCCGGGACCGGATACGTGACGGGCTTTGTGGCCAACGGCGCCCACGTCACGTTGCACGTCAGAGCGAAAGCTGGGCTTTACCATGTACGGCTGGGCTACTCCACGCCCTCCGGGCCCAAGGGTTTCGGGATCAGAATCAATGGCATCGAGACTTCGGGCATGCTCGAAGACATCGGTTCGCGCTTCGGCTCGCACGATGCCGGCAAAGCCGAGCTTAGGGATGGCGACAATGAAGTCGTGATCCAGCGAGGTTGGGGTTATTGGGACTGCGACTACATCGAATTCTCAACCGCGAAACCTCCTCACTCGCTGAGAACATTGGGGGCGGCTCCGGTCGACCGGGAGGCGTTCGCACCGGCACGGTCGCTGCTCAAACGGCTCGTTTCTAGCTATGGCAAGGCGACTCTTTCGGGTCAATACAACGAGGAAGACAGCGCCACGATCGAGCGTGTCACCGGACAGACGCCCGCGATCTACGGCGGAGACCTGATTGACTACTCTCCGTCGCGCACTGAGCGCGGCGCCAACCCGGGCCAAACAGTCGAAAAGATGATCGCGAGGGCGAAGGCGGGTCAGATCGTCACCGTTTCTTGGCATTGGAATGCCCCGAGTCATCTTATCGACATGGCTTTGAAGGGTCCCAACGGCGAGATCGACGCCCATTGGTACAAGGGCTTCTATTCGAACGCGACGACCTTTGATTTCGCCGCCGCTCTCGACCATCCCGAGTCGGCTGAGTATCAGGAAACCCTCCGCGATCTCGATGCGATAGCCCTCCAACTGAAGAAGTTTCAGAAGGCGGGCGTGGCGGTTCTTTGGCGCCCGCTTCACGAGGCGGAAGGGAAGTGGTTTTGGTGGGGAGCGAAGGGCGCGGGGCCGTTTAAGAGGCTTTGGCGGCTCATGTTCGAGCGGTTTACTCAGGTCCAAGGCCTCCACAACCTCCTGTGGGTTTACAGTTCCGGTACGGACCCTGCCTGGTATCCCGGAGACGACGTCGTCGACGTCGTTGGGATCGACGCCTATCCGGCCGATCCTCGCGATCCGCTAAGCGAGCTCTGGGACAGGCTCCTGGCCAGCTTCGACGGCAGAAAGCTCCTTGCCATCTCAGAATTCGGCAAAGTTCCCGACGTGGCCCGGATGCAACGCTTTGGCATCCGCTGGAGCTACTTTGTGTCCTGGCCGAGCGACCTCGCACATTCTGTTCCCGCCGAGACGCTGCGTCGCCTCTACGATCGGTCAGTCGTTTCGAACGCGCCCGCCAAGAGGCAGTGAAAGCCACCAATGTCGCCGAATCGAACGCGGTCGCAGCGGTCTACTTCGCCATCGCGGAGATTTCGGCCGCGTACCGCTGCTTGACGACGTTCCGCTTCACCTTGTAGCTCGGCGTCATCTCTCCGCCCTCGATCGAAAAGGCTTTGTCCAGAATCGTGTGCTTCTTAACCATTTCAAATCCGGCTAGGGTCTTGTTGACCTTGTCGATTTCCTGCCGGATCGTCTTACGGACCTCATCGCTCTTCGCGATCTCCTGGTCAGTCGCTTTCTTAAGGTCGGGCATATCCGTTCGAAACGCTTCGAAGTTGGGAATCACGAGGGCTACGCAAGAGTCCATCCCGTCTCCGAGAACGACGGCCTCCTGAATGTAATGGGAGCTGCGCAGCTTATTCTCGATCGGCTGCGGGGCGACATTCTTGCCATTGCCAAGGACGAGAAGGTCCTTTTTTCGGTCCGTGATCTTGAGATAGGCGCCGTCAAACGCGCCGATGTCGCCGGTATGGAACCAGCCCTCGTCATCGATCGCCTCCGCAGTTTCCTTCGGCAGGTTGTAGTAACCAACCATGCGGGCATCGCCCCGAAACAGGATCTCGCCATCCGCTGCGATCTTTACTTCGACCCCGTTGAACACCTCTCCGACGGTATCGGGGCGGTTTCGGTCGGGGTGATTGATGCAAACCCCCGAGTAAGTTTCGGTAAGGCCATACCCCTGCAGGATTTGAATCCGGAAGGCTCCGTAGAAGTCGGCGACATGTTTGGGAAGCGCGGCGCCTCCGGAGACGAAAAAACGGAGCCGGCCGCCAAAGCGTTCACGAATCTTTTGACCCACCAGCCGGTCGGTCAGCCAGGCGAGGGGCGCGAACCGGCCGTTAGAGCGCTTGACGCCTTGATCGAGCGCCCATTTGAACAGGCTCTGCTTGGAAGGCGGCTGTTTTTTGACGCCGTCCTGAATCCTGTCGGCGGTCGCCTCGAGGAAGCGCGGCACTGCCAGCATAATCGTCGGCCGGGCTTTGAGGATGTCACCGGCGAGCGAAGCCAGATTCTTCGAATAGGCGATCGAGGCGCCGAGATAGATGGGCAGGAACTGACCGTCGGTCCGCTCGTAGACGTGGGACATCGGTAAGAAAGTGAGAAACCGGTCGTCCTGAGTGAACGGGATGCTGTGCAGGATCGACTTGAAGAGGAGCAGGAAGCCTTTGTGGGCGAGCATCGCGCCCTTTGGAAGTCCGGTCGTCCCGCTCGTATAGATAAATGTGGCCACATCATCGGGGTCGACGGCATCGATACGTTTCTGCCATTCCTCGTCAGCGATCGCGTGCCCGTCTGAAGTGGCTAGGCCTTCGAGCGAGCCTTCGCCCTTAAGCTGTATGACCCTGATACCGTCAAGCCCCTCGAGCTTCTTTGCCTGGGCCGCGTCCCCCGCAAGCACGATGCTTGCTCCGCAGTCCTTGACGATGTATTGGGCCTGGTCGGCAGGAAGGGTCGGGTAGATCGGGACGACCACGATGCCGAGCGTTTGACACGCCCAGTCGGCGAAAGCCCATTCCGGGCAGTTCTCGCTCAGGATGACGAGGCGATCTCCTTTCCTAAGTTTGAAGGTGTCGATCGCACCTGCGTAGCTGTGAACAGTCTCCTCCAGCTCCCGATAGCTGACCTCCCGGAACCCGTCTTTACCGGGTACGAGCATCGCCGTTCTATCCTTGAACCGTGCGCAATTCAGGCGCAGCATTTGACCGAGCGACTTTGCTTCCATGCTTCTCGCGCTATTGTACAGGTGTTGAACCTGATGGTGACGAGCGGGCCCAAGAATCTCCGACCGTCAGCAATTCTTGGACGTTCGCAGGCGGCGATTCCCTTCTCGCCCCGGGATGTGGGTTAGGGGAGGGTAAACCTATGTGGGTGTCATTTCTCGCGGATCGGTGAACTTGCCCCGGATGGCGGTGGCGGCGGCGGTCATTGGAGACACGAGGTGCGTCCGGGAGCCAGGCCCCTGGCGGCCCTCGTAGGGCCGGTTGGACGTTGAGGCGCTCCGCTCCATCGGGCGAAGGATATCGCCGTTCATGCCGAGGCACATCGAGCAGCCGGCTTGGTGCCACTCGAATCCAGCATCCTTGAAAACCGCGTCCAAGCCCTCCAGTTCGGCGAGCCTTTTCACGGCTTCACTGCCAGGAACGACCAGAGCCCGAACGTGGCCAGCAACGTGACGGCCTCGGACAACCGCGGCAGCTTCGCGCAGATCTTCGATCCTCGAGTTGGTGCACGACCCGATGAAGACGGTGTCGACGGGAGTTTCGGAGAGCATCTCGCCGGGACGAAGCCCCATGTACTTCAGGGCGCGCTCTTCTCCGGCATCACGAGGATCAGGCACCGGCTGGTCGATGTCGACCGTCATTGCCGGAGTCGTTCCCCAGGTGATTTGCGGATTCAGATTCGTGACATCGAGTCGCTCATGGCGATGAAAGGCCGATGGATCTTCCGTTTTTAGAGATGACCAATAACCCGCTTGACGGTCCAAGTCGGGGCCGCGAGGGGCGAATGGGCGGTTGCCGGTTCGGATGTATTCCAAGGTGATGTCGTCGGGTGCGATCATACCGGCGCGGGCTCCCATCTCGATGGACATGTTGCAGATGGTCATGCGGCCGCTCATCGCAAGCCCACGGATCGTCTCACCGAAATACTCCACGACATGGCCGACACCTCCGCCCGCGCCGATCCGGCGAATGATCGCGAGGATGATGTCCTTTGAGGTGACTCCCTTGGGAATCGCTCCACTGATCTCGATCCCGATCGTCTTGGGTCTCGAGCTTGCCCGCAGGGTCTGAGTCGCGAGAACGTGCTCGACCTCGCTGGTACCGATGCCAAATGCCAAAGCGCCGAAAGCTCCGTGGGTGGATGTGTGGCTGTCGCCGCAGACGATCGTGAGGCCGGGGAGGGTAAGGCCGAGTTGGGGGCCAATGACGTGGACGATGCCCTGCCTCTCATCGCCGTACCCGAAAAGGGGCACACCGAATTCGTTAGCATTCTTAGCCAGTGCCGAGAGCTGCTTCCCGCTGAGCGTGTCCGGATCGATGGCCCGGCCATCGGTCGGGACGTTGTGATCGACCGTCGCAAATGTGAGGTCCGGCCGGCGTACCGGCCTGTTGTGTTCACGTAGTCCGTCGAAGGCCTGGGGCGAGGTGACCTCATGAACGAGATGTCTGTCGATGTAGAGGAGCGCGCCTCCACCGGGAAGGTCGGCGACGACATGCGAGTCCCAGACTTTGTCGAACAGGGTTGAAGGCATTACCGCCTAATTCTACGCCCGCGAAGTGTCCGCTTACGTGCCGTGGATTTCCAATCCACGGACCGCGCATGGCAATGCGCGGCCCTCAGGCTCGCTCGTCCCCGGGCTTCGTCGTTGCCGGGTGGGGCTTGGCGCGGGCGTCGACGGCCTCCTTGGACCAGACCAGAATGAGAATCGCCGTTGCGACGGTGATGCCTGCGTCCGCCCAGTTAAAGGCGGGAAACGAAATAAAGCGCGTCGCGAACATGTCCCGCACATAGCCAAGCTTGACCCGGTCGTAGAGATTGCCCATAGCGCCCGCGGCCAACAGGGCCATCGAGGCGTGCATCCAGCCGGATTCCTTGGGGTGACGCCAGGAGTAGTAGCCGGCGCCGAACGAAATGAGGAGAGCGATCGGAGTAAACCAGCCACCCTTGCCCTGGGCCATGCCGAAGGCGATTCCCTGATTGTGGGTGAGTTGGAGCTCGAATACCTTCGGCCATGGCCACCCCGAAGACTGACCGGGCACGAGGTGCGCCTCGGCCCAATACTTGATCGCCTGATCGATCGCGAGCATGCTCACGAGGAGCACGACGAAGATCCACCGTCGGTCTGCCCCGATTTCGGGTTCCGGGCTCTGGACTTCGGCTTTCGCGGGTTCGGCTTGGGACGTCACGGTTACTGATACGCCGGGTTCGGTCTCGGCGGCTTCACCAGACTGTGACCTATAGTCCAAGAGCCCTCCGATCTCGCTTAGTCAGCCAAATCTTCTCTCCGTTCACGTCAGCTAGTTCGACGTCCGGACGCCGGATCCGAGATCGTTCACACTTCTCGTACGGGCTAGGCTTGAACCTGAAGTCGCTCGGCCCCTCGGACAGTTCAACCCAGCTCATCCGGAAATAGAGGGCGAGGTCATCAGGCGAAAAGGTCAGGAGTAGCTCGAGCTTTGGTCCCGGCACAGTACCGGTTACAACAACATCCTGGCTGTCCTTGATCCCATCCGTGCCCTTATAGGCTTCGAACGCGGCCGAAACTTCGGCCCGCGCCTCCAACACCGCGGCGAAGCGAGCCTGGAAAACGCTGCCTTCGATTTCTTCGAGCCTTTCCGCCGTTGGAACATCGAAGGTCTCGGCATGGATTGTTTGGAATTTGGAATTTGGCGTTTGGAATTTAGAATCGGTCCCAGGTCCCACGATCCTCTCCCAGGTCTCCTCCGCCGTGTGAATCAATACGGGCGCGACCAGCTTCACCAGTCGAACAAGGACGTAATGTTGCGCGATCTGGCCAGAAAGGCGCGACGACCATTCCTTGCCGTCGCAGTACATCCGATCCTTGATGGCGTCCAGATAGAACTTAGAAAGCTCGTTCGTGCAGAAGTTGTGAACCGAGGAGATCGCGGCGCCGTAGTCGAAGTTCTCGTAGGCTCGTGCGCAGTCGGCGCAAAGCAAGTCGACCTGCTCCATCACCCAACGGTCGAGATCAAGGAGGGAGGATTGAAGATTGGAAGACTGAGGATTGTAGTCGTACAGGTTTCCCAGCAAGAAGCGAAGGGTGTTGCGAACGGTGCGGTAATGCTCGCCGAACGTCTTTAAGAGGCTATCCGAGCATGGAACGTCGTTCTCCCACTCGACGCTCGCGACCCAGTAGCGGAGGACGTCTGCGCCGTATTGATCGCAAGCCTTCACGGGGTCGACGACGTTTCCAAGGCGCTTGGACATCTTGCGCCCGAGTTCGTCGTTGACGAATCCATGGGTGACTACCGTCCGATAGGGCGGTCTTCCACTGAGCGCAGTGCCGATCACGAGCGAGCTGTTAAACCAGCCGCGGTGCTGATCCGACCCCTCCAGGTACAAGTCCGCCGGCGAGCGTTCCTTCCACAGGGGTTCCGCGTTGCCTTCCAATACGACTAACGATGTCGAGCCGCTGTCGAACCAGACGTCGAGCACGTCGGTCTCCTTGGTGAATTCGGTGTCGCTGGTCTCGGGATCGCGATAGTCGGCGGGAAGGATCTCCTCCGGAGTTCGCTCGAACCAAGCATCCGAACCTTCCTTTTCGACAAGCCAGGCGACAGCCTCGATGGCGATTGGATCCATGACTGGTTTTCCGCTCTTCTTGCCATAGAAGATTGGGATGCCGACGCCCCAGGGCCGTTGGCGCGAAATGCACCAGTCGGGCCGATTCGCCACCATCGCCTCGATTCGGTTTTGACCGTTCGCCGGCAGCCATTTGACGTGGGGGATTTGGGCGAGCATTGAAGACCGCAGATCGTTTCGATCGATACCTACGAACCACTGTTCGGTGGCGCGGAAGATGACCGGCTGACCGTCACGTTCGGCATGCGGATAGCTGTGAACGTAATCCCGCGCGTCCAGCAAGGCGCCGAGTTCATCGAGGCGTTCGACCACTACCGTGTCGCATTCCTTGTAGGAGACTCCCGCGAATTCGCCGGCCTCGTCCGTAAGAACCCCGCGCTCGTCGACGGGGGTGAGGATGGGCAAGCCGTACTTCTTCCCGGTATAGAAATCGTCCCGACCATGGCCGGGCGCGGTATGGACGACGCCTGTTCCGTCCTCCGTCGTCACGTAATCGGCCATGACGCAGATCGACGGGCGGTCGAAGATCGGATGTTTGAAGGAGGACTTCTCGAAACTGGCGCCGAGATCGACGTACAGCACTTCGTAGTCGCTCCAGCCAAGCGCCTCCGCGACTCGTGGCACGAGGTCGTTTGCAATCAGGTAGTGATCTTGGCCAACCCGAACAACCGCATATTCGACGGCGGGATGGAATGCGACGGCCAGATTTGCCGGAATCGTCCATGGCGTGGTCGTCCAAATGATCGTGTAGAAATTCCGCAGGCCCTTGCTGAAGCCGTTGTGGTCGTGCAGCAGAGGAAAGCGCACGTAGATCGCCTTCGAGGTGTGGTCTTTGTAGACGATCTCGGTGTCAGCCAGGGCAGTTCGGGCGGTCGGACTCCAGAGGGTTGGGCGAAGGTCTTTGTAAACGTAGCCGCCCTCCACCATGCGCTTGAACACCCGGATGATCTCCGCTTCGAAGCGATAGTCCATCGTGGTATACGGTCTTTCCCAAAGTCCAAACACACCGAGCCGTCTGAACTGGCGGCTCTGCAAATCAATGAACTTCCGGGCATGCTCGCGACATGCTTTGCGAAGCTCCACGGTAGTCGGTTTGACCTTCTGCTCGTGGAACAGTTTCATAACGCTCTGTTCGATGGGCAGTCCATGGTTGTCGTATCCGGGCACGTAGGGACAGCGGAATCCCATCATCGTGTGCGACTTGACCGCGAAATCTTTGAGGATCTTGTTAAGGGCGGTCCCGAGATGGATCTCGTCATTCGTATAGGGCGGACCGTCGTGGAGGACGTAGTCGGGCGCGCCGGCTCTCGATTCTAAGATCCGGTGATAGATCTTGCTTGCATCCCACTTGGCTTGAATCTCCGGCTCTAGCTTGGGCAGGTCCGCCTTCATCGGGATCGTGAAGTTCGGATCGGGCAAGTTAAGCGTGCTCCGTAGGTCCATGGGAAGGGCTGCATTGTACCTGCGGAGCCGGCTGGCCCGGGAGACCGCCACGCGCGACTAGGAGGAAACGTGCCTGCTTGAATTGGGAACGCGAAGTGCCGCCGAAATCCGCAATCCGGAGTCAGAAAGCCGGCGTCTCGTCGTACTATGACAACATGTCGTACCGCAGTTTTCCGGGTGCTGCAACGGCTCGAACGGGCCGCATCCTCGTCTGCGACGACGAGCGGACGACGGTGCGGCTAATTCAGGCCCAGATGGAGCGCTACGGTCATGCGGTCACGCCGTCGTTCAATGGCTTGGACGCCCTCCAATGGCTGGAAAACGAATCGTTCGATCTCATGATCCTCGACGTTACGATGCCGGGGATCGACGGCTTCGAGTTGCTCAAGCACCTTCGGCGGGAACCGCGAACGGCCCAACTGCCGGTCATCATGCTGACCGGGCGAACCCAGGATGAAGACGTGTTCAACGGTTACCATTGCGGAGCCGACGTCTATCTGACCAAGCCGGTCGACTTCGGCGAACTTGCTGTCTTCGTGAGATCTTTGATCTCAGACTAGCGCGAAGCCAGGGACTGGCGATGAGGCGTTGGGTATTAGCGTATTGCGGTGTTGGGGGCTCAGCCGACTCCCGCGCCGCAGCGATGCACCGGCTAAGGATGACTCGAGCTTTGGCTCCTCGCTATTGATGGACTGATGTGATTGGAATGGTGGAGCGATGGAGTGAGGGGTCGGTCAGAACCCTCGACGCCGCTAGTCAGCCGGGGCGATGACGACCCGACGATTCGGTTCCTCGCCTTCGCTGTAGGTCTGGACTCCCTTGTATTCGCTTAGGGATTTGTGGATGATCCGGCGCTCAAACGCCGGCAGGGCATCCAGGACAGCCTCCTCACCCCTGTTCCTGACCTCGTCCGCCACGCGTGTCGCCAACTGGTGAAGCGCGTCTTCCCGGCGTCGGCGGTAATTGTTGCCGTCCAAAGTGGCCCGGATCCCATTGTTGAATTTACGCCCGGCTACGATGTTCACCAAATACTGAAGCGCATTGAGGACCTCGCCATGCTTGCCGACGAGGTGGGCGACGTCTCGGCCATCCAACTCGATGTTCACGTACCGGCCAGAAAACGAGGTTCCCTTGATCTTGACGTCGAGAGAAGCTGAGTCCAGCATTTCTCGCACCAGCTTCTCGAGTTGATCGGCGTCGCCCTGAGTAGCATTTGGGCCGGCCGCGCCGTCCTCGGACGCTTCTTCGGAGGGTTCCACAAATGGGGCCGGCTCGGCCTTGTCGGCGGCCTTTGCCCGGCTGGCCCGCTTCGGCTTTTCCGGCTTAGCTTCCTTGGCCGGAGTGGGTTCGGCCTCGACTTCGGTGGCAGCGGGCGCTTCGACGACCGCTGTTTTCGGGGTCTCTGAGACCTCCGCCCGAATCCTAACGTTGCTTTTTCCGAAGAGCCCCTTGGTCTCTTCGAGCACGGTAACGGTCAGTTGGTCCGCAGCGACCCCTAGTTTCGCGGCGGCATTCTTCTTGGCCTCGTCGACCGACTTGCCTGTTATCTCAATTGATTGCATAACGAAAACTTGTTCCTGCCACTTTACCGTGGAATCGCGGGGCGAGGCGTGATACGTTCAACCCACGATCACGAATCACAGTGCACGTGCCACGTCCCACCAGCCACGTCCCCACTACCCCACCTACTTCCGCTTCTTCGGCCTATGCTTCGCCGGGGTTCCCGTGCTCTTCGGCATCTGGATCGTCCCGTTCGACTTCCCGTTTGTCGTCGGTCCCGAAAATGGGGGCATCGGGAAGACCCCTCCCGACTTGGTATTAACCTTCTCGAGCGGCGGAATCGGCAGACGATAAGCGCGGAGCGATTGGGCGGTGGCCAGTAGGTTCGTAAAGACCCAATAGAGAACGAATGCGGCCGGCGTTGGAAAGGCTCCCGTAAACATGAAGACCGTAAAGAGAAGTCCCATGCCGATGCCCATCATCTTCTGCTGCTTGACCTGGGTCGGGTCGCTCACGGGCATGAGGAGGGTCGAGAATATCATCGAGATCCCGTAAAGGATGATGAGCAGGTAATCCCGGTCGCCCAACGTCGGAGCAAAGAACCCGTGAGTTGCCGCGCTCGTGCTCGGATTCACCCAGAGGAAGGTGCCCGCCCGAAACGCGAACTGATAGTGCAGCATGAACTGGTAAACCGTGATGAACAACGGGAACTGGATCGCGGCAGGCAAGCAGCCGGCGAGAGGGTTGATGCCGTACTCCTGATACAAGGCCATCGTGCGCTGTTGCATCTCCGGCGAATTGGCAACCTTGCCGTTCTTGTCCTTAAACTCATTCTTGATCTCGTTGACCAGCGGCGCCAGCTGCTGCATCTTGCGGCCCCACATGAGCTGTTTCTGCACGAGGGGAGCCACGATGATGCGGACGCAAAGGGCTAAGAGGAATGCGGCGAAGGCGTAGCTGAATCCAGGTACGCGGCCGGTCAGATTGACGAGCGCGTCGATGATCTGATATCCCGGAAAGACGCCGTAGACCAGATCGACTTTGTTGCGCGCCGATAAGTCCCCGACGATCTTGTCGTTTAGCTCCGTCAGCGACCATTGACGCCAAGGGAATCGCTCGGGCTGAAGCGCCGCCGCCGGGATTGGGAACGGCTGAGCGGCAAGAGGACTGCTCTGATAGCTGCGAACATCGCCGGCGAGGGAATTGTAGGCATTCCGCATGGCCGCCGTGTCGTTGTGGGCAAGGGCATATTTGTATTGAGCATCGGACAGAAGAATGTCGCCCTGTAACTTGGCTCCCTTGGCCGAGTCCTCGATCTGCTTGATTGCGCCCTTGTCTTTTAGGCCCTTCTCCTTAGTCGCCGTCTCCTCGTCTACCTTCTTCTCATAGATGTTCTTGATCTGGGAGAGCGTGTACCAGTTGAGCGTCGCATTGGCCCAAGCCATGTCGCCCTTGGTCATGTCCCATTCCTGCCCCATCTGGGGGGTCGGAGGCGCGATCGGGCGGCTCATGTCGCCAAGGATTTGCTGCGACGTACGGACTTCGGCCGGACCTTGCTGAGGACGCAACAGCATCATGCCGAGCCAGACCGCGCTGAAGATCAGCAGCATCTGTATCCAGTTCTGCCGGGGAGGTTGCTGTTTACTCATACAATTTTGATTTCAGATTTCACAATCCGGGTATCGGTGATGCTCGTTGCTCAAGCCGCAATCCGAATCTAGGGGACCGGGTCGTATCCTCCCGGATGCCAGGGGCCGCAGCGTAGGATTCTCTTCGCTCCCATCCAACTACCTTTTAAGAGTCCGTACCGTTGCACCGCCTCCAACGTATAGTTCGAACAACTGGGCTCGAACCGGCATGTCGGCGGCATCCATCGCGTGCCCTTTTGATAGCAGCGGATTAGGAACACTCCGATTCGCACGCCCATCTGAACTTGATCTTTTCCAGTAGAGCGCTCAGCTCTTCTCGTACCTCCGCGACTTCTACGTCCAACGCGCCGGCTCCGATGATCACGATTAGGTCTAGTGGCCGCTCAGGTTTGAAATCGATCTCGCGGAAGGCGGCTTGAAATCTTCTCCGAAGTCGATTGCGGCGGGCGTGGCACCCGATCTTCTTGGCCGTCGCGAAACCGGTCATCCCAGTTCCAGGCAACGCGCTGAGTCTGCAGAATCTGCCTTGAACCCGCTTTCCTCTATCGAAAATCTCGTCGAAACGCCGCTTGGTCGGGCCGTGCATTGCTTCATCTGTTAGCGCCGGATCAAGTCGTTGCGCTTCGCGACCGGGCCGATAGTGTGTGACCTCGTTACGCCGAGATCCTCTTGCGGCCCCTAAGTCTCCGTCGCTTGAGCACGTTTTGACCATCGGTCGTTCGCATTCGAACGCGAAACCCGTGCGTCTTGCTCCTCTTTCTGTTATTTGGCTGGAAAGTTCGCTTCATACTGGCTGGTCCCGTTTGCTTACCTTAAAGTTGTGAACGCGGGATTCTACCTCACCGTCGAAGTATCAGGCGATTGGCAACCGGCTCCCCCGCCGTGCGTCGCTTGTCGTTGAAACGGTTTTTTGGCGCTTCATAGGATGGAGCCGCGGATTTGGCCTCTCGCTCCCCCGAGGGGCAAGCCTCCCATTCGGCTATTCGCGGTGCCGCTTCGTCCGGCTGCCGGTGAAAAGGGAGACACCGCGGTTAGCGACGAGCGAGCCCATGAGTCCCATGACAATGAGGAGGACCACGCGTATCGCGATGCTCGCCAGATTGGCGCTCGACTTCCCAAGGTCGACCGCTTGGTCCTTGGTCAGAGCTACGACGCCGCTTGGCGGCACGCTAAAGAGATCGTAGGCGAGCTTAAAGGTGAGGAGAAGAAGAACAACACCCACAAGGAAGGTCACCACCCCCAGGGTCATCCCGACCCCGCTGCGATCCGTCCTGACGTGCTCTCCCACTGGAATTTCCACTATCTTTTTGCCTTCCCCATTTGAACGCCAAAAAAATGGGAAAGTTCGCAGGTTGGCACAGAATACCGCTACGCTTCGATCGGTACATACGATACGCGCTCTTGAGCCGGCTGCCTCAGCTTCCATGAAAGGCTCGCCGGCAAGATCAGGATCGCCGATCCGAGGAGGTATGGGTAGTACGGGGCGTGCACGAATAGCGAGTTGCTGACCAGCGGCCCGAGGAATCTCGCGAGCGCCCCTAGCGACTGATTGACTCCGAGAACTCCACCCTGAACATCTCGAGCAGCCGCTCGAGATATCAACGAACTCAGGCTTGGCTGCGCGAGTCCGGTGCATGTCCCGAGAAAAACGACGCCTGCGAGCATCGGGATCCAGAGAGGCAGATAGGGAGCGAGCGCCAAGGAAGGCGCCATTCCCATGTAGGCGAGCCGCAGGAGCTTGACCTCGCCGTATTTCGGAGTCAGCCGCCGCACGACATAGCCCTGCATCACAACCATGACAACGCCGACCAGCGTGAGGATGATCGCGCCTGCGCTTCTCGCTTCGGAGTTGGACAGCCGATAGATCCAGTCCTTTTGGGCAAGCAACTGGAAAAAAGTGTTCTCTAGGTTCGTGAAGCCAAATTGGGCCGCGAAGAACATCAGGAACATGATTGCGAGCCCGCGAACCTTGAAGGACCCGGCGAAATGCTTTAAGTAGCTGCTCCCGGCTTCGGCTTGGTGCTGGGCCGAATCCGGCAAGAGAAGCAGAACGTAGGCGAAGTTGATCGCGGCAAGGGCCGCACCGACGTATCCGAGGATAAGCGGTTTATTGTTTCCGGCCGCGAGGAGCCCGGCGCCGATTCCAGGCCCGAGAACAAAGCCAAGACCGAAAGCTGCACCGACCACTCCCATGCCACCGGCACGCTCCTCCGGAGACGTAATGTCCGCAACATATGCGAAAGCGACGCCAACGTTTGCGGCCGCGATTCCGGAAACGACTCTCGATCCCACGATCCACCAAATGTCGGTCGCGTGAGCGTAGATCACGTAAGCGACCACAGAGAGCACGGTCGTGATCAACAACACGCGACGGCGTCCGTAGATATCGCTGATCCTGCCGAGCAGGGGAGCCGTCACGAGTTGGGCAAGACTAAAGCTGCCGAGCACGAGACCGAGCGTGAATCCGCTTGCCCCAAACTCGCGACCCCTGAGCTGCAAGTCGGGAATGAAAAGGCCGAATCCCAGGAGGTCGATAAAGACGGTTAGAAAGATGCCGATGATGGGCGGGAGGTTGACGTTTAGGACGGAACCGGTAACCCTCTTTGCCATTGGAACTTAGCCCAGCCTTGGGCACAGAAGCCAGATGGTACCGCGCCACCGGGATGACGAGGCCGTTGGGCGTTGGGGCGTTGAGGCCTTGGAGTGTTGGAGTGTCGGGGTGTTGGGGGCCGATATCCTAAAGCTTGAGATACTTCCGCATCGCGGCGAGGCTTTTCTCCCCGATCCCTTTAACGGCCGTAAGTTCATCGATGGAGCTGAATCCGCCGTGTTCCTTGCGGTAGTCGAGGATCCTCTGGGCCTTGGCGGGCCCGATGCCTGGAAGCTGTTCCAACTCTTCTAGAGTCGCTGAGTTGAGGCCGACTGGGTGGGAAGGAGGTTCTTTTTTGGTTCGCGCACCAGTCCCGTGTGCTGGGGCGCTATTGGCCGCTGCACTATAGGCGTCGGCGATCGTTCCGCCCTTATAGGGTTCCGCAACATCGGCGACGGCCGGTCCCGCTCCCTCATAGGGGACATAGACCTGGGTGCCGTCGATCAGCTTTGCCGCGCGATTAAGACCTTGAAGATCGGCACTGGGTAGGGCGCCGCCGGCGGCTCTTAGCGCGTCCTCCACTCGCGACCCTGCCGGCAGGTGAACCGGTCCCTTTGTGGTCACCGCCCCGGAGACATCGACGATCACCTCGGCCGTACCGGTATCAGATGGCCCGGAAGGCATCGATGCAAAAGGTTGCTTCGGCGCATCGATCGGTTTTTGCGAGCGGTTCGGCGCGGACTCGAAGACGATTGGCGCAGGCCGTCTTTGACCCTTGACCAATGAATAGGCGGTCGCAGCGACAAGTAAGCAAGCCAGGCAGATGAGGCCGACCCGTTCCTTCGGGAGCTTGTCCCTAAACACGTTACTTTATTATGTCTTCGGTTGCTCCGGCTGCTCGAGAAGAGCGTGACGCCAGCCGCGGACGCTCACCGAACAGCCGATTCCACGAGTCGCGTGTAGAAATCGCTCGAGAATCAGCGCGCCGATGTGCAGGGTTTTTTCTCGGCCCGGTTCCATCCCGGGCAGCGCCCGCCTCTCGGCGTCCGTCATTGCGCAAAGCCAGCTCACGGCTTTGCTGATCTCCTCATAGTCCAGCCAGGCGCCATGGACTCTCGTCGGATCCCATGTGGTGATTCGATCCCGCACGGTGACTAGGTTGGTGCCGGTGGCGCCTAGCGCAATCGCGTGCCCGACCTCGTTAGGCAAGTAGACCAGTCCGATCACGTCATCGATATCGCAGACCGCCCTTAGAATCGCGCGAGAATCGGGCGATTCTTCGTGAAGGGCGCCTCCGCGAAGTCCGAGCGTTCCGATCGGAAAGCTGCGCTGAAACAGGACGATCCATTCGTCGCCAGAGCGGTCCGCCGTCACGAGTTCGGTACTTTGGCCCCCCACGTCGATGATCGAAATCCGCGAATGAGCGCTGAACACGAGATCATCGGCAACCGATCGAAACCCAAGGCGGGCCTCTTCGTCTCCGGGCAAAACCGAGACGGGAGTGCCCTGCTTCTGGGCTCGCTCAAGAAACTCGGGGGTGTTCCGCGCGATGCGGGCGGCCATAGTAGCACAGGCTACTAATATGTGGCAATCAAGTTCAAAAGCCCTCTGAAAGTCATCTCGAAGGGCCTCGAGGGTGCGCCGCATCCCTTCTGCCGAGAGCAGCCCCGTCTCCTTGGTCCCCTCACCCAAAGACGTAACGTCCGTGCGTTCGTAGATCGGGATCCACCCTTGCGGCGTCAGCTCCTCGATCGTCAGCAAGACTGAATTCGAGCCGACGTCGATCACACCCTTGCGCACAAATGGCAAGTTACCTGGCCAAAATCGAAGACATGCCAAAGCTCCTCGGCATCGACATCGGGACGTCCGGCTGCAAGGTTTTGCTCGTCGACGAACACGGCAGACTCCTGAAGCAGGCGTCGGCCGAATATCCGCTTTCGGTTCCCCGACCGAGGTGGTCCGAGCAGAATCCCGAGGATTGGTGGGCCGGCGTCCAAAAGTGCCTAGCCGACATCGATGAGTCAAGTGTGGACGGGATTGGACTGACCGGTCAGATGCATGGCGCGGTCTTTCTCGATGGCCGATTGGACGTCGTTCGGCCCGCGATCCTATGGAACGATCAGCGCACGTTTGAAGAGTGCGAGGAAATAGACCGCGCCGTTGGGCGCGAGCGGCTCATGGAGATCACTTGTAACCCGCCGCTCACCGGGTTCCAGCTCCCGAAAATCCTATGGCTGAGAAACCACGAACTCTCCCAATACCAGAAGACCAAGCACGTCTTGCTGCCTAAGGACTACATCCGGTTGAAGCTCACGGGCGAGATGAAGACCGAGGTCAGCGATGCCAGCGGAACCGGAATCTTCGATGTCCCAAAGCGAAAGTGGTCCCCAGAGCTGATGGCCCTGTTGGACCTTGATCCCAACCTCTTTCCCGAGTGCTTTGAATCCAGCGAGGTGACCGCCAAAACCTTCAAAGGCACGCCAGTTGTTGGGGGTGAGGGAGACCAGGCAGCCGCGGCCGTCGGTACCGGCGCGGTCCGGACGGGAGTGATTAGCGTCAGCCTCGGCACAAGCGGAGTCGTCTTCACGGCGATCGACAGCCCTCAATACGAGCCCGCCGGCGCCGCCCATACGTTCTGTCACGCCAACGGCGGTTGGCATGCCATGGGGGTTATGCTGAGCTGCGGCGGAGCGCTCCGTTGGTATCGAGATGCGTTTGGCGGAGGCATGAACTACGACCAGCTCGCGGCCGAATCGGAGAGCGTCTCTCCGGGCAGCGACGGGCTAACCTTCCTTCCATACCTGACCGGAGAGCGATGCCCTCACAACGATCCCTTTGCGAAGGGCGCCTTCGCAGGCATCTCGCTCGCCCATTCGCATGCTCACTTCAGCCGCGCGGTTTTCGAGGGAATGACCTTCGGTCTTCTGGATTGTTTGAATCTCGTTAAGGGCCTGGGGGCGAGGGTCGAGGAGATCAGGGTGACCAGCGGCGGGGCGAAGAGCAGGTTCTGGATTCAGATGCTGGCGGATGCGTTCGAAGCCCTTTGCCAAACCCTCGAGGTGGACGAGGGGCCGGCATTCGGGGCGGCGATACTGGCCGGCGTCGGCATCGGCCTCTGGCCCGATGTTGGCGAAGCTTGCCGGGAAGTCGTCAAGCTTCGTTCCGAGGTTGCTCCGAAAACTGATGGATACTTGGATGCATACAGACGGTATCGTGAGCTGTACGCAACAACAAAGGACTGGAATCGCCTATAGACGGCTTGGGCTGCCAAAAGGGCGCGTCGAAGGTTGCCGCTTTCCCGTCTCGGCAAGCCTAATCTGGTAGGATAGACGCACTTCTTTATTGGAGCGATTTCGAGAAAGACCCACATGATGATCGACGACACCCAGACGCCGACGGGGGAGGAGACCCCGAAACCGGTTGAGGAAGCCGGCACGGCGCCCGACACCGCCCAGGCGCTCCATACGCCACACAACGAGACGACGGCTTCCGCCGAGCCGGCTGCTGCTTCCGAAGGTGATGCTGCCGAACCTGCCTCCGAGCCCGCCACGCCTGCCGATGAGCCGGCCATACCCGCCGAACCGGAACCCGAGCCAGCGCCCGAACCCGTAGCCGCTGAGCCGGCGGCGGCCGAGCAGGCGCCTGCTCAGCCAGAGGTCGTTGCGCCGGTTGTGGCCGAGCATGCCGCCGAGGAGCCCGCTGCCCAGGAACCGGAGCCGACTGCGCAACCGGAGCGCGCTCCCGCCGTCGCCGCCGTGTCGGCGCCTGCCGCCAGCCGCGAGGACGACGCAGCTCTCTTCGAGTCTTACATGAACGCGATGGAGAGCGGCCAGGACGACACCGACTCCTCGTTCAAGAAGCTTTCCAAGGGCGATCGAATTGAAGCGACCATCATCCAAGTCGACAAGGATAAGGTGTTCGTCGATCTGGGTACGAAAGCCGAAGGCGTCGTTCCCCTGCACGAGCTCACCGACGACAACATCGAGTCGGCACGTGACCACTTTAGCGTTGGCGACAAGATCAACGTCATCGTTCTTCGGCCGGAAGGCGGCGCCGAGGGAAATGCGCTCGTTTCTAAAAAGCGGGCGGACTTTGAGGAAGCCTGGGATCGCATCGAAGATGCTTTCCGCACTCAGGAGATGATCACGGCCCAGGTTGTCGACCGCGTCAAGGGCGGCCTCGTCGTCGACGTTGGCGTTCGCGGGTTCGTTCCAGCCACCCATGTCGGCAGCGGCAAGCTTCGCAATATCGAGAAGTACGTTGGCCAACCTCTGCAGCTTAAGGTCATTGAGATCGACCGCGAGCGAAAGAAGGTGGTTTTGTCAAATCGGCAAGCCGAAGAGGAGCGCCGGGCCAGTGCGAAAGAGGAGATCTTTACGAAGGTTCACCCTGGCGACCGGCTGACCGGTACGGTTCGCCGGCTGACCGACTACGGAGCGTTTGTCGATCTCGGCGGCGTCGACGGCCTCCTCCACATCTCTGAAATGAGCTGGATGCGGATTAATCATCCGAAGGAGATGTTCAGAGAGGGCCAGAAGATCGAGGTGATGGTCCTGAGGCTCGACGCCTCGGCGGGGAAGATCAGCCTTGGCCACCGGCAGGTGCTTCCTGATCCCTGGAATTTGATCCGGCAAAACTATCGTGTCGGCCAGAACCTTACGGTACCGATCGGCCGGATCGTCCAAAGCGGCGCCTTTATCAAGCTGCCGGAGGGGGCGGAAGCCTTCATGCCGGTCAGCGAAATGAGCGTTCGCAGGGTCAAACGGCCGGAAGACGTCGTTGCGGAGGCTCAAGAAGTCGAGGCCCAGATTATAGACTTGCGTCCCGAAGAGCGGAGAATGGTTCTCAGCATGCGCGCCCTCGGTGGCGGCGGTGGTGGCGGATCTTACTCCGGTGGACGCGAATCGACGGGCGGAGGCGCGCCTCCCTCTTACGATGACGACATGCGCGGCGATAAGCGCGGCAAGGCCGGCGGCAAGAAAGGCGCGAAGAAGGGCCGCGGTGGACGCGATTACGACGAGGACTTCGAGGACGTAGCCGGTGCACGGCGCGGATTTGCTACCGGTGGCGCCACGATCGGCGAGCGGCTTGGAATGCTCAAGGGCTTCCTGGGCCGCGAAGACGACGAGGACGAGGCTGGAGAGGGAGCCGAAGCCAAGACCGAAGAGGAACACGAAGAAAGCGCGGAAAAGTAGGGGCCCGATAATCCAATAGGGTTTTCAGGCTCGTCATCCTCTTCGGCGCCTTGCCCGATGACCGGTCCGGGTCCGTTTTCACCTCGGGATCAGCCCGTCAGTACAGTCCTGGGATGAACTTGTAGGGCGTCGCCGACCGGTACCGTTCGTAATCCGAGTTGGAGGCGCCCATGAAATCGTCTTCGCGTTCGGAGCGGATCCAATAGGTTAAGAAGAAGATGATGGCGATCGCCATCCACTGGTACCAGGACGTGATCCCGCTAAGCCAGAGGGCAGCGAACATGAACGCCTCGAGCGTATAGCTCGGATGCCGGACGACGCTATAGAAGCCTGAGGTTCGCACGCCCTTGTCGGTCATGACGCCGAACATCTTCCCCAGGTTGAAAATCGAAAGCATATAAAGAACATTCAAGAGCAGTTCGACGCTCAGCGTCGCGTTGGCCATGAAGCCCGAGCCGAACTGAGGGCTTGGCCCGAGCCACGGGGTCGGCGTCAGGGGCGCTAACCGGCCAAAGCTGACGTCACGCTGCATCTGCAGGGCGACGGCCTGAATGACGAATCCAAGCAGAGGGCCGTAACAGATTGCGTTTGTGATCCAACCAGTGACGGTGAAATCCAGGTTGCGGATTCGTTTGCCCCAAAGGTAGCCGAGGATCGAGTGGCCGTAGCCTAGGATGCAGCCGAAAATCGTGAGGTTGAAAACCAAGTCCCGGATGAGCGTGAAGGCGGCCTCGGTATCGGCGAACCGAGGGGCGTGGGTGAGCATATAGGCGGTGGCCATGAAGAGGCTCGCGAAGTAGTCCGGGATCGCACTTGGGGTCTTGAAGTCGAATGCGCCGGTCAACTCAATTCCCGACCCGGGCCAAGCAACCTTCAAAGCATCCTTGAAATTGCCCTGAATGAAGGAAAATAGGGAATAGGCGAAGGCATAGGCGATGATCAGATGAAGCAGCCAGATCGTCCAGTCGCGAGACGGGCCGGCCGGCATCGTTTTCAAGGGGCCGCCCTTAAAGCCAATCCTCCGCCAGAACACCAAGACTGGCGACGTCCGAGTCTTGAACAGGACGAACAAGTAAGCCAGGCCCCCGGCTAAGTAAAACCAGACCAAATTCTCGTAAACAAAGCGACCGGCCGACTCGAGATCGGCGGCGGAGCCAGGAGCGAGGACGTCGACAACCCGTTCCAGGCAGAAAACGATCATCGCCACCGTGAAACGAACGCCGAACCAGACGACCGGAATCCCGAGGATCGCGTGAGCCGCGAGAGTGGACACGGACGGAGTCGTTGGGGCCGAACTGGTTCGGAGCGCAGCGAGCCTTCGTTCCTTCGAGGTGGCGCCGGTCGCCTTTGGTGGTTCTTGTCCTGGAAAGACCCTTGCCAACGCAGACCTTACCGACTCGCCTAGCCAAACCAGCGGCGAGCGCTTGAGGCGCAGCCACGCCAGGCTGTAGACCGCGATCAGCAACAACAAGCTCGCGGGTTCGAGTACATCGAGCGTCGAGTTTCTGAAGACCAGGATCTGAGTCGGTACCTGCCACTCGCTGACCCCAAGGCCAGGGGTGATCGGGATCACCGTCTGAACGACGTCGGCCTCCGACGAGTCCGGCCCGACCCTGGTGAGGACCAGCCTGCCAACCGCGAGCTGGCCCTGATAGACATTGAGGCTGTCGCCAGACTTGAAGTCGAGGTTCGATCCGAGGTTGACCGTGACGCCTCTGCCGGAAGCGCTCACGACGACGCCATGCCGGCCAAGTTCCCACGGCTTGGGCTCATAGGTGAAGGCGACCCGGTCGCCGGCAACCGAGTCGACCCTCGCATCTCCGATCTTCGACTTCCAGTCTGGGTTAAAGCGATAGACGGCCAACCAGTCGCCGGGAACGAACGAAGCTGCCCTCGGATCGGTAAAGACGGCATGCGTCGAGTCGGAGACTTGGTCGATCTGTATGGAGCGTGTAACCGACCGATGCAACCCGGCTAGGCCGAAAACTAAGACTGCGAGGAGGAGCGCAAGCTCATAAAGGAATTGACAGAGCCGGCCGGACTTCACTCAGCCCGAGTTTAACACTTTAAGAGTTCGGAGGCTGGCTGCGCCTGAGTCCTGAATCTACACTCGAAAGGCTGGCTAATGCTTCTTGCCAACCGGTCCGATCGTATGTGGCGTTTTTGGCATTGCCCAAGCCGGCTGGTTGTTCTTCCAGGAGCCGTTCCATTCGATCTTGGTGATGCTGCCATAAGTGGTTCGGATCTCCACGGGAAGAGTGGGCACGCCGACGTTGAAGGTCATGGCGACGGTCGAGGCGGCGTACCGGGCGCTCTTCTGCCTGGTCGCGTTAAGGATGACCTGCGGGACGTTCCGGGCATCGATGCGCAGAGTTCGTCTAGTGAGGACCAGGTGGTAGCCGCCGACACCCCGAACCAGCGCTTTAACATACCGGCTGAGTGTCGCGTTGCCGCCCACGAACGATGAGTTAATGAGTTTTGGAAACCGGCTCGGCCAGGCTTCGACGAGCGCCGCGTCGGTCGAAATATCGAAAAGACCGCTTTTCGGAGAGAACTTGGTGTTTGGGCCGACCTCGGCGCCGACGCGGTCATGCCCCTTTTCATCAAAGATGATCCACTCGTCGTCTGGGTAGCCCCTTTTAGACGCGTGAGTTGAAAAGACCAGGTAGTCGATTTGGAATCTTGTCGGCGACCAGAAGTAGGACGCCAAGGTGCCTCCGCCACGGCCGATCCCGCTTGGGTCCAGTGGGAACGGGCACTGAATCCGATAGTTGCCCTCGAGTGAGACCATCTTGAAAGAGCGGTAGGTGCGCTCGACGTCCTCTGCCACCTTGACGATATCCTTCGGGTTTCCTTTGACGACATCGCTCTGGCCAAAGGCTGAAACGGGGAAGCTAATCAGGAGCGTCGCGCCGGCGAGCGCGAGGGAAGTTGGTCTCATGGTCATCGAGTTTACAGGTTTACTGGCGGATCGCAAGTGAGGGGTTCGGGCGTGGCCTTGGGCGGCACTCCATAATGAAAGCCTATTGAGGCGAGTGGCGATCACCGGCGGTATCGGAGAAGGCAAGTCTACGGTTCTAGACTACGTCCGCGAACTGGGATATAGTGCCGGCTCCGCCGACGACATCGCCCGGCAGGTTTTTAGCTTGGACGCGACTCAGATCAGGTTGGCGTCCCTTCTTGGAGTCCAACCTCCGGTAAAGCCGGAGTTCCTTCGGGGGCGGCTGGCCGACTCCGAGATTAGGCAGGCCGTCAACCGGATTACCCATCCCTTGATCTTGGCGATGATCCGGGAAACCCCGGTCGAGTTTTTGGAAGTCCCTTTATTGATCGAAACATGCCTGCAGGGGGAATTCGACCGAGTTTGGGTGGTGACCTGTGGCGAACGCGAGCAGCTACGCCGGCTTATCGCCCGATTTGGCGATGAGGAGGCGGCAATCAAGATGATTAGAACCCAATTGACATCGAGAGCAAAAACCGCGTTTGCCGACTCCATTATCCGAACGAATCAGGAGGAGTGCGCCGTCAAGCGAAGTGTGACCGTTGCAGCACAGCGGGATTTGTGTTAGGGCATTGCGCGTTCGAGATAGGCGTGCTATACTCCAACCCGACTCGGCTGTCCTGCCGTGAGGTTTGCGATTGCACTTCATGAGGGGTTTGTCGAGGCTTCGGGTTTTGAATGGGTTGGCCAGATCGAAAGTGGATATGCAAGCGCCGCCATTCGTCTCGAGCAACGAGAGAAGCAGAGGATTGACTAAGGAGGACTCGTCATAGTGAGGCGGTTCATCAAATCGTTACCTGGTAAAGTGGCTGGTCAAATTGCGGTTATGGCGCTGCTGTTGCCGACGTTCACCCTGATGCTATTGGGTAGGGCGCAGGCGCAGTTGACAACTCAACCGACGTGGGCAGTCTTGCCATTCGTCGTCGACCCAAAGGGCGCCCCTGGCATGCCCAACCTGGGCACTACTGCTGCGGATGACGTCGCGTCCGAGCTGTCGAAATCAAGCCAATACGACGTCGTTCCCCAAGAGCAGGTCAAGCGCGCGGCCGAGAATCTGGGCATCATCTTGCCCGTCACCGATTCCACGAGCATCCTGCGTCTTGCCCAGGAAGTCCATGCGAGCACGGTCGTTACCGGCGAAGTCATCGGCTATAAGATTCTGTCGAACGGCGGCAAGCAAGCCGTCGTAGGGGAGAACGTCAACATTATCGACGTGGCCTCCGGTCTGGCCGTTAACGGAGCCGGCGTGGTTACCCGATCGACCGTCCGCGGTAACGACGTGCCGAACGAGACGATCGTTAATGACGCGATTGGCGCGGCCGCGGTGGACGCGGTCAACTCGATTAGAAGCCAAACGCTGCCGACGGGCACTGTCCTTAACACGACCGAGGAGACCGTCCTCGTAAACAAGGGCACCCGCTCCGGTTTCAAGAAGGGCCAGAAGGCCGTTGTCATTCGTGGCCGCCAGCAGGTTGCCACCGGTACGATTACAGACGTCGAGCCAGATCAGGCTTATCTGCACCCGGATCGAGTTTTCCTTGGCGTTCAGCCAGGCGACCGGATCCGCGTCATTTTTGAATACCCGCAGGTCATCAGCCTTGACAGCAAGGGCAATGCGGATCGCGTCCACTACGCCCAGCACAAGAATCCGGGCGGGTTTGTCCAAATCCTCTTGCTCGTCGCGCTCGGCGCGGTCCTCTTCGGCGGCGGCCGGGGTAACGGAGATGCCGGCGCTAACACCTTGCAGGCGCAGCCCGAAATGTTCCCGGATGCTACCGGCGATCCTTCGGTTCGTCTCAATTGGGGCACCGACATCTTCCATCGAGCCAATGCGAACAACGTCCAGTGGCAGATTTGGCGCAACGACATCATCGACTCGCCGATTCTGACCGTTCAGGGCAACCAGTTGTCGGCTCACGATGTCTCGACCCAGACCAACCGGACGAGCCTCAACTACGCACCGCTGACTTCCTTTAACGGGGTAACCGGCGGAAGCACCTGCAACGTCACGGCTCTGCCGAGCACGGCGCTTGCGACGGATGCCGGCGGCCCTCCTCCGGGACACGCCTATCAGTATCGAATCGAGCTGGTCTATAAGTTGAGTTCGCTTGATCTGCCGGACGGCACGACTGGCGCCACCGGCTCAGGCACCGGAACTGGTACCGGAACAGGCACCGGCACCGGAACGGGAACCGGCACGGGAACAGGCACCGGCACGGGCACCGGCACCGGAACGGGTAGCACTGGCACGGGTACCGGCACAGGAACCGGCACCGGCACGGGTACTGGAACCGGTACCGGAACGGGAACAGGCGGCACGACCGACTGCTACTTCCTTTCTCCGCAAACCTTTGCGACAGGACTCGCCAGCCCGCTGGTTCGATCCATCGGCCAGGCGCCCGCCAACAACACGAGCATTCCGAAGCAGGTCAGCTACGACACGACGACCCAGACGATCACGTTCTCGTTCTCTTCCGCTAATACTGCGGGTGCGAACCTGACGCTCGAGTACGTCGTCGAGGAATCGCTTAGCCCGACCTTCCCGAGGAGCGGGACCCAGTTGGCCCACATCCCCGCCGGCAGTTCGGTTGCCAAACTGGTATCGAGCGCGACGAGCGTGGTGAGCCTTACCACCAACAACGATCTGTACCAGGACATCGCCCAAGGCACCACGGTGTTCTGGCGGGTCGGAGTTCGGAACGTCGTGGACTCGCCGGGTCCGATCGCCGACAGCGCCGGCAATCACTACATCGTGGGCCCGACGAGCCAGTTCACGCGAGCTGCAACTCCTCCGCCACCGCCGGGAATTCGTCACTAAACTAGGGAACGTTGGCCCATCCTGCACCGCAAGGTTGCGGGATGGGCTTCTAGAAAGAGGAAAAACTGAATGACTCGCACTCTTGCTAAGACTCTGCTAGCCCTGGGGTGCCTATCGGGCGCCGCGTTTGCTTTCGGGCAGAATTCCGATCCCGGGATCAACTTCCTGGGGTGGGGTGTCTGCCATACGCTCCCGACTCCGTATAGCACTCCCTACATCTTCAATTCTCGGGCAAATCTGCTGTTTCGCTGCTCCGACGGCGCGGTTGGCACAGTGTCTTACTGGGGCACAGGTACTCCGCCTCCGACTCAGTGCCCGATTCACGCCACCGTCAGCTATCCGATCCCGGGCCGCATCGGCTTCGCCAGCGGTCCCCTCGGTTCGATTCAAGACGACAACGCCGGTAACCCCATCGACAACAACATGCAGTACACGATGGGCATGCCGCAGGACATGGCGGGTAACTGGTCGTATGCGACGACCATTCGAAAGGACCCTGCATCAGGAGCGATTACGAGCGCGCTTTTTGGCGCCGGCATTACCAATAAGTTCTTCGAGGGCGTCAGCGGTCGGTACGAGGTCGTTGAGAATATCGGCGATAACATCGACACGTTCGCACGCATCGATGTCATCGGCGATGCTGCCCGAATTCTCTGGCAGGAGACGAACCTAGGCACGAGCGCTCAGGCGATCGGTCTTTGGTACGGCGCCCAGATGGCCATTTTGCCCGTTGTCGAGGAGGACGGAAACACTCTGCCGACCGATGTCATCGACGCGGCTGGATGGCCAGTCGGATCTCCCGTATACACTCTATTTCCGGGACACAAGCCGCTGATCGTCGATGGCCGCTACACGCGAGCCAACGATCCCGGCAACTTCCCGCCCTACGTTCAATTCTGCTTTGGACAAACCACGGCATATGGTCTGCAAGTTGACCTTGGGCCGGCCCAAGCCACCCCCGACCAGG